>CAIRYQ010000061.1 GCA_903882875.1 uncultured Spartobacteria bacterium | reverse complement strand
TGGGTGCGGGCGGTTTCGAGCGCGCCGGGGCCGTCGCCGGCTTCGAGCGTGGCAAAGCCTGCGTTCTTGAGGCTGTTGCAGACGAGCCGCCGGACATCGTCTTCGTCCTCTGCGACCAGGATTTTCTTGCTGGTGGTCTTGCTCATGAAAAGCGCGGCCAGTGTGCCGCCCGCCCCGCGTTCGGCAAGCGGGGCCTTGTCACGATTGTGTGAACTCGTCCCGGTGCAAACATTGCGGCTTGGAGAGGGCAGTCGGCACAACGCGCTCCGCGTGAGAGCACGCCCTGTCCCGCATCTTCGCTGAAATCCGATGTGACGGACATGTGCGTCACCCTTCTGTCTCGTCATGCCAGGACGAAGATCACGTTCATTGCGTCACCCCTGCGACAAGCCCGCCACATTCGCTCCTGCTTCGCATTGCTCAATGGCAAAACGTAACCAACCGCCCCTTGTCCCTTGCGCCGCATGAAGGCACGTCTGCTGTGCCACGACAGACGACCATGCAAACGATCCAATGCCCGCGCTGCCGACACACTTTCCTGAGCTACGCTTCCGAATGTCCCGAATGCGGCCTGAGAGCCCCACGAAACACTGCGCCCATCTGGGGGCCGATCACCGCGCTCATCGCCTCGGGCATCGCGCTGGCGGCCACGGTGCTGATGGTGCAAAATTTCCATCGCATGGCGGATGACCCGCCGTCGAAAAAGCAGGCATCGCCCCTTGTTCATGCACGCTCTGTGCAGCTTGGATCCGAAGTGGCGCAAACCACTTCGCCACGACGTTAGGCCGCCCGCAGTCCGCCGCGGCCCGAAGCCTGCTTTCCCTCCGGCGTGCAGCCCACACCAAATGATTCGGATCCCCGCGCACACCGGCGCGTCATCTGGCTGCTTGCCGTACTCGCGACGCTGGCAAAGCTGCTGCTCGCCTCCCGCACGAAAGGAACCGTGGACGTTGCATCGTTCTGGGATTTTGGCGGGCGCATCGTGGTGTCCGGGATGCCGGAGCTTTGGAAAAGCAACCCGCTCTTCAACCACATGCCGCTCGTCGGGTGGTTCGCCTCGGCGCTGCGGGGGCTCTTCCCAAAGGATCCGCAGTCCTTTGCGCTCTGGTGGCGCGTTCCGGCGATTGCTGCGGACCTGCTTGCGGTGTGGGCGGTGCTCCGAATCGCACGGCTCGACGACCGGCGTGTCCGCATCGCGGTGATGGTTTTCGCCGCGAGCCCGGTGTCGCTCATGGTGTCGGGATTCCACGGCAACGTGGATCCGATCATGACGGCATTCTTGATTGCCGCCGCCGCGCTGGCCGCGGGCGGGAATCTGATTCTTTCGGCGCTTGTGCTCGCGGTCGCATTCAATGTGAAGGCGGCCGGCATCATCGTTGCGCCGCTTTTTCTGGCGCACTGGATTTCGCGCGGGGCGGGATTGCGGTTCTTTGTGATGGTGTCCGCGTTCACGCTCGCGGGCTGGGCGTATCCGCTCATGAGCGGGCCGGGGGTTTTCATCCGGAACGTACTTTCGTACGGCGGCTACTGGGGCACGTGGGGCATCACCTACTGGCTGCGGCAGACCGGATGGGAACCGTGGAGCAGCATCCGTTTCGGCGACTTCACCGCCGCGCAGACCGCCGTGATCATCCCGCTGAAGCTCATCATCATCGGCACCAGTTTCGCACTCGCATGGAGGCGGAGAAAAGGCGGTGATCTCCTCGGGGGCATCGCGATCCTGTGGCTCGTGATGATGACGTTCGCGCCGTCCGGCGCCGCGCAGTACTTAGTCTGGAGCGCGCCTTTTCTCGCCGTCGCGAGGCCACGGTTTTCGCCGTGGATTGCCGCGGCTGGAACGGTTCACCTGTTCGTCTTCTACACGGTGTTTTGCGGCGGGCTGCCGTGGGATTTCGGCATCGCCCGCGAAGCGACCAACTGGATATGGCTGCTCACCACGAACATCCCGTGGATGGCCTTCGCGGCGTGCCTTTTTCTGGAGATGAAAAGGGCGCTTTCCGAGGACTTCCCCCGTGAATCCATCGCCCTACGCGCCGAATCTGCGAGCCACATGGATGCGCCTCAGCAACACGGGCTCTGTTAGAGCATTTTCAGTTCAAGTGTAGCCGTAGTGGTTCGGCGATCGGTGGCGCGGTGGAACGCGTCGCTCCGCGCGCGTTTCGGCGTGGATTGCAAGGCTTGCTTGCAATCGGAAGAAGCGCGCACGGAGCGACGCGCTTCACCGGTGCTGCCGCGCCTTCATCCAATAATGGCCACTCTTGAAACCGCTCTAGTTTCGCAGCAAGACGAGAAACTCCTCGTCTTGCTCGCAATGGCGCTTCTGATGAAACGCCGGTCCGCCCTGCGTGAAAAAAGCCCCGCTATTCGCGCAGCGCGATCGGCGTGACTTTCTTGCCGACGGCGGGGCCGGTGTATTCGCTGAGCGGGCGGTAGAGGCGGTTGTCGGCGAGCTGTTCGAGGACGTGGGCGGTCCAGCCCGCGGTGCGCGAGATGGCGAAGATGGGTGTGAACATGTCCGTCGGCAGGCCGAGCGAATAATAGACGGTGGCGCTGTAGAAATCCACGTTCGCATTCAGCCCCTTCTTCTCCTTCATGATCGTCGCGATGCGCTCGCTCATGCGGAGCCATTTCGGGTCACCGGCTTTCTCGGTGAGCTTGATGGCCATGGCCCGGAGATGCGGCGCGCGCGGGTCGAGCACCTTGTAAACGCGGTGGCCGATGCCCATGATTTTTTTCTTCTGCGCGAGCGCGTTTTCGATCCACGCGTCCACGTTCGCCTCGCTGCCGATTTCCTGGAGCATGTGGATCACGCCTTCGTTTGCGCCGCCGTGCAGCGGGCCTTTCAGCGTGCCGATGGCGCTGGTGATCGCGGAGAACATGTCGCTCAGCGTGGCGATGGTCACGCGCGCGCTGAACGTGCTCGCATTCATCCCGTGATCCGCGTGCAGCACGTAGGCCACGTCGAGAGTCTGCGCGGCCTCGTCGGAAGGCGTCTCGCCGGTGAGCAGGTAGAGAAAATGCGCGGCCTCGCCGAGATCCTTGCGCACGGGCGGGAGCGATTTGCCGGAGCGCGCGCGGTGGAAATATGCGGCGATGACGGAAATCCGCGCGGTGATTCCCACGGCGCGCTCACGATTGCGATCCACCGAGGTGTCGTCCACATGATGATCGTAGAGCCCGAGCATCGAGACTGCCGTGCGGATGACATCCATCGGGCCGGCGTCCTTTGGCGCGGAGGTGAGGAAATCAATGATACCCTGCGGCAGATCGCGGTGCGCGCGCAGCGTCTCGTGGAGCGCGTTGAGCTGGCGCCAGTTTGGGAGTTCGCCGTACCAGAGCAGATGCACGACTTCCTCGAAGCTGACCTTGCCCGCGAGTTCGTTGATGTCATAGCCCGCGTAGATGAGCTGGCCGATGTCCCCGAGCACATCGGAGAGGCGGGTGGAGTTGGCGATGATTCCTTCGAGTCCTTTGGCGACGACTGGCATGGTGTGAAAAAGTGGTTGCGTGATTTTCTGTATGAACCCCAGTGCGCGGGCGCGCGTCCCTGCATGGAACCCAAGCTGCGGACATTTCCCGGTCTGTGCTCCGGGTGCAAGTGTGAATGCGATTTTCGCGCGCGTTCAGGGCTTCGCCACTTCCACACGGCGATTCTTCGCGCGGCCTTCGGGGGTCTTGTTGTCGGCCACGGGCTTTGTCGCCGCGTAGCCTTTGCTCGTGAGGCGGGCGGCGGCGATGCCGTGGTCCATTGCTTCACGCTCGCGGCGCGTGCGGTGGAGAGCTGTTCGTTGTGCGGCACGGCGCCGGTGTTGTCGGTGTGGCCCTCCAGTTTCAGATGCGTCGTGTTCTTCTCGCCGGGCGCGAGGAAGGAGAACTCCGCCGTGTCGAAATCCAGATACTTCCGCCGTTGCGGAAACTCTCGGAAATCCGGCGGCACGCTGAAGCCCTTCGGCAAATCCGCGGCGCACACTGCCGACACGGTGAGGATGAACACGAGGATGCGGAGCAGACGTGCGAAGGGCGGTTTCATGGGAACGGCACCGCGCACCGTGCAAGCGCGCTCATTCACCGGCAACGCGAAAAATCGGCGCGCGCCGCATCCGCCGCCGGAGGGAGGCGCACGGAGGAGCACTTCGAGGTGAGGCAGTGGCTTAATTTGGAAGCCAAGAAGGTAGGAAATGAAAAAAAGCCCAAGGGATGAGAGGGAAGTGCCATGCTTTTCATGAACTGAAGCTGATAGTCCGCCTTTTGTTCCAAGCCTGTTCCTTGTTCCAAAAAGAAAGGCGGCGCGCCCATTGCTGGACGCGCCGCCTGCGTTAGCTCGACCAAATTGCTCACACCACCATCAGCGTGCCGTAGTCGCTCCAGTCGCTCACGCCGGCTGCGCCCACGGCATTCAGGGAGATTACATAGATCTGGCCTGGGGTTAGTCCGGTGAACAGCGTGCGGGCGCCGGTCGTCTGTGCCGTCTGCACGTCGGTGTCCGGTGCGGATGCGAGCGCGAGGCTCCAGTTATAGCTGGTCGCGCCATACACTGGCGACGAGACTGCCGAGAGCGTGCCCGAGACAGGCCCTTGCGTCACGGTCGGCGGGTAAGGCGCGGGCAGCGGGCCGACGGGGGTGCGGGTTGGCTTTTGCACCGGGAAGCCGCTGCTCAGGAGCGTCTCCATGTTGCCATTGGCCGTGGAACTCACATAGTTCGCGAGCTGGCGCAGCAGCGCGACGAGTTCACTGCGCCGCGCATTGCGGACCGCGGTGTTTTGCACGCCGCCCTGCGCGGCATCCGCCGCCGCCGTCTTATAGGCGTCGAAGGACGTCTGCACCGTCGCCAGGGGTGGCGTCGGTGAGGGATAGTTCGCGTTGCCGGTCATCCATTGGAGGATGGCTGTGACTTTGTCTGTGAATGGAGCTTGCCCATCCGCCAGAAGGAAACCAATTGCTGGTTTTACATTCATGTGTTTGTGTATTAGGCTATTTTTGTGTTATCGCCACCCGCTTCATGCGAATGGCGGGGCGATATAAAGCAACGGCCGTGCCAAGGCTCTGTTTGGCGAAAAATGCGGCACTTACGAGGCAGTTGGCAGCCGTCTCCGTGGCAAGGGCAGTCACTTCCGAGACAATGGCAATCGCACCCGGGGTAACGGCAATCGTTTCCGAGCTAATGCCGCTCACGTCCGAGATAACGCCAGCCGTCTCCGAGGTAACAAAGGTCGCTTCTGAGGCAACGGAAGTCGCTTCCGAGATAACGGCGGTCAGTGCCGAGGTAACAGCGGCCACTTCTGAACTAACGGAGGTCGCCTCCGAAACAACGCCAGTCGCTTCCGAAGCAACAGCAGTCGCACCTGTTGCAACGGCGGTCGTTTTCGAGGCAACGGCGCTCACTTCCGAGTGAATGGCGGTCACACCCGAGGTAACGGCGCTCGCATCCGAACCAATGGCAGCCGACTCCGAGGCAAGCCGCTCACTTCACAGGCAGGGCCTGCCATACCAGCTTTCAAAATTGCGAGGGACGGATGGCGGCCCGCGTGGCACCCTGGAGTGCGGCGGGAAGCGCAGCGCCACGCCGCTTTCGGAGGGGATTTTCGGTTGGGAGGAGATGCGCCTTTCGCGCAGGTGTCTTTCCTCGTGCGTATGTCGCCAAAGCGGTGTCGCGCTTCGCTTGCCACCGCACTCCAAAGTTTCCTGCGCTCCGCCCACTCACGGTTACATTTTTCCCGAAAATGCCGAAGGATGGTACTATGCACTTTGGAATATCTGCCATGCATTCGCGCCCGCAGCGCCGTGGATGGTCAGAACTCGGACGGGCGTCGGGGAGTGAGGGGGGTATGATACCGGGGCGGCTTTATTGTTTCCGGGAATATCGCAAGGGCGACATTGGGAATTGCCGCCGCCGCCCGCCGCCGGTATGCTCGCAGGAGATAAATCCGACGCTGAATGCCGCAGAGTGGATGCGCATCCTCGAAAAACTGGTCGCAGCCTTTCCGCCCGGCAGCCGCGAGCGCGCGGAGGAAAACCTCGTCTATCTCGAAGTCCTCACCCCATGACAGCCCGCGAAGAAGAACTCATCGCCCGCGAACTCCTCGCCCGGCAGGAATTGATTGACGTTTATCTCAAGGAGAAACGCTGGGCGGAAGTCGCCGCACTCGTGCGCTTCGCCAGACGTGATGTGCCCGCATCCCTCGCCAGCACAGACCCCGCGCTCTACCGGACGCTGCGCGAGCAGCTCACCCGCTTCTTCCTGAATGGCGGCGGAGTCTTTTCCCTCGCACGTCTCGAACAGCTCGCCGGCCACTGAGCGACACGGCGCAGCAGATGGTGCTCTGAGCCATCCTGAAGGCGGAAAACAGCCCGGCCTTCACCCATCTTTGGTTGGGGCTAAACAAGGCGCGTCATTTGGGTCTTGGTGGCCTTGGTACGCCAAGAGAGCGGATTTCATTTTTTAGGTCGCCGGGTGTTGTAACAGCTATGGCCACACAGTGGCCGCTGCTGGCGTGATTCCGAAACTGGTCTTCGGTACGGCAAAAATAAACACGGTGGTCACATTTGCGGCAGTAACGCATATATCGGTCGGATGTCCTATCCAACGATTCCCATTCTTGGTCGCACTTGAATTGCAGAAGGTTGCAATGAGCGACAAACGGCTTGGGGGCATCTTCGATGATGAGTGGAACGGTAAAGTCATAGCCACATTCGCAGTCTAATGCATGGCCGGGTGCGCTTACGGCACAGGCGGGGCAAAGTTTAGGGGATGGCTGTGGAATCTCCTGGCCTCGTTCAATAAGAATGTAACGAATAGCCTGAAAAGCTTCCGGTGACCATCTGGAAACCTCATAGTCTTGGTAAATAGCTAGTAGGCTTTGGGTATCTTCCTCTTCCATGTGAGGGCGGATTCTGGCTACCAGTTGTGGGTCGAGTGGTTTTCTTGGGTGCAGTGGCATAGGCGTTCGGGTCATGAACCGTTACATAATTCCATGCAGAGGCCAACGTGAATGTTAGAGAATAAAGATGCCGTCTCACGCAAAGCTAAGAGCAGACCGGGTCATAATAACCAGTCTGTCCCTCGTTCCCTATTTTTCGAGCTGCTTTCCCATGTTGCCGCAGCCGGTTTGTGAAAATATCCGTGGTTAGCTTCGGTCAGTTTCTTCGCCCGAAGAAGACCCGATGTTCCTCAAAAATGCGCGGGAACTTGTATACTCGCTTTCCAAACTCGTATAAATCAAGAATGTCGCCTCTAAATCACGAGCGCTATTCGTGATCACTCCAGAATTGGAAACAAGACTAAAAAACCGCATCGCCATTTGCATTAAACCACCGTCTGTCTTGGTATCCCACCCTTTGATCGCCATTTTCCATCGTTCCAGTATGGAAGCCGGACATAGGATTTGAGCCCTGTCATCCAGGAGGAAGCCTATCTTGAAGGAGTCCATCAAAATATCCACCCGGATTGGTAGCACTGCACGGGCTAGGAAGCCGACACTTTCCTCCCGTTTAGCAATGGGATTGAAGAACGAATGTTTGAGCGGGTAATGAGATTTTAGTAACGCTAATTCCTCTTTGTTCGTCAACAAAGTCCCGATACGAACCATTCTGGAATCGTGCGGAAGCAATTGGGGTAATTGTTCTTCAAGACTCTTAATGATCAGATTAAGCACCAAGCCATCGCATCCAAGAAACTTGGTCTCATGTGTGCAGGCTATCATGTTTACAGTCCATGAAGCCATCCAAAGGCCCCAATCAATTCTCATTCGTTCTTCGGCTGAGAAGAGACGCAGGATCTCGCTTTCTCCGACTCGCTCCGCGAGTTCCGTGCAGTTGGAGAGGTCAAGGATGCAATCTAGTGCAACGTAACACATGAATCAGCTACGGTTTGATTCTTTGTTTGGGATTGGAGTAAGTCCATTTGATTGGGGTTGCCGTTTTATTGTATTGGCGGATGTAGCGCATGAGCTTGGAGCGCAGGTCGGCGAGAGAGC
>CAIRYQ010000060.1 GCA_903882875.1 uncultured Spartobacteria bacterium | reverse complement strand
GTCTCAATGCGGTGCGCGGGATGCTGATGGCCATGCGGACGATGATGGCGACTTTGGGGACGATGCTGAAGGTCGCGCGGACGATGCTCAATTTGAGCGTAATTCTGGGTTGACAGCTCGGAACGGCTCTCAAATTTTCGGGCATGACCCAGAACCAAGAGAACCGTGTGACGATGTTTGGAACCGTGTCCGATTACATGAATTCGGATGCCAACAAGCCGATTTGGACGCCGATGAAGGCGGCGGTGGATACGATGGCGGAGCTGGATGCCGACATCGAGTCCATCGCGAACAAGGTCGGCAAGCAGCAGGCGCCGACGACCGGGGCGGCGGGCGCCAAGGGCAATGTGCGGCACGATTACGAGGCGAAGATTCTGGAGATCGGGGATCAACTGGCCTCCATCGCGGCGGCGGCGAAGGATCCGGTGCTGGCGGCGCAGGTGGAGTTTTCCAAGGCGGGGCTGGGCAAGCTCTCGGATGACGATCTGCTGACGGCGGGGAAGCGGGTGGCCACTTTGGCAAAGGCCAACGAGGCGGCGCTGGCGGACCATCTGGTGACGGATGCGGACGTGACGGAGCTGGAGCAATTGACGGCGGATTTTGACGGAATCAAAAACCAGCCGCGCACGGCCATCGCGGGCCGCGCGGGCGAGACGGCGACGCTGCCGGACCTGATCACGACCGTGACGGACCTGCTGCGCGACCGGCTGGACAAGCAGATGACGAAGTTCCGCCTGTCGAACCCGGAGTTCTACGCCGGCTACCTGAGCGCCCGCGTGGTGGTGGATCGCGGCGGCAGCGCGCCGGCCAAGCCAGCGGTGGCGGCGGCGACGAAGCCTGGGCCGGCGAAGTAGATGCGGGAAGTGAAGGTCCGTGGGGAAGTCCTGGCGGGGATGAAGGGCTGTGTGGAATCGGCTTCGTCCAACAACACGAACGGAAGCATTGCGGCAGGAGTTCAACGAACTCGTGCCGGGACTGCTGGGGTAATGGGGAGTGATGCCAGCTCTCGGAATTTGCGGAACACTTGCGACCGTGAATGGGTGGAACGCGGGAAACTGTGGAGTGCGGTGGCAAGCGTAGCGCGACACCGCTTTGGCGACGCACGCGCGAGGAGCGACATCTGTGCGAAAGGCGCGTCGGCTCCCAGCCGAAAATCCCCTCTGAAAGCGGCGTGGCGCTGCGCTTCCCGCCGCACTCCAAGGCGCGACGAGCGCGTCGCAGCGCGGATCTCAGGTCAATCGCGCCCGGAGACGGGCAAGAATGGGACAAACAATTCTGCCGCTGGGGACATTACTCAAAATCCATCGCGTCCATGCCCAAACAGGATGCTGGGAGCCGAGCTTGCAGGCCCGGTTTCCCAATATGAACCTTTCCCACCATCTCCCTGTCTGATTGTCTCGAATCACCACCCATGAGCACATTCCACCGCATCTCCCGCCGCACATTTCTCCGCGGCGCTGGCGTTACGCTCGCGCTGCCGCTGCTCGAAGCGATGATCCCGTCTCGCGCGCAGGCCGCCGCCGCGCCGCCGCGCCGGATGATTTGCATCAATACCTCGCTGGGCCTGCACACGCCGAACTTGTTTCCAGAAAAGGCCGGCAAAGATTACGCGCTGACGCCCTACCTCGAAGCGATCCGGGACTTCCGTAACGACTTCACCGTCTTCTCCGGCCTCTCGCATCCCGAGGTGGATGGCGGGCATCCGGCGGAGCGGAGCTATCTCACCGCCGCGCCGCACCCGCGCGCGGACAATTTCAAGAACACAATCTCGCTCGACCAATTCGCAATCGAGAAGCTCGTGCCGGACACGCGGTTTTCGTCGCTCGCGCTCTCATCGTCGTCGAGCCGCGGGCTGTCATTCACGCGCGGCGGCGTGCCGATTCCGCCGGAGGAAAGGCCGTCGCGTGTTTTCAAAAGCATGTTCGTGGAGGGCACGGCGAATGAAATCAACACGCAGGTGCAGCGGCTCAAGCAGGGCGAGAGCATCATGGACACCGTGATGGGAGAGGCGAAGGACTTCCAACGCGGCCTCGGCAAGCCGGACCGCGACAAGCTCGACGAATATTTCACCGCCGTCCGCGAAGTCGAATTGCGCATGGTGAAGGCGCAGGACTGGACACGGCGCCCGAAGCCGAAAGTGGACGCCAAACCGCCCGTGGACATCGCCAGCGCCACTGAGGTGCCCGCGCGCGTGCGGCTGATGATTGACCTCATGCACCTCGCGCTCCAGACGGACTCGACGCGCTTCATCACCTTTGCGCTGAACGGCCTCAACGCAGTGCCCATCATCCCCGGAGTCAGCAGCGACTGGCACGTGCTCTCGCACCACGGCCAGGATCCGGCCAAGCTCGCCGAGTTGAAGGTCCTCGAAATCCAGCAGATGAAGCTCTTCGGCGAACTGCTCGCGAAGTTCAAAGGCACGCGTGAAGAAGGCGGCACGCTTCTCGATCGCACCATCGTGATGTTCGGCAGCAATCTCGGCAACGCGAGCAGCCACGATAACAAGAACATGCCGATCATCGTCGCCGGAGGCGGCTTCAAGCACGGGCAGCATCTCGCCTTCGACCCGAGGAAAAATCCGCCGCTCAGCAATCTCTACGTGCAGTTTCTCCGCCGCCTCGGTGCGGATGTGAACGCCTTCGGATCGAGCACCGGCACGATCCCGGGATTCGATTTGGCCTGAACCTCCACCGCTCCACCGCACCGCAGTAGTCGGCGGCCAGCCAGCCGGTGACTATTTCTTTTCCTGATGCTGCTTGTTGGCAGCTTCCAGTCGCGAAGTCAGTTCGCGCACCTGGCCTTCGAGTCTGGAAATCCGCTGCGCATTTTCAAGATCCGCCTTGTCCAGCGACACCTCGCGGCGCTGCTTCTCGCCGTTTTGCAGGACGTGAAACCTTTCGCTCTCGAGCCATCGGATCTGCTTGTCCAGATCGTCCACCGTGTGTCCCAGCTCATTCGCAACATGGCGGGCTTTCTCCGCTTCCTCGCGGGCCGGGCCACGCTTGGCGATCGCCGCGTCGAGTTCGGCCTGGAGTTTGGCGATCCGTTTGGCGACCGGCGTTCCGAGAAAATGCTTCGTCACCCACGATGGCACGGCGAGTTCCTTTTCGGGTGGCTTTTCGGGCTCGCACTTCTTTGCGGAAGCCTTCTGCGGAGCATCGGGCACCTTCGTCTTCTCGCGATTTTCGTCACCGATGGCATTCAACGGAAGAAATGCCAGCACGACGGCAGATGCAAAAATGCGGGGCGTGAAAAGAATTCTCATGGGATGATCGGCGGGGATGGTGTCGGCCCCCAGCGGGAGTCGGAGAGCATGAAGCTCGGGTGAAAAACATTCCAGCACGGGCAATCTTAGGGCTTGCGTGATTTTCAAAGGCAAAAATCGCGTCAGTCTTCCGGCGAGCCCCGTCCCCGGCAGGCCACATGGCTAAACGCGCAGGATTCCAATTTCCGGGTCGGCGACCACCGAGGAAAGTTTGCGCTTCGCGCACGAGCCGGGACCATCGGGACGGACGGCACTCCGGCGCTACTTCGCCGGCTGCTTCAGCGTCTGGATGAATGCCTGGATGTCCTCCAGCTCCTGCGGCTTGAGGATGAGGCCCATCGGCGGCATCGGCGAGATGCCGAGTTTTTCGTAGCCCTTCGCGAGCACCTTGTTCGGCTCCAGCAGACTCTCCTTGATGTAAGCGGCAGTCTGCCGGGCGGCGATGCCGTCGAGCGGCGGGCCGACGGTGCTGCCGACTCCGCCGAGCATGTGGCAGTTCTTGCACGCGGCGACGGGATGCTCCCAAAAGATTTTCCTCCCGCGCTCCGCGTCGCCCGCTATGAGCTTGTCCTCGGACTCGATGGGCACCAGCTCGCACAGCCGCACGTCGTCGAAGTAGCCGTCGCCCTTCGCGACGTGCAGGATGTTGATGCTGGCCTTCGTGCGCTCCCTGCTGTCGAAGGTCGCCTCGACCTCAACCCAGCCGGATTCGCGCGCCTTCACCTGCTCGGTCTCCGCGCGGCCGATGTGGTCGTTGAAGCTCACCTTGCCCTTGAGCGCATGCGTCTTCACCCAGCCCGCGAGGCGGTACATCGTGTGCGGCTTGATGGCGACGTCCTGAAAGAGGCTCGTGTCCCCATCGTCGCGCGTGATGCAGCGCAGGGCGTTCTTCCCGCCATGCGTCTGGCCTTCGCCGCTCACGACTTTCCACTCCGCGCCCTTGCTGCCGGGATTGCCGCCGTAGTCGCGGCGCTTCCAGCCCTCGGGCAGGCCGTCCGCGCCGAGCTTCTCAAGGTCGCCGTTGACAAGAAGGTTCGGGCCTTCCTTGTAAGCGTTCGCGCGGTGTTTCTTCGCGAGCATCTTCGCGGCCTCGGCGAGCCACTCGTCGCCCCTCACCACAGGGTCGCCCGCGAGCTTGCCGGTGAGCGTCTTGATCTCTGGCGTGGTGGGAAACTCGGCGAGCTTCACGAATGCGGCGAGGCGTGTGTGCAGGTCCGCATCGCTCACGACACCGGAGCCGAAGAAGAGGTGCTGCGCCGCGGCGTCGCTGCCGAGCGTGCGGACGGCATTGCGGCGGAGACGCGAGTCCTTCGCGAGGAGTGCGGCGCGGTGCGTGTCGGCGTCGAGCACGCCGAGACCTTGCAGCGCCCACAATGCGTGGATTGCTCCATTGCTGCCGTCATTCGCGAGCACGAGCTGCTTCAGCACAGGCGCGGCGTCGGTCTTCTTGCCATCCGCGATCATCTGCTGCGCAAGCAGCCGCCAGTATTGCGTGTCGGAATTCAGCGCCGCGACAAGCTCGGCGGTCGGCGCACCGGCGAGCGGCTTCGGCATCACCGCGGGCGTGTCCTTTGCGACGATGCGGTAGATGCGGCCACGGTTGTGATCACGCAGCGCATTTTCGTGCGCGCCACCCGCGCCGGTCTTCGCGTCGAAGCCGCCGCGCGCGACGCTCGGCGTGGGGTTGTGCTGGATGATGAAGTTCTGCCAGTCCGCGACCCACACCGCGCCGTCGGGCCCGACCTCGGAATAAACGGGCGAAGTCCACTCGTCGCTGCTCGCGAAAATCGGCAGCGCAGCGAGCGCCTTCCAGCCCGCGCCATCGGGCTGCACGTCCATGAGTTCCACAACTTTCATCGTCGGCTCGCAAACCATTGCCTTGCCTTGGAAGCGCGCGGGCAGCTTTGACGAATAGATGAACGTCGAGCCCGCCGCCGCAGTGTAGCCGCCCCAGTGCGCGCCATTCGCATCGGTGCCGAATACATCCACCTGCCGGTAGTTCGGCGTGATGGCATGCACCTGCTCGACGACGTTGATCTTTTTCGCGGTCATCACGTTCACGCCCGCAGGCACGACGCTCTTCGGGATGCCGCCGAAGAAAATCGGCGCGCCATTCGCGGTGCCGCCGAACTGATCGCCCGCGTCGTTCGCGCTGTGGCCCCACGAGTTGTTCGTGAACTGGTGCAGGAATTCGAGTGCGCTGCCGTCGGGTCGGAAGCGATACGTGCCCATCGCAAACTCGAACGGCTTGCCGCCGACCGTGCCCTTGAATCCCGAGTAGCCGACGCAGCCGTAGAGCCAGTTGTCGTAGCCGAGGTGCAGATTGCTCGCCTGCGCGTGCGTGTCGCGGATGCCCCAGCCGTCAATCAGCACCTCGCGCACATCCGCGTGGTCGCCGCCCGTCGAGTCTTTCAGAAAAAGCAGCTTCGGCGGCTGCGCGACGATCACGCCGCCGCGCGCGAAGACGATGCCGGTCGGCAGGTTCAGCTTGTCAGCGAAGACGGTGAATTTGTCCGCGTGCCCCGTGCCCTTCGTGTCCTCGCAAATGATGATCTTGTCGTGCCCCACGCCATCATCGGTCACGCCGTGCGGATAATCGCTCGTCGCCGCGACCCACAGCCGCCCGCGTGCGTCCCATGCAAAGGCGATCGGCTTCCCGATTTCCGGATCGCTCGCGTAAAGCTCCAGCTTCAAGTCCGCCGGCACCTGCGTGCGCTCCATCGCACCCTTCACACTGAACGGATGCTGATACGTGATCGCCTGCGGGCGCTTCTCATAGTTCGCGACCAGCGGATTCTTCTCGCGCACCTCCGGCTCGCGTTGCGCGAGAAATTTCTCCCACTCGGATTTCACCGCCGGGTCCACCGTCGCAAGGATCGTCGAGCGGATCGCCGCGGGCGCATCGTCGTTCTTGATCGCGACGATACGCTGCTTCGCCTTCAACGGCGCAAGCGCGGGCGCATCGCCGCCGCCGAGCACCATCGCCACGTCGTAAAGCCCGGCCATCTTTTCACTCAGCCCGGATGCTGGCGTGAAGTAGTCGAAGTAAATCGCATCGCGCCCGAGCTGCTCCATCGCGACACGCAGCACGCCGGCCTTCGTCTGCTCGGTGCCCTGCGGATCAAAGAACAGCACGCGCAGCGGACGCGGCTCTGCGGCGATTGCGACGGAGGCGAGCATCGCAGCAGCGGAGATGGCGCGGATGGAGACGGCGAGCGGACGGGGAATGCAGTTCATGGCTTTGGGAGATCGGACGTGTGGCTATCAATAACCGCTCGCACTGCCAAACCCATCTGACATGTTTTGTGAGAAATCGGACACAACATGCCTGCCGCCCGCAAACGCAAAAGCTCGTCTTCACTCCGCGACCGCTTCATCCGCTCCGTCGTGGCGGAGAGCAGCTACCACGCGATCTTCGAACATATCGCAGGCGTCGCGTTTTTTATGAAGGACCGGCAGTCCCGCCTCGTCGCGGCGAACCGCCACTTCTACGAACGCCTCGGTTTCCGCAGCGAGCGTGAGCTGATCGGCAAGGACGACTTCGTGCTCTTTCCCGCGCGGCTCGCGGAGCATTTCCGCCACGACGACGCGGAGGTGATGCGCAGCGGAAAACCGAAGCTGAACATCATCGAGCTGTTCTTCAATCGGCAGGGCATCCCCGACTGGTTCCTCACGCACAAGCTGCCCGTGCGCGACCGGCGCGCGCGCGTCGTCGGCATCATCGGCGTCACACAGAACTACGGCTTTGGCAGCAAAGTGCGCGAACCGTATCTCGCGATTGACCGCGCGGTGTCGCTCATCCGCGAGTGCTTTCGCGAAAAGCTCACCGTCGGCGAACTCGCGGCCAGCGCGCACCTTTCGCCACGACAGTTGCACCGCAAGTTCATCGAGACATTCGGCAGCAGCCCGCAGTCGTTCATTTTGAAAGTGCGCATCCAGTCCGCGTGCGAACTGCTCCAGCAGGGCGACCGGCTCATCAGCGAAGTCGCGCGCGAATCGGGCTTCAGCGATCAGAGTTCGTTCACACAGCACTTCCGCCGGCACCTCGGCATGACTCCACGACGCTACCGCCAGCAATACCGGCTCGTGCGCGGGTGAAAATCTGCACCCGCTCCTGCGTCACACGAACACAACGGCAAACTTCGTAGTTATCGCTTCTGAAACGGAATTCCCATCCGCTCCGCGACTCGCAGGGGACGGCGCAGCGCCTCGGCCATACGCGCGGCTTCATCGGCACCGCGCAAATCCTTGCAAGCCGGATGCGCCTCGGGCGACACGATGATGCCGAGTTCGTGCAGCACGTGGGCCGTGCTGTGCTTGTAGGCCGACGCGCTCATTTTTCCATCGAGCCGGAAGACCTGATCCTCGAGCGACTGGAAACTCTCGAAGAGCTTGTAAACGCGCGTGTCGAAACGACCGGTGCCTGCGGAAAATTTTTTCTCAGGCACACCGTCGTTCAGCCACATGTCCTTCGCCGCGCAGATGAGCGGCGCGGCGCTCACGGCGGCTCCGATGAGCAGCGGCAGGCCGAGCCTGATCGCCGTCGCGATGCCGAAGTCGTCTCCGCTGTGCGGTGAAAAATCGAGGCCGCCGCTTTGTTTCAAATCGCGGCACATCGCGGCCCACCACAGGAAGTGCGGCTCGTCGAGCGTGCTGATTTTTCCGCCGATAAATTTCGGATGCCGCGCGAGCTGCCAGAGCAGCCACGGCCCGTACGGCGTGGCCCACGGCACGAACGCAGGCTCCAGCGCATGCACGATGCCAGGCCGCACGAGCCACTCCGCGATCTCGAAATAGCCGTCGCGCCGCCGCTCGGGATCGAGCGCGTTCAGCCAGCGCGAGGTCATGATCATCACCTCGCAGTTCTCATGCTCCTGCACGATATCGAGCAACGGACGGTACCGCTCGGCTTTGAACGCAGTGTCGTTTTCCGCGCCGCGCGCCGTGACTCCCGCGATGAATTTCGCCCGCGGAAATTCCGCGCGGAACCGCTGCAGCACCTCGGCGTAGAGCGCATCGTCGAGGTCGAAAATGTAGCCCGTGTCCGCGTTCAGCACGGTGACGAGTTCGACGCCGTAATGATCCGCCGCCGCCTGCATCCACTGGATGCTCGCGGTGAATCCCTCCCAATCCGGCTGGCAGTTGCGGAACGGCAGCAGCGCCGCCGCACACAGCCGCGCCTTGGTCGTGTGATCCACGAGTTCCTCCTCGCTGATCCACGCCCATTTCGTGTCAGTCCACGCCGTCTGCGGCGTGAGGTCTTCGGGCTTTGAGATGAGAGGCTTCATGTTCACGCGCCGACTTTCTTTTTGATCTCCTTGAGCTGCGCGAACTCCGGGCGCTGCGTGTAAAATTTGTCGAGCGGATAGCAACCGCTCACGAGGCCGTTACGCGGCGCAGTGGTGCAGTCGCTGAATGTCCGGCAGATCGTCTTTTTCTCCAGCGGCCTGCCCGCGGCCGCGTCGGCCAGCATCGCGGGATACGAGAGCACCGCGCGGCCCACGCCGATCGCATCGGCCCAGCCGAGGCGCACGACTGCGGTCGCGACGTGCGGCAGGAATTCCTGCAAATACGTGTAGCCCGAGCCGATGACGCACAGCCCTTGCGGCGCACGCGCCTTTACCTTGCGTACGGCATGAATTTGCCGCGCGACATCAATGAGCGGATCATACGCGGGCTGGTAGCCGTCGCTCGGCGGGAACGCCGCGGGCCGCTGGAGATGCGGTGTGTAATACGGCGAGCCCGCGGTGGTGTTGAGCACCTTGATGCCGAGTTCGCCGCACAGCCCGACGAATGCGTGCGTCTCCGCGAGATCGATCTCCGTCGGATCGTTTTCATTCACACCGAATCCGTAGCGGTACGGCAGGCACGCGGAAAAATCCTCCGGGATGCCCGGCCCGAGCCTGCCCGGCTGTGAGCGTGCGGGATCGGGGCGGTGCGGCACTTTGTCGAAGAGACTGAGCCGCACGCCGAAATCAATCGGGTTCCCGTCGGCGCGGATGCCCGCGACGATCCCGCGCAGGATGCGCGTGCGGTTTTCAAAGCTGCCCCCGTATTTTCCAGGCCGCGTGTGTGCGCCGAGGAATTCGTGCAGCAGGTAGCCGTGGCAGTGTTTGATGTCCACGAAGTCCGCACCCACGTCGCGTGCGATGCGCGCCGCGTGGATGTAGCACACGATGAGTTCCTCGATTTCGGCGTCGGTGAAAACCTGCGCGTCGCTCGTGACGTTGAACTTCCGGTCGAGGATCGGATGCCGGAACGCCACTCTGGATTCCCACTGCTTGCTGTGCGGCCGGCAGAAGCGCCCCGAGTGCGTGAGCTGGAAACCGATCACCAGATCGTCGGCGGTGCCGTAGCGCTCCGCGTGGGCGCTTGTCAAAATGCCCATGAGTTCCGCGAGGCCCGCCTTGTTCTCCTCGGAAATGACGAGCTGGTTCGGGTTCGCACGTCCGTCCGGGCACACGGCCATCGCCTCCGCACCGCAGATCATCTTCGCGCCGCTCTCGCCGAAGCGCCGCCAGCGCCGGCGCATCTCATCCGTCACGCCGCCGGTCGTCGTGCCGTCCCAGCCTTCCATCGGGTGAATCACGATCCGGTTGCCGGGGCGTTTGCCATTCACGACCACCGGCGCAGGCTCCGCGAGCGGCGACGGCGCGTCGTCCGGCGCCATCGCGGGAATCTCGATTCCGAGCGTCGTGCAGAGTGCGTGAAAATCGTCGAGTGATTTCAGCGTGCTGATTCGGACGAGTGGATTGGATGTAGGCGTGCTCATGCAGTCCGGGATGAAAACGTGTTCGCGCCCGCCCGTAAAAGGATCGTTTGCAATCCTTGCGCCCGATTTTTTCCGCGCACACCGATGCCACACGGACGACAAAGTGATTTCCCCGGACGAAAACTGCAGCACAGTGCCCGCCATGCTCAGAGCGCCCCACTTTGCAATCGCCGCCAGCCTGCTGCTCGCAGCGGGAAACACATTCGCCACCGAAGCGAAACCCGCGCAGGAAAAGCCGGGGAAGACCGCCGCGGCCGAAAAATCCGTCGCGGAGATCGCCGCGGAGGTGAAGCCTTCGCTCGTGAAAGTGATCCAGGTAGGGCGGCAGGGCGTGGGCGGGATCGGCAGCGGATTTGTCGTGAGCGCGGACGGACTGATCGCGACGAACCGCCATGTGATCGGCGAGGCGAGGCGCATCAAGGTCGAGACGAGCGACGGCAAGACCGAGGAGGTCACGGAAGTTTTTGCAAGCGACACGCGGCTCGATCTCGCCATTTTGCGCATCGCGCGGAAGGACCTGCGCCCGCTGCCGCTTGGCGATTCCGACAAGTTGCGACAGGGCGAGCCCATCGTCGCGATGGGCAATCCGCAGGGGCTCGCATTCAGCGTCGTCGGGGGCGTGATTTCCGAGCCGCAGCGCGACATCGAGGGCGTGAAGATGATCCAAGTCGCGGTGCCCATCGAGCCCGGCAACAGCGGCGGCCCGCTGCTCGATCGCCAGGGCCGCGTGCTCGGCCTGCTCACGCTGAAATCCGCACGCACCGACAACCTCGGCTTTGCGATGCCGGTGAATGAATTGAAAAAACTGATCGCAAAACCGAACCCGGTGCCGATGAGCCGCTGGCTCACCATCGGCGTGCTGAACCCGCGCGTGTGGAAGCCGCTCATGGGCGCGCAGTGGACGCAGCGCGCGGGTATCGTGAGCGTCGAGCAGCCGGGCGACGGATTCGGCGGCCGGGCGTTGTGCCTGTGGATGGCGGAAAAGCCGGGCGCGAAATTCGAGGCGGAAGTCACCGTGAAGCTCGACGACGAGGCGGGCGCGGCGGGGCTCACCTTTTGCGCAGACGGCGGCGAGCGGCACTACGGCTTCTATCCCACGGGCGGAAAATTACGCCTCACGCGCTTCGACGGCGCGGATGTTTTCTCATGGAAAATCCTCGCTGACGCCGCGAGCGAATCCTACCGCGCCGGCGACTGGAACACGCTGCGCGTGCGCGTGGACGAAGCGTGCATCCAGTGCTTCGTGAACGGCAGGCAGGTCTTCGATCTGCCGGAAAAGGATCTGCGCGGCGGGCATGCGGGCCTGTGCAAATTCCGCGGCACCGTCGCGAGCTACAAGGGCTTCCGCCTCGGAAACGATCTCGCGGAAAAGACACCCGATCCCGCGCTCACGAAGGACGTGCAGAAATCCATGAACGGTTTTCTTGCGGGAAAAAGCGATCGCGAACACGCGCTGGACACGTTGCTGCAGGACCCCGCGCTGAGCCGCCGCATCCTCGACGAAAAACGGAAGGCGCTCGAAAAAAGCGCCGCAGCGCTGCGCGATCTCGGAAACGATCTCCACCGTGGCGCAGTCGTACGCGAACTCACGCAGCAGCTCTCGCAGCCCGACGACAAGACCGACCTTCTCCGTTGCGCGCTGCTCATCTCGCGGCACGACAATCCCGAGATTGATCTCGGCAGCTACGAGCGGGATTTCGCGCGGATGGTGGACGAGCTGAAGGACGACGCGGAGATCAAGAAGGGCACGCTGCCCGCGGTGAAACGGATCACGAAATTTCTCTTCGAACAAAACGGCTTTCACGGAAGCCGCCACGACTACGACAGCCGCTCAAACAGCTACATCAACGAAGTCCTCGACGACCGCGAGGGCCTTCCGATCACGCTCTCGATCATCTTCGTCGAGCTCGCCTCGCGCCTCGGCGTGAAAAACGTCGCGGGCATCCCGCTTCCCTCGCGCTTCATGGTTGGCTACCGCGAAAAATCCGAAGGTGACTTCAGCCTGCTCGACGTGTTCGACGGCGGCAAACCGCTGACGCTGGCCGAGGCAAAAACGCTCGTCGCGGGCGACGCCGAGATTCCGGCCGAGACGACGCAGCCTGCGAAAAAGAAGGACATCATCATTCGGATGATCCGCAATTTGCTCGGCCGCGCCGTCGCATCTCCAAACCCTGCGAAGGAAGCGCCGCCGTATTTCAATCTCCTGCTCGCACTCGATCCGTCCGCATTCCGCGAACGCCTCACGCGTGCCCGGATGAGGGAAATATCGGGCGACACCGCGGGTGCCGCCGAGGATCTCGAATTTCTCGCCGCGCACCCGCCGAAGGAATTCGACGAGCCGCAGCACAACGCGCTCGGCGAATGGCTCGCGCGCCTGCGCAGGCGGTGAGCGGCACTTTTCTGATTCCCATCGCACGCACGTTCGTTTTCTGTCGCGCCGTGTTTTCCCCGGCGCACACCCGCTTCCTTTCCCACCCGGAATGAACCCGCTCCTGCTCCTCTGCATCGGCATGGTGATTGTCGTCGGCGGAATGCTCTGGCTGCGGCTGCATCCGTTCCTCGCAATGATGGCCGCCGCATACTCCGTCGCCATGCTCACGCCGACGGGCACGCTCCGGCATTTCGCGGATGCGCGCGTGGCGAAAGGAGAGATGCACGTGAAGGCCGCGGAGAAATTCACAAACTCGACCGCCGCCGAGCGCGTGGCCGATGAATTCGGATCCACCTGCGCGAAGATCGGCATCCTCATCGCGATGGCCGGCATCATTGGCGAATGCCTGCTCGTCTCCGGGGCTGCGGAAAGCATCGCAGCCGCCGCGCTGCGATGGACCGGCGCGAGCCGCGCGCAATGGGCGTTCTTTCTCACGTCGTTCCTGCTCGGCATCCCTGTGTTCCTCGCCACGCTTTTTTGCCTGCTGCTGCCGATGGCGAAGGTGATGGCGAAGCGCACCGGGCGCGATTACCTGCTCTACGTCCTCTGCATCATCGCCGGCGGAACGATCACGCATTCGCTCGTCCCACCCGCACCGGGGCCCGCGCTCGTCGCACAAAAGCTCGGCGTCCCGATGGGCACGATGATCCTCGCGGGCATCATCATCGGCTTCGGTGCGGCGCTGTGCGGATATTTTTTCGCGCGGATCGCAAACCGCCGGCTCGCATTCGATCTCCCCGTCGAGGTCGAGGAAAAGCCCGAGGCGGAAAGGCACGCGCTGCCGCCGCTGCTGCTGTCGTTCGCGCCGGTGATCCTGCCGCTCGTGCTCATCGGCCTTCAGGAGATTTTCCGCGACGACAAGCGTGCCTTCGCCGCCGTCTTCCGCACGATTGGCCACACGGACATCGCGCTGCTTATCGGCGCCGTCGTCGCGCTCGTGCTCGTCGCGCGCTATCGCCCACGAGAGGGCAGCACGAAGGCCGTGCAGACCGCGCTCGCCCATGCTGCGGTGGTGATCCTCATCACCGCATCCGGCGGCGCATTCGGTGGCGCGCTCCAGCAGACGGGCATCGCGGAGGAAATCGGCCGGCTCGTCGGCGGTGCGCAGGCGCTCGCACTGCCGGTCGTGTGGCTCGTCACCGCACTCGTCCGCACCGCGCAGGGCTCAGCGACCGTCGCGATGATCACCGCCATTCCGATCGCCAAGGCATTCCTCGACGCCGGCTCGCCCGTCGCCGCCGTGTATTTCGCAGTCGCCATCGGCTGCGGCTCGAAGCCGATCCCGTGGATGAACGACGGCGGCTTCTGGGTCGTCGCGAAAATGTCCGGCATGACCGAGAAGCAGACGCTGCGCACGATGTCGCCGATGATGACGCTGCAGGGCATCGCCGGCCTCGTCCTCACGATGCTCGCCGCGTGGCTCGTGCCGCTGGGAAAATGATGCGCGTGCATTTCCAGCTTCGCACCGCGCAGGACGTCGGCTATTTCTAACTGCGAACATTTTCATGCCTTCCGAAACGCGACTCACTCCCGAACAACTCCGTTCCCACCGCTGGTTCGGGCCGAATGATCTTCGCAGCTTCGGCCACCGTTCGCGTGCGCGGCAGATGGGGCTTGCGCCGGCGGACTGGCAGGGGAAGCCCGTCATCGCGATCCTCAACACCTGGTCCGAGCTGGTGCCGTGTCATCTCCATTTCAAAATCCTCGTCGAGCATGTGAAGCGCGGTGTGTTGCAGGCGGGCGGGATGCCGGTGGAGTTGCCGGTGCTCGCGGTGAGCGAGACCTACATGAAGCCCACCGCGATGCTCTACCGCAACCTGCTCGCGATGGAGACCGAGGAGATGCTCCGCTCGCAGCCGATTGACGGCGCGGTGCTGCTCGGCGGCTGCGACAAGACCACGCCCGCACTCATCATGGGCGCGACGTCGGCGGCGCTGCCGTTCATCTTCGTGCCGTGCGGCCCGATGCTGCGCGGCAACTGGCACGGCGAGACGCTCGGCAGCGGTTCGGATGCGTGGAAATATTGGGATGAAAAGCGCGCGGGCAAAATCAGCGAGGACGAGTGGTGCGAGATCGAGGACGGCATCGCGCGTTCGCACGGCCACTGCATGACGATGGGCACCGCCGCGACGATGACCGCCATCGCCGAGACGCTCGGCCTCACGCTGCCCGGCGCGTCGTCCATCCCCGCCGCGGACATGTCGCACTGGCGCATGGCAGCGGAATCCGGCCGGCAGATCGTGGAAAATGTGTGGCGCAATTTGCATCCATCCGCGCTGCTCACGCCGGAGTCTTTCCACAATGCGATCGTCGCCGACATGGCACTCGGCGGCTCGACGAATGCGATCATCCACCTCATCGCGATGGCCGGTCGCGCAGGCGTGCCGCTGCCGCTGGAGAAATTCGACGAAGTCTCGCGCCTCACGCCGCGCCTTGCCGATCTGCGTCCGTCGGGAAGATTTTTGATGGAGGATTTTTACTTCGCCGGCGGCCTGCGCGCGCTGCTCGCCGAGCTGGCGAGATCCGCCACGTCCATCACGTCCACTCCGTCAAAATCGCCAGACTCCCAGCTGCCCCTGCTGAATCTCGCGACACCAACCGTGAATGGAAAAACGCTCGGCGAAAATCTCGCCGGTGCGCAGATCCACAACGCGGAAGTGATCCGCCCACGCGACAAGGCGCTCTCCCTGGATGGCGGCACCGCGATTCTGCGCGGCAACCTCGCGCCGCGCGGTGCAGTGATCAAACACGCTGCGATGGAGCCGCGTTTCATGAAGCACACCGGCCCGGCTGTCGTCTTCCGCGACTACAACGATCTCGCCGCACGCATTGACGATCCCGCGCTGACCGTCACCGCTGACTCTGTGATCGTACTGCAGAGCGCTGGCCCGAAGGGCGCGCCGGGAATGCCCGAGTGGGGAATGCTCCCGATTCCGAAGAAGCTGATCGAGCAGGGCGTGCGCGACATGCTGCGCATCTCCGATTCGCGCATGAGCGGCACCAGCTACGGCGCATGCGTGCTGCACGTCGCGCCCGAGAGCGCCATCGGCGGCCCGCTTGCGCTCGTGCGCGACGGCGATCTGATCACACTCGATGTCGCCGCACGCCGCATTGATGTGAACATTCCCGACAGCGAACTCGCCGCCCGCGCCGCCGCTTGGAAGCCGCAACCCCCACACGCGCAGCGCGGCTACCTGTCGCTTTTCCTCAACGAAACCACGCAGGCCGACGAGGGCTGCGACTTCCGATTCCTCCACCGCGGCCCCGCCGACACCGAACCCGAAATCCACTGATGAAAACCACCTTCACCCCCACCGACATCCACCGCTCCGTCATCTCCGTCCCGCCGCTGTGCCGCGACGTTTCGCTCAAAGTCTGCGCGACGGAAAATGGAAAGCTCATCCGCCACATCGAGGCGGGCGGCGTGACGACGCTGCTCTACGGCGGCAACGCGAACTTCTACAACCTCGCGCCGAGCGAATTCGCTGACACGCTTGACATGCTCGCCGCGCAAGCCGCGCAGGACTCGTGGGTCGTCCCGTCGGTCGGACCATATTTCGGCACGATGATGGATCAAGCCGCAGTGCTCGCGACGCGGAAATTTCCGACCGCGATGATCCTGCCCACCATCGCCGTCAGCTCGCCCGAGGGCGTGCGCGTCGCGGTGATGAAATTCGTCGAGCGCGCGGGCATCCCGGCGGTGCTCTACGTGAAGGACGAAAAGTATGTGACCGTCGAAGTCGTGAAGTCGCTCGTCGCCGCAGGCGTGATCTCGTGGATCAAATACGCCGTTGTGCGAAAGGACACCGCCAACGATCCGCTGTTGCGCGGCATCGTGGATGTCGTGGATCCAAAGCTCATCGTGAGCGGCATCGGCGAACAGCCGATCATCACGCACTGGAAACATTTCGGCATCCGCGCGTTCACATCCGGCTGCGTGTGCGTCGCCCCGCGCCGCTCGCAAGAGATGCTGCGCGCGCTGCAAGCGGGTGATTTTGCGACGGCGGAAAAAATCCGCGAGCGCTTCAATTCGCTCGAATCCCTGCGCAACGCGCACGGGCCGATCCCGGTGCTGCACCAAGCCGTCGCACTCGCGGGAATCGCAGACACCGGCCCGCATCTTCCGCTCCTCGCGAGACTCGACGGCCACCTTGATCAGCCGATTCAGGCAGCGGCCAGCGGGCTGCTCGCGTGGAATCAGCAGGCAGGCGCGGGGAACTGAAGCCATTGCTCTGAATCAATCGGATGAACTGAGCGCGCGGCTATTTTTCCACGATCGGCATCGGGATGAAATCGCCCGTTCCTTTCCCCGTCGCGGAATCGTAGAGGCGGATGTGGCCGTCGGCTCCGCCTGTCGCGAGCGTCTTGCCGGCGGGCGGGCGGGTGCCGATGTGATTGGTGACTGGTGAATAGTGACTGGTCGCGTGCTGCGCGTACCCGCCAGTCACTATTCACCAATCACCAGTCACAAGCCTCCGCGGAAAAAACAGGCTTGCAAAAAATGACTGCCTCCTTATCAAGCCTTCGCAGGCAAAGATTCCCCATGAATTCCACGGCTCCACGGCTCCACGGCTCCACGGCTAATAGGCGGACGCGGACTTAAGGGGACCCCCGGAAACTCGTCCGGCACTTTGGAGTGCGGCGGGAAGCGGCAGCGCCACGCCGCTTTGGGATGCGCCGGAGGCGCGCGGCGGGTCTTCGCTGCCGCGCGGCCATGTGCTGCCAGGCCCCGCCCCGTCGCTCCGCTCCCGCGTAGAGCAGCGTGGCCGCAACGCGGCTTTACGCTGCCAAAGCGGTGTCGCCGCTCGTCCCTCGCTCTGCCACCGCACTCCAAAATTCCATCCCCGAGCTTGCCGCAGAGTTTCCGGGTGCGCCCTGAACACGGTCGCATCACGGGGCGCGACCGCAGCGTTTTCTGGGCTCATCGCAGCGCACCATGCGACGACGCGCGGGCACGCGGGGATGACGGCAGGGCACGCGGCGAACACCGCAGCGCACTCTTGGATCATCGCCGGGTGCGGCTGGGGCGCCACGGGCATACCCGTGGACGCTCGCAGGGTGCCCGTCAGTCATCGCAGGGCACAGCCCGGTCATCGGGCCGCACCCTTGGGTCTTTGCAGCGCACCCGTGGATGGCCCACGGGTGCCCGTACGCCATCGCCGGGTGCCCGTGGAACGTCCACGGGTGCCATTTTCCCGCCGCAGGATGCGGCCCGGACTAGGAAATGTGCCCGAAAGGCGGTAAAGTGCACCGTTTTCGACCGGAACCGCACCTCGCAGCCAATCCGCCCCGTAGCTCCGTGCCGTTCTTCTCCGCGTCTCTGCGTATCCGCGTTCCATCCCTTTCCGGTCTCCGGTCTCCGCTTTCCGCAATCGAACAACCCATAACCACACATCAAAATGGCAAAATCCGACTTGCGGCCCAATCTTTATGTTTTTTCTTTCTGCTATTACAGAGATACTTACAGAGCGTTTTGATTTTCGTTCTTGCATTTTCTGACAGTTTTCGGACATTCTCGCGCACTTACACGCATGAAAACGAAACCCGAAAAATTCCCTCTCAGCATCCGGCGCGGTTCCTCGACGGTCAAGATTTACCGCGACCGCAAACCGTCCGGCGAATACTTCGTCCTCAGCTTCTACATGGGCGGACGGCGCATCCGGCAGAACTTCGCCGACCTCGACACCGCCCGCTTGGAAGCGGAGGCCAAGGCCGCGCAACTCTCCCGTGGCGATCTCGACGCCCTGCAAATCACCGGCAAGGATCGCCTCGTCTATGGCCGCGCCCTGGCAGCCATCGCACCCCTCGACGTGCCGCTCGACACCGCCGCGCACGAATACGCCGAGGCGCGCAAGAAGCTCGCGGGCGGATCGCTGGCTGAGGCTGTGTCGTTCTACGTGAAGCACCATGCACACGTCCTCCAGCGGAAGCCCGTCGCGGAAGCCGTGGAGGAAATGATCGCCGCGAAAGCAGCGCGCGGGCTGAGTGCCGCGTATCTCATGGACTTGCGTTGTCGGCTCGGCGCGTTCGCCCGCGCCTTTGCGTGCAACGTGTCCGACATCACGGCAGACGATCTGCGCGCCTTTCTCGACAGCCTCCCGTTCGTCGCTCGCGGAATCAACAACACCCTCACCACGATCCGCACCTTCATCGCCTTCGCAAAAGATCGCGGCTGGCTCTCGCGGGAGTCCCGCCTTCTCGACGGCATCGAGAAGCAAAAGGAAAAGGCCGCGCCCGTGGAAATTTTCACCCCGGCGGAAATGCGAGAACTTCTCGACCATTGCTCCGCCGAAATTCGGCCCGCTCTCGCCATCGCCGCGTTTGCGGGACTGAGGACTGCCGAACTCCTCCGCCTGACATGGGCGGACGTGGATCGCCGTCCGGGTTTCGTCGAGATTTCCGCCGACAAGGCCAAGACCGCCGCGCGCCGGCTCGTGCCCATTGGCGACAACCTCCGCGCATGGCTCGCCCTTTCGCCGCGGACTGGCGGGCGTGTGTGGCCGCATGACGACCAGAGCATCTATCGGGAATTGAACCGCACCGTGAAGCGCATCAACGAATCGCGAAAGGCGAACATGGAACCGTTTGCATGGAAGGACAACGCACTGCGGCACAGCTTTGTCAGCTACCGGCTCGCCGACACGCAGGACGTGAACCGTGTGGCGCTGGAAGCGGGCAACTCCCCGCAGATGATCTTCAAACACTACCGCGAGCTTGTGACACCCGCTGACGCGAAAGCATGGTTTGCAATCGCACCGGATGGAGCCGAAAACGTGATCCAGATGGAGGACGCGGCATGAGCACTCAACCACTGCCAACCGCGTATGAACTTTGCCGGATCGTGGCGGCCCTGCGAGGCCGCGCGGCTGTCAAAAAGCCGGTGGAGGCTGCGAAGGAAGCACTCGGCCTGTGGCTCGCCGCTGCCTATGAATTGGGCAAGGCTGCCAAGCGAGATTTCCACGGGAACCTCGTTGCCTATACGGAGCCCTTCAACGAAAACGAACACGGATTGGAGGCGGAATATCATCGCGACTTGGGAAAAGCACAGGACGCACAGAATCCCAACCCGGACGATCAACGGCTGGCATTCACGAAGCGGGATGACAACGGCAAGATCACCGGCACTCCCGCGCTCGATTGGTTAAATGCGAACGCACCGCATGAGCGGGAGCGGTTCAAAACCTACAGAACATTTGAGCGCGAATGGTTGAAATATGACCCTGACCCCCGGCGTTTGGGATTCCCCGTTCGCGTTTGCGAATTGAATAGGTTCATAGCGTTCCGCGAAAAGAAACGGCGCGACGCCGACAATGAACGGCAACGGCAAAAGAGGCAGCAAGAGAAAGCGCCCAAAAAGCTTGCGAGAAAAATCGCTGCCGGACAGCACAGCACGCCAAGCCGAAAAAAGGCGTAGTAGGCGCTAAGACTGCCGGACAAGACGGCGGCACGGCAGGACAAAACGCCCTCGACGGCACCCTCTGCCGGACACTCGCGGGGACTGAGCGGACGCAAAAAGGGCGTGCGAAAATCACATGCGAGGGTGCGTCGTCTTATGCACGACCACGCAACAAATACACCGGGTCTGGCCGCTACCGCGAGCACAGACGAAATCCTCGAAAAACCTCAGACCGCGGAGCGACTTAAAATCTCGACGCGCACGTTGGATGAATGGATGCGCGCGAAGCGCGTGCCATTTCTCAAGATCGGAAAAACTGTCCGGTTCCGATGGGCGGATGTTCTCGCGCACCTGCAACACAACTGCCGGGTCAACTAAACACAAACGCCCGAAGCCTCTCGGCTCACGGGCGCTCGCGGTAGTTTGACGACTGCCGGAAGCGTAGCGGGAGCGGGAGCGCGGGCAACCGAAAATATGCTCAACATTCCAAAAAACAAATCGCGCATCGCTGCGCGTGCGGAGAAAATCCCGGCCCCGGCATCGCCAGGGTCAGCAGTGCCGACAAACGCAGCATTCCCCACGGACTGCCTGCCGAGCGTCTGCGGAGAAATGGTGAGGCAAATCGCGAAGGCCGCGATGGTGCCTGAATCACTCGCCGCGTCCGCTGTCCTTGGAACCGTCTCCGCCGCCTTGGGGAGCGGGCTGGAAGTGGAAAGCGGCGGAGACCGTCGCACTCGTGGGAATTTGTTCCAGCTTCCAATCGCGCAGACCGGCACAGGAAAAGACCTCGCGTTCAATCTCGCTGCCTCGCCAATTCAACAAGTCGAACGGGAATCACGTGACCGATGGAATCACGTTTCCGGCCCGGCGTTGAAGGCACGGTTGCAGATTGCGAACAAACGGATCAAGACCTTGGAAGCGCAGGCGTCTGAGAGTAAGGGAAACGCGGTTCACGAACTGGAGGATGCGATCCGTGAAAAGGAAACGGTGGAAAAAGCCCTCGCATCGTGCCCGCTTTTCATCACGACCGATGCCACGAGGGAAGCTCTCGCCGCCTGTCTTTCGACACAACCGGGCGAGGCACTTGCCCTGATGTCCGCCGAAGGACGTGGCGCATTGTCCAATATCCTCGGGCGATATACGAAAGGCGATGCGACGGATGAAGACGCTTACTGCGCCTGTTTCAGCGGCACCCCGATCAATCAGCAGCGGCGGACAAAGGCACCGATTGATCTCAAGCGCCCTTGTCTCACGCTGCTCCTGATGGTGCAGCCCGATGTTTGGACGCGTCTTTCCGTGATGGATATTTTGAGGGAAAGCGAATTGCTCCCGAGATTCCTGACATTCGACGCGCACGCGGAACCTGAACCCCTGCCGCTCGAACCTCACTGCATTCCCGCGAACCTCACGGCGTCTTACGCTCATTTGATCCGCGCCCTCTGCGAAGCCTATCGGCTGCGCGAAGATGCTCCGCTGTGCATTCGGTGCGCGCTTGAACCGTATGCGCTTCTTCGGGATTTTGACAACGAATGCCGGGCGCGACGGCGCACAGGCGGTGACGTGCATGATATTGCTGGTTTTGCAGCACGTTGGGCGGAACAGGCGTGGCGTCTGTCCGTAGGGCTTCACGCGATGGCGCATGGCGACACGGCGCACGATCACCCCCTGTCTGCCGAAACAGCACGGCACGCAATCACGCTGGCCCGCTGGTTCATCGAACAGCAGCTTGCGTTACTCCATGCGGATCGGCGCAAACGGCAGGGCGAGCGCCTTGAACGGCTCTGCGAAATTCTGCGGAACAACGGCGGCGAGGCGTCATTGCGCGCCCTGCGGGACAGGCATGGCTTCACGCGCGAGGAAGTGATCGCTCTTGCTCACGAACACGCCCGCATGATGCAGATTGTCATGGAGCGCCCCGAAACCGGGCGGCCAAGCGAATGCCTCAAGCTCATTCAAAATGAGTGAGCATCCAACGAACGCACATGCGAAACCTGCAAAACCCCACTTTCGCAGGTTTCGCGGACAGGCAGTGAACAGCAAAACGCCTCGCGCCGTGACATTCCCACCACCGCCGCTACACGTCGCACCATGCCATTGAAACGCTGGATCATCCCGCTTGAGGGGGCGCGGATTCTCGTCTCGCGCACCACCCGGCGCGGACAAGTGGAATCCTTCGCCGTCGTGCTGCTCACATGGACGGATGCCGGATGGGAATGCGCCACGCGCTACGATTGCGCCCACGGCTTCGGGCATCGCGACGTGATCGGACGGCGTGCGGGACTCCTTTACAAGCAGAGCTTCGTGGGCTTAACTTATGCTCAACTTTTTCACCATGCGTTGTGCGACTTCCAAGAAAATCACGCAGCCTACATCGCCCACTACCTCGCACACTGAGCGCGACAGCGCGAGGCCCAAGACCGTGACGATCCGCCCGCTGAAGCGCGGCGAGTTCACTGCGCAGGAGTTCGACGCAATCGCGCTGGCGCACGGGGCGCGCCCGCTCACTGCGGCGGAGAAGCGCAATCTTCCGGGCATCACGGCCAAGCAGGGGCGTTGAGCGGAACAGGCGTCAATCGCCAAGCCCCACCCCGGTCTAGGTTCTCCGCCGCGTTTTTGCCCTCAGCAGGTTCCGAATTGCAGCGAATCGCTAGCTGCAAAATCCCTATGGGCTTCCACCACTGGGCGAAGTTTTCAGAGGTAAATCGCGCACACGAGTGAGCGCATTGTCGCCCGGTGCGCTCGATTGACGTGCAAACGAGTTGCGCCCCTACCCGGAACGGCGTGCGAGCACTTCCAAAATTTGCACCTTTAGCTTTGGGCCGGGTTTACCAATCACAACGTCAATGGCGTAGAGTTTTCCGTTTTCACCGAGAATCACGTTGTGATCTTGTGCGTCGCCAATCGCGAGGTCGAATTCAAGATTGTAGAAGAACGGGGCGTTTTCATCATCCGAAGCTTGTAAAAACCCAAGTTGCTCAAAAAAATCCCTAATCTCTTGCGGTGAAGGGTGCGGGCACTGGTTGGCGGCGATCCAAGGTTGCGCAGTGATCACTTGAACTTGCTCCTCGTTGTGAATGATCCCATACACGCGAAAATTATCTCCCAAGAACAAATTGCACCAAGATAAACGGTCTAAGTATTCAAGAGGAGTTGCCACAAACCCCTCTGCGTAAACAGAGTGCCCGAAACTGTTCGGATGAGTTACTTTGATCGCGAGCCTGTTTTCCGCATCATGGTAAACCAGATGCTCCGCTCCAGAGCCCTTGTAGTTGAAGGAATCTAGGAAATCTGATTTCAGGACAAGGCTACGCGTGATCGCCCACTCCAGCAAAGCTCTTCGCTCTACTTGATGGGGGCAATTCGGGACGATCCCCGGCGCGAGCGCGTCACGAGATCGAATTGCCTCTGCGCCTCTTCGGACGTGATATGCGGCTGATTTTGCCGATCGCGACGCAACTGCTCGACGCGCTTTTTTAGCCATTGAGGAAGAGCAATCATGGTTAAAATGGGTGTGATGGGTATGGGTGCTTCGTCAACTCGGATCACCACACTGCATTTTCGTGCAACGCGGCCCGCTTTTCAGCGGCGAGATTTCTTCTGCAATTATTTCCGCAATAAATTCTCTGTTGCCTACTCAGTCAACATCATTTTTGCTGCGAAATTCAGTGCGCATCAGCGGACAACGCACGCATCGCCGCTTCGCAACTTGTGAGCGTGCCCTACGTGGCAGTGTGAAAGCCGGGGCACCCCGTGCGAAGGCTTCCGTTGAGAACGCATCGAGGCTAGTGCAACGTAACACATGAATCAGCTACGGTTTGATTCTTTGTTTGGGATTGGAGTAAGTCCATTTGATTGGGGTTGCCGTTTTATTGTATTGGCGGATGTAGCGCATGAGCTTGGAGCGCAGGTCGGCGAGAGAG
>CAIRYQ010000059.1 GCA_903882875.1 uncultured Spartobacteria bacterium | reverse complement strand
AAGTTGCCAGCGCCCTCCGGCGCTGCCCTGCGGGCTGCCTGCGGCAGGCGTCTCGCTCCGCTCGGCTCTGCCTCCACTTGTAGTAGGTGGCCTGGCTGATGCCGTGGCGGCGGCAGAGATCCTCAACGGCAGCGCCGGCCTAATCACAGGGGGAAGCTCAGGATCACCCCGCCTCTTTCCCTGAAAACTAAACCCACAACCAAACCATGCCAGACCCGCAAACCCGGGACACCCCCAGCCTCACTTACGATGCAGGGCCAGATGACCGTCAACATGGCCACCTTCGCCGCGCCATCCATTGCCATGACGGCATTCCAGACGCTGATTGACGACTACGACGCGAAGTTCCTCCTCCGCGCCAACAACGCCAAGACGGACATCGTGGCGTTCAACACCGCGCGCGCCGCGTTGGAGGAATCACTCGGCGTGCTCGGCCACTACGTGAACAGCGTCGCCAAGGGCGACCCGGCCATCGTGGTGCTCAGCGGCTTCCCCTCCTACGGCACCGGACACGCGGTGGACACCTCGGCACCCGCCGCGCCGACGGACCTGCGCCTGCGCCACGGCGACCAGAGCGGGGGCATCGTGGCCCGCTACAAACCCAGCCGAGCCCGGAGCACGAACGAGGTGCAGTCCTACACGGGCGACCCGAACGTGGAGGCGAACTGGACGACCAAGGGCATCCTCCAGGGCGGCCGCGCGGAGCTGACGGGCTTCACGCCCGGCACCGTCGTCTGGATCCGCGTGGGCACCGTCGGCCCCAAGGGCGTGATGGGCCTCTGGAGCGACCCCGCGCAGATCCGAGTGCTGTAGGAAAAGAATGAAGGCGGAAGGATGAAGTGTACGGATTCCTTCCGCGCCCGCGTCCGCCTTCCTTCATCCCTCATCCTTCCATGTTCGACCCTTCCCTCCCCGCAGCGCACTCCCCGCCCGTCTCCGCAGAAATGCGCGCGCCCGCACCTCTGCTTTCGCATCTGCGCGTGCGCGACAGAACATTCATAGCGACTGCCCCTGCCGCACGAACGCTCCGCAATCCCGCGGGATTTGGCCGGAGATTTTCAAACTGAGCAGTCACCCGCCAGGATGCCCCCGGTGCGGGGCTCGGACAGGTCGTTTGCATTTCGCATTGCCGCGCCCGTTTCGCCGTACTAGCGTCCCGCGCATGGTCAAACCCGCACTCGGAAAAGGTCTCAGCGCGCTCATCAATCCGCGCGTCGCGTCGCCCACACCGCGCGTGGAGGATGGCGAGCGCATTCAGACGGTTCCCATCGAACAGATCGTCCCGTCGCCGTGGCAGCCGCGCACGGAATTCCGAGACGAGAATTTGCAGGAGCTCGCCGAGAGCATCCGCGAAAAAGGAGTCATCCAGCCGCTGATCGTCCGCCGTGCGGGGGAGAAATTCGAGCTCGTCGCGGGCGAACGCCGGTGGCGCGCAGCGCAGCGCGTCGGGCTGAAAAGCGCACCCGTCATCGTGCGCGAGGCGAGTGACCAGGACGTGCTCGAGCTCGCGCTCATCGAAAATCTTCAGCGCGAGGATCTGAACGCAATCGAAGAGGCGCGCGCATTTCAACGGCTCGCCGCGGACTTCCATCTCAAGCAGGAGGACATCGCGCAGAAGGTCGGCAAGAGCCGCGCCGCCGTCGCGAATTCCATGCGGCTGCTCGATCTGCATCCGCAGGTGCAGACGTGGGTCGTGCAGCAGCGCCTCACCGTCGGCCATGCGAAGGTGCTGCTCAGCGCAAAATCGCACGAGGATCAGCTCGCGCTTGCGGAGGAATCGCTGCGCCGCGGCCTCACCGTGCGCGGAGCGGAGCGGCTCGTAGCGGATCACTTTGCCGGCAACGGCACGCACAAGCCGAAGCGCGGCGCATCAAGCAGCCCGCAGATCGAGCCCGCAATCGCACACTTGCAAAACCGGCTGCGGCAGCACCTCGGCACACAGGTGGCGTTGCACCACGGCGAGAAAAAGGGCCGCCTCGAAATCGAGTACTACGGCAACGACGATCTGCAACGGCTGCTGAAGCTGATCGGTCTTCCGGACGAGGAATAGCATCGTGGTGCATCCGGTGGTTTCTCATTTCACATTCCGTACATCCGCCGCCGCGCTCGCAGCCATGCTCCTCGCGTGCGCGGGTTGTTCGCCAAAGGCGACGGGCGACGCAAAGCCCGGCTCCGCCGCGGAAATCCCTCCGCGGCTGTGGGAGAAGTTCTCCGGCGAAAATGCGCTGAAGGAAGTGCGGCGGCAGGTGGACATTGGCCCGCGGCCCTCGGGCACGGCCGCGCTCGCGGAGGCGCGCACGCGGATCACCGAATCGCTCCGGCAGTCGGGATGGGAAGTCGAGCCGCAGGAGTTCGAGCACGCGCCCGTCCCGAAGCAGGGCACGATGCACTTCATCAATCTCATCGCGCGTTTCCCCGCGGACAAGTCGCACCCCGCCGCGCACGATGCGCAGACTGTGATCCTCGGCTCGCACTACGACACGAAGCGCATGGACAGCGTGCGTTTCGTCGGCGCGAACGACGGCGGCTCCTCGACCGGCGCGCTGCTCGAACTCGCGCGTGTGCTCGCAAAGGCGCCCGCGCTCGCCTCGCGCATCGAGCTGGTTTTTTTCGACGGCGAGGAGGCCATCGTGCAGTTCGGCCCTGCGGAAACCGGGCCGGATGGGCTCGTCGGCAGCCGGCACTACGCGCAACAGCTCCGCGACAGCGGACGCGCGAAGCAGTTCAAATTTGGAATCGTGTGGGACATGATCGGCGATGCGGATCTCACCGTCACGCTCCCGCGCGACACGCCGCCGGATCTGTCCGCCAAACTGTTCGAGGGAGCGGAGGCGCTCGGCGTGCGCGGGAAATTCGGCTTCTCGGCCGGCGACATCACGGATGATCATTCGCCGCTGATTCTCATCGCGAAAATCCCCTCGATGGACGTGATAGACTTCGAGTATCCGCCGTGGCACACGTCGGCGGACACGATGGACAAGCTCAGCGCCACGAGCATCGAGACGGTCGGCCGCATCACGCTCTGGATGCTGGCGAAGGAACTTGGAAAATAGCGGCCAGCCGAGTTTGAAACGCCAACACCTCCTCTTCATGAAAACACTCCTCACGTTTGCACTCGCACTTTGTCTCACCTTCTCCGCACACGCGCTCGATGCTCCCGCCGGCATCCGCAAGGCTGGCGAGCCGGTCACATTCTCCATCCGCGCGACGAAAGCACAGGAGGTGAAGCTGCGCGCACAATGGTCGAAGGACGCCGTGCCGCTGGTGCGCTCCGACGACGGGACGTGGGGCGTGACGCTCGACGCAGTGCCCGCGGGCGTGTGGGAGTACAGCTTCGACGTGGATGGTGTGAACGTGATGGATTCCAAAAATCCGTCCTTCAAGCCGCAACGCGAGCCGTCGAAAAACATCCTCCACGTCGCGGCCACGCCGCCTGCGCCGTGGGACTGGCAGGACGTTCCGCACGGCACAGTCCACCAGCACGACTACGCGTCGAAGACGCTCGGACGCGCGCGCGAGCTGATCGTTTACACACCGCCGGGCTACGAAAATTCCGGTGCGAAAAAGTTTCCGCTGCTCGTGCTCCAGCACGGCTCGGGCGACAACCAGCGCGCGTGGGTCGAGCACGGCAAGGCGCACTGGATCCTCGACAACCTGATCGCCGACGGCAAGGCACGCCCGATGGTCGTCGTGATGCTCGACGGGCACCCGCTCGGTGCGACGAAATCCGCCGAGCCATTGAAACGTGCCGAGGCGATGGACGCATTCCGCCGCGACCTGCTCGACGACGCGCTCCCGCTCGTCGAGTCGCTCTACCGCGTCGAAAAGGACGCCGCGCACCGTGCCATCACCGGCCTGAGCATGGGCGGCTGGCAGTCGCTCACCGTCGGCCTCGGCAACATGGATCGTTTCGCGTGGGTCGGCTCGTTCAGCGGCGTGCCGCCGCAGGAAGATGTCACGGAAAAATTCCTCGCCGCTCCCGCCGCGGCAAATGCAAAGCTGCGCCTGCTGTGGATCGCGGTCGGCAAGGACGACTTCCTGCGCAAGCGAAACGAGGACTTCGTCGCCTTGCTCAAGGAAAAAGGCATTGTGCATCAGTGGCAGCTCACCGAAGGCGCGCACGCATGGCCCGTGTGGCGCGGCTATCTCGCGGAGTTTGCGCCGCTGATTTTTACCGAAGGAAAGTAGGCAGAGAGCAGTATCGCATCCCGGTCGTCGAGCGGCCGCATGGAATAGAATGCTCCTGCATGCAAGACGATTCGGGATTGAGCGAGCGTGCCAGCACCGGCCCATTCTGATTCTCCATGTCCTCAGTTATTCACTCCTGAATGGACACCAATCGGGTACAGCAGATACTCCGCGTGCGGGGTAATTCGCAGGCGGAGTAATTCCGGCAGTCATCCCAATCGCCGCATCAAAACTGGTTCCCCAGAGAGGTGGATCGCCTTCATTCATCAGGAGCAAAATGCCCCCTTATGAAAACGATTCCCGTGACGGAATTGCTCGTGACGCAGGCCGAGGCTTCGGGCGAGACTTGAATCAGTAATGGTAGTGATGGTGCTCACCACCACCAGTACGACGGTACTGACCGCCGTAATAGTACCGACCATTGTGGTAATAGCGGTGATCGTAATACCGGCCGTTCCAATAGTACCTGCCCACCTCGTAGCGTCCGCCATAATAGTATCGTCCGCCATACCAATAATAGTCTCCGGCGTAGCCCGAAGGAAGCACTGCATAAATGCCAGGACGATACACGACTGGCGGGGCGTAATGAGGATACGGTGGCGCTTCGACGACGACGCATGAGGGAAGCAGCAAGGCAACCGCGGCTAGCGAGGGAAGGAGGATTTTTTTGTGAGGGCTCATGAAGTCGTCACCGTATCACCGATGGGGATTTCGGCAACAAGCATTTCGAAATATTTTGGCTCCACGCGCCCACGGAGCACCGCCGCCGTCTGTTCAGGCAAATAATTCCGCCAGAGGTTTGCCATCCTCGAGAAGGTTGTAGGGGCGACCGAGCATGTCAGTCGCTTCGAGATCGGTGATCCCCATCGTGTGATACACCGTCTTCACGACATCCGCGGGATCGATCGGGTGGTTCTTCGGGTACTCCGCGCGTGCATCGGTCGCGCCGACTTCGCGGCCTCCCTGAATTCCACCGCCGGCCATGAGCACGCTCATGCACGCCGTCCAGTGATCGCGGCCCGCACCGATCGTCCCGCCGGAGCGACGGTCGCCGATTTTCGGCATGCGGCCCATCTCGCTCGTCACGAGCACGAGCGTCTCATCGAGCAATCCGGTCTGTGCGAGATCTTCCATGAGCGCGGAAAATGCGCGGTCGAACTGCGGGAGGAGATATTTTTTGAGGCAGTTGAAATTGTCCCCGTGCGTGTCCCAGCCGCCCGCGCTCTTGCACTGCGCGGCGATGCGTTCGTCCTCCTTCCAAAAGACCGTGACGAACGGCACGCCCGCCTGCACGAGCCGCCGCGCCATGAGCAGGCTCGTGCCGTTGATCGTGTTGCCGTACCGCTCGCGGATCGAGAGCGGTTCGGAGGCAATGTCGAACGCGCCGGTCGTGCCGCTCGATGAGAGAAGCGCGAAGGCCCTCTGCTGCTGCCGTGCGTAATTTTCCGCCTGCGCCTCGTGATCGAGGTGGCACCGCGCATCGTCGAGCGCGCGCAAAAGCTCGCGGCGTTCGTCCATTCTCCCGCCGCTCATGCCGCCCTCCATCGTCAGCGTCGGCGCGCTGAATTGCAGCGGCTCGTCGAAATTCCCGATGAGGTAAAACGGATCGTGATCCATCCCGAGCCGGCCGGCAAACTGGCCAGGCCGCGTGTACGGAAGCTTGCTCGGCTTGTGCGGGAGCGTGATGGCATTCGGCAGCTTCGCGTGCGGCGCGCGGCGCGATGCGACCACGCTGCCCATGTAGGGCCAGTCGTCGGGATACGGCCGGCGGTCGTTGCCCTGCTGCTTGAAAGTCGCATCCGGCACGTGGCCCGTGAGATTGTAGTAGTAGCCCGCATGGTGGTCGCCGGTCGTGCGGCCGAAATCCGTGACACCATGCACGAGCGAAAAATGGTGCGCCTGCTTCGCAAGCATCGGCAGATGTTCGCAAAGATGGATGTCCGGCGCGCTCGTGCGGATCGGATTGAACTCGCCGCGATATTCGCGCGGTGCCTCCGGCTTCATGTCCCACATGTCAATATGCGACGCGCCTCCGCAGAGGAAAAAGAGGATCGTGGATTTTGCGGTCTTGCGCGCCGGATTCGCCGCCGGAGGCGCACCGAAGGACGGCGCGCAGTTCAGCCCCGCGAGCCCCATCGCGGACGCAGTGAGAAACGCACGGCGATTCATCGGCGGATGAAAAAGGGGCGAACTCATGGAGTGACAACCGCGTTTCCGTCGGGCCGTTAGCAGCGAGAAGCGGGAGGCGCGCTCAGTATTTTACCGCAGCCAAGCCGCTGCCGAGACCGAGGTCTTTCACGACCTGCGCAGCGTGCGCGAGCATCATGCCGACCTCGCTGGAGATCGCGATGAACTGCCAGCCTTCCACGATGCGGCGCTTCGCCTGCGCGGCGTCGGCGACGTGGATGCCCGGCGCGACACCGTGCTTTTTCGCGCTCGCGAGGATGCGCGCGAGCGCGTCGTTGAATGCAGGCAGGTCGCTGTCGAACGCGGGTGCGACGCCGAGCGATGCGTGCAGATCGTTTGGCCCGATGAAGACGGCATCAATGCCCGGCACGCTGAGGATGTCGTCAATGTTCGCCACGGCCTCCGCGGTCTCCGCCATCACCACGACGAGGATTTCGTCATTCGCCTTTTCAAAATACGTCGCGGCGTCGGTCGCGAAGTTCGCCGGCCCGAGCTGCCCGCCGATCGTGCGCTGGCCGACGGGCCGGTAACGCGCCGCGCGCACGACAGCCTCGCATTCGGCGCGTGAATTCACCAGCGGCACGATGATTCCAAACGCTCCGGTATCGAGCACGCGCTTGATGTTTTCCGTCGTGTTGAATGGCACGCGCACGAGCGGCACGCAGCCCGACGCAGCGATGATGCCGAAGCTGCGCGCCGCGTGCTCGAAGGTCGCGTGCGAGTGCTCCATTTCGACCGTGAGCCAGTCGAAGCCGGTGCGCGCCATGAGCTGTGCACCGACGGAATCGGAGAGGTTCAGCCATGTGCCGACACTCGGTTCGCCGCGTTTCAATTTTGCCCGGACAGGATTGGTTTTCATTTGGAAAGAGTCATGCGCAGCGCGGGCGAATCGAACACCTCGGGATTCAGCACCCACTGCGGGCGGCGTCCGGCGTGGCAGTCGGCGATGGCACGCGCGGCGACTTCGCTCACGCGTCTGCCGGTCTCGGTGCCGAATGATGCCTGGTGCGGGGTGATGAGGACATTCGGCGCGCTCACGAGCGGGTGCGATGCGGGCAGCGGTTCGGTGACGAACGCGTCGAGCGCGGCACCGGCGATCCAGCCCTCGTGCAACGCGCGGACGAGCGCGGCTTCGTCCACAATCGCACCGCGCGAAGTGTTGATGAGATGCGCGTTCTTTTTCATCCGGCGGAGCTGCGCCTCGCCGATGAGCCCGCGCGTTTCCGGCGAGAGTGCGGCGTGCAGCGAGACGAAATCCGACTGCGCGAGCAGCTCGTCGAGCGTCACGAATTTTACGCCGAGCTTCTGTGCCTCCACATGCGGCGCGGGATCAAATGCAATCACGCGCATGCCGAATGCAGCAGCGCGTTTTGCGACCGCCTGGCCGATGCGTCCGCAGCCGACGAGGCCGAGCGTGCTGCCCGAAATCTCCTGCCCCCACGCGGGCTCCCATTTTCCCTCGCGCAGCGTGACGTGCCCCGTGTGCACGCGGCGCGCGACGGCAAAAAGGAGCACGAGCGCGTATTCGGCGACGGCCTCGTTCAGCAGGCCGGGCGTGTAGGCGATGACGATGCCGAGGCGCGTCGCCGTCTCGCGGTCAATCGCATCGCAGCCGACGCCCCAGCGCGAGAGCACCTTCAGCCGCGCCGCCTGCGGCGATGTGAGCACGGCGGCGGAATACTTGTCCACGCTCGCATAGATCGCATCAACGCCATCGAGCAGCGGCAGCAGCTCGGCCTCGCTGAGCGGGCCGTAGCGCGGCGAGTGCGAGATGGAAAATTCCGCGCCGCCAAGGATTTCGCGCGCGCCTTTTCCGACGACGGGATCGGCGAATGGCGAAGAGGTGATGAGGACGTTCCAAGTCATGCGATTCAAGATGCGCGTTCCGTTCAGTACACGTCACGCCGATACCGCTTCTCGGTCTTCATCAGCGTTTCCTCGACGAATGCACGCGCCTCCTCGGGCGACTTGCCTCCGTGCGTCTGCGCGATCGCGATCAACTCCTCATGAACGTCCTTCGCCATGCGCTCCTTGTCGCCGCAGACGTAAAAATAACCGCCGTCGCAAATCCATTTCCAAAGCTGCGCACCCTGCGCGTGCATCCGGTGCTGGACGTATTCTTTGCGGCCGTCCGTCTCGCGCGACCACGCGAGATCGAGGCATTCCAGCACGCCGCTTCGGATCCATTTTTCAAACTGCTCGCGGTAGAAAAACTCCGTCGCCGAACGGCGCTCGCCGAAGAACAGCCAGTTCTTGCCCTTCGCGCCAGTCGCCTCGCGCTCCTCGAGAAATGCGCGAAACGGCGCGACGCCCGTGCCCGGCCCGACCATGATCATCGGCGCGTCGGGACTCTCCGGCATTCGGAAATGTTTCTGAGTCTGGCCGAACACGCCCGCAGTTTCGCCGGGCTGCCAGCGCTCGCAGAGGAAAGTCGAGCACACGCCGGCGCGCGCGCGCCCGTGCGCATTCCATCGCACGGTTGCCACGGTGAGGTCCACCTGCTCGGGGTGTGCCTTCAGCGACGACGCGATCGAGTAGAGCCGGATGTTCAGCGCACGCAGCGTGTCGGTGAATTCCTGCGGCTCAAATTTCACGCCGGGAAATTCCGTGAGCACGTCCACGCAGTCGCGCGCGGCGTTCCATGCCGAGGTGTATTCGTTCAGCGTTGCGGCATTCTCCGGCTTCAGCAGCTCCGCGATTTTCCCAACGCCCTTCTCGGCGAGCTTCGCGAGGAATTTTTTCTCGGCGAAGTGGATTTGGAAATCGCGCAGCAGCGCCTCGCGCACGGGCTTCTCCGCGTCCTTCACCTTCACCGGCTCGTCGCCGGAAAAGCCGAGCGCCTTCAGCGTCAGCTCGACGAGCTGCGGATCGTTCACGGGCTTCACCGCGAGCGCGTCGCCGGGCTCATACGTGAGGCCCGAGCCCGCGAGCGAAATCTCGATGTGCCGCGTGTCCTTGTCCGAGCCGGGGCCGCAGAGGCTGATGTTTCGCGCGCATCGCGCCTGGAATGGATTGCGCACGTTGTATGGGGACTTCGTTTCCGCGGACATGACCGGACGGGATAGGGATGCCGTGCGCGCAAGACAAGCGCGGGGACGGGACAGCGGCAAAAATTTCACACTTCCCCTCGCGCGCACCACGGCAAAGCTCCCGCCATGCAACGTTACGAATTTGCCCAGCTCGATTCCACTCCCGGCGTTCCGTGCCCTTGCGGCACATCGCGCCGCGCATTTGTCACGCCGGAAAATGTGCTCGCCACAGCGCATCTCGTCGAGATCTCCGCGGACGCGCGCACGCACTACCACAAGCGGCTCACGGAGACCTACGTGATTCTGGAGGGAGAAGGCTTTCTCGAGCTCGACGGTGAACGCATCCCCGTGAAGCCGCTGAGCACGATCCTGATCCGCCCCGGCTGCCGCCACCGCGCCGTGGGAAAAATGAAGGTGCTCAATTTCGTCGTGCCCGCATTTGATCCGGCGGACGAGTGGTTCGATTGAGGCGGCTGCATCGGAGCGAAGGCTTCGGTGTTGCGCTCTGTTGAACATCGCCACTACCGTCCCGCGCTTCAATGCCGACGCGATTTTTTAACACCTACTCCCGCGAACTGGAAGAGTTCCATCCGCTCGATCCTGCGGGCAAACGCGTGAAGCTCTATACGTGCGGGCCGACGGTCTATAACTTCGCGCACATCGGGAATTTTCGCGCCTACGTGTTCGAGGATTTGCTGCAGCGGCATCTGGAGGCACGCGGCTTCGACGTGGAGCGCGTGATGAATCTCACGGACGTGGATGACAAGACGATCAAGGGCTGCCGCCAGCTCGGCGTGCGGCTCGCGGAGTTCACGAAGAAATTCAAGGACGCGTTCTTCGAGGATATCGGGACGCTGCGCATCAAGCGCGCGAAGGATTTCCCCGCGGCGACGGATTACGTGGCGCAGATGATCGAGATGATCCGCGTGCTCGAGAAAAAGGGCATCGCGTATCAGGCCGAGGACAAGTCGCTGTATTTCCGGCTCAGCAAGTTCCCCGAATACGGCAAGCTCGCGCATCTGAATCTCGATGAACTCCGCCCCGGCGTCCGCGTGCAGAGCGACGAATACGAAAAGGAAAACATCGGCGACTTCGCGCTGTGGAAGGCGTGGGATGAAAACGACGGCGATGTGAAATGGGATTCGCCGTGGGGCCCCGGCCGGCCTGGATGGCACATCGAGTGCAGCGCGATGGCGACGGCGCTGCTCGGCCCGGAGATCGACATCCACTGCGGCGGCGTGGACAACATTTTCCCGCACCACGAGGCGGAGATCGCGCAGAGCGAATGTGTGACGGGGAAGAAATTCGTGCGCTACTGGATGCACTGCGCGCACCTCATGGTGGAGGGGCAGAAGATGTCGAAGAGCGCCGGGAATTTTTACACGCTGCGCGACCTGCTGGAGAAGGGCTGGACCGGACGCGAGATCCGCTACGCGCTCATCACGGTGAATTACCGGTTGCCGCTGAACTTCACATTCGACGGACTCTCTGCAGCGCGCAGCGCACTGCAACGGATTGATGAGTGGACTGAACGTCTTAAACTGCATGCCGGATTACAAATCCCAATCAGCGAGTACTTCTCGACCACTCTCGCCGGAATGAATCCAAAGGAAGCCACTTCGTATCTGCTATCAAAATACAAAGTCGTCTCTGGCTCTGAACTGCGAAAAGACACAGATGGAATCCTCGCTTACGGGGAGCGATTCTTTGATGCCCTCGACGACGATTTGAATATCTCCGGCGCGCTAAGTCATCTCTTTAACTTGGTTCGCGAAACCAATCGCGCACTCGATGCAGGAACGCTCACAGATGGCCAAGCAGTTATCGCACTCCATGTTCGCAACCAAATCGACAGCATACTCGGTCTGAGCCCGGACATTCGAAATATTCCTGCAGCAGTCCTTGCTCTCGTCGAGCAGCGTCAGGTCGCCCGCGCCAACAAGCAGTGGGCCGAAAGCGACCGCCTGCGCGACGCCGTCGCCGAGCTTGGCTGGGTCGTGAAGGACACAAAGGAAGGTCCGAAGCTGACGCCGAAGGACTAGCCAATCGAAACCGGATACCGGTATGCGGAAACCGGAAAGGGCGAGACGAATGATCGCGGAATTCTTTCCGGTATCCGCTTTCCGAAATTCAGTTCGCCAGCTTCACCGTCGCGAGGACGATCTCCGCGAAGCCGCGCGGGTCTAGGCTCGCGCCGCCGACGAGTGCGCCATCAATGTCCGGCTGCGACATGAGTTCCGCGGTGTTCGCGGGTTTCACGCTGCCGCCGTATTGGATTCGCACCTTGTCCGCGGTCGCGGCGTCCCAGAGTTCCGTGAGTTTGCGGCGGATGAATGCGTGCGCGTCCTGCGCCTGCTGCGGTGTCGCCGTGCGTCCGGTGCCGATGGCCCACACAGGCTCGTAGGCGATCACGGTTTCCTCAAGCTGATCTGCGCTGAGCCCCGCGAGGCTGCCGCGGATTTGCTTTTCCAGCACGGCCTCGACTTGGTTTCCGTCGCGCTCGGCGAGCGTCTCGCCGATGCACACGATCGGGCGCAGCGTCGCGGCGTGCGCGGCGTGTGTCTTCTTGTTCACGATTTCATCCGTCTCGCCGAAAATCGTGCGGCGCTCGCTGTGACCGAGCACGACGTAGCGGACAAAAAGTTCGCGCAGCATCGCCGCGCTGATCTCGCCGGTGAACGCGCCCGACTTCTCCGCGCTCATGTTCTGCGCACCGAGTTTCACATTTTGCACATTGCGCAAAATCTCGCCTGCCTTCGCGAGCGAAGTGAACGGCGGGACGATGACGACCTCGACCTGCTTTTCTCCGCCGAGTTCGAGAAGGAACGGTTTGAAGAACCCTTCCGTCTCGCCGACGGTCATGTTCATCTTCCAGTTGGCTGCGATGATTTTTTTGCGCATTTGGTAAAAGTGGTTGCGCACATTGCCAAGGACGCACCCCGCGGTCAACGCGCGCGTTCAAGAACAGCAACTCACCTTGTCAAAATTCGGGTTTCGGGAGCTCGCACCGAGATCACAGGACTGGCCGCGGCGCTCCGCTCACAGCACCTCGATGACCACTGCCGTCGTGTTGTCGCGGCCGGAATTTTCCACTGCGGCACGCACGAGCCGCTGCGCGGGATCGATTGTGTCGGGCGTGCGGATGCAGTCGGCGATGGCGTTGTCGAAGAGTCCGTCCATCACGCCGTCCGTGCAGAGCACGAAGGTGTCGCCTTTTTCAAATGCGACCGCGCCGACCTGCGGGTCCACGAATTGGTTGCCGCCGCCGAGCGCCTTTTGCAGGCGGTTGCGCGCGGGGTGGTTTCGCGCCTCGTATTCGGTGAGCTTGCCGTTGCGCAGCAGCCAGCCGACGTACGTGTCGTCCTCGCTGAGCTGCTTCATGCCGCCGCCCGCAGGCAGGTAGTAGATGCGGCTGTCGCCGACGTGCGCGAAGTGCATCCAGCCCGGCGTGAACCAGCACAGGCTCAACGTTGCGCCCATGCCGCGGCATTCCTCGTAGCAGTCGCCGAGGTAGCTCATCGCGCGGTGGATTTGCGCGAAAAGTTCCGCAAGCACGTCGGTGCGGCCTGATTCGATTCCCGCAGCGGCCTGCTTGAATGCACGCGGCAGCAGGTGCGTGATTTTTTCCACGGTGATGCGGCTGGCAAATTCGCCCGCCATCGCGCCGCCCATGCCGTCGCTCACGGCGAATGCGAGGTCCGCACTTTTCAGCGAAGCCTCGCCGAGCTTCCCGAGCAGGTGCGCCTCGCGCGCGTCGAACGTCATGCCGAGGAACGCGTCCTCGTTGTTCTTGCGCACCTTGCCGATGTCCGAGAGGCCGGACCAGCGCAGGCGCGGGGCGGGGGAAATGTCACGCTGGGGGAGCATCGGGCTTCTTTTCGGAGTCCGCGAGGATGGTGGCGAACTCAAAATCAATCACACAGAATCGCCCGTCCTGCTGCCGGTAGGTGATGTTCCGCGTCTCGGCGTCGTCGTGGCGCACGCCGTATTTTTCCAGATCGGCGAAAATCTCGTCGCGTCGCGCATCGTCGAGATGCTCCACGCGCGTGCCGCAGTTCGTCGTCACGATGCGCAGTTGCTCCGCATCCGCTTCGAGCAGCCGTGGCACGAAGGGGCATTCCCTTTCCTCCAAATGGCGCAGCACGCGCACCTCGTTGGCGAAACGCTCCTCCGCCTTCGGCCCGCGGAACGTCTTGAAGACGCGTCCGTCGTAGCCGATTCGCACCAGCGCCCGCAGGGTGTCCTTCACGTCACGCATGTCGCGTGGAAGGTGGACGCGCGCGCCCGCGGGGCAAGCCCGGAATTTCATGTCAAAATTTTCGGCATCGCGAGCCTTGACCACCGTGCGGAATTCTGTGGTATCTCTCCTGCTGTCTCAAATTTGGCATTGCATCTGCTCAATTCTGAGATGCGCCTAAACCCATCCCTGTAATGGGCTAACAACAAAAACAGCGGTCACAAATTGCGCAGGCCGCTCAAAAACAGACAACCAACAACAAAACCCAAATGGCGAAATACAAACTGGAATACATCTGGCTCGACGGCTACGAGCCCGTGGCAAACCTCCGCGGCAAAACTCAAGTCAAGGACTTCGACGCCTTCCCCACGCTCGAGCAGCTCCCCTTGTGGGGCTTTGACGGATCCTCCACCCGGCAGGCCGAAGGCAAGAGCTCGGACTGCATTCTGAAGCCCGTCGCGGTCTATCCCGACCCGGCGGCCGACAAGAAGGCCCTCGTCCTCTGCGAAGTCCTCCTTCCGGATGGCACCCCGCACCCGAGCAACGGCCGCGCTGGCATCCTCGATGATCCCGGCGCCTGGTTCGGCTTCGAGCAGGAATACTTCCTTTACCAGGACGGCAAGCCCCTCGGCTTCCCCGACCAGGGCTTCCCTTACCCGCAGGGCGAATACTACACCGGCGTCGGCTTCAAGAACGTCGGCTCCATCGCACGCGAGATTGTGGACACCCACCTCGAATACTGCCTCGCGGCCGGCATCAACCACGAAGGCATCAACGCCGAAGTCGCCAAGGGCCAGTGGGAATTCCAGATCTTCGGCAAAGGCTCCAAAAAGGCCGCCGACGAAGTGTGGATCGCCCGTTACCTCCTCATCCGCCTCTGCGAAAAGTATGAGGTGGACGTGAACTTCCACTGCAAACCGCTCGGCGTGGATGTGGACTGGAACGGCTCCGGCATGCACTCGAACTTTTCCACCGAGTATTTGCGCACGGTCGGCGGCAAGGAATACTTCGAGGCCCTCATGGCCGCCTTCGACAAGTACAAGAACGAGCACATCGCCGTCTATGGCCCGGACAACCACCTGCGCCTCACCGGCCTCCACGAGACCCAGTCCATTGACAAATTCAACTACGGCATCGCGAACCGCGGCGCCTCGGTCCGCGTCCCGCACAGCTTCGTGAACAACGGCTACAAGGGCTACCTCGAAGACCGCCGCCCGAACTCGCAGGGCGACCCGTACAAGATCGCCAGCCGCATCCTGCAGACCATCGCCACAGTCCCGACCAAGTAGGCCCGCGACCTGCTAAATTCAGGGCAACGCCTTTAATCGGGACTCTGAGAAGTCCCAAAGGTTCCGACAGAAACGCCGTCCCGTCCGCGGGGCGGCGTTTCTTTTTTTCCGCATCGCTTCCCGCGCGCCGCCGGCACCGGTCTTTTGAAAATGCACCCCGCCGCGCATTTCCCCATCTGCGGGAGACTGCCGCACCCGGCGAATCCGCCGCAGAGGCTGTCCTGTAATTTGAATGCAATGCAGCGCCCTGGGCCGAAGGCCCTGCACAAGCCAGCCCAGGGCAAGCGAGGCACGAGCGCCGCCCAGGGTATCGTATGCAAAAAACGGCCAAAGCCCTGAAGGGGCGCGACAATCTGTGCCGCCCCTTCAGGGCTTTGGTCTTCTTGTCCACGGATCCCAGGGCGGCGTCCGCGCCAAGCGCGGCCTTGCCCTGGGCTGGCTTGTGCCGGGCCTTTGGCCCGAAGCCCGGCGTCCGCAAAGCGCAGGGCACGCCCTAATTTCTCATGACGCCTCCGGCGTCCCCAACGCGCAGGACACGCCCTACGGCGTAGGCGGCGGCGGGGTGGGAGGGTGTTGCGGATGATCCTCCAGCAGGCTCTGCCGCATGTAGAGCGCCAGCTTCTCCGGCTGGCGGGCGAACATCTCCGCCAGCTTGATCAGGTTCAGGAAAAGCATCAGTTGCAGGTTCTCCCGCGCATTGCGCTTGTCGTCCTGCGTTGCGGTCTTCGCACCGGCGGCGGTGCCTTTTGCGTCATGCACCGCGTTCCAGCCGGTGAGCAGCGCCGTCGCATCCGCCAGCGGCTGCGCGCCGAGGGCGGCCTGGTATTCCGTGAGCCCGTTGATGAGCGTCTGCAGGTGGTTCGCCACCTGGTCCTCCGTGCTGTCGCTGAAAACCTTCCTCCCCTGCGGGAAGCACTCCGTCATCTGCTCGGAATCCGCCCCATACTTCGCCGTCACCGCGCCCGCGATCTGCGCCACCTTCCCCGGCAGCGCCGCCCGGAAGTTGTCCTTCGCCTGCGTGCGCGCCATGCGGATGGCCAGCTTCGTCGCGTCATCCGTCACCGTGCCCATCACCAGCGTGAGCGAACTTTGCGTGGCGGCGATGCGCGCATCCAGCTCGTTGGAGGGATTGTTCGCGATCATCCGCTGGATGTGGTCGGTGGTGAAGGACAGCAGCTCGGGGATGCTGATCTTGGAGTCGTCGAACGGGTTTTCGAGCAAGCGGGTCAGTTGGATCATATGCGTGGGATGGGCGTCAGGCGCATCGAATCGCACACCGCTGTCGAAAAACGAAAAGCCGTAGCGTGCCATTGGGGGTCTGACAGTTTGAGGGTTCGGGTTCGGGTTACGGCGTGGAAAATGGCAAACAAATGAACGGATATCAACAGACAAAAATACGCATCCGCAGCCAATCATTCTGCCGGCATCATCCGAACCGTGCTTATCCGGTTGCTTGACACAGACAGGCTCTGCGAGGGCTTCGAGAATAGCCCAGCACTTCAGTGCTGGGTAAAAGGATGGGGAAACAGGCAAAGTCCCGTCAGGGACGGCAGAACGCTCCTTCCGTCCCTGCCGGGACTTTGTTTTTCTGAAGACTCCGGTTCCCAGCGCTGAAGCGCTGGGCTATTTTCACGGCATTCCATTTCGGTACGCACTGTGTCAGGCAACCGGATAAGCAGCATCCGAACCGGCCATTTGCCGGAAAAGGCGGCCGTTTTCACCCGCAACACCCCGCGACACCCCTCCGCCGCAGCGGAAAGCCAACGGCAAAATCCCCCATGCGGTTCCGCCCCGGCGGAAGGCCGCTTCCGAAATCTCCCATGCCTCTCCGCCGCAGCGGAAGGCCATGGGAGAAATCTCCGGCCATGTTCCGCCGCAGCGGAAGCCGCCTTCCGGTTTCTCCCCCAGTGTTCCGCCTTGGCGGGAGGCCATATCCAAAATCCCCTATGCCCCTCCGCCCGCGCGGACGCCACCTTCCGAAATCTCCCACCCATCCCCGCCACTGCCCGCAAAAAATTCTTGCCCCCTCCAGTCCTTCCCGCTACACGACAGGAATGCCAGCGGCCCTCCTTGGATTTCCTCTTTCAAACAGGGAAAACCCTGCCCCTCCCATCCACTCCAGCTACGTGACTGGCCAAGTCCTCCAGTCGTATAATAGGTAGTTAGGCGTCGCTCGCACCTTCTGAAATGAACGATACAGCAGCACAGCCGGTTCGGTATTCGATGCGTCTTCGCATTGTTCACGGTCTTTGCGCCACCATTGCAGTTCTTAGCATCCTTTTCACCGGCCTTCGCGCCCTCAAATCTAGCGAGGGTGACGGCCTAGATATTCTCGCTTACGCTGGCGTTACTATGGCTTTCGCTCATGCAGCTCTCTTCCTCGACCGTCGAGCTTACGCTCCGACGGAGAGGAGCAGTAGGTCTCTCGTTTTCTTCGCACTTGTTGTCGGATACGTTTGTGCATTTCGTGGACTATTCCTCTTATGAGTCGCACGAATTTCCAATTGACCGCAACGCCTATGCGCTGCAGCGAACGGGCGCGGCTGTCACGGCCCCTGCTTCCTGCCTCCGCCTTTCCCCCGCCGCGCAGGAGCCGCGCCAGCCGCGCCCGTCGCTGAGCTTGGGGTCGTTAGGCGTTGCTACGCGCTATGAGTAAGCGACACGAAAGCATCAGCTCCGAACTCGCAGCTTGGATTGCCCGGCAGCGCATTTTTTTCGTTGCTACTGCCCCGCTTACTCCGAACGGGCACATCAACACATCGCCCAAGGGTGGCGATACCTTCCGCATCATCGGGCCGCTCGCGGTAGCTTATCAGGACTACACCGGGAGTGGCGCTGAGACCGCTGCACACCTCCAAGAGAACGGACGCATCGTGGTCATGTTCTGCGCATTCGAGGGGCCACCGAAGATTGTGCGGCTGCACGGGCGCGGCGAGGTTATCGCAGCCGAGCATCCGCGTTATGCAGAGATGGCTGCACTTTTTCCGCCGCACGCGGGGACACGCTGCTTCATCTCCATCACGGTCGAGCGCGTGTCGGACTCCTGCGGCTATGCAGTGCCGCTCTACGATTACTGTGGCCCGCGCGACATCCTCGACAAATGGACCAACTCGAAATCCGCCGAAGAACTGCGTGCCTACCGCAGCAAGCACGGCCAACATAGTCTCGATGGCCTTCCCTCATTCAACCGCAACGGCTAACCGGTTTGTTGGCAAAGCGGCTTTGACAATAGCCCAGCGATGAATCGCCGGGCCGTTTTCGCCATGATTTCCCGCAGCGTTGTCAACAAACCGGGTGGGCATGGTCTGATGCGAAGGAAGACTGACAGCAGCCACCATCCAAAGCGCGCCGGTAGCATCCCGGCGCACTTTTTTTGCGCATCACCGCGGCTGTCCACGTTGCCTGCGGCGAAGATCGATCAGGAGTGCATCACCTGGCCGCCGTCAATGTTGATGGTCTGGCCGGTGATGTTCTGCGCGTGGTCCGAGGCGAGGAAGACGGCCATCGCGGCGAATTCCGCGGGCGTCTGCCAGCGGCCGAGCGGGGACACTTTGCGGATTTTTTCCGCGGCCCATGTCTCGTAGTCCTGCCGTTCGGAGGGCGGGAGATTTGCCTGGCCCGCATGCCAGACGGACTGGTTCAGGTCGGTCTTGACCATGCCGGGCGAGAGGGCGTTCACGCGGATGCCGTGCGGCGCGAGGTCCTTCGCGGCGCATTGCGTGAAATTGATGAGCCCGGCCTTTGCCGCGCTGTACGGCGGGTCGGTCTGCGAGCCGATCTGGCCGGCGACGGAGACGAGGAAAAGCATGGAGCCGCGTCCGCGTGCGATGAGCTTCGGCGCGAAGGCGTGCGCGGCGTTCACCGCGCCGATGAGATTGATCTCCAGGACGCGCGCCCAGTCGGACGGTTCGAGGTTCCAGAATGGGAATCCGAATTTACCCGAGCCCGCGCCGACGGAGAAGACGATGTGATCCACCGAGCCGACCTGGTCGGCGAATGCGCGGACCTCGTCGTAGCGCGTGACGTCGCCGGTGAAGGTTGTCAGGCCCGCCTGCGCCGCGCCGGCTGCACGATCGAATCCATGCACGCGGCATCCTTCGTCGAGAAAGCCGCCGGCGATGGCGCGGCCGATTCCATTCGTCGCGCCGAAGACGACGACGCTCTGATCTGCGAGGTTCAATTTCATGCCGCACTATGTCCCGGCCACGCTGCTGCGAGGAAGCGGTTTCCTCGTGGAATCCGGGACTGGCGTGACTTTGATGTGCGAACCCTACGTTTTCAGATGAGCGGGATTGACGCGAAGGCGGCAAACGCGGCGAAGTAATCCGCCACGACCACACCCATGAAAAACTTCCTCCGACTCATCTTCCTGTGCGCGTTCATCGCAGGCGTGAACGCATCGCGCGCTGCCGAGCCTGCGCCGGAGCGCATCGTGGTGCTCACCTTCGACGACTCGGTGGCGAGCCACGCGACTTTCGTCGCGCCGCTGCTGAAGAAGCTCGGCTTCGGCGCGACATTTTTCATCACCGAGGGCTTCGAGTTTCTCACGGACAAGGAGCACTACATGACGTGGGAGCAGATTCAGAAGCTGGATGGGGACGGATTTGAAATCGGCAACCACACGCGCAGGCACACGGGTGTCGCGGGGCAGAAGGCGGAGGATCTGGCGGCGGACGTGGAGTTCATCGAGCAGCAGTGCGCGAAGCACGGCATCGCGAAGCCGGTGAGCTTCTGCTATCCCGGCTATCAGACGAGCGATGCGGCGGTGAAGCTGCTGCGCGAACGGGGATACCGTTTTGCGCGGGCGGGCGGCGCGAGGGCCTTCGATCCCGCGAAGGACGAGCCGCTCACGTTGCCGCAGGCGTTCGACGGCAAGCCGGCAAGCACGCTGGAGCAGTTCAAGGCCGCCGTCGCCCAGGCGCGCGATGGGAAAATCGCGGTGATGACTTTTCACGGAGTGCCCGACATCAAGCACCCGTGGGTGAGCAGCGACCCGGCGAAATTTGAGAGCTACATGCAGCATCTGAAGGACGAGGGCTGCAAAGTGATCGCGCTGCGCGATGTCGCGAAGCATGTGCGGATGCCGGACAAACAGCCGACGAAGACGCCGTGAATTTCTCCAGCGCCCGTCCGCACAGATGCTCGGGGCTGACACGGAAAAACATCGCGCGGAAGCGGCTGCGCGTGCACATCCACTCGTCTGCAATTTATGACCCCGAAGAAACCACTCGTCGCAATCATTGACTGGGCGAAATCGCCGCTCGGCGATCCGGAATCTGCCGCAGAGCGCGCGGTGATCGGCGATGCCGCCGAGGTGCGGCGCTTTCTGTGCGGGAGCGATGCGGATTTCACGGAGGAGATCTGCGGGGCGGATGCGCTCATCGTCTGGCACAACACGCCGATCACCGCGACGGGCATCGCGCGGTTGCGAAACTGCCGCGCACTCATCCGCAACGGCGTGGGCTTCGACTCGGTGGACATCGCGGCGGCGCGCGCGCGTGGCATCGCGGTGTGCAACGTGCCGGACTACGGCACCGAGGAAGTCGCCGACCACGCCATCGCGCTCGCGCTCGCGCTGTGCCGGCAGCTTTTCCCGCTCGACGCGGAGGCGAAGCAGCTCGGCTGGGTGATCCGCGTGGAGCCGCGTCTGCGGCGGCTGCGCGGGCTGACGTTTGGCATCGTGGGGCTCGGGCGCATCGGCACGGCGGCCGCGCTGCGCGCAAAGGCGCTCGGCTTCAAGGTCGTCTTCCACGATCCGTATCTGCCGAATGGCGCGGACAAGGCTGTGGGAGTCTCGCGAGTCCGGACGCTTGATGAATTGCTCGCGAAAGCCGACGTGCTGTCGCTGCATTGCCCGCTCTCGGACGAGACGCGGCACCTGATCGCCGAGCGCGAGATCGCGCTGATGAAACCCGGCGCCTTCGTCGTGAACACGGCGCGCGGCGCGGTGATCAAGAAGACTGCAATCCTCGATGCGCTGCGCGAAGGGCGAATCGCCGGAGCCGGCCTCGATGTGGTGGAGGACGAGCCGCTGAAGACTTCGGAGGAAGCATCCGCGCCGAATCTCATCGTGACGTGCCACGCGGCGTTTTGCAGCGTGGAGTCGAAGCTGGAGATGCGCGCGACCTCCGCGCGGATCGCGCTCGCGGCAGTGCGCGGCGAGCGGTTGGAAAATGTCGTGAACGGCGTGTCCTGATTTTCAAAACTCAAATCCTTCCCATGAATCCGATCCTCCCCGAACAGCCCGGCTCATTTTCAAACTGCGCCCGGCCGATGAAACAGAAACTCCGCGGTGTCACCGCGGCGCTGCTATGCCTCGCTTCGTGCATCACGAATGCGGTCGAATCCTACGACCCGGCGCGCTTTGAAAAGGAGATCCTCGTGGCCGCGAGCCACGATGCGATCCAGATGGAGGTGCTGCCCGGCGGCGACATCGTATTCGGGGAATTCTGGGGCCCGGTGAAACGATGGGATGCGAAGTCGGGCGCGGTGACGGTGCTGGGGCAGGTGCCCACTTTTGCGAAGGGTGAGGTGGGGCTGCTCGGCATGGCGGTGGCGCGCGATTTTGAAAAGAGCGGGCATGTCTTTGCGCTGTTCTGTCCTGCGGTGAAGCAGGGCACGATGCGCGTGAGCCGCTTCACCGTGACTGATGGAAAGATGCCCGCCGAGTCCGAGCGCATGTTGCTCGAATGGCCCTACGACACCGAGTACGTCTATCACATGGGCGGCGCGATGTTCATGGATGGGAAGGGCGACCTCTACATTGGCAACGGCGACAACTGTCACTGGAATCCCGGCCTGCCCGTGGACACGCGGCCCGATCGGAAAAATTGGGACGCATTCCGCTCGGCGGCGAACTCGCGCGACCTGCGCGGGAAAATCCTGCGCATTCATCCGACACCGGAGGGCGGCTACTCGATCCCGCAGGGAAATCTTTTCGCCGACGGCAAGGACGGCCGCGCGGAAATCTACGGCATGGGCATCCGCAATCCGTTCCGCATGACGGTGGACGACGCGACGGGCACACTCTACTTCGGCGACGTGGGGCCAAACGTGCTGCCGGAACTCGGCGTGGTGCCGGACGGCTACGACGAGATCAACGCGACGACGACGGCGGGAAATTTCGGCTGGCCGCTTTTCGTCGGGCCGAACGAGGCGCTGCCGCTTTTCGACTTCGATGCGAAAAAGGAGATCAAGCGGCTCGATCCGCAGACGCCGGAAAATCTGTCGCCGCGCAACACGGGCATCAAAAAGCTGCCGCCTGCGAAGCCCGCGCTCATCTGGTATTCGAGCTTGGCATCGGAGAGGTTTCCCACGCTCGGCAGCGGCGGGCGCTCGATCATGGCGGGGCCGGTGTATCATTTTGATGCGGCGAATCCGTCGCCGATCAAACTGCCCGAGGTGCTCGACGGGCGGCTCTTCATCTACGAGTGGATGCGCAACTGGATCCAGACCGTGAAGCTCGGCACGCCGGGGCCGGAGATTGAGCCGTTCGTGCCGGCGATGACGCTGCGCCGGCCGATTGACATGAAGCTCGGTACCGACGGCGCGCTCTACGTGATCGAATACGGCGACAAGTGGTGGGAAAACGCGGACAGCCGCATCGTGCGCATCGTCTATCGCCGCGGCAACCGCGCGCCGATCGCAAAGATTTCCGCTGGTGAAACTGCGGGAATGCAGCCGCTCGCACTCACGCTCGATGCGTCCGGCTCGACGGATCCCGACGGCGACGCGCTCACTTTTTCCTGGAGCATCGCGGGCGTGGAGCAGCCGGAGCACGGCGCAAAATTTCAGCACACGTTCACGCAGCCCGGCACGTATGAAGTGACGCTGACCGCCCGCGACGGCAGCGGCGCGACGGGCACGGCAAAGGAGACGATCTGCGTCGGCAACGCGCGGCCTGTCGTGCGTTTCGGTTCGCCCGCGAACGGTTCGTTTTTCGACTGGGGCAGCGAGATTCCCTACCGCGTTTCGGTGAATGAAACGGACGGTGACACGGTGCAGCCGAACCTCGTTGCGGTGACCGGCGAGTTCCGCAACCGCCGCTTTCCCGGTGTGGGTGAGAAGGAAGTGATCGATCCGGGACTCGCGCTCATGCGTGCGAGCACGTGCTTTTCCTGCCACATGGCCGACACGCCGTCCGCGGGTCCGGCGTATCGGACGGTCGCGCTGAAATACAAGGACGACCCCGCGGCGGCCGAGCGACTCGCGGCGAAAGTGATCAGCGGCGGCACCGGCGTGTGGGGGCAGCTTCCCATGCCGCCGCATCCGCAGCACACGGTCGCGCAGACGCGGCAGATGATCGCGTGGGTGCTCTCGCTGAAGGACGATCCGGCGAGCCTGCCGAAGTCCGGCGCGAGCGGCAGCTACGTCGCGCCGAAGAAACCCAGCGGCGGGTTTGCAGACGAAGGCGTGCTCATTCTCAGCGCGAGCTACACGGACGACGGCAAGGCCGGCACGCTGCCGCGGCTGCGCGGCGAGAACGCCGTGGTGCTTCATTCGCGACGCAAGAAGGCGGCGCTCTACGACATCAATCGCGGCATGGCCTACGTCGAGCAAGTCGAGGGCGAGAAGGGCTTGGTCGGACATTTTAAGGACGGCGCGCACATCATTTTCCGCGAACTGAATCTCGACGGCATCCATCACCTTGTCATCCGCGCCGGGTGCTTCGACAAGAAGGGCGGGACGATCGAGTTGCGCAAGGATTCGCCGGCCGGTGCGCTAATCGCGAGCGTGGATGTGAAGCCGACGGGCGAGGGGGAATTTGCCGAGCTTCCGACTGCGATCGCGAATGGCGGCGGCCTCACGGATGTCTGCGTGGTCGCGCGCTGCGCGGAAAAGACGACGGTGCTGGGGCTGAACTGGATCGAGTTCAGTCCGTGAGCCGGATTTCCGGCGGGACAATGAGTGATGCTGCTTGCCACCGCACGATGCGGCATTGAACAGAACATCCCTCGCCGATGAAAAATCCCCAGATTCCACGCGCCGTGCTGCGTCAGGCACGGTGGAAGATTTCCTAGGCATGTCCGCTCATTCAGATCCGAGCGAACGCAGGATCGTGTCGGTTGCGATCTTCCGGCGAAATGGATCCCCGCGGGCGAGTTCGAGTATTCGGTGCGAGCATCGTAACCGGCTGGCTCATGCCGCGTCTCACCACAGCGTCATCTGCGCGGATGGAACCCGGAAGTGCTCTGCGCTGAGGCCGCGTGCGCCGATGTCGAGCGATTCTTCGCGCGACGGGAAACCGGCGCGGCGCGAACTCACTTCGTAAAACTGCCGCAGTTGTTCCGCGGCTGCGCCCGAGCCGGACATGCGTTCGCCGAATTTTCCGCGGTACAGTTTGCCGCCGCGAAATTCGCGGATGCGGCCGAGGATTTTTTCCTTCTGACCGGGGACGTGGCGTGCGAGCCATTCGGAAAAGATCGGCTCCACTGAGAGGGGAAGGCGCACGACGGTGTAGTGTCCGGTGACCGCGCCCGCCTCGCGGGCGGCGGCGAGCAGTGATGGGATTTCGTGGTCGTTCAGGCCGGGAATGATCGGCGCGGTGAGGACGGAGACGGGCACGCCGGCGGCGGTGAGTTCGCGGATTGCGGCGAGCCTGCGCGTCGGCGTACTGGCGCGCGGTTCGAGTTTTTTCGCGAGTTCACCATCGAGTGTGGTGAGGGAAATTGCGACGCTTGCGGCTCGGAATCTCGCGAGTTTGCCGAGCAGCTCGGCGTCGCGGGTGACGAGGTGATTTTTCGTGATCAGCGCCACCGGATTTCGGAATTCTGCGAACACTTCGAGGCAGCGCCGCGTGATCTGCATTCGGCGCTCGACGGGCTGGTACACGTCGGTGATGCCGCTCATGGCGACGATCTGCGGCTGCCAGCTTTTTTTCGAGAATGCCTCGCGCAGCAGTTCGGGCGCGCGTTCTTTGATGAGGATTCTGCTCTCGAATTCGATGCCTGCGCTGAAGCCGAGGTATTCGTGGTAGGGGCGTGCGAAGCAGTACGCGCAGCCGTGCTCGCAGCCGCGGTACGGCGAACAGCCGACGCGGAAGGGGATGTCCGGCGAATCATTCCACGCGAGGATACCCTGCGTGTCGTCGCGGAAAAACTGTGTGCGCACGGGGAGCGGATCGCCGTCGTCGTCCACGAGCGCACCGGGTTCGATTTCGATGCGCTGCGCCTCGAATCGGTTCGGCGTGTTAATGCCCGCGCCGCGTCCTGGCGGGGCGGGTGGAAGCTGCGGGTCGTGCGGGCCTTCGGGCATGGCAGAGGCGGTGGCTACCGCGCAGTTCACACGCTTTCGGCGGAAATGCGAACCGACACTTTCCCTCGAACGCCTACGCTGCGAGCGGGAGGAAGACGGTGAAGGTGCTCCCCTGGCCGGGCTTGGTGGTGACGCGGATCGCGCCACGAACCTCGGTGACGAGCTGCTTCACGCTGCCGAGTCCGAGTCCGGTGCCTTTGCCGGGCGGCTTGGTGGTGAAGGGCTCGTTGAAGAGTCGCGGGAGGACTGCGGCGAGGATGCCGGGGCCGTTGTCGCGCACGCTGATGGCGACCATCGCCGCGCCGACGGGGAATCGTTCGGCGGTGATGAAGCGTTCTTCCGTGCCGTCGGTGAATTTGGAGAAGTCGAATTTTTCCGGGATGGCCTGCGCGATGATTTCAACTCGGAGCGGGGGATTGCCGCTCTGGAGTCCGTTGAGTGCGAGGTTGAGGAGGATGCGCAGGAGGTTCGTGCCGGAGATGCCGGCGTGGGTGTGGGCGTCGAGTTCGCTGATGGTGAGTTCGCAGCCCTCGGCGCTGGGATGCCGGCTGAGGAGTTCCTCGAGATCCACGAGCACTTCATTCACGGCGACGGCTTCGGCGATGTCGCAGTCGCCGGGGTGGAGGATGCCGAGGTAGCGGCGCGAAATCTCGAGGCAGCGGACGACCTGCCCGTGCACGCGGCTGATGCTGCTCTTCATCTTTTCAAATTCCTCGCCCTCGATTTTCGCGGCGGTGCTGACCTGCCTGTGGATGAGCTCGATGAAGCCGTTGATGACGGTGAGCGGGCTGTTGAGGTCGTGCAGGATGTTGCCGGCTGTGTCTCCGGCGCGGACTTCCGGCGCATGGCCTGCCATGGTGGAGATTTGGGCCTGCAACTGCTGGATGCGGGCGTGGGCCGACTTGAGTTCCTGGTTGGCTCGGCGCTTGGCGAGCGCGCTCCTGGCGGCGTTGCGCAGGGCGGCGATGTCGAATGGCTTGTTGAGGTATTCGCGCGCGCCGAGGCGGAGCGCCTGACGGGCAGTCTCGAGCGTCTCGTAGGCGGTGAGCATGATGACCTCGATGTCTTCGTCAATCTGCTTGAGTTCGCGGAGAACATCCACGCCGGACATGCCGTGCATGAGGATGTCGAGAATGGCGACGTCCACCTTCGTTTCACGCGCGAGCTTGATGGCGTCGGTGCCGTTCGCAGCGAGGAGGACGTCGTATTCACTTTTGAAAACGACCTTCAACGAGGTGCGAGGCCCTTCCTCGTCGTCCACGACAAGGAGCACGGGTTTCCGCGCTGCGGCCGCCGCGGGGACGCTAGAAGCGGTATCCGGCGCTAAGGGAGATGGCATGGCTGTCGAATTGGTAGGTTCCTGCTGCGACATTGGTGACGTTGCGTGCGGGGCCATGCGCGTACTGGTAGGCAAGGTCGAGTTCAAAATGGCTCCATTTTTTCCCGAGCCCGACGCTGAAGATGTGGCGGTTCGAGTCCGGCAGGATGGGATTGAAGGAGGAGTTCGGCACGCTGTTCTCGCTGTAGATGTAACCGGCGCTGGCGGAGAAGCCGGCGTCGAACTGATAGGTCACTCCGAATTCGTAGAAGAAGGACGACTGCCAGTTGAACGCGAGCGGGACGCCTCCGCTGGCTTTGTTGAGGGTGACGGTGTTGAGCCGATCCCAGTCGGTCCAGTCGGCGTCGAATTCGATGTTCCACCGCGGGGTCGGGCGGAAGCTGTAGCCGAAGACGATGTTTTGCGGGAAGACGAAGTTCGCGTTGCCGGGTTCGCGGAGCGTGCCGAGGCCGGGGAGTGTGGTGGTCGCGCTGCCGTCGAAGGTCACTTGGGTCTCGCTGCGATACATGATGCCGAAGCTGTGCATGGGATGCGGCTTCCAGAGGACGCCTGCGTTTGCGCCGACGGCCCAGCCGGAGCCTTCGAATTCAAGGGCGTCGCCGACAGCGGTCGGGAGGATGCCGAACTTGAGGCTGGTTTTCGCGTAGTTGAGCGTGGGGCCGACTGCGATCGAGAGTGTGGGTGTGACCTGCCACGACACGACGGGATTGATGCAGATGTAGGCGATGTTGCCGCTGATGCCGAGCTGCCGCAGCGGCCAGTTTTCCGGATACCAGACGCCGAAGCCGTACGGCGCATAGACACCGAGGCCGAAGGTGAGCGGCGAGTTCGGCTGTTTCCACGTCGCGTAAAAGCTGCCCGATTCCTGCCAGCGGTGGCTGATGTCGAATTTGGCCGCACCGCCGCCGAGGGTGGCCTTGCTGCCGAGGGTGATCGAATAGAGGCCCATGCGCAGGCGAAGGCCGCCTTCGCCGTCCTTCTCGGTGGGCGTGGCCGTCTTGCCGACGCCGGCATCGAGTGTAAGCGCGGGTGCGTAGAGCTGCGAGATGCCCGCGGGATTGTAGTAGATCGCCGAGGGGTTGTCGGCGGTGGCGGTGAACGCGTTGCCGCGTGCGGTGGCGCTGGCATCCTGATCCGCGATGCGGATTCCGAGTGCGAACGATGCGGTCGGGACGAGTGATGCGATGGCGCAGGCGAGTGCGAGAGGTTGGGCTGATTTCATGGTTGCGACAAAAGTGAGATAGCAAACGCCCTGCCAGCCGCATAGGGAAAGTTCCGGTGGTGTTTTGGGCGTGCGTCGCAGATGACGGCGAATTTACGTCATTTTTCCAAGCATTCCCACCGGATGTGGCTTATGTTCTCAAATCATGAAACTACTGGTCATTGAAGACGAAGCGAAAATCGCGAGCCTGCTGAAGAAGGGACTTCAGGAGCAGGGATTCAGTGTGGACATCAGCGGGGACGGCGAGGACGGGCTCGAACGCGCGACCAAGACGCCCTACGATGCGATCGTCATAGACATCATGCTTCCGAAGCGCGACGGCCTCAGCGTTCTGAAGACGTTGCGTACGCGCAAGGTGACGGCCCCGGTGATGATCATCACCGCGCGCGGCGATGTGAACGAGCGTGTCGAGGGACTGAACCTCGGTGCCGATGACTACATGGCGAAACCATTTTCCATGGACGAGGTGGTCGCTCGTGTCCGTGCTCTCGTGCGGCGTGTGACCGGCGAGACGATCACACTTTACAAAATCGGCGATCTGATGATGAACCTCGTGACCCGTGAAGTCACGCGCGGAACCCGGCGGGTCAATCTCACCGCGCGTGAATTTCGCCTGCTCGAACACCTCATGAGGCTGCCCGGCCAGGTGGTGACACGCACGCAGCTCATTGAGCGCGTGTGGGAATACCACTTCGATCCCGGCACGAATCTCGTGGATGTGTACATCCAGCGGCTGCGGCGGAAGATTGACGACGGCGAGGATATGAAGCTCATCCAGACCGTGCGTGGCGTCGGCTATTGTGTAAGGGCAGAGTAAGTGGATGAAAGTCTGGCCGCTAAAGACGCGCCTAGTCTTGTGGACGGTGCTGGTCGGCGGGCTCTCGGTCGCGCTTTTTGGCGGGCTTATCGGCCACTCGCTGGAGTCGAAGATGCGCATCCATCTGGATTCCACGCTGCGAAGCGAAGCCGAGAGCGTCTTTGAAGGGATCGGGCATCTTGGCCATCCGATGGATTGGGGAGACGCGGCCGAAGTGTCGAAATTCTTCAGTTCAGTCTACAGCCTGTACAGCTTCGAGATCGAGGAGCCGGTTGGCAAATTGGTTTACCGATCGAGGGAGCTGGGCGATGTGCCGCTGCCCGCAGGCCCGGAAGGAGTGGCGTACACGGGCCTAGTCACACCCACGGACACGGCAAGAATTTTGCAGATAACCAAAGGGAGCACGCGGCTCCGGGTCGCGGTGGACATCAGCCCGTTCACCGAGTGGGAGAACAACATGTGGCGGACGTACGCCGTGATTCTGCCGGTGGCATTTTTGTTCCTCGCCGCAGGCGCACGCTGGCTGTACGGCAGGACCATGAAGCCCGTGGACGATATTGTGGCCGCGGCGGAGCGCATCACTGCGGATCGTCTCGAACAACGCCTGCCGGTGAGCGGCGGCCTCGATGAAATCGGGCACCTCACGACCGTCCTCAACAGGATGATTGATCGTCTCCAACGCAGTTTCGAGCAGGCGCGGCGCTTCAGCGCGGATGCCTCGCACGAACTCAAGACGCCGCTCACGATCATCCGCGGCGAACTCGAGATTGCACTGCGCTCGGGCGAGATCCCCCACGGTGTCGAGCGCACAATGCTCGACCTGCTCGACGAGACCGGCCGGCTCATCCACATCGTCGAGGGCCTGCTGCTCCTTTCGCAGGCAGACGCGGGAAAATTTCCCGTCGGCACCGAGGTGGTCGCGTTGACCGATCTGATCGAGGAACTTGCCGAGGACATTGAGATACTTGGCAACCGTCTGAAGATCGGCGTGGAGCTCGACCTTGCGCCTTCGGTGCAGGTGAAAGGCAGCCCGCAGTTTCTCCGCCAGTTGGTGCTCAACCTTTTTGACAATGCGATCAAATACAACCGGCAGGCCGGCACGATCCGCTGTCAGCTCATCGTGGCCGACGGCGTGGCAGTATGCCGGATCGCGAACACCGGCATGGACATCTCCGAAGCGGATCGCGGGCGAATCTTCGACCGGTTCTTCCGCGTGGAATCCTCGCGGGTGCGGAGCGATGTCGGCGGCAGCGGGCAGGGCCTCGGCCTCAGTATCGCCCGGGAGATCGTGCGGGCGCACGGCGGCACGCTCACGATCGAGCCGTCCGATCCCGGCTGGGTGGTGTTCCAGTTCACCATTCCGCTCAGCAAATCCGGCGACGATGATGTTAGTAACTTAACACTGTCGTCGGCGGATACCGGCGGCTGATAGTGTGGACACCTCTCCATCCCGTCACCCGGCGGGATTCAACCCCCGCCTACTTCACCTGCGGTTTCTTCGTCCCGCAGTTGCAGCCGCTCCCGCAGTCCTTTTTCCTCCGCCCGCGCAGCACGAGGTACAGCAGCGAAATGAAGACCGCGGCGGCGGCGAGGATATGTTGCGTCGTGGCACTCATCGGAAGCCGAGAAGATGCCCGCCCTGGTAAACGATGAATGCCGCGACCCACGCGAGCGCGTTCATGTAGGCGATTTGGAAAAGCGGCCAGCGCCAGGAATTCGTCTCGCGCCGCACGATGGCGACGGTGCTGAGGCACTGCATCGCGAGGACGAAGAAGACCATGATCGAAAGGCACGTGAGCGGCGTGAAGATCGGCGTGCCGTCAGCCCGGCGCTCGTCGCGCATCCGCGAGCGGAGATCCTCATTGTCCGCCTTTGCGTCCTCGATGTTGTAAATCTGGCCCATCGTGCTGACGAAAACTTCGCGCGCGGCGAACGATGCCACAAGGCCGATTCCGATTTTCCAATCGTAGCCGAGCGGCGCGATCACCGGCTCGATGGCGTGGCCGAAACGCCCCGCGGCGCTGTGTGCGAGCACGTCGGCGCGCGTTGGGTTTGGCGTCGCGGGTTTTGGATAATTCAGCAGCGCCCACAAAATCACGCTGAGCGCGAGGATGACCGTGCCCGCACGGCGGAGGAACACGACGGCGCGCTCCCACATGCGCTGCACGATGCCGCGCACGACGGGCGCGCGGTACGGCGGGAGTTCGAGCAGTAGCATGGGCGTCTCGCTGCGCAGGATTGTTTTTTTGAAAAGGCCCGCCATCACGAATGCGGCGGCGACGCCGAGCAGGTACATGCAGAGCATCACGCCGGCCTTGGCCCACACGCTCGACGCGGGCATGAGCAGCGCGATCATGATCGCATAGACGGGCAGCCGCGCGGAGCAGCTCATCAGCGGCGCGACGAGGATCGTCACGAAACGGTCGTTGCGATTTTCAATCGTACGCGTGGCCATGATGCCGGGAATCGCGCACGCGAACGAACTCAGCAGCGGGACGAATGATTTCCCGTGCAGCCCGACACGCGACATCATGCGGTCCATGATGAACGCCGCACGCGCCATGTAGCCGCTGTCCTCCAGCAGCCCGAGGAAGAAAAAGAGGATGAGAATCTGCGGGAGAAAAATCACGACGTTGCCGACGCCGCCGATCACGCCGTCCACGACGAGGCTGCGAAAATCGCCGTCGGCCATGTGCGAGCGCACGAGGTTTGCGAGCCAGTCCTTTGCGCCGTCAATCCAGTCCATCGGCCATTTTGCGACGACGAAAATGCAGACGAACATCAGCGCCATCATCGTGACGAATGCGAGCCAGCCCCACAGCTTGTGCGTGAGGATTTGATCCACATGATCGGTGAAAGTGAGCCCGTGCGAATCCTCGCCGCGGCGATGGATGACGGACGCGCAGACCTCCGATACCCACGCGTAACGCGCGTCCACGGGCGCGGCGATGGGATCGAGTCCGCTGAGTTTCAGCCGTTCGCGGGCGGCGTGAATTTCGGTGAGCAGTGAGGGATTGCCGTTCACTTCAGCGGCGAGGCGCTCGTCTTCGATCGAGAGGAGCAGCATCGCCTCGGAGCGCACGCTTCCCGCGTGACATTTCAAAATCCGCGAGAGCGCGGAGACTTCGCGCTCAAGCACGATGGGGAGCTGCGCCTTGCATTCGGAGACGTGCAGCGTGGCGCGCGAGAGCGCCTGCTTGAGTTCGATGAGCCCCTGGCCGCGGCTTGCGACCATTGGAATTACCGGGACGCCGAGACTGTTTTTCAGCGCGAGGAGATCGATCGTCAGCCCGCGCTGCTCGGCGACATCCACCATGTTCAGCGCGACGATGACGGGAATGTCGAGTTCGAGAAATTGCGCGACGAGGTAGAGATGGCGATCGAGGTTTGACGCATCGAGCACCGCGATGATCGCATCCGGCCGCGGCGTGTCGGGCACGCGACCGAGCAGCACGTCACGCGACACCGCCTCGTCAGGCGAACGCACTTGCAGGCTGTAGCTGCCGGGCAGATCGAGCAGTTCCATCGTCTCGCCGTGGCTGCCGAAAAAACGCCCCGTCTTTTTTTCCACCGTCACGCCGGGGTAGTTGCCGACCTTCTGCCTCATGCCCGTGAGGGCGTTGAAAATCGTGCTCTTGCCGGTGTTCGGATTTCCGGCGATGGCGATGCGACGGAAGATTTGCGGGGCCTCGGCCATGATTCAGATCCGCTGCACGCGGATGCCCGCGGCCTCGGCCTTGCGCAGCGAAATGTGCGCGCCTCGGACTTTGAACTCGATCGGATCGCCCATCGGCGCGAACCGCACGACTTCGATCACCGTGCCGGCGGTGAACCCCATTTCCATCACGCGTCCGCGCATTGAGCCGGGCACTTCGATCGTGATCACTTTGCCGCGCTGGCCGGGCTGGAGTCCGCTCAACGGCTCCGCTGCGCTCTGAGGCACGGCATCGTCACCCATGCACCGTTCAGGCAGCGAAACGCTCGACCTCGACGTGATCGCAAAGCTCGCGGCCCAGCGCCAGACGCGTGCCCATGAGCAGGCAGATCACCGCCGCGCCGTCCGCGATTTTCCGCACGACGACGTGATCCCGGAAGCCCAGTTCGCGCAGCCGTACGCAGTGAGGGCAGTCCGGGCAGATGTGCCGGACGCGCAACTGCTCGCCGCATTTCGCGGTTGAAAGTGTCAGTTTGGGGACGACTGGAAACATTGGTATGGGGATTATTACTGCGGATGAGATTCGGTCGCAAGAGGAAATTGCGATTCGGTCGCAATTCCGCTGCTCCTAGGGAAAAGACCCACATGAGGTTCTGGCGTTAGGCACTTTGGCGCGACCATTTTCAATTTTAGAAAGGCCGGATGCAGCCCGATTTTTCGGGATCAAAATCCCTTGTCGCGGGGAAACTACGTTCCCGGCAGCGCGATGCCTTTCACGCGGCGGTAGAGCGAGACGGCGTAGCTGTCCGTCATGCCACTGACGAAATCGAGCATCCGCATGAGGCGATCGTACGGGCCGGCTTCGCGCGCGGCGCTCACGCATTCGGCGGGGAGCTGGCTGGCAAGTTTGCGGCTGCGGTTGGAGGCGCGGTCGCCCTGCGCGGCGAGGTCGTTCACCGCGCTCATGAAAATGTCGAGCAGGCCGCCGAGCACCTCGTAGCCGGCGATTTCGATCTCCACTCCGCGCTTTGTAGAGTAGATCGTTTCGCGGCTTTTTTTCTGGATTTCGCCGAGCGCGGGCGCGGCGGGGATCACGTCGGTGAGCGGCGCGTCGAATGTCCCGGCGAGCAGCGCGTCCTCGTTGTCGAGAAAGGCGGCGGTGCATTGCGTGAGGCATTCGCCGATGGCCATCGCGCGGAGCATTTCGAGCGCGGCTTTCGTCGAGGTCATGCCGCCGAGATCGCGCGGGTGTTTGCGGATGATCGCGAGGAAAGCGTCGCGCACCGTCTCATAGCCGAGGTGGCCGAGACGCGCGCCGTCTTCGAAATCCACGAGCCGGTAGCAGATGTCGTCCGCAGCCTCGACGAGGAATGCGAGCGGGTGCCGCGCCCAGCAGTCCGGCGCGCGCCGGATGAGGCCGCAGTGCAGCGCGACTTCGGCGAAATGCTCGCGCTCGCTCTGGAACCAACCGAATTTTTTCAGGCTCGTGCCGGCATGTGGGATCGGGCCGAGCAGCGAGGCATGCGGATATTTCGTGAATGCTCCGAGCGTCGCGCTGGTGAGCTGGAGGCCGCCGGCGTTGTCCGGCATCTGCAGGCGCGTGAGAATGCGGAAGCCCTGCGCGTTGCCCTCGTACCGCTTGATGTCGGCCGCTTCCGCCTCGGAGAGCCCGCTGCGTGCGGCGCGCGCGTGCGGGCTGTCGCTCGTGAACCAGTGCTGGATCGCATCCTCGCCGCTGTGGCCGAAGGGCGGGTTCCCGAGATCGTGCCCGAGCGCCGCAGCGTGGACGATCGCGCCGAAGTCCGAAGCATGCAGCCCTTCCCGTGCGAGATTGTGGCGCGCGCAAATTTCCGCGCCGACGCGCGTGCCGAGCGAACGGCCCACGCTGGCGACCTCGAGCGAATGCGTGAGCCGCGTGCGGGCGAAATCATTTTCCGCAAGCGGGAACACCTGCGTCTTGTCCTGCAGCCTGCGGAATGCGGAGGAGAAGATGATGCGGTCGCTGTCGCGCTGAAAATCCGATCGCGCAGGTTCGCGGTGGCCGGGCTTTTTGCGGCCGAGGCGGTCGGCGGAGAGGAGCTGCTGCCAGTTCATGGCGGGGAAAAGGAATCGCTACTTCGCCGCGGGCTGCGGGTGCTGCCCGTACGGCAGCGTGACGTGCGGCGGCGGCGGCGGTGCGCTGCGCTTTTCCACGAGCCAGCAGATGCCGACGGCAAAGGCGATCACGAGAATCGCGGAGATCGTTTTCCGTGCGCGATCCGGCGTGGGTGCGGCGCAATCCTTTTCAGGATTACGCATCCACGAGGTTGCCGATCCGCTCGGCGAGTTCGAAGTCGAGTTCGGTGAGGCCGCCCTTGCTGTGAGTCGAGAGGATGACACGCACTTTCGCATACCGGATGTCCAGATCCGGGTGATGGTCATGCTCCTCTGCGAGTTCCGCGACGCCATTCACGAAATCAATCGAGCCCGCGAAGTCATCGAACTCGAAAACGCGCTCGATGGCGTTCTTTTCGAGATCCCATTCCGGGAGATCTTTGAGGGCGGCTTTGATTTGCTTGGTGTCGAGAAGATTTGGCATGGCTGGAGAAATGTGGTGCGGGGAATAGCACGGGGCACCGTCTTGGCAACGGGATTTTGTGCGGGGCAGATGATTGTGCGCGTGGCCGGATCCGATGGAACCACGAATGGACACGAAGTGACACGGATGAGGGCGGAGCCGAATCAGTCGTCGGTCGCTCGACCTTCCGGGATCCGATTCGTGTCACTTCGTGTCCATTCGTGGTTCCATCCGATCCGTTCTCGTTTGCGGCGATGGCGGCTCATTTCAAAACCGATCTCATTTTGAGTGAGAAAGTCCATAGCCTCGCCCGCGCGTGCGTGTGCGCCCGCGCCCGCGCTCCTGTTTTTGCGCCTGCGCCCGCGCGAACGAGACAAAGATCGCAACTCCCCATACCGCAGGGACGCTCCGTCACCCCGCAGGATTTGACCGGCAGCCTTCAAACCCAGCGATCACCTTGCGCTCGTGTTTGACTACTGCGCGCAGACACGGCACGATGCGCGCGACATGGACCCCGGCCTCCGCCAGCGCATCTACCTATTCCTCGAATCAAAGGGGCTGCGGAAGACCACGCAGCGAGACGCGATCATCGAGGCCGCGTTCAGCACCACCGAGCACTACACCGCGGACGACCTGCTGGTGATGGCAAAAAAGGTGGACCCTTCGGTTTCCCGCGCCACCGTCTATCGCACGCTGCCGCTGCTCGTGGAAAGCGGGATGCTGCGCGAGATGGACTTCGGGCGCGACCACAAGTTCTACGATCCGAACTACGTGGACCACCCGAACCACAACCACCTCATCTGCCTCGACTGCACGAAGATTTTTGAATTCGAGGATGTCCACATGGACACGCTGGAGATATGCATCAGCAAGCGCATGGGCTTCACGCCGACGGGAAAGGTGGTGCGCATCGAGGCGCGCTGCGAAGAGCTGCGCGCCGGCGGAGTGTGCAAGCGGCGAACCGTGGTGGCGTAGCACGCCAGCCCGCTCCATTCCGAAGGAGACCCGATGTCCGGCGAACGGGAGATTCTCCCGGTCACGCACAATGTCGGGCGGGCCATCAGCGCATCCGTCGCGCCGCTCCCGAACTCGGCAGGCTTTCCAAGCTGCGCGTGAATCTGCTGGTTCGCCCGGCCTGAACTTGGCGCGCGGTATCAAGCGTCTGCGAAGTAGTCCTCGTCTGCGCGCTTGAGTTCGTAAGCTTGCTTGCGCTGCACGCCGACACCGTAGTCGATCATGAGTTCCGCTAGGCGTGCGCCGTCGATCAGCACGATCTTCTGGCCGACCTTCTCCACGAAATCACGCGCTCCCTTGGCGAAGTCGCTGGTTGTTATGAAGACTCCTTTGTGTGCCTTGTGCGCGGAGAGCGCCCCAACGAAATTCCGGAGCTCTTCGACACCAACCGTGTTCTTCCACCGCTTTGCTTGCACGTAAACGGCATCGAGTCCGAGGCGGTCTTCGTTGACTATGCCATCAATTCCTCCGTCGCCCGAGGCTCTGGTCACGGTTCCAGCTTCGGCTCGTGAACCGCCGTAGCCCATTGCGAGAAGAAGATCGACGACAAGTTGTTCGAAGAATGCAGAAGGTTTGGCTTTCACTCGTTCGAGTAATTCCGCGGCGAGATTGGCGCGCAGTTTGGCGTAAGCGTTGGCTATGATTTCTTCCGGCGATGCTGTTTCTTCATCCTCGCTCACGGTCGCCGCAGTTGTTTCACCAGCAGTCTGCGACACCGCTTTTCGCCATGCCTGGTATTTGGGAAACTCAAGCAGCACTCGTTCTGAAAGATCCGTGGGATTCTTTGAAAGCAATGCTTTCCCTTCGGGGGTGATGCGGAGAACACCGTGTAATCCCTCATACACGAGCCCTGATTTGCGCAAATGGAAGCCAGCCCAACCTGTGCGGTGTCTAACTACCGGATAGCCTGAACTCGGAATAACTGATGCCCGTTCCTCGCCATTCAGATCAAAGACATCTGCAAGTGCATTCGCTGCATCCGCCAACGGGTGATCCTTGCCGTCCCCAAGTAATTTCAACAGAGGAACACGGAACTTTGAAACAGGAGGAATCGGCATGGCACGACGCTGAAGCAATCGAGGGAGATTGGCGAGGTCGTTTGCAAATCTTGCAGCTCAGAGCGGCAGCGGGAATTTGCGGCTGAAGGCGTGGACTTCCTCGCGAATTTTTGCGACGGCGGCGGGGGCGCGAATTGGATTCGGAAAATGGCCGCGGGTGCGGTAACTGTGCGCGTGTGATCCTCGAATGGTGGCAATATCTCCTGCTCGCGCTCGCCGGTGCGGCGGCGGGATTCATTGATGCAATCGCCGGGGGCGGGGGGATGCTCACGGTGCCCGCGCTGCTCTGGGCCGGGCTGCCGCCACAGGTCGCGCTCGGTACGAACAAGCTGCAATCCTCGTGCGGCACGCTGCTCGCGGTCGCGCACTACACGCGCGCCGGGCTCATCGCGTGGCGCTCGCTGAGGATCGCGTTTGTGATCACTTTCCTCGCGTCCGGAGTCGGGGCGTGCGCGGTGGCGATCATGGATCCCGCGGTTCTCCGGCGCATCGTGCCGGTGCTGCTGGTCGCGGTCGCAATCTACACGATGCTGAATCGCAGGCTCGGCGAGCATCCGCGCGCGGCACGCATCGGGATGGCGGCATTCGCGCTGATCTTCGGCGCGCTGCTCGGTTTCTACGACGGCTTCTTCGGGCCGGGTGTGGGATCGTTTTGGATGCTCGCGTGCGCGCTCACGCTCGGGCAGGACTTGCGCACTGCGGCTGGCACCACGAAGGCGCTCAACCTCGCGAGCAACCTCGCCGCGCTGATCGCATTCGCCTTTGCAAAATGCCTCCGCTTCGACGTGGGCGGCGCGATGATTGCCGGTCAGCTTGTCGGCGCACGCCTCGGGAGCGGACTCGTGATTGCGCACGGCTCTCGCGTGATCCGCCCGCTGTTCATCGGCGTCGCGCTCGCACTTGCGCTGCGCCTCGCGTGGCAGGCGTTTGGGAGATGACGAATGACGAAGCGCGCCTTCGCAGCCGCCTCCTGTCCTCGGCGGCAAAAAAAGCCGGTGCAGTTTCCCGCACCGGCTTTGGTGATTTGCTGGCTCGCGCCTTTCCTTACTTCAGGACGGCGGCGTGGAATTCCTGCCAGTCGTCGAGGTTGTTCAGGTCGATCGCGCCGGGGAGCACGCTGCCGTCGTCCGGCAGGCCGCTCGCCGTGAGGATGCCCTTGCGGACGTCGTCACCGTGGCAGTAGCCGAGGATGGCGAGGTTGTGGCGCTGGATGTCGGCCTTGGTGAGCTTCTTCGCGTTCTGGCGTACCCACGCCTCGAACTGCGGATAGTTGGGCTTGTTGGCCGTGATGAAGGCGACTGCCGCGGGGCCGTCGAAGCCGAGCTGGTTGGCGGTCATCTGGTCGTAGCCTGCGCCGAAACCGGGGTAACCGGGGGCGAGTTTGCCCGCTGCTTCGAGGCTGATCTTCAGCCAGAGGCGGGGGAGGTGAAGTGCGCCGAGAGGGCCGGCGACTCCGGAACTGATCAATGGGATGTAGCTCATGTGTGTTGTTGTTTGGTTGTTTGTTGTTTTGTGTTTTCCCCGTGCTGAACGGGCGAAATAGTAATCAATTTAGATTTCGTAGTCATCGGGATGTGAAGATTTATGCTTACCGCTGAAAACGCCGGTGAAAAACCGCCAAAGCGAGGCGAGTAGATTGAATATGGACGATTTATTCTCCTCCTTTGGTCCATTCACTGCCTGCTCAGTAGAAACGGTCTTAGTTTCCTTGTTTCCAGTTGATACATCAATGGTCTTTGGGTGCTCCAACAAACCAACTATCGTTTTGATGTCAAATCTCCCTTCGCCACCTGAAACAGTTACCTCAGTCGTATCCGTTCTACAGATAACAACCATGCCTGATTTTTGATTGACGATCTTGCCTGAGTTCTTTCTTCTTCCTTTGTTTTGGCGCGGGATGTTCTTTGGTGGTTGGCTTGGGCCTGCTCCACTACAGTTACCTTGTGAATGCCAGTCGTTTTCTTTCGAGTGTGCCTCTAAAACAGAGGCAAGAGGGCTGGCATTACAGACCATGTCAACGTAGTCTGTATAAGGTTTAATTGTGGATCTGGCAACAAGTTCACCTGCGGCCTTAAGGTTGGCTTTCAACCAGAGGCGCGGGAGATGGAGTGCGCCGAGCGGGCCGGCGACTCCGGAGCTGATCAGTGGAACGTAGCTCATTTTTTTGTTTAGTTGGTTGTTTGTTGTTTGTGGATCCGCCGAGTCGGCGAAATTGATGTCTAGTTACCCGGTGTTCAGTTTGCTCGCGCCGCTACAGAGCCGGACACTGAACACTGAGCATGGCTTACTTCTTCTTCGGCCCGCGCCCCTTGAACGTCAGCTCCGCGATGCCGCTCTTGTCGAGCGTGCCGAGGCCGACTTTCACCATCTTCGAGTATTGCGCGTAGGTGGCGGCGGCGAGGGGAAGATTGAGTTTCTGCTGCTTGCCGAGCGTGAGTGCGATGCCGCTGTCCTTCGCGGCGTGTGCTGCGCTGAAAAAGCATGAGTGGTCGCGGTTGATCATGTCCTCGCCGTCGGTCACGAGCACGCGCGAGTTTGCGCCGGTCTGCGAGAAGACTTCGGCTACGACCTTCAGGTCGAGCTTCAGCGCCGCCGCGAGGCCGAGGCCTTCGGCGAGTCCGGCGGTGTTGATGTTCATGACCATGTTCACGAGCGCCTTCACCTGCGCGGCCTGGCCGGCCTTGCCGATGTAGCGCATGAGCTTTCCTTCGTCGCTCAGCTTCACGAGGATCGGCTTCACTTTTTCAAAGGTCGCCTTCTCGCCCGCGCACATGAGATAGAGCGTGCCGGCGCGCGCCTGATTGATCGAGGAGGCCATGCAGCCTTCGAGCGAAGCGGCCTTCGCCTTCTTCGCGAGCTTTTCCACCTGCACATGCACCGCGGGGGAGATGGTCGCGCAGTTGATGAACACGCGGCCTTTCGCGCCGATGAGCAGGTTGTCCTTCTTGTTCGTGAAAATGTGGAGCTGCGCCTTGTCGTCCGTGACGACCGTGATGATCACGTCGCTCAGTTCCGTCACGCGGGCGAGCTTTGTGGTCGCTTCCGCGCCGATCTCGAGGGCGAGATCCGAGGCGGCTTCAAAATTGATGTCATAGACGGCGGTCACGTTGTAACCGACATCTTTCAGTCTGCGCGCCATGTTTGCGCCCATGCGGCCGACTCCGACGAATCCAATGCGTTCTGGCATAAAGGTATTTTGGTTGGTTGAGGGGCGCCCGTTCTAGCGGCGGCGGCGAATCGCGCAAGCCTGCTCTGGAAAAAAATCATGCGCCGCATCGCGCGCCACACCGCGCACCCGGCGCGCACGGGAAATGGATTCCGATTGCCGGTTTCGCGGGCGGTTCTCAAAGTGACCTCCTTGCCAATGCTCATCCGAATCCTCCTGCCTCTCAGCGCGCTCACCATTGCCGCACATTCGCAGACCGTGCTCGTGAAACCCTACGTCCAGCCCGGCAATGGCGCCTCGCTGAACGGCACTGATGTGAAAGTGCTCACATGGCTCACCGATCAGAAGCCCGGCGAATTCGCCGTCGAGTACGGCGTCGCGGGACAGCCGGTGCAGGCGGCAAAGGCCGTGCGGCTCGCGCTGGATTTCGCTCCCGCGAAACCGAAGCCCGGCTCGAAACCGGCGGTTCCCGTGACGCCGAAAAACCCCGCGACGACAGTCGAGGAAATCAAGGACATGATCACGAAGGAGGCCGCGCCGGTGATTTCCGAGGTCGCGCAGCACTACTTCCGCTACCGCTCGGAACTCGCGGGCCTGCCATTCGACAGCGAGATCGCATACCGCGTGAGCCTCGCCGGCGCAGTCGTGCGCGAGGGTGTATTCAGGACGAGGGCATCGGCGACACAGCCGATCCGATTCGTCGCCGTCGGCGATCTCGCGAATGGAAAGTCCGAGCAGAATGCGATCGCCTTCCAGATCGCGCAGCAAAAGCCCGGCTTCCTCGTCGCGCTCGGCGACATCGTCTATTCGGGCGGGCGCGCGAACCAATACATGCACCACTTCTGGACGACGTACAACGACGTCGCCGCGCCCGGCGAAAAAACCGGCGCGCCGCTCATGGCCAGCATCCCGTTTTATCCCGTGATCGGAAACCATGACGCGGACAACGCGAAGCTGCCCGACTATCCCGACGCCTTCAGCGCGTTCTATTTCTTCAGCGTGCCGAAAAACGGCCCCGGCATCGGCGCGTGGAATCTCCCGCTTGGCAAGGACGCGAAAGTTGCGGCGACATTCCGCGCCCGTGCGGGCGCTGAGTATCCGGCGCTCAGCGAGTATTCGTTCGACTACGGTCCCGCGCACATCGTCTGCCTGGACACGAACACCTACACCACGCCCGAGGCCATCCAGCAGTGGCTCGCAAAAGATCTGCTCGCGAGCAAACAGCCGTGGAAATTCGTCTGCTTCCACGCGCCGGCATTCCACACCTCGCCGCAGCATTATTCGGAGCAAAAGATGCGGCTGCTCGAACCGACATTCGAGAAGTGCGGCGTGGATGTCGTCTTCGCCGGGCACGTCCACAACTACCAGCGATCGAAGCCGCTCCGCTTCACACCGAACCCGCCCAAGCGCGACCCGCGCGGACGCGTGAACGGCACGTTCACATTCGACGCCAAGTTTGACGGCGTCACGAACACGAAGCCCGACGGCATCATCCACATCGTCAGCGGCGGCGGCGGCGCGACGCTCTACAAGACGGACTTTGCGAAGACCGTCGCGAAGATGACCGCCGAAACGCCGGAGAACTACCAGCCGCTCACGGAAAAATTCACCGCCGACCAGCACAGCTTTTCGCTCGTGGATCTGACGCCGACGACTTTTGAGCTTCGCCAGATCAGCATCAAGGGCGAGGAACTCGATCACTTCAAAATCACGAAGTGACCCTGCAGCCGCCCGCGCGGAAAACGGAACCGCGCGGAAGCTCAGCCGAGGAACGAGCAGACGTACTCGCAGATGCCCCCGGCGACCTCGATGTCGAAGCCGCTGTTCGCCGGCACATCAAAGTGCGTTCCTGCGCCGTAACCGCGCGTATCACCGCTGCCGTCAATCTTCACGCGGCATTCGCCCGCAGTGATCTCCATGCGCTCGGCCTTGCCCGTGCCGAAGTGAAATTTGCCGGGATAGATGAGCCCGAGCGTTTTCTTTTCGCCGCTGGCGAGGAGGATGGTGTGGCTGACGACCTTGCCGTCGAAATAGACGTTGGCCTTGGCGATCGCGGTGACTTTGGTGAATTGCATCGCGCTGCGCGTATCAGGGCGCGGAACGCAGTTCAAGGATCTCGGAAGGGCAGGGCCGTTCAGGAAAATAGGGCGGTCCCTGGATGAAGGCGCGGCAGCGATGGTGGAACGCGTCGCTCCGCGCGCGCTTCCTCCGGCTGCAAGCAAGCCTTGCAATCCGCACCGAAACGCGCTCGGAGCGACGCGTTCCACCACGGTAAGCCCCGGCCCGATTGGCGAAAGGCCTGAGCCGATTGGCGAAAGCCCCGGCCCGATTGCCGAAAGGCCTGAGCCGATTGCCAAGAGGCCTGAGCCGATTGCCGAAAGGCTTGGGCCGATTGCCAAAAGGCTTGGGCCGATTGCCAAAAGGCTTGGGCCGATTGCCGAAAGGCCTGAGCCGATTGCCGAAAGGCCTGAGCCGATTGCCAAAAGGCTTGAGCCGATTGCCGAAAGGCCTGAGCCGATTGCCGAAAGGCTTGGGCCGATTGCCGAAAGGCCTGAGCCGATTGCCGAAAGGCCTGAGCCGATTGCCAAAAGGCTTGAGCCGATTGCCGAAAGCCTCGGGCCGATTGCCGCGAGTCTTTGGAAAATGTGCCGGAAACACGCCAATTCCGCCCATTTCCCCGAGCCGATGCCGCAATCCCTCCCCGCTGCGCATTTCACCCTTCGCCCTGCGCGCCGCCTGACGTGCCTGATGAGGGATCGCCTCTGAGAAGGCTGCGCCTTGGGCGCGACCTTCGAGTTTCGCATCGCGAAAAAGCCCGGCACCGCACAGCTCGAACTCATCAAGGGCGACGGCGCGCAGGCGAAGGGCGGCAAGAAGTTCGCCGACCTGTTGTGGCCCGAGCGCGTGCTCATCGAGATGAAGTCCCGCGGCGCGAAGCTGGAGCGCCACTACGACCAGGCCTTCGACTACTGGACGCACATCGTCCCGCACCGCCCGCCCTACGTCATCCTCTGCAACTTCGACGAGTTCTGGATCTACGACTTCAACCAGCAGCTCTTCGATCCCGTGGACCGCGTGTCCCTGCGCGAGCTGTCCGACCGCGCCTCCGCGTTCAACTTCCTCCTGCCGCAGGAGCAGAAGCCGCGCTTCGACAACAACCGCGTCGAGGTCACGCGCAAGGCGGCGCTTCACTCTTACTCCTTGGCCTTTTCGACTTTCCGGCGTGTCTTTGGTCGCGGTTTTACACGGTAAAGGGCGGGTTGCTCAGCCAACACGAGGGACATCTGTTGCGAGTCATCGGATCCCAACGTGGGCAAGCTGCCGTTCGTCATCAACTCGTTGCCGGTAAAATCTGGGTACAGCGCGGCGAGGCGAGGAATGCTGTGCTCTGCTTGCCGAAAATAGGCGTCATCAAGTTCCACTCCAATCGCTTCGTAGCCGATGGCATCCGCCGCGGCGATGGTGGAACCGGAGCCCATGAAGGGATCGAGCACCACTCCCTCGCCGAGCGGCAATAGCGACCGCACGATGATCCTCATGAAGTGCTGCGGCTTGAGACACGGATGATCGGAGATCGCTTCCTCGCGATCTGGCGTGCGCCCACTCGGAATCGAGTCAGGCAGCGGCTTGTCGGGACCGAGCCGTCGAAGACCGCCGGTCTTCCAACGGCGGAGATTCTCGGCGACGGTTTTTTCCGCGATGGGCTTTCGGAAGAGCATCCACGGCTCGTAAGCGCCTTTCGGCGTCACACAGACTTCGGGAAACTCGCGCTCCGCATTCTTGGGCCGGTCACCGCCGCGGAAGCTGAAGTAAAGTCGCATGATGGCCGTGCGCACCTCGAAGCCGGCCTCGGTCAACGCACCCTGCACGAGGTGCTGCATGATGGGATGGCCCGCAACGCAGACATGCGCACCGGGCACAAGCGCGGGGAGCAGCAGCTTGCCCCAATCAAGGAAGAACGTGGCGAGATTCTGCTTCTGTGCATCGTTCAGTACTGTGAAACGCGGGAGAGGATCGCGCTTGCTGCCGCCGATGGTCGGAGGAAGACGCCAGACACCGCCACGTCCAGCCCGAAGCTTCGAGACTTCTTTTTCCGTGAACTCCAGCAGGCCGTAAGGCGGGTCCGTACAGACGGCGTGCAGCGATTGCGGCGGGCGTTCGCGGAGCCAGTCGAAGCAGTTGGCGTGGTGGAGATGATACATCGGACAGCGATTCCGATCTTCAACTATAGACGAAAGACGGGCAAGGCCGAAGTCTGTATCAACTATAGGCGAAATGGATGCCAAAACGACCATCGGCCGATTCGTGCGGAAACTCCGCGAGCAAAAGCAGTTCAACCAGGAACAACTGGCCACACGAACGGGCATCACCTACCAGTACCTCTCCGGAATGGAGAATGGCCGAGAGAATTTCTCCATCGACGTGCTGGAAGCGTTGGCGAGCGCGCTCGGCGCACCTCTGCCGCAGTTGGTGTCAGCAGCGTTTGCGCCCGATCCCTCGGCCTCCGTTTTCACGGCAAACCCCACATACTTTCGTCCGCAGGTTCCGCTCCCGCCGGGCATGAAGCTGGCGCACTTGGAGGCGGCGATCAATGCCACGCAGAGCATTGTCTCGGGAATCAACGCCAACCTTCTCGCGGCCGGAGCAAAGACGCTTCCCGCATACATCCAAGGCAACAATTTCAGCGGCCTCGTCTCGAACATGCTCTGCGACGCGCTCAACGACCACTCGCCCTACAAGCACAACTCGCATCAGGCGTATCCCGACCTCATCAACGCATCGGCAAAAGTGGACGGAAAACCGGCTGGGCTGGAGATTAAATCCACGATCCAAATTGGCAAAGGTGGTGAGAGCCACAATGGTCACTCCGGCTGGCATCTCGTGGCATGTTTCCAAATCGAGGAGAAGACCGGGAACATCCGATTCATTCATCTCATGTTCGCCGTGCTCAACGGGCACACTCATGCGGAGCCGGATTGGACTTACGTTGGCAGCAAGGTGAACGCGGAAACCGGCAGCCGCCGAACGGAGACTTACAACACCACGCTCATTGGCCTGACGAAACTGCGCGACGGCTCAGCCTTCCTCGATCCGACGGCGGTGGACTTCAAACGCTGGCGGCAGCAGCGGCGTGGGGCGACTCCGCCGTATTCCATTTTCGCGAAGTAGCGTCGTCCAAGTCCATCTGCACGGCGCTGATGCGTCGCCGCGCCATCGCAACGTAGTCTTCATTGAGTTCGATTCCAATGCAGCGCCTCCCGAGTTCCGTCGCCACGAGGCCGACGGTGCCCGCGCCAAAAAAAGGGTCGAGCACAACATCCCCCGAACGACTGCCCGCGAGGATGCACGGGCGGACAAGCTCCGTGGGAAAAACCGCGAAGTGTGCTTCTGCATAAGCCTCGGTATTGATGCTCCAGACGCTGCGCCGGTTTTTGAAACCAGCCCCGTCCTTGCGCGGTTCGCGGATCGCTTCCTGATCAAATCGGTAACGCTCCTCCTTGCTGAACATAAAAAGGTATTCGTGGCTCACCGTCAGCCGATCCTTGACACTCTCAGGCTGGCAGTTCGGTTTCTGCCAGATGATGTCGTTGCGCAGATACCACCCGTCGAGTTGCAGTCCCATCGCCACCATCCACGCGACACCGATGAGGTCTTTGGGCTTGAGGCCCTCCGGGGTCGGCGGGCGGTAGGACATGCCCCGACCTTTGTTCTTCGCGTCATCATCGCGCCACGTCCGTCCGCCACTGGAATAGGTGTTGGCGATGTTCAACCAAAGGGTGCCGTCCGAATGCAGGACGCGCCGCACTTCGCGGAACACTTCCACAAGCGTATTCACGTAGTCCTGCAATACAGGCTCTGCACCAATCTGTCCGGCGACGCCATAATCGCGGACACCCCAGTAGGGTGGCGAAGTCACCACGCACTGCACCGAATTGTCTGGCAGTTTTCGCAATTCCTCACGCACGTCTCCGCAGATGACGCGCGTGTTTTCCTGCTGCGAGTCGTGATTGGAAAATGTCGCAAACATCTGGTTGGACATTTAGCAACTGCATCACGATGCCGCAACTTCATTCATCTCATGTTCGCCGTGCTCAACGGCCATGCCCACGCGGAGCCGGATTGGACCTACGTTGGCAGCAAGGTGAACGCGGAAACCGGCAGCCGCCGAACGGAGACTTACAACACCACGCTCATCGGCTTGACGAAACTGCGCGACGGTTCGGCTTTCCTCGATCCGACTGCGGTGGACTTCAAACGCTGGCGGCAGCAGCGGCGCGGAGCGATGCCGCCTTACTCCATTTTCGTCAAATAAGCTTTCGCCCCTACACCTTCCCGTGGCCGCAGAAGCCGAAGCGAGGGGAGATCGCCGAAGTGGCCGCCGCGGCGGTGGCGCTGCGCACCCTGCGGCGCGAAGTGATGGCCGCGCACGGCTGGTCGCTGCGCGAACTCTACCGCACCCTCGACGAACCCGGCGACAACCCGCTGCACACCGCCCACGCCCGCCTCGACACCGCCGTCCGCGCCGCCTACGCCATGCCCAAGCCCGCCGACCCTCCTCGCCCTCAACCTCTCACTCGCCGCCAATGAACGCGCCGGGGAAAAGATCACCCCGCCCGGCCTGCCGCTTCCCGAGAAGGAGCGGGCGGCATTCATCACGAAGGACTGCATCCAGATTGCTGGTTAGCAGTCCGTCCTGCACTTTGAAACTGCGCGCCGCTGAGGGCCAAAGGCCCGGTAACATGCCAGCCAAGGGCAACGCCCTGGGAACCATCGTAAAACAGGACAAAGCCCTGAAGGGGCGGCCTCATCATGGCTCGCCCTTTCAGGGCTTTGATCCTGTTGGGCCGATGACCCAGGGCGTTGCTGGGCTGGCATGGTTCGCACCCTTGATGCTTCGAATGGTGCTCCGCAAAAGCGCGGGAGAGAATCTGCGAATTTTACAAGCACGCCCAAATGAGTGAACCAATGAGTGAGAAGTCCGGATGCCTGGGAATGCTGCTGAAGCTGTTCGGCATCGGCGGACAGCCGATGGGGAACGGACCGCTGTCCTACCGGCTGAGGGATGAATTCCTGAGTGCGGCGGAGGTTTCCTTTTACCATGTGCTGCGTCAGGTTGTCGGCGAGCGGGTGACGGTGTGCGCGAAAGTGCGGCTGGCGGATGTGTTCTTTGTGGAGCGACCCAATGAGAATGCGGCGGCGCGGAACCGGATTGCGGCGAAGCATGTGGACTTCCTGCTGTGCGACCCGGCGACGATGCGCCCCCTCGCGGGCATCGAACTGGATGACGCGAGTCACGCACGGGCGGACCGGCAGGAGCGGGATGCATTCGTGGAGCAAGTGTTCGCAGCGGCGGGGCTGCCGCTGGTGCGGTTCCCGGCGCAACGCGCTTACACGCTGGCGGAGGTGGAGGGGAAGGTGTCGGTGGTCTTCGGCGACGGCGCGCAAGGCGGACGTCCGCCGACGGGTTTCCCGACTCCGCCCGAAGGGGACCATGCTCAGGAGGACAATGGACCGCCCGGGAATGCAGGGCAGGAGCCACCGGCCCCCATCGCGTCGCAGTGCCCGAAGTGCGGCATCCCGCTGGTGCTCCGCACCGGCCCGCACGGGAACTTTTACGGATGCTCCCACTTTCCCAAATGCCGGGAGACGGCGCCGGTGGGGTGAAGGGCACCATTCACTTTTCACCAATCACAGCCATGCCCGCAGTCCCGCGCGTGCATTCGTGTCACTCCCGTCAGTTCACAGCCCGAGCCACGCGAAGCCGATGCGCAGCCAGAGGGGGATCGTGAGCAGGCCGAGGGCGGTGCTTGCGAGGACGATCTGCACGGCGATGCCGGTGTCGCCGCGGTAGTGGCGCGAGAGCAGCACGGGCACCATCGCGCAGGGCATCGCGGCCTGCACGGCGAGCACGCGTTTCAGGTCGAGCGACACCGGCAGCCATTTTGCCGCGGCGAGGAAAAGCGGCGGCAGCAGCGCGGCGCGCACGAGGCAGCCGGCGACGGTGGTGAGCGGGCGGCGGTCGTCGCGCAGCGACACGACGGCATCCGCGAGGAGCGCGCCGGTGAGCAGGAGCGAGAGCGGGATCGCCGCCTGGCCGAGCAGGTGCAGCGAATCGAGCGCGATGCGCGGGAGCCAGTCCGCGGCGTGCGCGAGGTTCAGTGCCAGCGCGCCGAGGATCGCGAGGAACGGAACGGTGAGCACTTTTTTCCAGGAGCCGCTGCCAGAAAGGAGCCAGATGCCGGCGGACCAGAGCGCGAGTTCGAGGCCGATGTTGTGGACGAAGAGCACGCCGGTGGTGTTCGTGCCGAAGAGCTGCTGCACGAGCGGGAGCGGGAGGTAGCCCCAGTTCGGGATCGCGGCGGTGAATGCAAACGTGCGCGCGGGCTGCGGGTTTTTCAGGCGCAGCACTTTCGCGGCGAGCGCGGCGAGCGCGAGGCAAGACAGCAGCAGCGAGAATCCGACGAGCGGTGCGACGGCGACGGTGCGCACGTCGCGCAGCGCGGTGCTGTTCAGCACGGTGTCGGCGATGAAGCACGGGTAGAGGAAATTCACGGCGACGGTGAACATGCTGCCGTCCGCCTCGGGCCGCAGGCCGTGCAGTCTCCGCAGCGCAAAGCCACATGCGAGCACGACGAAGGTCGGCGCGACGGCGGCGAGCAGGGCAGAGTAGGTGATGTTCATCGAGGGATCCTGCGGGATCGAAACTGCGAATGAACACGAACTTGCACCGACGGGCGCGGTGCGGGCGCGGTCTCGCTCCGGGGCATCAGTCCTGAAGCCGCGGGAGATCGAGTGCGGAGTTCCGGCGGTTGCGCGCCGGGGCCGGGGAGGTGATGGGATCGTACGCGGCGTTCCGATCCGCCGGCGGCTCGAAGGTTCCGCCCGGCATTTCCATCGGCTTGTCCTTCGGCTTGTCGCGGGGGTTCTGTTTCACCGGTTCGCCGAGGATCTTGAACTGCTTCTTGAGCAGCTCGATTTCAAAATCCTTGAGGCCGCGCGGGATCGTGATGATGCCATCGGTCACGATGCGGTCTATGATCATGTCCGCGACCTGGTGCCGGCTGGTCTCCGTTATCACGAAGATCACAAGGGCCGATCCGCGCAGGTTTGCGCTCATGGTTTCGAGGCGGATGCGGCCTGACGGGATGAGCTTGAGGACGCAGCCCCATGTGCCGTCGCTTGCGCGAAACGGGAGGATTTTCTCAACCATCTTTTCGCTGATGTCCGCGACCTTGCTGAGATATGCCTGACGGTGCTGGTAGATCAGGTTCACCGGGACGGAAAATGAGTCGCTGTCGTTCTTGTCCGCCTCGGTGTGCATGCGGATGGCGATTGGCGTCTTTTTTGTCATTGCCGGACAGACCGGGGAAAAAGCGAGCGAGAGAACTGCGGTGCAGAGGATCGAAAGGCGCATGGGCGGAGCTTCGGGGGCGGAAATGCCATTTGCAACATGCGAAGATTGTCGTCCACATTCCCGGCATGAAAATCCTGTGCCTCGTCCTCTGCGCCGCCGGTGTCGCGTCGCTGCACGCGGATGACGATGCGCCTGCAAAGCCGGGATTTTGGAAGCGCGCTTTGCAGAAGACGAAGGACGGCGTCGGCACCGCCTGGGACGCGACGAAGGGCGCGGGAAAAAAGACCGCAGAGGTGGTCGCCTCGCCATTTGTGAAAAAGGGCGCGAAGGATCCTCGCGACACGGCGGACGCGCGGAGCCTGGCGATGAGCATGAAGCTCGATCCTCCGAAGGTGAAGCTGCCCGACACGCACGCAGTCGAGGTGACGGTGACGGTCGTGAACAACGGGAAGACGCCCGTGCATCTCGAATTCCCGACCTCGATGCGCATGGAGGTGATCGTGAAGAACGCGGGCGGAAAGATCGTCTCGCGGTGGTCCGACGATCAGCCGATCGAAAAGGAGCCGAGCGTCGTGTTCATCAATCCGCGGGAGCGGCTGGAATACTCGGCGAAAATCTCCACGCGCGAGATGGCGGGCGGCGGGACATTCGAGATCGAGGCATACTTTCCCGGCCACGAACAGTTGCGCGTGAGCAGGACTGTCGTGCCGGAGCGATGATCGCTACTCGCGGCTGATCAGTCCGGCGGCTTCGAGCGGGTGGAGGCCGTGCTGCACGAGCGCGGGCGCGTCGCCGCCGGGGAACATTTTTCCGGGATTGGAAATGCCGAGCGGATCGAAGGCGGCGCGCAGGCGCTGCATGAGATCGATCTCGGCGGCGCTGAACATCTCGGGAAGATACTCGCGCTTTTCCATGCCGATGCCGTGTTCGCCGGTGAGGCTGCCGCCCATCTCGACGCACATGCGCAGGATGCGACCCGCGAGTTCCTCCGCGCGGGCGAGCGCGCCGGTCTCGCGGCCGTTGTAGAGGATGAGCGGGTGCAGGTTGCCGTCGCCGGCGTGGAAGACATTCGCGACGCGCAATCCCGCGGCGCGCGACATTTCGCCGATGCGGCGCAGCGCCTCGCCGAGCCGCTGGCGCGGCACGACGCCGTCCTGCACGATGAAATCCGGCGACAGTCTGCCGACCGCGCTGAATGCGCACTTGCGGCCTTTCCAGATCGCGGCGCGCTCGGCGCTGTTGCGCGCGACGCGCGTCTCGACTGGCTGCGATGCGGCGAGGAGCGCGTCGAGATGCACACGCTCGGCGGCGACTTTTTCGCGCGGGCCTTCGAGTTCGACGATCAGCATCGCATCGCAATCGCGCGGATAGTTTGCGTGGACTGCTGCCTCGGCGGCCTGGATGGCGAGCGTGTCCATGATTTCGATCGCGCCCGGCAGCAGCCCGCTCGCGACGACGGCGCTCACGGCGTTGCCCGCTTCCTCAAGCGTACGGTAGCCCGCGAGGACGGTGTGAAAGCACTCGGCGCGCGGGAGCAGTTGCAGTGTGATTTCGAGCGCGATGCCGAAGAGTCCCTCGTTGCCGGTGAACAGTCCGGTGAAGTCCGCGCCGATTTGCTCGCGGCTCGCGCTTCCAAATTCCACGACTTCGCCAGTCGCGAGCACGGCCTTGATGCCGAGCACATGATTCGAGGTCATGCCGTATTTCAGGCAATGCGCGCCGCCGGAGTTGAACGCGACGTTCCCGCCGATGGTGCAGATCGTCTGCGACGAAGGATCGGGCGCGTAGTGGAGTCCGTATTGTTCCGCGGCAGTCGTGACTTGCGTATTGATCACGCCTGGTTCGACGACCGCGATGCGCTCGCGTGCGTCGAGGCGGAGAATGCGGTTGAGCCGGTTCAGTGCGATGACGATCCCATTTTCCACCGGCAGCGAGCCGCCGCTGAGGCTCGTGCCGCTGCCGCGTGCGACGAAGGGGAGCGCGAGTTCATTGCAGAGGCGCACGGCAGTGATGACTTCGTCCTGCGTCTCCGGTACGACGATGGCGATGGGCCGCGCGTGAAACGCGGTGAGCCCGTCGGATTCATACGCGCCTAGCTGCGCGGGCCCGGTGAGCATCCGTTCCGCGGGGAACACGGCGCGGAAGCGGTCGAGCGGATCCATTTAGTTCAGCGCAAAATTTCCGCGAGTGCCGCGAGGACGAGGTCCACGTTTCGCTGCGAGGCGGAGTGACCCATGAGACCGATGCGGATCGCCTTGCCAGCCATCGGGCCGAGGCCCGCGCCGATTTCGATTCCGTATTCTTCGAGCAGGCGTTTGCGCAGCGCGGCCTCGTCCTTGCCGGCGGGCGCGTGGATGCAGTTCAGCGTGTGCAGCGAATGTTTCGGCACGTAGCTGAGGCCGAGTTTTTCCAATCCGGCGCGGAGGCGCAGGTGCATGATGCGGTGGCGCTCGATGCGCGCGTCGAGTCCTTCTTCGAGGAGAATCGCGAGCGATTCGCGCAGGGCGTAGGTCATGTTGATCGGCGCGGTGTGGTGATACACGCGGCCGCCGCCTGCGCCGGGGTTCATGTAATATTTGCGGAGCAGCGAAACGTCGAGATACCACGACTGCACTTTGGTTTTCCTCGCATCCATCACCGCGAGCGCGCGGTCGCCGAAGCTCACGGGTGAGAGGCCGGGCGGGCACGAGAGGCATTTCTGCGTGCCGCTGTAGATCGCATCGATGCCCCAATCGTCCACGCGCAGTTCGTGGCCGCCGAGTGAAGTGACGGCATCCACGACGAGCAGAGCGCCCTTTTCGCGGCAGAGCGCGGAGAGTCCTTCGAGCGGCTGGAGCGCGCCGGTGCTTGTCTCGGCGTGGACGATGGCGAGGAGTTTCGACTTCGGATGTGCATCGAGCGCAGCGGCGATTTGCTCTTTGGAAATGATGTCGCCCCACGGCGCCTCGACGGCGTGGACGGTCGCGCCGCAGCGTTCCATCACGTCCTTCATGCGGCTGCCGAAGACGCCGTTCACACACACGATGGCTTCGTCGCCGCGTTCGAGGAGATTGGTCGCGATGCATTCCATGCCGGCCATGCCGGTGCCGCTGACGGGGAAGGTGAGCTTGTTCGCCGTGCGGAAAACCTGCCGGAGCATTTCGCATGTCTCGTCCATGATCGCGAGATACTGCGGGTCGAGGTGGCCGAGCGTCGGTGCGCCCATCGCGCGGAGGACGCGATGCGGGACGCTGCTCGGGCCGGGGCCCATGAGGATGCGTTCGGCGGGATTCACTTGGCTGGCGGAGGTCGTGATCATTTGGAAAGGCCGGGAGCGTTAGGCGCTCGCGCGGACTATGGCAATGCGATGTTCGCAATGGGCCGGCCTGACGCATCAAAACAGACGTGGAGTAAAAATGAAATCCCGCGGGAGGACTCGCGGGATTTCCGGTCCGCGCCGAACGCCACTTGCGGATTCACGGGATTCTCTGGTTCCGCTTCCGCACACGCCGGGATTTGAATGTCCGGTACTTAATACAGCGGTGAGTGCAGGCCTTTTGGCATGGAAGATCGCCTCGCTGCGCCCGCCCCCGCGATGCCACAATCCTCGCCAGCATCGGCGCATCGCTTCGTGCCTTTTTGTTTGTCCTTCCTCATTCCTCTCGCCGTGAGCGCCGGTTTTTGAAAAACTCCGCCCTCATGCACCTCCTTGAACAAATCGAAAGACACGGACGCACTTCACCCGATCGCCTCGCGCATGTGAGCGGCGACCGCCGCATGACGCACGGCGAACTGCTCGCAAAAAGCAACGCGCTCGCCGCGTGGCTTGACTCGCAGCTCGGCGAGCGGCGCACGCCCGTCGCGGTGCATGGGCACAAGGAGCCGGAGATGCTCGTGGCATTTCTCGCGGCGGTGAAATCGGGCCGCCCGTATGTGCCGATTGACTACATGACGCCCGAGGCGCGCATGGCCCGAGTGGTGGAAATCGCGGGCGCGGAAATCGTGCTCACGCCGGCGAAGGTCGCGGAGATCGTCGCCGCTGCGGGCGCGTTGGACTACCAGCGCAAGCCGCTCGAAAATTCCGATCCTTTCTACATCCTTTTCACGAGCGGCAGCACGGGCGAGCCGAAGGGCGTGGTGATCACACTGGCGAACCTGAACCACTACCTCGAATGGATGCACGCCGAGGGAAATTTCCAGGAATGCGGTGAGGTCTTCCTGAACCACGCGCCATTTACTTTCGATCTTTCGGTGCACGACATCTACCTCGCGCTCAGCTCGGGGAACACCATCTTCTCGCTCACCAAGGATCACATCACGAACCTGCGCGCGCTTTTCATCGCGCTGCGCGAATGCGGCGCGACTCAGTGGATGAGCACGCCGTCGTTCGCGCAGATGTGCATGATCGAAAAGGGATTCAACTCGGAGATGATGTCGCAGATGCGCGCGTTCTATTTTTGCGGCGAGGCGCTCGCGCCGGAGACGGCGTCGAAGATGATCGAGCGGTTCCCCGGCGTGACGATCTGGAATACCTACGGCCCGACGGAAGCGACGGTCGCGATGACGAAAATCGGCATCACGCGCGAGATCATCGCGCAGTGGAATCCGCTGCCCATCGGCTACGCCATGACCGGCACGCGCGTCGTCATCCGCGGCGAAGATGGCAAGGCGGTGCCGCCCGGCGAGCGTGGCGAGATTGTGATCGTCGGGCCAAATGTGAGCCCCGGCTACCTCAAGCGCGACGACCTCACGGCGAAGGCATTTTACCCGATTGATGACTCTCGCGCCTACCGCACCGGCGACTGGGGCCGCGATCGCGACGGCATGATTTTCTGTGAGGGCCGCATGGACAGCCAGATCAAGCTCCACGGCTACCGCATCGAACTCGGCGACCTCGAAGCGAATCTCCGCGCATTGCCCGAGATCGCGGACGCCGTCGTGCTGCCGGTGAAAAAGGGCGACATCATTGACTCGCTCACCGCATTCGTCGTGTTGAGCGGTGTGAAGCAGGGCACCGATTTCGAGCAGGCGGCGAAATTGAAAACGCAGCTCGGCGTGCGATTGCCCGCCTACATGGTGCCGCGGAAATTCCATTTCCTCGACAGCTTCCCCATGAACAACAACGGCAAGGCGGATCGGAAAAAGCTCGCGGAGATGCTGTGAAGCTTTTGTGCGATGACGAATGACGAAGCTTCCCCCTAAGAGCGGAGCGCTTAAGATTTCGTCATTCCCTGAACGATGACCCCCTTCGCGAACTGGACCTTCTTCGGCCTGCTGCTGCTTTACGCAGTGCTGCCAATCCTTGCGCTCGGAATTCCGCAGGCGCGCTGGTCGCGCATCGCCGCGATGCTTGGCGTGGTGATCGTGGTTCCGTTCATCGTCACCGTGATCGTCGGGCTTGTTTTTCCGATTCCGGACGTGAGCATGGGCGCGCAGTTCATCCACCAGTTGCAGGCGAGCTGGTCGTTCTCGCTGTTCCTACTCGCTGTGTCCGTGTTTGGAAATGCGAGCGCGCGCTGGTGCTTCTTTCTCACGCTGCCGATCCTCGGATTCGTCTTTGGGCATCACGATAATGCCGTGCTGCGCATCGCCGGGGCACACCTGCCGGATGCCGGAGCGGCGATCACGAGTCCGTGGTCGAACACAAAGGCGGGGATCGAGTTTTCGCCGCTGTATCTTTTTCTCCTCTGCGCCGCGTGGCAGGTCTGCGTGCCGTTCGCATTTCTCCGGTGGAAATCGAACCGCAGCTTTTACGTCGCGATGCTGCTCACGCTGCTGCCGCTGCTCACGAACCGGCTCATGCCATTCGTGTCGCATGAGAGCGTCTTCGGCTACGTCGGGATCAGCTACGTCACCTTCCGCGCGCTCGATGTGATTTTCTCCATCCGCGACGGCGTGGTGAAGTCGCTCGCGCCCGGCCAGCTCTTCGCATTCCTGTTTTTTCTCCCGACCGTTTCGTCCGGTCCGATCGATCGCTACCGGCGCTTCGGGCAGGACTGGGTGAGGACGCGCACGCGCGACGAACTCCTCGACGATCTCGATTTCTGCATCCAGCGCGTGATGCGCGGGTTCCTCTACAAATTCATCATCGCCGCGCAGATTGACACGCACCTGCGCGTGCCGCTGCTGAAAGTCGCCGGGCTCAAGGGTTACGTGGCCTACATGTACGTGTACACGTTTTACCTGTTCTTCGATTTCGCCGGCTACAGCGCGTTTGCCGTCGGCGTGTCGCGGCTCATGGGAATCAAGTCGCCTGAAAATTTTTCACTCCCATTCCTCGCACGCAACATCCGCGATTTCTGGACGCGCTGGCATATCAGCCTGTCGTTCTGGTTCCGCGACCACATCCACATGCGCTTCCAGCTCGCGGCTGCGAAAGGGAAGTGGTTCAAGGGCAAACACACCGCGAGCTACCTCGGGCTGTTCCTCACTTTCGGAATCATGGGCGTATGGCACGGGCTCACGGGCTACTACATCGCCTACGGCATCTACCACGCCGTGCTGCTGTGCGGCTACGACATCTTCTCGCGCTGGAACAAGGTGGCGAAAGTGTGGGGCGACGGCCCGTGGTGGCGTGCGCTGAACATCGGCATCACCTTCCACATCATCGCGCTCGGCATGCTGCTTTTCAGCGGGCGTCTCACGCCGCCGCCGCCGCCGCCGTTCGAGGCGATTGTCGAGGAGGCGGATTACCGGGCGTTCTCGGGCTTCGTCTGGCAAAAGGACATGCCGGTGGATTTTCTCACCGTGGACATCTACGTGGATCACGTCTGGGCCGCGCGTTCACGCTGCACGATCCCGCGCCCCGATCTCCGCGAGAGAGGCTATGGCGACGGCAACATCGGCTTCCGTGCGGAACTGCCCACTTATCTGCGGAACGGACGCTCGCACATCATCGAGACGCGCATTGTCGAAGGCTTCCGTCTGATCGGAAAGCCAAAGACCATCGTGTTCCCCGACGAGCCATGGACGCCGCCGCCGCGGCTACCGGTTCCGACGGCGGCAAAGCCCCGCGAGCCGGGCGCGGCGAAGCGCTGATTTCAGCCGCCGATTTTTTGCCAGCCGGGCTTGTGCTCGAAGACCCAGCGATAGTAGTCGCGCCGCGTGAGCTTTCCTGCGGCGGGCTCGTCCACGATGCACTTCGCGACCGCGTGCATTTGCAGTACGCTCGCGGGATTCATCGCGGCGATCGGTCCCTCGACTGCGGCGGCGACGGCGTCCGCCTTGTTCGCGCCGAATGCGAGCATGAGCACTTCACGCGCGGCCATGATGCTGCCGACGCCCATCGTGATGCAGTGAAACGGCACCTGGTCGAGATCGCCGCCGAAGAATCGCGCATTGTCCGCACGCGTGCGCTCGGTGAGCGTCTTGATGCGCGTGCGCGATGCTAGCGAGGACGAAGGCTCGTTGAAGCCGATGTGCCCATCGGTGCCGATGCCGAGCAACTGCAAATCAATCCCGCCCGCTGCGACAATCGCCGCCTCGTAGCGCGCGCACTCCGCGGGAATGTCACGCGCCATTCCATCCGGGATGTGGATGCGTGAGCGCGGCACATTCACATGCCGGAAAAAGTGCTCGTCCATGAACGCATGGTAGCTCTGCGAATGTCCCGGCGGCAGGCCCACGTATTCGTCGAGGTTAAACGTGGTGACCTTTGAAAAATCGAGCACGCCCTCGCGGTGTATCCGCGCGAGTTCGCGGTAGGTCGCGAGCGGTGTGCTGCCCGTCGCGAGCCCGAGCACGCAGTCCGGCTTCGTGCGCACGAGTTTCGCGATGATGCGCGCCGCGATGATGCTGCCGGCTTCGGGCGTGGGCTGGATGATGATTTCCATGGTCGTAAGACCCCAGATTAGTGATGCGCCTTTGCTTTGTCGAACAGCCGGCAAACGCGCATCCGGGCCGTCACCGCAGTGCGGGATCCACGGACAGCCCGTGGCCGGTGAAGGGAAGGGGACAGGATCGGATTTCGTTCTGCCGCGAAGCAAGGCTTGCCGGAAGCCGTTTTGCACGGATGATGCGCGGCTTTTCCCATGCAATACCGCACATACCTCCTGCTCGGCGCTCCAGGGAGCGGCAAAGGCACCCAAGGCAAAATCCTCGGGAACATCCCGCGCTTTTTCCATCTCTCGATGGGCGATGTCTTCCGCGCGCTCGATACGCGCACGGCCATCGGGCAGAAATTTATTGATTATTCGAGCCGTGGGCAGCTCGTACCGGATGAAATCACGATGGAGCTGCTGCGCGCGCACATCGGGCATCTCGTCGGCATCCACGCGTTCAAGCCGGACATTGATGCGCTCGTGCTCGACGGCGTGCCGCGCAACCAGCGACAGGCGGAAATCATGCGCGACATGATTGATGTGCGTCGCGTCTTCCACCTCTCGTGCCCGGACCGCGAGCAGCTCGTCACACGCATCCGCAAGCGCGCGCTGAAGGAGAACCGTTTCGACGACGCGAACGAGGAGACGATCCGCCGCCGCCTCGTGACCTACGAGGCCGAGAGCAAGCCGCTGCTCGATTTTTACGGGGAGAAAAGAGTGAAAAACATCAACGCCCTCGTCGCGCCGATCTGCGTGGTGAAGGAGATCGTCGGCGCGATCTGCGAGGACAACTGAGCGGCGATGCGCGTCGCTTTTTTCGGAACAGGCGACATCGGGATCCCGAGTTTCCGGTGGCTGCTTGCTGCGCCGGGCACCGAGGTCGTCGCGCTCGTCACACAGCCTGACAAGCCGGTGGGGCGGCATCAGGAAATCCAGCCGCCGGAGATCAAGAAGATCGCGCTCGAACGCGGAGTGCGCGTGTTGCAGCCGGTGAAGATGCGCGTGCCGGAATCCGTCGCCGAAGTGCAGGCGCTCGGCGCGGATCTGATCGTGGTAATGGCCTATGGGCAGATCTTGCCAAAGGGTGTGCTCGATGCGGCGAAGCTCGCGTGCTTGAATTTGCATGCGTCGTTGCTCCCACGCTGGCGCGGCGCGGCCCCGATCCAGGCGGCGATCGGGGCGGGTGATGAAAAGACGGGCGTGGCGGTGATGTTCATGGACGAGGGCCTCGACACCGGCGACGTGCTGCTCATGCGCGAAATCACCATCGCGCCCGACGAGACCGGCGGCACGCTGCACGACCGCCTCGCCGAACTCGCGCCGCTTGCACTTGCGGACGCCGTGGCGCTGCTGCGCCAAGGCTGCGCGCCACGCACGCCGCAGCCAGGAGAGAGCGTGACCTACGCGGGCAAGCTCACGCGTGAACACGGTCAGCTCGATTTTTTCGCAGGCCGCGAAACGGTCGCAAGAAAAGTGCGCGCGATGAATCCCTGGCCCGCCGCGACGACGGGATTCGGCGGCAGGCGGCTGAAGATTTTCTCCGCGACGCCGTTCGCCGAACCGGTGCTTGCGCCGGGCCTGCTGCGGACGCGTGAGGATGGACTGCTCATCGGCACAGGCGACGGCTGTGTGCTCGCGACGGACGTGCAGCTCGAGGGCAAGAAACGCATGGACGCGCGTGAATTTCTCCGTGGAAACCCAATCACCGATGGCGAGATCGCAGGCTGACATTGCAAAGCGCCTCGACGCGCTCGTCACGAAACTCCGCGCCTGCACGCTGTGCCCGAAAATGCACCGGCCCGCGGTGAGCGGAGGCGCGATCGTGTCGCGCGTGATGAGTGTGGGGCAGGCGCCCGGAGTGAAGGAGCCGGTGCTTGGGCGGCCATTCGCATGGACTGCGGGAAAGACGCTCTACGGCTGGTTCACTGCCGCGTGCGGATGGAGCGAGGCGGACTTCCGCGAACGCATCTACATGGCCGCGGTGTGCCGCTGCTTTCCCGGAAAGACGAAGGCTGGTGGCGACCGCGTGCCCGACCCCGGCGAGATCGAGATGTGTTCGCACTGGCTCGCGGACGAGATCGAAATCCTGCGCCCCGCACTCGTGCTGCCGATCGGCAAGCTCGCGATCCTGCAACTCGTCGAATTTGAAAAGCTCACCGACGTAATAGGGAAAAAATTCCGAGTGAAGCGGCACGGCCACGAGTTTGACGTGATCCCGCTGCCGCACCCGAGCGGAGCGTCGCCGTGGCATCGCATGGAGCCGGGAAAATCGCTGCTCGCGCGTGCGCTGAAGCTGATCGTGCAGCACGACGCGTGGCCGGTGGTCTGAGTCCCGTCCGTTCCGCCGCTACTTTCCGCCGAGGTCGAGCGCGACGAGTTCGCCGGCGTTGTTCTTGCAAAAGAGTTTTCCGCCCGAGAGCGCGGGCTGCACCCAGCAGCGGCCGCTGAGGATTTTTTTCCGCGCGAATTCCTTGTAGCCCGTGCCGGATGCGGCGGCGATGACGAGTTCGCCGCCTTCGGTGACGATGATCAGCTTGTCGCCCGCGACGATCAGCGAGCCGTTGTTCACTTCCTTCGCGCGCCACTTCTCGTCGCCGTTCGCGAGGTCGAGGCAGACGAGTGCGGCGCGGCGTTTGCCGGCCTCGCCGTCCATGCCGAAGACGAAGCCGCCGTACGCGACGGGCGAGTTGAAATGCGCGTGCATGGCTTTCGTGAACCATGCTTGCGTGGGCTTGCCGCCGCCGAAATCAAACGCGCCCGCGCCGTGATTGTACGCCGACGAGACAACGACGCGCGTGCCGACGAGCAGCGGCGTGGCGGCGTTCACTTTCCACGAGGTCTTCCAGTCGAAGCGCGCGGCCTCCGTGCCCGTCGTGGTGTCGAGTGAGACGAGCGCGTCGGCTTTCAAAATGAGCACACGACGCACGCCGCCTAGTGTTGCGATGACTGGGCTGCCATAGCCGGCCTCGTCGTCGCCGGATTTCCACGCGATGTCGCCGGTGAGCTTGTTCAGCGCGACGGTGCTTGAACCCTTGCCGCCGCAGTCGAGGATCACATTTTTTCCCTCGATCGTCGGTGAGCCGCTGAAACCCCACTCGGGTCGGCGTCCGCCGAAATCGCTGACGAGATTTTTCTCCCAGATCGGTTTTCCGTTTGCGGAGGAGACGCATGCAACATGGCCGTCCGCACCGAGCATGTACACGCGGTTGCCGTCGAGCGTGGGCGTGGCGCGCGGGCCGCCTTCGAAAAGATAGTTGCCAAGCTTCGCCGTCCACGAATGCGTCCACAGCACGCGTCCGTTCGTGGCGCTGAGGCATTGCAGGACTTCCTTGCCGCCCTGATAGCCGGCGGAAAATACGCGGCCATCCGCGACGGTGACGCTGCTCAGCCCCGTGCCGAGCTGCACGCGCCACAGCTCGCGCGGCCCGCCGACGGGAAATATGCCGGCGGACTCCTGTGTGGAGCCGTTCAGCGCAGGGCCGCGGTAGTGCGGCCAGTCGCCGGCCGCTGCGCGCGAGGAGACGAGGACGGCGAGGGCGAGCAGGCGTGCGGGCATGTTCATGCGGGTGTGATTACACGACGCGAGACGGAAGCGCATCCTGTTTTCAAATCCGATCCGAACGCTAATGGAGGCTTCTGCGGGTGCCGTATGTCGCAGAGATCTCGGATGCGACTGCCTTCTCTCCAAGCGTGCGGAACCGCTCCGCACTTCAGCTCAGTACGAAAAACAAGGCCTCGGAACGAGTCCCGAGGCCTGTCATTTTTTCTGCGGAAGCGCGTTGCGCTACTTTGCCGCAGCCTGGCTCTTTGCGAGAGCGAGGCGTTCGGTTTTTTTGCGGCGCACGGCGCGCTTCTTCACGTTGTCTTTGCCTTTGCAGTGTCCCATAGGATCGCGGAACACACACGCTCCCCGTGCGTCTGCCAAGCAGTTTCGCAAGGAATCGCAGGGACGGGCGTTGCGCGGCTTTCGTCGTCGCCGCAGTGGATTCACCGTTCGTGCCGCGCGAATTGCGTGGAATCACCCGTTGACAAGCCCGTGCATCCCCTCCATCCTCCGCTCCCTTTTTTCACAGGGGAAACCGCCTCACACCACCGAATATGCTCAGCCACCTTGTAGATGAAGCCGCAAAGAAGATTCAAAATGTTCCCTTTCTGGTGAACATGGTCTCGAAGCGGGTCCGACAGCTTACTGCCGGGCACCGCCCGATGATCGAGACCACGCCAAAGATGGGCTTTGCGGACATCGCCCTTCAGGAGATCATTGACGGCAAGCTCAGTTACGAACTGAAGCCGGTGGTTGAGGAAAAGGAATAGCGCCGGCCCGGAACACGGGCGGTCAGCATTGAAGCATGGGCACGGGTGGCGACATTTCGGTCAACCGCAAGGCGCTGCGTGATTATCACATCCTCGCTCGCTACGAGGCGGGCATTGTCTTGAAAGGCACCGAGGTGAAGTCCATCCGCGCGGGATTCGCAAACGTGGGGAATGCCTTCGCGAAGATCGAAAAAGGGGAGGTGTGGCTGTATGATCTCGACATTCAGGCGTATGCGAAGGCGAGCCACACGCAGCATGAGCCGAAGCAGGTGCGCAAGCTCCTCATGCACCGTCAGGAGATCGAGAAGCTCTTCGGCAAAGTGCAGGTGGAAGGGCACGCGCTGATCGCGCTGCGGCTCTATTGGAAGGACTCGCGTGTGAAGGTGGAACTGGGTGTGGGCAAGGGGAAGCTCGCGCACGACAAGCGCCAGGACATCAAGACCCGCGTGGAAAAGCGCGAGGCGGATCGCGCGATGTCGGACTTCAATAAGCGCCGCAACAAGTAGCGGCTACGCTCCGATCAGCGGCTCGCCGTAACTCAGCGCATCGGGGAGGGGGACAAACTCGCGGATCCAATCCCAGAGCTGCGAATAGTCCTTGCTCACGTCGCCGGAGAGGCAGTCGGTGATTTGATCTCCGGCTGCGGGATGGCGCTGCACGACTTCGCGGAAGGAAAATTTCGGATCGTAGAACGCATACACGAGCTTGCGCATGTTCTCGATGCCTTCGCGGATCGCGGCTCCGTACGGGGCAAAGTGCGCGGGAGAAAGATCGCCGCCCACGATTCCCTCATGCACGGCCTCGCCCGCAAGGTGGCCGCACTTCAGTGCGAGCAGGACGCCGCTGCTGAAGACCGGATCGAGAAACGCGAACGCATCGCCGAGCAGCAGCAGCCCCGGCGAGGCGCAGTGGCGCGAGTAGCGCGTGTACTCGCTCGTGATGAAATACTCGCCCGTGCATTCGCCGACACTCAGGTGATCCTTGATCCACAGGTTCTCCTCCACCTCGCGGTGGAAAATCTCGCGCGGCTCCTTCACGCCGCCGCGCGTGAGATATTTTCCGTCGGCGACGACACCCACGCTCACCATGTCGTCGTGCTGCGGGATGTGCCAGAACCAGCCCTTCTCGGGAATCATCGCGACGGTCGTCTGCCCCTCGTCAATCCCCGGCTCGCGTTTCGAGCCGCGGTAGTAAGTCCACACGGCGATCTTGTTCAGTTCTGGATCGGGAAAGCGCCAGCCGAGCTTGTTCGGCGCGAACGCCTCCTTGCCCGAGCAGTCGAGCGTGATGGGCGCTCGCGCCTCGAAAGTGCGGCCAGTCCTGCGATCCGTTGCTTCGACTCCAGTCACACGATCCCCGTCCATCAGCAGCCGGTTCACCGTCGTCTCCTCGCGCACCTCCGCGCCTTTCTCGCGCGCATTGTCGAGCATCATCTCGTCAAATTCCGAGCGCAGCACCTGCCACGTCTGCGCGACGGTCTCGCGGTCGTAGCGGTGGAAAAAATAGAATGGCTGCGATCGTTTTCCGTCCGGCTGGACAAAGCACACGCTGTACTTTTTCACGAAGCGGGACGCCTTCATCTTAGGAATCATCCCGATGCGCTCCAGCGGGCCGAAGGTGAACGGGATCAGCGATTCGCCGACGCGGTAGCGCGGAAATTTGTCACGCTCCAGCACGAGTACGCGGTGCCCGTACTCCGCGAGGATCGCCGACGCGGTCGCGCCCGAAGGCCCGCCGCCGATGAGGATCGCGTCGTATTCGTCGTTCATGCGTCTGCCGATGGGATGTGGCACGCCAAGACTGATATCAATCCGTCTCAATAGCGGAAATAGGCGCTCGGCATCGCACTGATAGCGGCCCGCTATAAGACGGTTTTTTGAAATGTCACGATGACTCGGCGCACCGCAGTCACCGTTTTCCGAAATCCTCGATGTATTGCTCGACGATTTGCTTGAGCGGCGGCGGCTGCGGCAGACCGAGAGCGATGGCACGCGCGCCGTCCACCGCGACCGGCCAGTTGTCCACGATGCCCTGGATGCGCGCATCGAAGGCGTCCGTGATCGGGCCGAGCTTCAGCCCTCGTTCGTTTGCAATTTCGCGCAGCACCGATTCGGTGAGCTGAGGAGTGACGCGGTGCGCGGGCAGGCCGATGGCGCGATCGTCGCGCAGCCGTTCGGCAGGGACTTCATGCAGCGCGATGAGTGACTCGATCACGGTGCGGTAGCCGGTCATCGGGTGGCATTGCTCGCGGCGAACGGGCAGCATGCACGGCTCGCCATTGAGCGGTTCGCGGAACATTCCGCTCGCCCAGCCGGACGCTGCGGCATTCGGTTTTCCGGGCCGCACGATCACCGTCGGCAGCCGTGCGGAGCGTCCGTCGAAGTGGCCCTTGCGTGAGTGGTCGTTCACCATGAGTTCGCAGATGGCCTTCGTCATTCCGTAGGTCGTCTGCGGCGTGAGCTTCGTACGGTCGGTGTTCGGCACCTGCATCGCTTCGCCGCCGAAGCACGCGATGCTGCTCGCGAAGACGACGCGCGGTCGGCCCGGCAGTTTTCGCGCGGCCTCGAAGACATTGCGCCCGCCGTCGAGATTCACGCGCAATGCGTCGTCGAAACGCTCCTCGCATTCGCCGCTCACCATCGAGGCGAGATGGAAAATCGCCGTGGCAGCGTCGGTACCCACAGCGGAAAAGACCGTGTCGCGATTGCTGATGTCGCCGGTGATTTGCTTCACGCGGGAGTCAGTCGCGGGGCGATGGAAGATCGCGTCGAGCAGCACGACTTCGCCGATTTTTTCCGCGCCGCCGGAAGGCCCGGTGAGTGCGCCGCGTTCGAGAAGTTTCTCGCAAAGCTGCGAGCCGAGGAAGCCGCCGCCGCCGGTGATGATGATTTTCATGGATGGGAGATGGATGTGGTTGGGACGGGGGATTGAAAAGTTCCTGATTCTTCGTTCTCAGGTCTCGCATTCCGTGGCAACTCCCGGTGTCAATCGGGGCCGGGCACTGCGCGCTTCAAAACCGCGCCACTTCCTCCACACTCCCGCGAATCACATGCAATCGAACTACACGCTCTCTGGACACAAAATCGGATTCGCCGGACTCGGCAACATGGGCCGTGCAAATGCAAGGCACCTCCACGAAGCGGGCGCGAAGGTAGTGGTCTGGAATCGCAGCGACGCTCCCGCTGAGGCCGCCATCGCTCTTGGAATGAAGCGCGCAGCGACGCTCCCGGAACTCGCGCGCGAGATCGGCGATGGCGTGATCTGCATCAATCTCACGACGACCGATGTCGTGGAGAAAGTCGTCTTCGGCGAAGGCGGCCTCGTCGGGGGACTCAGCCCCGGCGCGATGATCATTGATTTCGGAACGACAGGCGTGCCGGAGACGAAGGAGTTTGCAAAGCGCATCACATGGCTCGATGCGCCCGTCTCCGGCGGGCAGGTTGGCGCGGAGGCGGGCGACCTCACGATCATGGCAGGCGGCACCGACGAGGCATTTCAGCGCGCACTGCCGATTTTGCAGACCGTGGGCAAACGCATCACGCACCTCGGCCCCGCCGGCTCCGGGCAGGTCACGAAGCTCGCAAACCAGCTCATCGTCGCGCAGACCATTGACGCCGTCGCGCAGGCGCTGCGTCTCGCGGAACTCGCAGGCGTGGATTCCGCAAAGGTGCGCGAGGCGTTGCTTGGCGGATTTGCGGAAAGCCGGATCCTCAATCTGCACGGAGAGCGCATGGTGCGCCGCGACTTCAAGCCCGGCGGCCGCTCCGCCCTCCAGCTCAAGGATGTGCGCCTCATCTGCGAACTCGCGGAGTCGCTGGGATTCAAATCGCCGACCTTGGACAACTGCCGCGCACAGTGGGAAAAATTCGTCCACGGGGAAGGCCACGGCGACGTGGATCACTCGGGGCTTTTCCTGCTCTACGAAAAACGCTGACCAGCGTTCCCCTCCTCACGCCCAATCCGCGCACAGCAGCCCGGCCTGCGCGAGGAGGCTTACTCCTGCGAGTCGGGCGCGTAGCCGTATTCGTTGAGGATGCCTTTCACCATGACCTTGATTTTCGCACCGGCACCTTCGCGGGGGCGATTGATCTTTGACGCTGCTATGTACGTGAGCTACTGCACGCCGCCAAATATCAAAAATTGTTGCAGAACTAAAAGCATCCATGGCCAAGAAAAAATCTGCGGGGACTTCAGCCGCAGGGACAAAGAAAATGATCGAGTTCAGGGATTCGGGAATTCACGGCATGGGCGGCTTTGCCCTGCGCAGGATACGGAAGGGCGCGGCGATCATCGAGTATGTCGGCGAGAAGATCACAAAGGCGGAGGCGGCGGTGCGCGTCGCGGCGGACAATCCGTTCGTCTTCATCCTAGATGACGAGAATGACGTGGACGGCAACGTGGATTGGAATCCAGCGAGATTTTTGAACCACAGTTGCGAGCCGAACGCGGTGGCGGAAATCTTCGGTGAGCAGATATGGATCATGGCGCTGCGCACGATCCAGCCGGGCGAGGAAATCACGTTCAACTACAGCTACGACGTGGAGAACTACGAGGAGCACCCGTGTCGCTGCGGTGCTGGGAACTGCGTGGGTTACATGGTGGCCGAGGAGTTTTTCCCGACGGTTCGCGCAGTCCGTGCATCGCATGCAGTCGCCGCTGTGGAAAAGGAACGCCCAATACTTTCCCGCTTAGATGACTGATTCGCCCTGCGCGAATCCTCCGCGAAGGCCGCAGACCGTGTTGCTTCAGGGAGGTTCCGGGGCGATCAGTTGCCACGCTTGATTGACTTCGGATCCACCTCATACCAGCGGCGGATGACGTCATCCGCGCGTGCCGCGGCATTTTCGAACTGCGCGTCTTTCGCGTAAACCTGCATGACCACCTGCTCGCCGGGAAGAATGTTTAGAAAAGTGATGCTCTCGCGGGAGACACCTGCCGGGGTGGTGTATTTGAAAATAAAGCGATGGCTCTCCCATGCGTTCATGGGCAGGGGATTTTTTAACTGCCTTTCGAGTGTTACCCCTTCGGCGACTTGTGGCAGCATCTTGCGCGCGGCCTGTTCGTAGGCATCCAAGGTGTCTGGGCCGAACTTCACATTCACGTCGAAAGGCGAGTGACGGAGAATCATCTCCGCATGATCGAGCTTGGTGAATTTGAACTTCGCCCCGTCGCCGTATGAGGTCAGCTCGGTGTCCATGTTCAGGATCACCCCGTATTTTTTCCCGCCGTCCGTGAAGAATGGATTCGTCAGAACGATGCCATCGGAGGCCATCGGTGCAAAATTGGGAGTCAGGTCGAGTGCGGACAGGGACAGGGTGCCCGTTACGAATGCGAAGGCAATGGCGGTCTTCATTTGAATCATGTTTAGAATTTTGACCATGAGCCGCGCGAATAAACTACACAGATAAGACTCCCCGGAGGCGCGCTGTTCAGGAAATTGGTGTCAAAATTCCATCTGCGGGTCGGAGGCGCATAAACATTCCCAAGCGCCCATGCACCAGTAAAAGTCTGGCTTGCAAAAAGCTCGACCATGGAACCCGTGTAGGTGCATGTCTTGTTTGTCCAGCTCTCAAGGAAGCGAGGGAAGTTATTGGCGCCTCCGTCGTAGCCGTATTGAACGCCTGATGAGTTGGTGTATCCGGATGGAAGATAGCCGGACATGATTGCAGTATTGTAAGTCGTGTTGCTTGCATTGCGGCTGCTAAGGGCTAGTGATGAGTTCGCGTCGCTCCACGAGTTGGACAGAAACATCACGGCATCCGCCAGCACGGACGATGACTTGCGGGTGTATCCGGGTGCAGTCGGGCTGTCTGTGTCGTTCGGATTGCCGGTGGCATTCGCCGGGACACTGGTTGATGGTACTGATGAGCTGGTTCCGGTGTTATAGTCGCCTTTGATATAGACCGGATTTTGGCTTGCGATTGTCAGGCCGGCATCTGGCAATACGCCTCCGTTATTCAAGCGGATTGTCTTCGGATTCGGCGAACTCACAGAAACAGGGGTTGTGTCCACAACATACAACACCAAGTTGAAATTAGCCGCGCCTAGCGCATTCAGTGCGGGCGTGAGCAGTGAAACATCAATGTTGGCGACATCCACGGTCTTGCCTTCGCGCTGGTCATATAAGGTGGTCTTGCCGGTGAATGCGGCCTTGATCGCCGTCTGTTGCGCTGTGGTCGCCACGGTGCTGTTTTGCAGAGCGAGCGTGGCAGTTGCACCATTGATTGTTATGACGATGCCCGCCTTGTTGGACATCCGGCGCTGTGCAATTTCCGGCGGATCGGGAAAGGCTGAATTGGGCAGTTGGATGATCTCCTGGAATCCGTCGTTGTTTGGATTGGTGTCGCTGGTATTAAAATTAGAGGTCATTGACACGCCCAATGGCGCGGCCACCGGCACCTGAGTCAGAGCGCCATTCAGGGTTGGCGGCTGATCGGAACTGCTCCATGACTTGTATGTCGAACCGTAAGGTGGGATGGTGTTATTCGAGTAAGTTCCGGCATAAGAGACGTTGTTGTTGAATGTGAGCCCGCTTTCCTGGCTCAGATAAAGGTTGCCATTGGTATGCACCAGTCCTCCCACTGTCATGGTCGCAGGATTGTACATCGCGAGATCGTCGTTGAAAAAGAACATCATCTGGAAGATGGGGACTTCGACGTATTGGAAGCGGCGGCGGACGCCAGCTTTGATTATACTTCCCAACTGGTTGGTGGTCACGACTTTTGCGCTCACCAGATAATTATACGAGTATCCTTTCCAGCCGGGATAATTGATCATGCTGACAACGGTGGGAACCGGAGTTGAAGCCGGTGCGCCATATGCATCCGTGGCAGTGAAAGAAAGGGGGCCATTGTTTGCTGCCGTGTCGTATTGAAAACCGGGAGGGAGGGGGGCGGTCGCATTATTATTGGCAACTGCGGTGGTAATAGCACCATTGTTCATGAAAATCCTTTGTTTCCAGATGCCAAAACCGTATTCGACCGCCCCGTCTGCGACTCTCTCTGCTGCAATGTAATTACTCGCCCGTGCTCCCATCCGCTGTCCGGCGTTTGTGACGACGAATGCGATTCCTACGGCTGCGGTGACGATGGTAACAATCAACATGACCAGCAGAATGGTGCTTCCGCCGAGAGATTTGCTTCTCCCTAGTGGTGAAAAGCGTGGGACACGGGCGCTGGTTTCGCTTCCGAGGTCGGTAAGGCAGGCATTCATGATGTTAGTCGGGATTATTGCGTGGGACGCAATCGTGAGGAGAGAGAGGTATTGACTCGGACAAATGTATTGAACTCAAATGCCTGATGCTTAGTCAGGTAAGTGCTGTAATCGGTGCAACGAGCGAAAAAACTGGCTTTCACAATCTTGTCCGTGCCGACAGTCGCAATCGAGAAAGGAGTAATTTCTCCGGCAAGAACGCTCAACTGATTAGAGACTACCGAGTAGTTTGCGGGGTTTGCCAGTCCGGCTGCATTGGGGATGGGCTCGAAGTTTGCGAAATAGCGGAGTTCAGAATAGGTGCTAACCGGAACGACGAGGAACGCCTCGCTATGGACCAGGGTGGCGGTGCGCGTCTCGGCGGCTGTCCAACTGATGGCAGATGCCAGGGCAGTGGAGAGCGTCACGGTATAAGGCTGGCGATTATTCACGGCGTCGAAGGAGCCCGCGACGCACGCGCTGATCTGCACCCTGACGTCGCCGCCGGGATTGCTGATGATGATTGCGTCGCCGGCTACCGGGGCAGGGGGTGATGCAAGTGCGACCGTCGAGGAAGTAAGAGTCACGCTGCTGGTTCCTGCGGGCAGGCCGTTGCCGGATGGGTTGGTAATCACGTAAGGAGCGCCCCTGTAAGCATCGTAGTAAACTCCGGCGGAGGGAGGAGTCGCGACCACTGCGCCGGTGGTGTCAATCAGCACGGGAAGGCTGTTGGCTTTCTGCATGTTATTCAAAGTCCGATCCAGAACGGAACGCATGTTGGTATGCGAATGGACGATGGAGACGTTCTTAGCGTAAAGCTGGGTGGTGCTGGTGAGAAAGGTGTAAACGACGCAGGAGATGATGACGCCCATGACGGCATAGACCATCGTCTCGGCGAGTGTCGTGCCCGAACGGCTGCGGCATGAACGAAGGAGCTTCATATTAGTCATCTCTGGCGCGAATCGTAGTCATGCTGACGGTATCAGTGCGGCCACGATAGGTGTAGGTAAGGCTGAAAGTGACTTGGAGAACCACGGCGTTGTCGGCGTTGGAAAGCGCGGTGACGGTGCGTGTGAGGACGCCGGACGCGACGATGGCGGTGTTGTTGTCCTGCACGGAAATCTGAACGGTGTTGTCGCCACCGCCGTCGTCATCCCACACGACTCCGTTGGCCGGATATGCGAGGATGGCAGGCGTGCTGGCCTGCGTAAAGGTGGTGGTGAGAGCGGTGTCAATGTTGCGCTGGACGACGGAGCGCGCGGCGGTGAGCACCCTTGAGGCGGCCGCAATGCGGTTTGCGGTGAGCAGGGCCTGTGAGGCTCCCACGATGACTAGGGCGAGGGCGGCGGCTCCGACGGCGGCCTCGATGAGCAGGATTCCCGCGGACTTCCGCAGGCGCCTGAGCAGTCCGAGGCGGCGGGGTGGCTGCGTGACTGGCGCACCGGGGTCTGGCTGCATGGAAGAAGTGGGTTTCACGGTGGAATGTTATAATTGCTAGCAATTCGTGTGCCGGTTTCGGTGGTGTTCGGCGGAGATTTTTCCAGAGCGGATGGCTTTTGAGAATTGGCGGAGATTACCATGTGCCGTACGCTCTGGGGTGAGGTGACTTCGATTTGAAAAATCCAAGCAAATCCGGCGGCGCGCGCACTGCGTTTTGTATCATTGGTCGCGCTCATCCTCGTCCGGTTTGTGCAGACATAGGAATGAAAAACAGAAGCGCGGGTGCGTGCGCGCGCACGCGCATGCGCGCGAGCGAACGGGAAGCTGCGGACGTTTCTCACTCAGGATCATGAGCACAGGGCTGACGCACCAAAATAACTCTGGCGTGCGGGTGTGCTTCCGGGTGGAGCACGCGACTCGCGTGCAGTTTCCGGCGGGTAAGCAAACGAGCAGGATCGCCAAACCGGTGCGTCCGCAAATCTTCACGTCACTCACGAACACAAGCGCGTCAGATGTCTGCGGCGAGCCGCCGCAGACGGCACGCGAGTCGCGTGCTCCACCCGGAAGGGCTGCCCGCCACCGCTGCGATTTTGATGCGCCAGTCTTGATGATGGACGGCCTTGACTTGAGCGATGCCTGCGTGTGTTTGCCATTGACCGGCCCACCGCTTGTGTTAAAAAGCCGCATTCGTTCTAACCTTCCACAATCCCATGTATTGCCCCAAATGCGGTAGCTTGGAAGACAAGGTCATTGATTCGCGTCTTTCCAAGGACGGGCGAAGCATCCGCCGCCGCCGCGAATGCCTGAAGTGTGCGCAGCGGTTCACGACTTACGAGGAGATCGAGCGGTCCGAATTGCGTGTGGCGAAGCGGGACGGGCGCAGCGAGCCTTTTGACAAGGAGAAGCTGTTGGCGGGAATGCTGAAGGCGTGCGAGAAGCGCCCAGTCGGCACGGAGGCGCTGGAGAAGGTGGCCGAGGACATCATGCACGAGTTGCAGATGGAGTTCCGCCGCGAGGTGCCGAGCCATGTCATCGGCGCAAAGGTGATGGTGGCGCTGCACGAGACGGACGAGGTGGCGTATGTGCGCTACGCGAGCGTGTACCGGCATTTTCAGGACATCGGGGAATTCATCCACGAGATCCAGAAGCTGGAGAAAAAGCCGAAGAAGGGGAGCGGCCAGCCGGAGCTTTTCAAATGATCGCATTCCGCGACGCGCTCCCCGTCATCGTGCTGGAGGACCGGCGTGCGATTGCGTTTGACCGCGGATGGCTGGCACGCGTGCTTGCGCTCGCGGCGAAACGCGCGGGGCATGCGGACTGGCCGCTCGCGCCGCATGTCGCGGAGAGCGTGCATGAGTGGCTGCGGACGCTGACGGACCGGCCGACGATGACCGCTGACACGTTCATTCGCGCGGTGCGCGAGGCGCTGAAGGCGATCGGCTTTCCGGAAATCGGTGCGTGCTTCGAGGAGGCGTCGCCCTTCGCGCGGATATCGCTTGTGGAGATCGCGCAGCAGGCGGGGAACGGCTTCGAGCTGGCGTTCTTTGCGGCGCTCGACTCGCGGTTGCGTGAAGTCGTCCGCGCGGGCGGGAATTATTGCGAGCTGCACAGCCTCGGGCCGTGCGTGAAACTCCTCCGGCAGCGCAGGCACTGGAGCCGCACCTGTGACGAGCTTCGCGCGGAGATCGTCGCCTTTGCGCGCAGGCACGCTGCGCATGTGTCCGGTGAAAATGGCAGTGCCGGTGCGGGCCGTCCGCGCGATCTTTTTCTCCACGTTACGTGACTCAAATGACCATCTTTGAAAAAATCGCAGCCGGCCAGATTCCCGCCAGGATTGTGCATGAGGTGGAGGACTTCATCGCGTTTCACGACATCCAAGCGCAGGCGCCCGTGCATGTCCTCATCGTGCCGCGCAAGTGCATCACGCGCATTACCGAGGCGGATGTTTCGCATGCGGATATGCTCGGGCGGATGCTGCTGGCGACGCGCGAGATCGCGGCGAAGCTTGGCGTGCTGGAGAGCGGCTACCGCATCGTGATCAACAACGGACGAGATGCCGGGGAGAGTGTACCGCACCTTCACATCCACCTGCTCGCAGGCAGGGCGCTCGCATGGCCTCCGGGATGAATGCCGCGGCGGTCTCGCGTGGATTCGGCTCTCGCGGCGAGCAGCGCGGCGCTCCTGTCCTCGCGATCCGTCTGTTCGCTGCTTGCGCGTTTTTTTGCGCGGACACAGATTTCCCCGGCCATGAATGTTGACTTCGCCCACGTTCTCCCGCCGGCGGTCGCTTGCATGTTTTTTTGCGCGCGAATGGCGGAGGTGTCCACCAAGCGGAACGTGGTCGCCGGGAAAAAGCGCGAGGGCGTGACGTTTCTGATCTTCATGCTGTGCGGCCTGCTGATCATTGGCGGCGGGATTGCGGAATTTTTCCTGCGGCACTCGGCGCTGTGGTGGCCCACGATGGCGGCGGGATGCGTGTGCGCGCTGGCTTCATTTGTGATCCGGCGCGCGGCGATCCGGGCGCTCGGAAAATTCTGGAGCCTGCATGTGGAGATGCGCGAGGGGCATGAATTTGTGACGAGCGGGCCGTTCGCCTACGCGCGGCATCCGGTGTATTTTTCGATGATCCTCGAGCTGCTCGGCATCGGGCTGATCCTGAACGCGTGGATCGCGCTCGCTGCGGCATTCGTGATTTTCATTCCGACCATGATCGCGCGGGTGCGCATTGAGGAACACGCCTTGCTGGCGCAGTTCGGCGATGCCTATGAGGATTATATCAAGAGCACGCCTGCGATCCTGCCTTTGGGGAGGAGGGCGGTGCGATGAACCATGAACGCCAGCGCCGCGTGGTCGTAACCGGGATGGGAGTGATCGCTCCGAACGGGAAAGATCTGGTGACTTTCTGGGAGAGCATCCGCGACGGGCGGAGTGCGGCGGCTCTCCTGACTCGTTTTGATGGGGCGCCATTCCCGAGCCGCGTTGCAGCGGAGGTGCGTGATTTTGATATCGGAAAATACACCGATCCCAAAAAGGGACGCCGCCTCGCCGTTGCGATCCAATACGCGACCGTCGCGGCCCGGCTGGCGCTGCTGGATGCGACGCGGACTTCGCGGGTGGCCGATATTGGTGATCCTGAGCGCGTGGGCGTCATTGAGGGTACTTCCGTGGGCGGGTTTGAATCGTGGCTGAACGGAATGCCGTCGTTCGAGGAACGGGGCTACCGGAGCATCAGCCCGTTCACGCTGATCAACGGCTACATGGGTGCTGGCGCGGGCGAAATCGCGCTCGATTTGGACATCCGCGGCCACGCATGCACATACAGCTCGGGAAGCGCGTCCGGCAACGATGTCATGGGCTACGCGCTTCGCATGATTCAGGACGACGAAGTGGATGTGATGGTCGCGGGCGGAGCCGAGGCGCCGATCCTGCCGCCGTTGTGGGGTGCGTTTTGCCAGACGAAAGTGATGTCCACCCAAAATGAGAAGCCGGAGACCGCCATGCGGCCCTTTGATGTCGCGCGTGACGGGTTTGTGCTCGGCGAAGGCGCGGGATTTGTGGTCATGGAGGAACTCACCCACGCACTGGCGCGGGATGCACGGATTTATGCGGAGGTCGTTGGCCATGGGCGTGCGTGCGAATCCTATCACAGCGTGGCTCCGCACCCGGATGGCATCGGGATTCGGAAGGCGATTGAGAAATCCCTGCGGGATGCGGGGGTGAATCGCTCGGAGGTGAGCTACATCAATGCACACGGCACGGCGACGGCGGTGAATGACACCGTGGAACTGAAGGCGATCAAGGCGCATTTCGGGACCGATTCCAAGCGGCTCGCGATGAGTTCGACGAAAGGCGTCACCGGCCACCTGCTGGCTGCGGCTGGAGCGATCGAGACCATTGCCACCGCGCTGGCGATCCACCACCAAGTCATCCCAAAGACGACCAATCTGACTGTCCCGGACGAAGGGTGGGATTTGGATCTCGTGCCCTTTGAGTCTCGGCCCTACCCGATTGACGTTGCCCTCAATCTCAGTGCGGGCTTTGGCGGAAAGAACTCCTGCCTGACTTTGCGGCGCTACCGGCCAAGGTCATGACGATCGCCGCCTACGTACCCCTTGCCGCGGCAGTGCTGAATGCCCTGCTGTCGTTCTTTGTCCTTCGCGCCGGAGTGCAGGGTTCGTTGAAGTTCGCATATTTGATGTGGGGTGTTTCGATCACGATCTGGAATGTCGGCACATTCGTGATGTTCCGCGTTGCAAGTCCGGAAGCCGCATTGGACTGGGCGCGCTTCCTCCAGATCGGCGTCATTTTTCTGCCCGTGAGTCTGCTGCACCTCTGCGTGCAGGTGTGCAGCCTCCGGCGGAGGACGCTTTTGATCTTCGCATACGGTGCCGGTGCGTGTCTCGTCGGGACGCTGTTCACCTCCTGGTTTGTTTCGGATGTCCGCAATGCCGGCTACGCTTGGTATGGCGTGGGCGGCCCTGCCTTCTGGGTCTACACCGCACTCTATGCGATGTCCGCGACCTTCACGCTTGTTTTTTTGGCGCGGGCCAGGGCAAGTGCCACGCGGTTCCGCCAAGGCCAGATCCGCTCGCTGCTCTGGGCCACCGGCATTCTCATTGCCGGGGGCACGAATGACATCCTGCCGATCCTCGGCGTGTATCATTACCCTGTTCTCAACACGCCGATTTTTCCCATCGGGAGCCTCTGCGCGATTTGTTATGGCATCCTCGTCGGCTACAGCGTTCTTCAGCATCAGTTGCTGGATGTCCACATCGGCCTGTCGCGGTTCGCGGCGCATGGGATGCGCCTGGCGTTCCTTTTCCTGATTGGGCTGGTTCTGATGCTTGTCGTCGCGCTTGTCGCACCGCAGGGCGCGATCACGCCGTTTGCATTTTGGACATCCCTTGCGGTACTGCTCGCAAGCGGATTCACGGCCTCGCGTTTCATGCCGAAGCTGCTCGGGGCCGGGCCTGAATCGCTTGAGCGCCGACTGATGGGCGATCATTTCGAATATCAGGACAAGGTCCGTGCATTCATCGAGGAAAGCAGATGGCACACGGAACTCGCCGATCTGATCGCGGATCTCCACGCCCTGCTCGTGAACACTCTCGATCTTCGCGGCTACACGCTCATCCTCCGGGACGAAAACAGCCGCGTATTTTCCCTCGTGCGTTCCTATCCGGAGGGCGGCGCGACGACGATTACGGAGCTCACAAACGACTCGGCGCTTTTTCAGTTTTTTTTCGCGGCGGACCGCCCGTTTCTGACCCTCGGTGTCGGTCATGCCAATGACGGACGCCCGCTTGAGGCCGCGGCAAGACAGCAGTTGGAGGGGCTTCCTGGCGTGCTTGCATTTCCATTTCTGGTGGGGCGTCAGCCGCTTGGCGTCCTCGCCTTGGATGAAAAGCGCAACGGCAGATCCTTCACGCAGACGGACACCGATCTTCTGTCCGAACTCACGACGAACGTTGCCCTCGTCATCAATCAGGTTTCGCTCAAGGATCAGCTCCTCCAGGCCAAGGAACTGGATCTCCTCGGACGCATGTCGCAAGGCATGGCGCACGATCTGAACAATCTCACCACCCCCGTGTGGACGCTGCTCCAGCTCCTCACCGAGGGCGTGTCGCCGGAGACGCTGCGCACGGATCTCGCCCCGGTGGCCATCCGCAACATCCAGACGATGCGCGACTACATCCGCGAGGCGCTCTTTTTCTCGGAAAATCTCCGGCCTGATTTTCAGAACGGGCGCCTCGATGTGCTCGTGCAGGAGGTCGTGGATTTTGCGCGGCAGAATCCGCGCAAGGGCAAGGTGATCGAGTATTCGCTGCGGCTTTCGGGTGAAATCCTGATCGAGATGGATCGCGTCCTCGTCCGCCGCCTCATCAGCAATCTCATCGCAAACGCGGTGGACGCCTCGCAGTCCGGCGGACGCATCGAGGTCGAAGTCATCCGCCTCCTGAAGACCGATGCGGAGCGCGACTGGTTCCGCGTTCGCGTGACCGACCACGGCAGCGGCATCCCGTCGGAAAATCTCCACCGCATTTTCCAGCCGTATTTCACGACAAAAAAGACCGGCGACGAGGATCGCGGCTTCGGCCTCGGCCTCGCCATCTGCCGCAAGATTGCCTCGCTTCACGGCGGCAGCCTCGGCATCTCCAGCGAGATCGGAAAAGGCACCGCCGTGAGCCTTGATCTGCCGAACCGGCACCGGGTGTTGAAAGCACCCCATGCCCCGGTTCTTGCTGATAGCGAAGCCTGATTTCATGCAAACCCTTCTGGTCATCACCGCGCATTCTTCATTCGCCGCCTCCATCGAGGCCGCGGTCAATCCGGGCGCATTCCGTGTCATCATGAAGGAGGATGCAGCCGCAGCAGCCTCCCTTCTCGGACGCGGCGCGGTGGATGCGATCATCCTCGATCTCGGAAATCCCGACAGCGTCGCGACTCGTTCCATCGTCGAGATTCGTTCCTTCGATCCCGACTGCCCGCTCATCGTCTTCTCCGGCCTTGGCCCCGGCGTATGGGAGGAGGAGGCATACCTCCTCGGTGCCGCGCATGTCCTCGAAAAGCCCGTGCGTGCGCGGCTCCTCCAGTATCTCCTCGGCCGCGCACTCGCCGAAGCGCCGGCTTCCAGTGAAGCCGAGCCCTCTGGCACGCAGGCGCCGGGCCCCTCCCATTCGTCCCCGTACGCGCCACGCCGCGGCCTCGACGAACTCCGCCATTTTTCCTCGCTCCTCGTCCACAGCCTGAATGTCCGCGAACTTATCCGCGACGCCGTCCAGCAGCTCCGCGAAGCTCTCGGCGTGAACCGCGCCGCCGTCTTCCTCCGCAAGGCCAGCGCGCTCTCCACGGATGGCGCGCCCGCGTCCGACGACCAATGGTTGCGCCCCGCGCACACCATCGGGCACGATCCCGCGCTCGTGGAGCACTTCCCGCTCAGCCTCTCCACCGGGCTCGGGCGGCACCTCACGCAGCACGGCCGCATTCTCCGCGCAGACAGCGCCGAGGTCCGCGGCAACCGCGAACTCAGCCGCGAATTCCACACCCTCGGCAGCGCCATCGCCCTTCCGATCAACGACCGCGAAGCCCTCGTCGGCGTGCTCCTGCTCGACGAGCGCATCACCGGCGGCACCTTTTCCGACGAGGAACTCACGCAGCTCTTCCACTGGCTCGAGGAACTCGGCGTCGCCATCCGCAACTGCTGGCGCCATGAGCAGCTCGCGGCCACGCACGGGCTCATTGATGACATCCTCGCCGGCCTCGGCAACGGCTGCATCGTCGTCGGCTCGAACTGCGGCGTGCTCCACGCGAATCCCGCCGCGCTCCGTCTCATCGCGCCCGATCGCGCGGCCTCGCGGCCGATGGATTTTGCGGAAATCCCGCAGCAGATCGGCAGCCTCATCTTCCAGGTCATCCAGAGCGGAAATCCCGCAGTCCCGTTCAAATGGGTGCCGCCGGGTCGGCCCGAGGTCTCGTGCCGCGTCACCATCCACCCGTTCACCGTCGGCGACAGCCACCGGCCGAATGCCGCGCTGCTTGTCCTCGACGACGTCACCGAGCACGAGCGCGCCACGCGCCTCGAAATCGAGGCCGGCAAGCTCCGCCTCGTCCGCCAGATGTCATGGCACCTCGCGCACGAGATCGGCAACGCCGTCACGCCTGTCTCCACCATGCAGCAGCTCCTCGACATCCAGGGCGATGATCCGGATGTCCGCCGCGAACTCAGCTCCGTCCTCGGCAGCAGCGTGAAGCGCATCGTGCGCCTCACCCAGCAGATGAATTTCCTCAGCCGCGAATGGGACGGAAAAGCAGGCGACACCGTGAAGCTCACGGATCTCATCGAGGGCGCATGCAGCGATGCGAGCAGCTACCAGCCTTCGAAGACCAAGGTCGCCCTGAACATGGACAAGGCGAAGTCCCCCTGGACAATTACCGGCGACGCAAAGGCGCTCCGGCACGCATTTTTCGAGCTGCTCATCAACGCCCTCCAGGCGAACCCCGAGAACCCGACCATCACCATCCGCATGACCGAGACGCCATCGTCTGGCAAGCCCGGCATCGCCGTCGAGTTCCAGGACACCGGCACGGGATTTTCGCGCGATGTCGCGGAGAAAATCGGCGAGCCTTTCCAGAGCACGCGCAGCGTCGGCCTCGGCCTCGGCCTCTCCGTCTCGCGCAAGATCATCGAGAGCCACCGCGGCAGCATCGAGATTCCGCATCCCGACAAGAGCCCCGGCATCATCCGCGTCACGCTCCCGCTCCCCGAGGTCGGCAGCAACTGAGCGGCATCTTTCTGCTCTTGGGCAAAAGCGTCACACCTTCCGCAGCACCGTCGGTCGCACGTAGCGATCATCTGTCCCGGGATAATCGAGCGTGTAGTGCAGCCCTCGGCTCTCACGGCGAAGCAGCGCGCTGTCCACGATCAGGCTCGCGACGGTCGCGAGGTTGCGCAGTTCGAGGAGGTCCGTCGTCACCTTGAAGTCCCAGTAAAATTCCTGAATCTCCTGCTGCAGATTCCGCAGCCGTGCCGATGCGCGCTGGAGCCGCTTGTCCGTTCGCACGATGCCCACGTAATCCCACATCAGCCGGCGGATTTCTCCCCAGTTGTGATAGATCACGACCAGCTCGTCCACGTCCGTCGCATTGCCGCTTTTCCATCCGGGCAGTTCGGTGATCGTCGGCTCGGAAGGTGCGCGCCAATTTTCCAAAGTATGCGCCGCTCGATGCGCGAGGACGACCGCTTCGAGCAGGCTGTTGCTCGCGAGGCGGTTTGCGCCGTGAAGTCCGGTGCAGGCGACTTCGCCGATGGCGGACAGGCCGGAAAGGGGAGTTGCGCCGTTTGCGTCCGTCACCACGCCGCCGCACTGGTAGTGCGCTGCGGGCACGACCGGGATTGGCTGCTTCGTGATGTCAATGCCGAGCGCGAGGCACCGCTCGTGGATCGTTGGAAAATGCGAGCGCACGAAATCCGCGGGCTTGTGGCTGATGTCCACAAACACGCACGGGCTGCCCGTGCGCTTCATCTCCGCGTCAATCGCCCGCGCCACGATGTCGCGCGGTGCGAGCGCGCCCCGCGGATCGTAGCGGTGCGCGAATTCCTTCCCGTTCGCATCCACGAGCCGCCCACCTTCGCCGCGCACGGCCTCGCTGATGAGAAAACTCCGCGCCTCGTGGTGGAAAAGGCACGTCGGGTGGAACTGGATGAACTCCATGTTCGCGACCGGCACGCCCGCGCGCCACGCGATCGCCACGCCGTCGCCCGTCGCGATGCTCGGATTCGTCGTGTAGCGGTACACTTTGCCGCAGCCGCCGGTCGCGAGCACCACGCGGTCCGTGCGCAGCGTGAGCACGTCACCGGTGATTTCGTTCAGCACGTATGCGCCGACACACCGATCGGTCATCGCGGAAAGCCCGAGCTTCCGCAGCGTGATCAGATCCACCGCCATGTGATTTTCGAGCAGCGTGATGCGCGGCTCCTTCGCCACGGCCTCCAGCAGCGCACGCTCGATCTCGCGGCCCGTCGCGTCGCGTGCGTGCAAAATTCGCCGCGCCGCGTGCCCGCCCTCGCGGGTGAGGTCCGGGCTGCCGTCGGATTTGTGATCAAAGGCGACGCCGAGTTCGACCAGTTCCGCGATGCGTCCCGGCCCGTCGCGCACGATACTGCGCACCACCGCTTCGTCGCAAAGCCCCGCGCCGGACACGAGCGTGTCCTGCACGTGCGACTCGAAGCTGTCCGCCTCGTCCGTCACGCAAGCGATGCCGCCCTGCGCCCAAGCGGTGTTCGATTCGGCCTTCGCCTTTTTGGTGATGATGGCAACGGTGCCGTGCTTCGCGGCCTTCAGCGCAAAGCTCAGTCCCGCGAGCCCGCTGCCGATCACTGCGTAGTCAAAGTGGAGCATGATTTGAAATGGGTGCGCGCTCAGAGCTGGATGTTGTCAATCAGCCGTGTGCGTCCGAAGAACGCCGCGAGCGCGATCGTGTCGCCGCGCTTCGTCACGCGCGCGGGCTTCAGCGTCGCGCTGTCCACGGCCTCGATGTAGTCCACGCGCGCGCCCGCCGAAATTTTCCCGCGCACGATCCGCGTGAGCTTCGCCGCGCTGTGCTCGCCCTTTGAAAATGCCGCGCGTGCCGCGAGCAGCGCCGCACGCAGCGTCGGAGCCTCGGCGCGCTCCTCGGGCGTGAGGTAGGCGTTGCGCGAACTCAGCGCGAGGCCGTCGTCTTCACGCACCGTGGGCGCGAAGACGAGCCGCACGGGCAGATCCAGATCCCGCACCATCCGTGCAATCACCGCGCACTGCTGAAAATCCTTCAGCCCGAACACCGCTGCATCCGGCTGCACGATGGTGAAGAGCTTCAGCACCACCGTCGTGACTCCGCGGAAATGCCCCGGCCTCGACGCGCCGCACAATCCGCCCGACACGCTCTCCTCATTCACCCACGTCGAAAAGTCCGCGCGGTACATCTCCCCCGCGGGCGGATGGAAGATCGCATCCGCACCGAGCGAGGCGCACAATTTTTTGTCCTCCGCAAACGGACGCGGATACCGCGAGAGATCCTCCTTCGGTCCGAACTGCGCCGGGTTCACAAAGATGCTCACGACGACCGCGCCGTCCTTTCCGGCGAGCGAACGCGCGCGGCGGATGAGCGACGCATGTCCCGCGTGCAGCGCGCCCATCGTCGGCACGAGCACCATGCGCCCGGATGCCTGCGAACGGAAGCGCCGGGCGGCTGCGATGGTGCGGAGGATTTTCACGGTGAGGAGCGGCTTAGAGATCGCCGTGCGAAAGGCAAGCCTGCGCGGTATGCGCGGTAGTGGCTCAATTTGAAATTCTTTGAACAGTCTGATTGATCTGTGCATCCTGCGCGGATGAGCAGAGAGAGAGTCACGATTCAAAGAATCAGAAATGCTCGGGGCAGAGGCGCTCTCCCGCAAGAATTTCGCGGCGCTGATTTGATCCGCATTGGCATTCACGAAAAGACGGCAAGGAATTTCCTGCCGAAACACTGCAAGGGAAATCCTCTCGGATTCACAGTGTATTTCATCCGCATTTCTCGGGGCCTATATTGTCTCAGTCCAGCAGCGCAATGATTTCAAACTGAGCCACTACCCGGTGCGCTCATCATCCGATGCGCCCGCAGGCGGACGGACGGCCTCGCGAGTCCGTCCTTTGGCGGAGGCACATTCCGAAGGCTCATCGCGCGCGGATCCCGAATTTCATTCGCGCGGTGCGCGATGTTCCGTATTACCTGCAGCGCCCCATGAAATTTCCCGCCGGTATTTTGCCGTCCCTCTGCGCCGCTATGTGTCTGTCCGCTTCCCCGGCTGTGTTGCGGGCGGAGCCGGCGAGGCCAAAGGCGGCGATCCCGGTGGTGGCCGAGACGGTTTATTCGCCGACGGATCTCGCCGCGCTGCGGAAACGGCTCGGCAGGCGGGTGGTGCTCGAGGGGAAAATTGTGGCGATGGGCAGCAGCCGGAGCGGTTCCACGAGCTACCTGAATTTCACAAAGAACCACCACGACTCCGTCTCGCTCGTCTTTCTCGGCATGTCCGGCGCGAAGGGGATTGCGAAGCAGGATCTTGCGGCGTTCGTCGGCAAGACGATCCATGTCGGCGGCCTGCTGGAGGATTGGAACGGCGCGTTGCAGGTGCGTGTGTTCGAGCTGGAGCAGATCAAGGTGCTTCCGTGAGCGCGCACACAGACGCGGCGTTGCGCGGGATTTTCCATCCCCAGTTTCGCCGCCCATTTTCCCCATGAAAAAAACCATCCTCGCCGCACTCCTGATCACCGCCACCGCACACGCATGGGACGCGGGCGGACACATGCTCGTCGGGCAGATCGCGTGGGAACTCAGCAGCCCGCGCGTGCGCGCCGCGGTGGAGGAAATGGTCGCCACGCTCGACAGCCGTTACAACGACGGGCAGCCCTACAATTTCACCACCGTCTCCTGCTGGATGGACGATTTGCGCGCGCTGCCGAAGAAGGAATACCCGTGGTCCGCATGGCACTACGTGGACTCGGACAAGACCGACGACGGGAAAGCCTTCAAGCTCCCCGAGGGGCCGAACGTCGTGTGGGCCATCGGCGAAAACCTGAAGACGCTGCGCGACGGCAAATCGCCCGCCGACGAGCGCGCGAAGGCGCTCGGGATGCTCTTTCACTGGGTCGGCGACATCCACCAGCCGTTGCACGCGACGACATGGAATGATCGCGGCGGCAACGGCTACCTGATCTCCGGCGTCCATTTCAGCGACCTCCTGCCCGGCATGGCGGCAAATCTGCACACGTTTTGGGACAAGGCATTCCGCTTCGACGTGCGCGAAGGCGCGGTGGTCGAACTGTGGGCCAATCCGAAAGTCGGCGCGCGGCCGAAGCCGGGCGAGGGGATCATCGGCGAGGAGGCGCGCGAACTCATGCGGCGCTTCCCGAAGGAAAAGCTCACCGAACTCGCGCAACCTGCGAGCGCGGAATCATGGGCGCGGGAGAGCCACCTCATCGGCTGCACGAGCGCATACCCGCCGGGGCCGCATCCCGACAACACGGAGGCGCCGCGGCTCACGCCGGAATTCGCGCACGAGGCTTATGAGATTTCCGGCCGCAGGCTCGTGCTCGCAGGGTACCGCATGGCGGCGCTGCTGGCGGAGCTGTTCCCGGAGAAAAAATAGCCTCCTGCGTCTCCGGTGCCGTGATCTCGAATCCGCCTCACCCCTCGGCCAGCGCGGCGAGCAGCGCCGCCATCTCCGCCTCCACCTGCGCGCTGTCGGGCGAGTCCAGCGTCTGCGCGATTTGCCTGCGCACACATTTGCGGAACTTCTCCCGCAGCCGGCTCACCGCCGTGCGTGCGGCCTGCACCGTCATCCCCAGCTTTTCGGCCGCCGCCGCGTAATCCCCGTCCGCATCCTCCACATCGGAGAGAAAGCCCCTCAGCGATTCAAACTGCTCCTTCCTCCCGGCGCGCGCCTCTTGCCTGCCGAGGCTCGCCAGCGCCGCGCGCATCACCGTCCGCGCCCAGTTCCGGTCAAAATGAGTCTCCGGAGTCATCGGATCCGCCGGCTCGCGGAGATAGCGGCTCTCGCCATCGCTGAAATCCAGCGGCACCATTTCCGCGCCGCTCCCGCGCTTGGCCGCCAGTTCGCGCTTCCGCTCATTCGCCATGTGGTTCTGGAACGACGCCAGCAGGAACGTGCGCAGCAGCCCCCTCTCGGGAATCGCCGCCGCGAAAAGATTGTCCTGCACGATTTTTGCAAAAAACGACTGTGTCGCATCCTGCGCATCCTCCTCGCCGAGTCCGCACCGCCGCGCAAAGGCATAGAGCGGATACCAGTAGGCCGCGCACAATCCCGCCAGCGCCCGCCTCGCCTCCGGCGAATCCGGCCTCCGCCTCACGATCTCGATCACCGACCACTGTGTCTTTTGGAAATCAACATTGGCTGGCAATCCACCCGTCATGACATCGGCGATAAGCACCGGCGCTCCCGGCGTGTCAATCAGGCAGTTGCGGGCGGGTTGCCGGCTGCCTGATGTGAGTTGCAAGTGACTCACTGCTGGTTTTCTGCATGCCTATCCGGTTGCCTGACACAGCGCGTGGTGAAAGGGAACGCCGTGAAAATAGCCCAGCGCTTCAGCGCTGGGAACCGGAGGTTCCAGAAAAACAAAGTCCCGGCAGGGACGGAAGGAGCGTTCTGCCGTCCCTTGCGGGACTTTGCTCGTTTTCACCATCTTGTACCCAGCACTGAAGTGCTGGGCTATTCTCGAAGCCCTCGCCGAGCCTGTCTGTGTCAAGCAACCGGATAAGCAGGGTTTTCTGGGACTGTCATGCACTTTGGCAGAGGCGGCGAGCAGCGGGCCAAAGGCCCTGCACAAGCCAGCCCAGGGCAAGTCCGCGTCTTTCGCGGACGCCGCCCTGGGATAGGGGGAGGAAACCAACAAAGCCCTGAAAGGGCGTGACAAGGTGTGCCGCCCTTGGGGCAAAGGTGGCCACCTGCGCGGCAAAGATGTGCCGCCCCTTCAGGGCTTTGTCCGTTCCTGCATACAATACCCAGGGCGGCGCTCGTTCCTCGCTTGCCCTGGGCTGGCTTGTCCAGGGCCGTTGGCCCGCGATCCACTGCCGCCTTTGCCAAAGTGCATGACAGGCCCTGACCCGTGGCCGGGCCCGGCGACCACCACCGGAACCATGCGATGAACGAGCCTGCGCCCAGGAAAGGGCGGCGGGAAATGCCACGGGACGGCATTTCCGCAAAGATTTTTTTACAAACCCTGACACAACCGCCCGGAGAATTTGTAAAGCAATGATGTCACCCCCAATCCGCCCCTCATGCGAACGAACCCCACACCACATCCCGGCATCCGCCGCCCAGCCCCGGCAGGCGGCCCGGTGTCGTCGGCCGAGGTCCCCGCACCGTTCGCCAAACCCCTCGCGGACACCGCCGCAGGCGCTCCATCTCCGATCAGCGATGCCGCATTCTCGATCAAAGATGCGACATCTTCGATTAAAGATGCCGCATTTTTGATCGAAAATGCCGGTCCTCAAATGAAGGAAAACGAGGAAGAGCCCTGTTTTGCAGGAAAAATGCCCGTTTTCGCCCTGCCTGTCCGGATGGATGGCAATCGGAGGAAGAGCTCAATGAGGAAAGCAGGAAATCAGGAAAGAGGCCCGCAAGCGGAACTTTCCCGCCTTCCTGCCTTCAGAATCTGCCTTTTGCCATCCGCCCGCCCACGCACCCATTTCGGCGCACCCGCGCCACTTCACACCAAACCCAAAACCACAAACCACAGCCCACCATGGCACCACCAAACGCCTCCTGGGACGGCAAGGACTCGCAGGGCAATCCATTGCGCTTCGATACCCCGGGCCTGACTTGGGACGGCAACATCCCTGAAACCATAACCACAAGCACCACCAAGCGTATGCCCATCATCCACGTCATCATCAGCTTCGACGGCATGAAAGACCATGACCTCGAAGACCTCGCCGGCGAAGTCAGCAACGGTCTCTACGCCCAGGCCGCCTACAACAACCCGCCCGGCACCGTCCCGCCCGTTTCCAAGGCCGACCTCGACACCGCGCACACCGCCTTCAGCGCCTCCATCATCGCCGCCAAGCAGGGCGGCCCCGCCGACACCGCCGACAAGAATGACAAGCGCACCGCCCTCATCGCCCTGCTCCGCCAGCTCGCCGCCTATGTGGACGGCAAGCACGGCAACAACCTCACCCTCCTGCTCAGCAGCGGCTTCAAATCCACCAAGGCCGGCAACACCTTCGCCGCCCTCGCCGCCCCCGCCCTCAGCGACGTGAAACACGGCCTCGCCGGCCAGCTCCTCCCAAAGGTGGACCCCGTCAAAAACGCCGCAGGCTACGAGGCCCGCTGCGCCGTCATCAACCCCGACGGCACCCAGGGCCCCTGGGTCAACGGCGAATTCTCGAAGAGCGCCCGCGGCCTCGCCCTGAACAACCTCATCCCCGGCACCCTCTACGCCGTCCAAGCCCGCATCCACTTCGCCAAAGGCCAGCACTCCGACTGGAGCAACACGGTGCAGTGCCGGGCGATGTGAGGAAACTGGCGGGCACACTCCATTCCCGGCGCGTCCATCCGCGCCGGGAATGGGCTTTACATCATATACATCGGTCTCAAGAATCCAATTACCCTCCAATGCTCCTCCACCCATCCCGGTCCAAAGCCGCCCGCTTCCTCCTCCAAACCTTCCCCCCGCGCGACCACAGCCAGACGGATCCGGGGCCGCAGCCGACACCGCCGCCAGCGCCGAAACCGCCGACGCCGTGAGCGGAGCTGCGCGCAGGGGAACGCTGGAATATTGTGATGAAACTGTCCGCGCTCGCACTCGTCGCCAGTGAGAAGATCGCAGGCTATCTTCTCCGTCCGCGCCCCGAGGACGACAAATCCGCTTTCCTCGCCCGAGCGGGATACACGCTGGAAAATCCCGAACAGCTCCGGCATGACATCCAAACACAGTTGCTTCCGCTTGATGCGGAATTTCTTGAATTCAGCGAATATGGCCCCAAGTATGCCATCCGCGGCCCGCTTCGGGGCCCGAATAGTCAAGAGCTGGAAGTCGTGACCATCTGGATGATCGAAGACGCCAGCCAGCAAACCAAATTCATCACCCTCTACCCAGCCCGCCGATGAAATACGAACCCTACACCCGCGTCGCCCTCGCCGCCGATCTTCCTGCGCACCGCCTCCGGCGCGGCGATGTCGCCACCGTCGTCGAAACTCACGCCGGCCTGCCCGGCCGGGAGCACGGCTACACGTTGGAAGTCTTCACCGCCACGGGCGAAACCATCGCCGTCGTGACGGTGCGCGAATCTCAAATCGAACCGCTCACTTCGGCGGAAGTCCTGAGCGTCCGTGCGCTGCAATCGGCGGCGTGAACAAGATAAAAGTCAGACTCTCCTTCGACCTTTGTATGTCAGACCCAGCAGCAGCACCGCAAATCCACGAATTGTCTGTTTGCACCTTCTTGGACAGCGAGAAGATCGTTCAAGCAATTGAGGACGACTACCTCGAATTCACCGAGAATGTCACATGGACAAGGGCAAAACAGATGCTCAATGAACTGCATGGCGATGATGTGTCCCTGCCTGTGATTCTTGTGGATTCGACAAGCGAGCAATCCCGCGTCATGGCGTGGGGCGTAGCGAGATCGATCACCATTGAGGGTCGACGAACTCATGTGCGGTTGGAAAATATCGGATACATTCCATCATGGCCTGTGGTGGACTCACTTGTCTGTGAGAGGACTGGGAAACCATTGTCTGAAAGCGATCAGCGGACGTATCAGATCATTGAGACCCCATCCTTCATTTTTGAAGAACCGCGAACTTATGTGTTGACGTGGAAGCCAAACCGGAAGGCTACAATTGGCGATTCCGGTGTTCCGGTGCCAGTCGAAACTTTTGCAGGATGGCGCTCGCAGATTCTCGACGGACTGATCCCGATTGATAAACAATGGAGTTGTTACTCAGTTAAGAAAGTGTGTGCCGGGGATCGTTATATCATGCTCAGAACTGGTGATGCGCCGCGTGGCATTGTTGGATGGGGTTGGATTCGCAGTAACGGCAGACAGGACGGCTGGAAGCATGTCGATATTCTCTGGCAGTGGGTGTTCGATCCCGATGAGCCACTTGATCTCCAATCCCTTCCGGGAATGGAATCATTTCGTGCGCCACAGGGAAGTGGCGTTGAACTGGACAGCCGCTTTCATGACATCGTCTGGCAAGCAGTGGAACGTTTGGAGGACGAGGATCGACGGTCCAATGAAGACACCAGTAAGTCGGATTCAACTCTTAGCCCATCCCTTCCACAACCCACTTTATCCTCGCCCTCACCTGAACTCGCCGAAGACACTGCATCCAGTCTCGAAGGCCGACTCATCGAAACTTGGAGCACGCGCCGGGAGCGCGATGCCAAGAATCGCGCTCTCTGTCTGGAGGTTCATAAATATCGCTGCGTTGTCTGCAAGATGAGCTTTCTCGAAGAGTATGGGGAAATCGGACGCGACTTTATCCATGTGCATCATGAACACCCGCTGGCGAGTAGTGACGCTGAGAATGGCAGCATCCATGTTCCTGCAAGCGATATGAAACCGGTGTGCCCTAACTGCCATGCCATGCTTCATCGAGGCATGAACGCACAGCGAGGAGAGGTGCGCTCGATCGCCGAACTCCGCTCCATCCGCGCACAGGAGAAGGCTGCCGAAGAGTAGAGAAGCAAGGGACCAGATAGCATTTATCCCTATGAGCGACGAAGACCCGCCCGAGGAAGGCCCGGTGACCGATCCGCAGGAGCTGGATCGGGTGATGATGCTGGCGAAGGACGACCCGGCGCTGTTTGGGCCGCTGATGCGGATGCTGCTGGGGGCGCGGCTGTGGGTGTATGTGCCGCCGCACCCGGAGCTGGCGGGCGAGCATGTGATGGATGTGCGCGACGGGTTCACATGGAACACGTATCGGGACAAGGAGGGGGATTTCGCGGCGGTGTTCACGAGCCTGCGCGCGGCAAAGGACAAGCGCCGCTCCCACCTGTGGCCAGCGGACGGGCCGCCGGCGATGGCCGAGATTCCCGCGAAGGTGCTGTTTCATTTCCTCAACAACGGGCGCACTCACGTGAAGGTGACGGCGCACAACTGCGCAAGCATGCGGCTCGAACCCCGTGCCGTGGCGAAGCTCGTGGCGGGGGAATTCACAGAGCTGCAGCCGCCGCCTCCGCCGGAGCGGGGGACGGGCGGACGCATGAGGATCGTGCCGGTGGAGCCGGACGATGTGCCTTCCAAGCTGAGGCAGGCGATCCGGATCTTCTGCACGCAGCGTCAGGGGGCCGTGGCGGTGTATGTGTGCCATCCGCAGGATGAGGCGACGGGTGCGGTGGATGAGCTGGATTTGCGCGTGCTGCTGCGCCTGCGGGACAATCCGGGATATTTCTACAACGACTTCCAGATCATGGCGCAGAAGAACACGCCGAAGCCGTATGAGACCCTGCTGGGCGTGCCGTCCGCCGAGGCGTGGGAGGAGCCGCAGATGGAGTTCCTGCGCGAAGCGACGCCGCTGTGGCCGGTGTTGCGCGGGCGGTAGGATTTGGATTTCACCAGCGAAGGGCCCGCGAACTCCCCGCGTCAGTTGCCTGGCGGTGATTTATCCCGCGCGTTTCTTCTCCGGTGCGGCAGCGGGCGGGCGGGCGGAGCGGAATTGCGCGGCCACGGTCTCGGCGAGGTGTGAGGTGACGTACGGCTTCGGAAGAAAGGTGTGTGCGTTCTGCCGGTCGAGATCCGGCCTGGCGAGTTCCGTGCCGTGGCCGCTGGTGAAAATCACTTTCAAGTCCGGACGATCGGTCGAGAACCGGTGTGCGAGTTGCCGACCACACATGGATTCAGGCAAGACGACATCGGTGAGCAGCAGATCGATTTCGTCGCGGTGCCCGGCCCAGACTTCGAGGGCATTCGTGCCGTCCGGCGCTGTGAGGACGCGGTAACCGAGCTTGCCGAGCGCCTTGCTGAGAAATTCGCGGAGCGTGTCGTCGTCCTCGATGACGAGAATGGTGGATTTTCCTTCGTGCGGCGGGTCGTCCGGTGTGGTGGCGGATTCCGCATTGAGCGGGCGGCGCTGGGGCACCTCGCTGCGGCTGTTTGCGAGCAACTGCCGCGTGAGCGTGGTGGCCCGCTCGGCGGCGAGCACGACCTGCCGGAGCGAGCCGCTGAGCTCGGTGTCGAGATCCCTCTTGCAAAGCTCGAACGATGCGTTGCCAAGGATGACGGTGAGGATGTTGTTGAAATCATGCGCGAAGCCCGTGGCGAAAGGGCCGGCGGATTCCGTGTCCTGTAACTTGCTCAGCTCCGTCTCGATCCGGATGCGCTCCGTGATGTCCTGCAGGATGAGCAGGCGGTAGGGCGCGTTGCCGAGGACGAGATTTTCCGCGGCGAGGAGCACCGCGCGCGTCCCGCCGCCCGCCGTCCGGATGCCCGCGGGCATGTCCTGCACTGTGCGTTGTGTGGACAGCGCGTCGCGGATCCGGGCCGGAGTCGTATCGTCCGCCCAGAAGTTGATTTCGCCCGAGAGCAAGGATGTGCGCGGGAAGCCGAGGAGTTCAAAAAAGCGTTCGTTTGCGTCGAGAAAGCCGGGCGCTTCGATCCGCTGGACGGCCATGGGCACGGGGCTTCTGTGGAAGGCCTTCGAGAAGCGCTCCTCGGAACTGAGCATCGCATCCTGTGCGGAGCTGCGCTCGGCGATTTCGGCAGTGAGCCGTGCATTGGCCTCGCGCAGTTCGGCGGTGCGCTGGTGGACGAGCGCGTCGAGTTCCGCCATCTGCCTGTTCGCGATCTGGGTGAGCTGCCATTTTTTGCAGAGTGCGTGCGCCATCTGTGTCACCTCGATATGGTCGAAGGGCTTCTTGAGCACGAGCACCTGGTCGGTGGTGCCGAGTGCCTGAGTGATGTCTTCCCACGAATAGTCCGAGTAGGCTGTGCAGATGACGATCTGGAGGTCTGGAAATTCTTTCCAGATGTGCGTGATCGTCTCGATACCGTCCCAGCCGGGCGGCATCCGCACATCCACAAAGGCGACGGCGTACGGCGTCCCCGCGAGCGCGGCGGAGCGAACCATGTCGAGGCCCTCGCGGCCTTGGAAGGCGAAGTCCAGTTCGAATTCCGATCCGAACCGGATGTCCGGCTTGTCGCCGAAGATGGATTTCTCGTCCTCGTCGAGCTCCTCGCCGAGGCGCGATCCGACGGGATCCAGCACCTTCCGGAAATCCTCGTGGATCGAGGGATTGTCATCAATCACCAGGACGCGGTGGTTCACCGGTGACAATGGGGCGGGAATCTTGTTCATGAATGGAAGGCGGCGGAGACCACGGGAAGCTCGAGTGTGAATGTCGCGCCGCGGCCGGGGCCGTCGCTGTGGACGCCCAGCGAGCCGCCCATCTCCTGCGCAGCGAGCGCGCCGCTGTGCAGGCCGAAGCCGTGGCCCTCCTTGCGCGTGGTGAAGCCGTGGCCGAAGATGCGCGTGAGATTCTCCGGCAGGATGCCGATGCCGTTGTCCGCGACGGTGACGCACACGCAGCCACCCTCCGTCGGTGCGACGGTGATGGAAATCACCTTGTCCGGGCGCTGCACCTCGGCGAGCGCGTACTTGGCGTTGCGGATGAGGTTGATCAAAATCTGCAGCACGCGGTGCCGGTCCACGCGGGCGGGCGGCGTGTGGAAAAAACGGCGCTCGACGGTGATGCTGTGGCGTTCAAGCGCGGCGATGTTCATCGCGATGGCATCCTCGACCAGCCGTTCGAGCGGCAGATCCTCGAAGACGCCGCTGACCTTCGCGTAGCCCTGCTGCATGGTCACGACTTCCTTGATGTGCTCGATGTTGTGCGAAAGCTGATCCACCTCGGCGGTGAGCGCGGCGTTTTCCTCAAGGAGGAACCTGCCGAGCTTGGCCAGATAGCCGGGGAGTTTCTGTCCGGCGGGATTCTGCGTGAGGAATTCCGCGAGGTTGCCGTTCTGGCTGCCGAGAAGTTCCGCGGCCTGGCAAAGTTTCGCAGCCTTCGAGGCGCGCAGTTTTTTCAGCACGACACCCGCGGAGACGTTCACGCTGTTGAGCACGTTGCCCACATTGTGCAGCACGCCTGTGGCCACCTCGGCCATCCCGGCGAGACGCGAGGTCGTCAGCAGTTTCTCCTGCGAGAGCCGCAGCGCCTCCTCGGATGCCTTGCGCTTGCTGATGTCGGTCATCACGGTCGAGAGATGATGGAGGCCGCCCTCGGCGTCCTTGTGGGCGATGATCAGCTGCGATACGGGGATATCCCTCCCGTCGCGGTGGAGGACGGCATTTTCGCCGACCCACGAACCGTCCCGGATCGCGGCGGGGATGCCTTGCGTGGTGACGATCCGGAGCGCCCACGCGGGGTGAAAGTCGGAAACATTCATCAGGGAAATGTTCTCGTCCGTGCCGAGGCCGATCATACGGCGCCCCGCGGGGTTCACGTAAAGCGCGACGCCCTGAGGAGTCGCGTTGCCGACGAAATCGGGCGTCGCATCAATGATCGCCGCGAGCTGCGCCTGGGCAGCCTCGGCGCGTTCGCGGAGTTCTGACTGCGCAGCCTGGAGCGCGGCGTCCTGTTTCTGGATCTGCTCGAGCATCCCGTTGAACGCCTCGGTGAGCATGCCCACCTCGTCCTCGCCGCGCTGGCCGACGCGCACCGAGTAATCGTGATTCCTCGCGACCGCGCGGCTTGCGCTGGCGAGCGACTGGATGGGCTGTGTGATGAATTTCTGGAGCTGCATCGTCAGCAGCAGGACGATGACGATCGAGCCCGCAAGCACCGCGAGGGTGACATTGAAAAACAGGCGCAACAGTTCGCTGCGCGGCTTTGCAAAGTCCGCGTCCATGAAAAACGTGCCGATCCGTTTTCCATCCATGACGACCGGCTCGACGGCGGTCCACACCTCGCCGCGATCCACAATGCCCGAGGGATCGCGCGGACCCGGCGGGACGAAGCCGCCGATCTTTCCGAACTTCGCAAACATTTTTCCACCGGCACCGAGGATGCCCGCGCCACGGATTTCGGGCTTCACGCCGAGCGCGGAGAGCACCTCGTTCGCGGTTTTCGCGTCGTCGAATGCGAGTGCGACGGCGCTGTTGTCCGCCATGATCCGCGAGAGCGTCTGAAGCTCGCGCGTGAAGGTCTGGCGGAAATGGCGCAGTTGAAAAATGTATAGGCCGCCCGCGGCGGAAAACAGCGCGCCGAGACAGGCGGCGCTCGTCACGAGCATGACCTTGCCGCGGATCGAGACATTCCTGAACCGTGCCAGCAGGGATTGGATCATGGGTTCATGCGGTTATTTCCCCACCACGCTTTGCGCCACGCGGAGCAGTTTGGAACTGACGGTGACGCCGTTGCGCGCGGCGGCCTTCGGGTTGGCCTCGAATTTCAGCGTCTCGCCCTGCTTCACAAAACCGAGAGCTCCGCCGCGTCGCGCAAATCCCTCGGACTCGCCCACGACGAGCACGGGCGAGCCTTGCACCGACGCGATGATGCCGTCCGCATCCTCGGACTGCGGGACGAAAACGATATGGCACGCGCGGAGTTCCCGGGCGCTGCTTGCGGAGACGCGCCGGATTTCCAGCGGATGCCCGTTGGCCGTCGCCCTCGTGAAAAGTCGCATCAGCTCTTCCGTGATCGGGTCGCGACCGACGACGCCGATGATGAGCGGCGACTTTGCGCCGTCGAACGCTGCAGCAGGCCATTCGGCGAGCTTCGCGAAATTGAACAGGTAGGCCGCTTTCACGCTCGCCTCGCTTTCTGCGAGCGCAGTCCCCGCGAATGCGGTGAAAAACGCGGAAGCAAAAATCCCCTTCCACCGGGAAAGCAGGCGGCGCCACGGGCGGTGCGAATGGTGTGCGGAGTGATTCACCATGCCCTAAAAACGGTACTGAATCTTGAACAGGAACGTCGTCCCGTCCTGCGTGATCATGTCCTGCAGGTGTTCGGTGCCGCCGGGCGTGCGGTATTTTTGGTTGAGGATGTTGTAAACCGAGGCGGAGCACTCCAGGCTGCGCGCGAGTTTGCGGCTGAAGATCGTGGCGTTCAGCAGCCATGTGTCGCCGGTCGGCTGGTGCGTGAGCGTGAGCCGGTCGCTCGTGTAGAGCAGCTCGACGCTGCCAAAGATTTTGTCGCTCCACACCGGCACGCTCACGCGCAGCTTGGCGACGTTTTGCGGCGAATTCACGAGCTTCATGCCGGTCATCGTGTCCGTGGCATTCTGCCGCGCGTAGCTTGCGCGCAGTGCGAGGCCGCTGTCCCATTTGCCCTCGATCTCCGTCTCCGCGCCGAGCACGCGGGCATTGCCGAGGTTGTCGTAACGGGTGAGCCCGTTCGGAAGCATGTCGGTGGTGATGAGGTCGCTGATGTCATTGCGGTACAGCGAGAGCGTGCCGTGCCAGTGCCTGCCCCACTGCTGCTGCGCCTCGAATTCATAGGTGCGGATCGTCTCCGGGCGGAGCGCGGGATTTGCGAGCTGGCCGGTGCCGGCATAGTCGAGCTGGTTGATGTTCGGCGCGCGGAATGCCTGGCCGTAAAGCAGCTTCAGAGTCGTGCCCTCGCGCGGCTTCCAGATCATCGCGCCGCGCGGGTTCACGGTACTGCCGAAGCTGTCGTAGTGATCCCATCGCACGCCGCCGCTCAGGCTCAGCGACTTTGTGATGTCCCATGTGCTTTCCGCGAACGTGCCGATCACCATCTGCTTCGCGCTCACGTTCGCGTAGCTGGTGTACGGATTCACGTCGTAGTCCGACTCTTTCAGCACGGTGCCGTCCCGGAAATCCGCGCCGAAGGAAAGGCGCAGCTTGTTCCAAAACATCTTGCTCGCGCCCGTCTCGAGCCCCCACCAGCGGGCTCGCGCGGGGTTGTCGTTGAGCACGGGGCCTGCGCCGTAGTTGTAAAATGCGGCCTCGGTGAAGTCGTACAAATCGTAGTACGCCTTGCCCGTTAGCGACCATCCGTTGTCCAACTTGTGCGCGTAGCGAAGCTCGATGTAGCCGCGCGAATCCACGGTCGTATTCGGCGCATTGAACACTGTGCCGTACGAGCCGGTCGGCACATTTTTTTCCCGCGTGACGTAGCCTGCCTGCAGCGTGAAATCCTCGTAGCTCACCTTCCCCAGCACGGACCAGTAGCGGTCGCCGTCCTGGTTGGTCGCGACGCCGTTGTTCGTCGCGGGCGAGTTGTATTCCTTGTAAAAAAGATTCGACCGTCCGGCGCTCGCATACGTCGAGACGGAGAACAAATAATCGAGGCCGTTTGGCAGTCGTTTTCCGAGTGTAAGCCGCCCGCTGTACGTCCCCTGGCTGCCGCCGGTCGCCGCCGATTCCACGCCATTCACGGACGCGCCGTTCCGCGTGATCACATTGATGACGCCGAAAAACGCATTGCTCCCGTACACCGCCGAGCCGGGGCCGCGGATGATTTCCACCCGCTCGATGAGGCCCACGTCCACCAGTTCGTCCGTGCCGATGGCCGCGGTGTCGTAGATCGGATCATTCATCCGGTGCCCGTCCACGAGCAGCAGCACGCGCGAACCAAAATCGTCGAGACTCGTGTAGCCGCGCACGCCCGCGTAGGCGTAGTTGCGATCGTACGTGACATCGTAGCCGCGTGTCGCACGAAGAATGTCGGCCAGCGTGCGGTAGCCGAACTTCGAGATTTCATCCCGCGTCACGATCGTCACCGACGACGGCGCGTCCGTCACCTTTTCCGTGAATTTCGACGCCGTATAAACCGTGTCCACCTTCACCGAGCCGAGTTCCTCGATGCTCAGGTGCTTCAGCAGCTCGTCGGGATCGGCCGCCTCGATTTTGGGGGGCAGCGCCGGGATGAGCAGTGCCGTGAAAAGTGCGGAGCATGCGCCGCGCCGCAGCGGTACCGTGACACGGGGATTCGTTCGGGGTGGCATCATCACGGCGAGATCGGCGGAGTAGTGTCCGGGCGGTGTAACGCGGAGCGGCTGCGCTTCGGTCGGGTGAAAGCGGCTGAATTCATGAATCGGGCTGGTTTTGTCAAACGAGCGATTAGCATGTCCGGTGCCTGCCGGCGGTGCGTTTTCGGATTCGCATACGCGCCTGTTCGATGCGCTGCACCTGCCTCCGCGCAGTTCGCCGCCTATCGAAGCGCCGGCAATGTTTTTTCTCACGCCAAAGTTCATCAAACAGGGCCGCCTCCACATTAAGGAGACGGAGAGGCAAGGGAGTATTCATTTCACCTGCTCATGCGAAATCCGAGCGCAAGACGGATCATTTTTTTGTCGACCGAATGGCTGCGCTATGGTCGCGGCTTGCAAGTCGGACGCTCGACAGACTACGGAAGCGGCTTGGGCCTATCCCTCCGTCGGGGACCGCAACTTCACCGGGTAAATCACATCCGTGCGCTTCATCACAACGCCCCGAACAACTGGCAGCCGGCCGCCCCGTGAAACAACTCCGGTTCTCGCGTTATATGAACATGCAAGGGACCGCGGTCATTCCGTGATCCGCACCGCGGCACCGGCGTAAGCCTGCCGCAGTGCAGCATTGTTCACCCCGCACGGCATCCCTGCCGTGCAATCGGAAAGGAGGCCGCATGGCGTAATCGCGCCATTACAGTCCCCGCCTCGAACGCCCGCTCATCACGGCGCTCTATCATGCCGCGAAGGCCCGGCGCATCCCGATGACGCGATTTGCGTCCTCGCTGGTGCGTGAAGGGTTGGAGCGGCTGGCGAAGCCCGCCGACAGCGAAAGAAGCTCTACGCCCTGCTGCAGACGGCAGTGGACAATGAGATCCAGCAGGTCGGCTTCATGCCCGATGCGACGACCTACGGGATGAACAATGGCAACGGTGCGCACGCCAACGGCAGCCCGGCCCGCAACGGCAACGGCCATTCCAATGGGAACGGCTACGCAAATGGCAACGGCCGCCATGCCGCGCCTGCTCCGTCCAACGGCGATCCCTGGAACTGCACGGATGGGCAGAAGGGATTCATCCTGCGCATCATCGCCGAGAGCAGCCTCACCAAGCAGGACGTCGAGGAAATGGCGCGGCAGCTCTATGGTGCTGGCGTCACGAGCCTCGACAAGATGCAGGCGTCCCAGCTCATCGAGGAGCTGCTGGAAAAGACAGGGAAGAAAGCAGGAGGCCCGCAGCGTCGCTGGAGCCGCCAACCCGCGCGCACATGATCGAGCCCGCATCATCAGTCCCATCATCCGCACCGGCACCCGCACCCACGGAGAAGGAAATCATCGGCCATTTGCAAAGGAAGGTGTCGGCCTCGCGGCTGACGCTGTTCCTGCAATGCCGGCTGAAGTTCTTTTTCCGGTATGTCGCCGGGATTGTGAAAGCCAAGACGGCGGCACTCCACGTCGGCAGCGCGGTGCATGCCGTGCTCAAGGCATGGAACAAGGCGCGCTGGAAAAGTCAGCCGCTCACGCTCAGGGAACTCCACGACGAGTTTTCCAAGGCGTGGGCGGATGTGGGCGATGAACCCGTGCGTTGGGAGCAGGGCGAGGAGGCGGAGGAAAAGCAGACCGGCTGGCGTCTCGTGGAAACCTACATCCGCGAGTCGAACATCCCGGCCGAGTCCAAACCCGAGGCGGTCGAGGTACCGGTGGAAACCGATCCGCATCAGCACGGGCTGCCGGCATTGATCGGCGTGCTCGACCTGGTGCAGGCCGGCAAGATCATTGATTACAAGACCAGCGGCCAGACGCCCAATGCGGAAAAGGTCGCGCACACCAACGAGGTGCAGACCAGCATCTACGCGGTGCTCTACCGCGAGGCCACCGGCAGACGGGAGCCCGGCATCGAGCTGCACCACCTCGTCAAGCTGAAGAACCCGAAGCTCGTCATCACGGCATTGGAGCCGATGAGCGAAACGCAGCAGGCACGCCTGTTCCGGCTGCTCGAAGCCTGCGTCCACGGCCTCGACGTGCGGGACTTCGTCCCCTCGCCGGGCCTGCAATGCGTGAGCTGCGAAGTCTTCAACGAGTGCCGCGCGTGGAGCTGAGGAAACAACAATGAACCACCGGTCGCGCCGTTGCATCCGGTGCGGCCGGAGAAAGGAGAAACCGAAATGAAGACACTGCAAATGACACTCACCGTGTTCGTCTGGATCGCGCTGGCCTTCGTCCTCTGGGCGATCTTCCCGATCCTGATGAAGATCTTCGCGCTGGGCAGCAAGCTGCACAACTCATGGCTCTGAGCGGCGCCCAGGGCTCCGAGGTGCAGGGCGGAACTGCGTCGTCCCGTTTCGTCAGCGATCAAGGCAGTCGCGCACCGCACGAATCAGAACGTCGGGCTTGTAGGGCTTTTCGAGGAAGCTGGAGCGCTCGTCGAGCGGGGCGGATTCGGTGCCGAAGTCCGAGCTGTAACCGCTCGAGAAGATGACCTTGAGACCGGCCTTGTCGGCCTTGAGTTGGTCGGCGAGCACGTTGCCCTTGAGTCCGTTGGGCATGACGATGTCGGTGAGCAGCAGATCCACTTCGTCCTTTTTCTCGGACCACATGCTGATGGCCTCGGGACCGTCGGCGGCTTCGAAGACGCGGTAGCCGTGATGGCGCAGCACGTGGGCCATGATGTGGCGCACGGCGGACTCGTCTTCGACGACGAGGATGGTTTCGCCGCCGCCGCGCAGTTCGGTGTTGCCCTCGCCCGTTGCGGGTTTGGCCGGCGACTCGCAGGCCGGGAGGAAAATTTTCATCTCGGTGCCCTTGTCCGGAACGCTGGTGACTTCGATCCATCCTTCCTGCTGTGCGACGATTCCATAGACCGTGGCCAGCCCGAGGCCGCTGCCCTTGCCGACTTCCTTGGTGGTGAAGAACGGCTCGAAGACGTGGCTGAGCGTCTCGGCGTCCATGCCGCAGCCGGTGTCGGCAAGGCTGAGGGTGACGAAGCGTCCGGCGCGGGACTGGGGATGGCGACTCGTGTGCATGTTTCCGATTTCCACGGCCTCGGTGCGAATGGTGAGGCGGCCACCCTGCGGCATCGCGTCGCGGGCGTTGACGACGAGATTGACGACGATCTGCTCGATGTTGCTCTGGTCGGCATGGATGGTGGGGATGCCGTCGGTGAACTCGCAGCGGAGGTCAATGTGTTCGCCGATGAGCCTGCGGAGCATCTCGTAAAGGTTCACGACGACGGCGTTCAGGTCGAGCACCTGCGGTTGCACGACCTGCTTGCGGCTGAAGGTGAGGAGTTGGCGGGTGAGCGCGGCGGCGCGCTCGGCGGCGAGGGAGACCTGGTTGAGCGAATGGGCGACATCCTTGTCGAGATTGTTAGCCGTGAGATGGATGCTCGCGTGTCCCTGGATGACGGTGAGCATGTTGTTGAAATCGTGCGCCACGCCGGCGGCAAACTGGCCCACCGCCTCGAGTTTCTGCGCGTGCCGGAGCTTCGTCTCGAGCTTGCGCTGCTCGCTCACGTCCTGCGTGGCCACGAGGGCCACGGCTTCATCGCCGAGTTCAAAGGCTTCGGCGGAAACCACGCAGTCGCGAATCTCGCCGGAGCGCGTGCGCAACTGGCACTCGAAGTTGCGCACCTTGCGATCTTCCATGAGTTGCAGCCGGAGCAGCAGGGGCGTCTCGGGGTCGGGACACAGGTTGAGTTCGGCGGGCGTGTGGCTGATGATTTCGAGGCGGCGGAAACCCGTGACGTTGAGGAACGCCTCGTTCACATCGAGGAAGCGGTCCGTCTTGCGCGACTGGATGGCCATGGGAATGGGACTGGCCTGGAAAGCTTTGGCAAAGCGCTCTTCGGAGCAGCTCAGCTCTTTCTGGGCGAGGGCGCGCTCCTCCATTTCCCGTTGCAGCCGGAGGTTGGCGGACTGGAGTTCATAGGTGCGTGCGGAGACGAGCTTGTCGAGGCCGTCCACATGAATCCGCAGCCGGTGGCTCAGCGTCCACTTGCGTGTGAGCGTGTGCGCGAGCTGCAGCACTTCGACGTTGTCGAATGGTTTTTTCAAAATCACCATGTTGTCGGTCTTGCCGATCTTGCGGATCATTTCCTCCCACGAGTAGTCGGAGTAGGCGGTGCAGATAACGACCTGGAGTTCGGGATACGTTTTCCAAATTCGGCTGATGGTTTCGATGCCATCCCAGCCCGGCGGCATGCGCACATCCACAAACGCCATGGCGTAAGGCCGGCCTTCGTCGAGGGCGTGTTGCACCTTGGCGAGCCCCTCCTGGCCTTGGAATGCCGAATCAATCTCGAATGCAACGCTGGTCAGCGATTCGGTCTCGGCACCGAAGATTTCCGCAGCCTCGCTGTCGAGCGACGAGTCTTCCTGCGAAGGAGCGCCGAGGATTTTGCGGATGTCCTCGTGAATCGCCGTGTTGTCGTCAATGATCAGGATGCGCAGGTCGCATTCTCCGATGATGGCTGCGTCAGGATCGTAGGAAGCGTGCATGGATTCAGGATGGTTTTTGTTGAACGAGTGCGGCAGTCCTCGCGTTTTTGCCGGTTGTTTCGTCCATGGGGAGTTCGAGCGTGAAGGTGGCACCGTGACCGGGGCCGTCACTGCAAACGGACAGCGCGCCGCCGGCTTCCGTCGCGGCGAGCGCGGCGCTGTGCAGGCCGAAGCCGTGGCCGTTCTTCTTCGTGGTAAAGCCGTGTGCGAAGATGCGCGCGAGATTCTCCTGCGCGATGCCAACGCCGTTGTCGGCCACGGCGATCTTCACCTGGCGGTTGCCGTTGATGCCGATGCGGACGGTGACCCGCTTGTCGCGCCGCGGGCTTGCACTCACCGCATACTTGGCATTGCTGATCAGGTTGATGAGAATTTGCAGGATCTTGTGCCGGTCCACGCGGACCGGCGGCACGTCGGTGAATTCCCGGATGACCTCGACGCCGTGGCGCTCAAACGCCGCGCCGTTCATTTCCAGCGCGTCTTCGACCAGAACCGTGGCCGCCAGCGATTCGATGACACCGGAAACTTTCGAGTAGCTTTGCTGCATGGAGACGATCTCATTGATGTGGCCGACGTTTTTCGTCAGCCCTTCAAGTTCGCGGAGCAATTCCGTCTGCTCGACCCCGAGCCGATCTGCGAGCGAGACGATGAAAGCCGGCAGTTTTTTGCCTTTTGGATCGTTGGTAAGGTATTGGCCGAGGTCGGCCGCATTTTCCCGCAAAAGCGCGGAGACATTCGCGAGATGCGCGATCCGCGATTTGCTCAGCCGATCCACGACGAGCATGGCCGAGACGTTGACGCTGTTGAGCACGTTGCCGACATTGTGCAGGACGCCGGTGGCCACCTCGGCCATGCCGGCCTTGCGCGAGGTCTCCACGAGTTGCTGGTTGAGCGCCTCCAATTCCGCCTCGTTCCTTTTGCGTTCGGTGATGTCTTCGACCGTGCCCTCGTAGCAAAGCAGCGCGCCCGTGGCGTCATGCACGGCACGCGCGTGCTCGGAAATCCAAATGACACTGCCGTCCTTGCGATAGATCTGCGACTCGAAGTGGTGAACGGTTCCGTCCTGCGCGATGCGCCGCTGAAATTCGCCGCGCCGTTGCGGATCGACGTAAAGCCGGGCGCTGATATTTGTCATCGCCGCCTGCAATTCCTCGACTGAATCATAGCCATACATGCGGGCGAGGGTCGGGTTGGCCACGAGGTAATGGCCGTCCGTCGTGGATTGGAAAATGCCTTCGACGGCGTTCTCGAAAATGCCGCGATACTTTTCCTCCGCCGTGCGCAGCGCCATTTCCGCCCGCTCGCGCTCGGTGATCTGTGCCTGCAGGGCTTCGTTGGCGCTCTGCAATGCCGCCGCCTGCTTGCGCAACGGCCCGCTGATGCTCCGCGTGATGAAGGTGACGAACCCGATGGCCGCAATCAGGGCGCCAGCCGCCACCAGCAGGCTTTTCAGCTTGCGGCTTTGGTAGGCATCGATTCGCTGCTGGAGTTCCACATCCAGCTCTTCATCGGCGATCCACCAAAGTCTGAAACTTGCTGCGCGCGCCTTGTTTCCCGCCTCGAGATATTCCTCGGCCTTCACATCCGCATTCTCCTCATCGGCGAGTTGCTTCGTCATGCGGATGAATGGCTCGGCCGCAGCCACGTAGTCCTTCAGCGCAGGCGGCACCCTGAGCTGGGTACTCGGACTGGCTTCGTGAAAGTTCGAGTCTTCGCGCAATGACGTATTCACACTGCCGGTGATTCGATCCAGGTCATCTTCCTGAAGAAGCGCGGCGAAGATCGCAAACTGCTGCCTATCCTTTTGGGTCACGTTTGCCTGCTTGAGGACCGTCTCTCCATGCGCCATCACCGCAGCGAGCCGGTCCTGCGTCTGCGGCAAGGCCAGCAGTGTCGCATCCACCATATAGTAGCTATCTAGATCGGGATCGAGGATCAGGTTTGACGTGTCGCCCGCATGGGTGATCATCGTCCGCACATCAGCGATCAGGTGCAGATGCTTTTCGGTGGATTCTGCATAGTCAAAGCGCGCAAGTTGGGCCTTCAGTTCCTGCCATTCCGCATTGACCGTCTGCACGCGGAAATGCTCGCGATGCCGCTTGGCCAGGCCTTCATCGGTGAACTGGAGTTCGACACCGATTTGGGAATCCACCTCCGCCAACTTTTGAAATGCCGCATCAATCTCCTCCGCCTTCCGCAACACGGCCTGACGGGCCGCAGGCTCTTCATTCAGCATTTGATGCACGAGCTGGCGGTGCTGCGGAATCAGCTCCAGCAATTTTTCCAACGGCCGCTGATACTGGTTTCCCTTCTGCTCCATATGAGCGAAATGGATGTTGTCGTTGATCGCGGTGATGAACAGGTAGAGCATCACCGAATCCGGCAGCACGAAAAAGACGCTGATCAGCATCAGCTTCTGCGCGACCTTCAAATTCTGGAACCACTTTTTCATCGCGGGCAAAAGCGGATCATGCGTGGACGCACGCGCGTGAACGCAGGGGCGAAGCGGGTCGTGAAACTCAGTTCAAAATGCATAAACACGCCGACCCCATCGCAAGGATCGTGCCGCCAGAGCAGTATTGTATAAGGGAAAATGCCGAGGCAGTGCGGGAGACTGCCGAGTTCGGTAGGTCGCGGGGATATGGCGTTCCGGCGTTGATGCACCGCGCGCGGTAGAGCGGTTCGAGCAGGACGACGAGCGCGAGTTCGTGCTGGAGCGTGAGCGGACTCAGCGACCAGCACCAGTCGGCGGTGCGGCGGAGATCGTCGCTGTGGCCGTCGGCTCCCCGATGAGGAAGGCGACGGACTTGGTGCGGTGGAGTTTCCAGTCGGGAAGTTCGCGTTCGTCGAGGAATCCGCCGTCGGGATTTTCGACGAGGAGGTGGAGGCCCCACAGGTCGCCGGTGTATTGTTTCGTCGTCTGCTCCTCCGCGGCATCAATCACGCGGAACTGCACATGCCGGCAGCGCGAGGCGGGGACGCCTGCGAGTTCGTACGCGCGGAAGCTCACGGCCTCGTCGAGCCCGGCCATGCCGCGGTTCGACTGCACCCACGGGCTCGCGCAGCCATTCGTCGAGACGCTGTCCATGCCGCGCGTGAGCGGGAGCCCGGCGAATTCCGAGGGCTGATAGTCGTGCGTGCGGTTGAACTTGAAGCCCCACTTGTTCTTTCCGCTCACATAGGTGGGCATCGGGGCATAAATGCCGAGCTTGCGCGCCTCGTAGCTCGCCGAGGCGATGATGCCGCGTCTGTCGCCGCCGACCGCCACCGGCTTTCCCCTCAGCTTCGGATCGGCGGCCTGCTCGACGGACGCAAAAAATGCGTCGGCGTCGAGATGGACGATCATCGGTCTCGTCGTTTGGATGCGTGATTATGCCCTTGATGCGATTTACAGAGAGCGTCTCGGTGAGCTTTCGGAGGAAAGTTGCGTCAAAGGCATAATCGCGTTTGGAAGTGTGCAGCGGCAACTCCAACCGCTCGGCATGGGGACGGCCTGCAAAGCCACACCACGCCATCAAACGCCTGAAGATGGAGCGCAGGGCATTCATCGCTTCATGACCCGCAGCAGGGCAATCTGGACTCCCTGGATGACGAGTTCCTGCGCAGGGACAAGATTCGTGAATTTTGGGTTCTCTGCCTTCAGGAACGGCTTGCCGCGCTGGACGACGTAACGCTTCAACGCCGTCTCGCCATCAATCAGCGCGGCCACGACGTCACCGGATTTCGCCTCCTTGAATTCCATCACCACGATGTCCCCCGGCAGAATCCCCGCACCGATCATGGAAGCGCCACGGACTTTGAGGGCGAACACACGGGCACCTTTTGGAAGCCGGAGCGTTTCGACATCCACGGAAATGCAGCCATCGGATTGCTGGCGTTCATCGGCTGGCAGACCGGCTGGGATGGTGCCGTAGATCGGAATCTCGGTCATCTGCCGCTCGCGGTATTCACCGGTGAGGATCAGTCCCCGCGCCTTGTTGGGCTCACGCCTCGGCACTCCTTTCGTCTCAAGCGCACGGAGATGACCCACCACGGCGGTCGGGCTGGCGAAACCGAAATGCTTCTGCATTTCGGCGATCGAAGGCACAAAGCCCCGTGTCTGCTGCTGCTGGCGGATGAAGTCGAAAATCTCCTGCTGTCGGTCGGTGAGCATGATGTCGGGAAGTGCAGTGTATAAAAATACAATATCCCTGCAGCCACGCAGAACAACTCAAGTTTCCCTCATCGCTTCGAAGATATCTCCGAACAGACGCCGTGCTCCAATAACTGGAAGGTGCAACGGCGCTCGAAATCTCCGAAGGGGCGCCTCATGTGCATGCCCTTCTTTAGCGACTACAATTTCGTGCGCTTGCAGAAATACCGGGACAGGAAAACGCTGGGAGAAGGCGGGGTGATGTTATCGCGTGGTTACTTGCCGCGAATTGCGTTCGCTTGCGCGACCCGGCCACCGAGCGCGCCGAGGCGGCGGCGCACGAGGTCGAGGAGATTCAGGGAGCGGTGGAGACTCATCATGAGCGGGTGGACATTCACAGGCATTCGTAGTTCGGAAATATGCCCGGCAGCCAAGAGGGCGTGACGTGAATCCGATCATGCTGTCTGTTGCACCGGCATGACTTCTCTTCCGCTTCGCCCTGCACCCAAATTCGACGTGACGCTGCGCGTGGGTTGCAGCCTCACCTACGAGGTCACGGGCACGGCTTGGCTGCTCCTGAACTTGAAACTCCGGCCCGATCGCACCCATGCCGTAGTCTTCGAGGCCCTCGCTTTCGGCAACAATCTGCCTGCTGAAGAATTCACCGACAGCCACGGCAATCGTGTAAACCGCGTGATCCTCGCGCCTGGCGCGAATTGCTTCCGGCACGACGCCATCGTCTCGGTATGCTCGCAGCCGGACAATCACGACCTGCCTCCGTCCACACCTCTCTCGCCCGGGGAACTGCCACCCGATCTGCTGCGTTACACTTTGCCGAGCCGGTATTGCGACTCAGACAAGCTGACCAACTTCGCCTGGGAAAAATTCGGCCGGGTGGAGCACGGTTGGCCGCGCGTGACGGCCATCAGCCAGTGGGTGCATGACAACATCGAGTATCGCTATTGTTCCGGTCGCTCCGACCTCTCCGCATGGGATGTGTTGCACCGCGGCTACGGCGTGTGCCGCGATTTCGCGCACCTCGCCATCGCGCTCAATCGCACCTTCAACATCCCGGCGCGCTATGTGACCGGACACATGGCCGACATCGGGGTTCCCGATCCGGACAATCACATGGATTTTCACGCCTACGCCGAAGTGTATCTCGGCGGCCACTGGTTCACGACTGATGCGCGCTTCCATGTACCGCGCATCGGTCGGATAAAAGTCGCTTGCGGGCAGGACGCCGTGGACGGAGCTTTCTCGACGATCTATGGCGGAGCGACGCTCAGTTTCTTCCAAGTCTGGGCCTACCAGGTGGCGCGCGGGACGGTGGGCGTCGGCGACCCTCTGGATTTTTCCAAGCGTGTCGACAACCAGCGAACGGTAATCACGGACGCGCCCTGATGACGTTTGGACGGCAAAGCGGGGGAAGGGACTTGCGCAGTGGCGGGATGATTCAAGGATCGATACCGCCTTCGGCCCTCCGCCATGCGAATGTTCAGCCATAGCCATGATTCTCGACGCCACCCGCTACATTTCCTTCAGTGCGGCCTCACCCATTCCCGCGATCATGATGCTGCGTCCGCGCAGCGGCTACGAGCAGTGGATCACGCTCGAAGGATATGCCTTCGCGCCGCACGCACCGGTCGCGGAGTTCACCGACGGGTTCGGCAACCTCTGCCAGCGTGTGCTGATTCCCAGCGAGCAATTCGACGTGCATTGCAGTTGCCGCGCGCACACTGCGGATACGATCGACGTGGATCCATACGCGGCATTCGTCCCGGTGCATCAGCTTCCCGAAACCGCTCTTCAGTTCCTGTTGCCAAGCCGTTACTGCCAGTCCGACCTGCTGAATGAACTGGCCAGTTCGATCGCCGGGCAACGACAGGCGGGCTACAGTCAGGTCGCGGCCATCGAGCAATGGCTGCGCGATGAAATGAAATATGTCCACGGGGCGATCAACGTCCATACTTCCGCCTTGGACACAGCCAAATCAAAAAGCGGCGTGTGCCGCGATTACGCCCACCTGGGAGTCGCGCTCACGCGCAACCTCAACATTCCCGCGCGCATGGTCGTCGGGTACATGCACAATCTGCAGCCGATGGATCTGCACGCCTGGTTCAAGGCCTTCGAGGGCGGTCGCTGGTTCACCTTCGATGACGTCCAAAAGCAATGCTGTGGCAATCGCATCGTGATTGGCTACGGACGCGATGCCGCGGACGTGGCGTTCACTTCCAACTACGGCGCGCTCCAGCTCAATTCGATGAAAGTGACCGTGCAACCAACTCCGGCGGGCGGGAATCATCAAAGCGCATGAGCTGGTTGCGTATCCTTCACGAGACGACCTACCGTTACAAAACGGCTGTTCGCTTCGGACCACATCGGCTCGTGCTGCGGCCACGCGAAGGTCACGACGTGCAGGTCAAGGATATGCGTCTGGAGATTTCGCCGGCATTCGAGCTGAAATGGAGCCGGGATGTCTTCGGCAACTCCGTGGCGACCGCGGATTTTTTGCGCCCGGCGGATCAGTTAGCCATTCGCAGTGAGGTAATTCTCCAGCAAACCGCGCCTTTCCCCTTGCGCTCGGGGCGGCCAGCGACGCCCGTGCCTTTTCCCGTCGAGTTTTCCGGTTTGGAATCCGTGGTCGCCGCAGCCTATCAGGCCACGACCTTCCCCGAAGATGTGGCGCGGGTAAAGCAATGGGTTGGCGCGACAATCGATCTTAACGCGGTGAGCGGCGCGGAGGAAGCCGTTGCCGCGGTTGCCCTCGCCATCCGCAAGACTGTCGAATACCGCCGGCGCGATGCCAAAGGTGTTCAGACGCCGAGCGAAACGCTTGCCCTAAACTCCGGTTCGTGCCGCGACATGGCGACGTTCATGCTGGAAGCCCTGCGCGTCCTCGGCCTTCCGGCGCGCTTCGCCAGCGGGTATCTCGACTGTGCGGCGTCGGAGGCGGGTCGTGCTTCGACTCACGCCTGGGCCGAAGCGTATTTGCCGGAGATCGGCTGGACCGGCTATGATCCCACCTTGGGCGAAGCCACCTCCCGTGATCATGTCGTGGCGGGCGTAAGCAATCATCCGCGCGGTGTCATGCCGGTGAGCGGAACATTTTTTGAACAGAAGGATGCCTATCTTGGAATGACTGTGACCGTCAAGACCGAGCGCTTTGCCAGCGCACCGGATCTGACGGCGGCAAAACCGAGTGAAACGGGGACCAAACTAAACCAACAAGCCAACCACTCGGACTAACTCTCCCAGTGGCTCGAAAAGATGAGTCCGGTCAGAGGGACTTGGAAGAATCCTGAGGCCACCGCTGTGTTCACCCGGATGAGGAGTTCCAGTGCGAATTCATGGCCATCTCCACCGAGATGGTAGGGAAAAGAGGCCATCTGCTCCTTTTCCTTGCGCTGCCACGGGTCGAGCCGCGGCTGGATTTTCAGAATGGCCGGCGTCCATGCTGTCGCCTCGCAAACGAATTCAAAGCCGCCGCGGATCGTGAGTTCTTGTGCGGCGGTGTTCATCGGTCTGGAAGTCAGCGTGTGAGTTGCGCGAAGAAGTCGTCGAATAAGGGCGCATACATCACATCGCGCTCCGGGTGATATTGGACGCCGATGCCCCACGGATGCTCGCGGAGCCGCACCTGCTCGATGATGCCGTCGCCCGCGTGCCACGCCTCGATTTCGATCGCATCCGCCACGCGATCGAGCGCCTGGTGATGCGAGCTGTTCACCTTTTCAAAACGATGCCGCACTCCGGATGCGTAATGCAGCGGCTGCACGTTCGCCGACTTCATCTCCGGCAGATCGTGCCCGGGGATGTCAACGAGCAGCGTGCCGCCGAGCGCGACATTGAGCACCTGCACGCCCTTGCAGATGCAGAGAATCGGCAGGCGGCGCTCGCAGGCGAAACGCACAGCGGCAAATTCCCACAAATCGCGCTCCGGCTCCGCGTCACGAATCAGCCAATGTTCGTGCGGCGGCTCGGAGTGAAACTCCAGCGCGATGTCGGGCCCGCCGGTGATCATCACGCCCCGAGCATCCGTGATATCCACCGGCGCGCGCCGCGCATTTGCGAAACGAACGTGCGGATGCCGCGTGAGAAACTGCGCGAACATTGGCTCGTCGGATTCGCGAATCCACGTGGCGAGTTCGATCATCGGCAGACTCCCTCGTGTTTTGAAAAACGTCCGGGGCGCACGGGGTCGGCGCTGAACTGGGAATCGTGCCGCAGAGTTTGGCTGGAGATTGGTGTTGCCATTTCGTTCGGCTCATTTTTAGCCTCTCGGAGCAAGGGTTCAATTCAACTGGGTTTCCGGCAAGTTTTCTTTCATTACTTTCACAGGGTAATTTTTCACAGGGCATTTCATCTCAAACTCCAATCACACAATGGCGAACCTCTTCCTCGCCCGGCGCTCGCTGCGGAGCCCGCGGGCGCATGAGCGGCCTCGGGCTGGGCTGCAGACATCGGGGCGCACGCAATACAAGCATTGTCGAGTGTCGGTCGAGGCTGCATCGGCATGATGGACGCCGCCCCGATCGAGAGCGTTGACCTGCCAGCCACGCACACTGAGTTCAATCGCCGCGGTGATTCCAAAAACACCGCCGTCCACGATGAGGACCGATTGCCGAGTATGAGTGCTCATCTGCACGCTAACAGCCCGCTTGGGTCGGAAATCATTGCCGCGACAATCATCCTCTCAACTGTGTGTCCTGGGAGTTTCCAGCATCGCCTCAATGGTCTTCAGCGCATTCCCTTCGTGCCGTTGTTCACGTAAATGAACGAGGGCCGCTTGTTGCCCTTCGCCTTGCCGATGATGGCGTTGCCTGCTTCCCGTGCCACGAAATTCGGAGTGGGCGGGATTATTCCAGCATCAGTGCGACGCTGCCGCTGGCAATGAGGACGTGAGCCCAAATCGCGAATACCTGCATCTTCGAGTATGAGCGGGAACTGGATCCTTCGCTTGGCATATTGGGATCAACTCCAAAGAGCTTTTCATGGTTCTTGAGCAGGTGGTAGCCCGCGTAGAGCGCAGCGGCGAAGACGACGAATGCAAGAATGCGGAAGACAGCGAGAATTTCGTTTTCCATGGCATGGGGTTACTTCGCGTCGGAACCTCCGCCATATACTGACGCCCACTTTCCCCTCATGGACAGATCCGGGTGTGAGACGGTCAAATCAGCTTTGTCACAAGACGCCCGAGCGTTCCCACCGCCCTCCCAATCTCCTCTGACCACGGATGCCCGCAGTTGAGACGAATGAAGTTTTGAAAGCCCTGCGTCGCGGAGAACATCGGCCCAGGCGCAATGCTAATCTTCTCGGCCATCGCCCGTTCATGGAGCCTTAGCGCCGAAACCTTCCGGGGCAGTTCGATCCAAAGCACGAAGCCGCCTGAGGGCCGCGTGAGCTTGATCCCCGCCGGGAATGCTTCCAGCACCGCTTCGCTCATCTGCCGGATTTGGTTCGCGAAATTACGCCGCAAAGAGCGCAGATGATGATCATAACCACCGTTCGCCATGAAGTCCGCTATGGCCAGTTGAGGCAGGGAGGCAGTCGCGAGGGTGCTCGTGAGTTTGAGCGCTTTCACCTTTTCGTAGTAACGCCCGGGAACGACCCAGCCGACGCGATAACCGGGGGCCAGCGTTTTGGAAAATGAACCGCACAGCATCACGCGGCCTTCCCTATCATAGGACTGGACGACACGCGGACGAACACCGCTGTGATACAGGCCCCCATTGATGTCGTCCTCAATGAGCGGCACGTCACGACGGGCGAGGATTTCCACCAGCCGCCGCTTGTTCGCCTCCGGCATGAGCGACCCGAGGGGGTTACTGAAGTTTGGCACGGCGAGGCAGGCGGCGACGCGACGGCCTTTCAGTGCGCGTTCAAGAGCTTCGATGTCCATGCCGTCACGCGGGTGCATCGGAATCTCAATGGCCTTCAATCCGAGTTCTTCGATCTGCTGAAGCACGCCAAAATAGGTTGGCGATTCCACTGCGACGATGTCGCCGCACTTGGTGACGGCGCGGAGACAAAGCGCCAGCGCCTCGGTCCCGCCGCAAGTGGTGATGATTTCATCAGGCGAAAGGTTCTGGCCTCGATCGAGCGAACGCTTCGCAATCTGTCGCCGTAACTGCTCGGAGCCTGGCGGCATGTCATAGCTGATGCCTCGCGCTCCCGTCGTGCGGGACGTTGAAGCCATAATCCGGCTCAATTTCTCGACGGGCAGATTCCCGGCGCCGGGATAAGCGGCACCGAGCGGCACAACATCAGGCATTCGCGCCGCGTCAAAGATTCGTGATTGCAAGCTGCCAACGCCGACCAGCGTTGGTGATTGTCTGGGACGTGAGGTAAGCGGCTCCGGTTCGGGGGCGGGGAACTGCGAGCGAACGAAGAAACCGGACTTTGGCCGCGCTTCGATCAACCCGCGATTTTCCAGCACGAGATACGCCTGCACAGCCGTCGTAAGGCTGACACGGTGCTGCAAGCAAGCACGCCGCACTGATGGGATGCGATCACCCGGCCGCATCGTGCCGGAGCGAATGAGTTTCTCGACATTGTCTGCGACCTGCTCGTAGAGAGCTGTGGAATGTGACCGCGTGCTCAAGGTGTTCCTGTTGATTAGAAGTGGTTTCATAAGTATCGAAGGGTGATGAGCGAGCAAGCGACATGGAAGAAGGCTTGATACATCAGGAGGTGATTTTCGTAACGGACGACCAGGCGGCGGTAGTTGCCCAGCCAGGCAAAGGTGCGTTCGATCTT
>CAIRYQ010000058.1 GCA_903882875.1 uncultured Spartobacteria bacterium | reverse complement strand
CTCTCTCGCCGACCTGCGCTCCAAGCTCATGCGCTACATCCGCCAATACAATAAAACGGCAACCCCAATCAAATGGACTTACTCCAATCCCAAACAAAGAATCAAACCGTAGCTGATTCATGTGTTACGTTGCACTAGGCCCTGCTGCGTCGCCACGTCGATGAGGTTGCTCGTGCCGATGGATGCCGCCGCCCAGCCCAGCGGCCACGCGATGATGCCCACGGTGCCCATGATGTAACGCAGGCCGATGTTGCTCGTGGATCGGATGGCGAGCAGCCCAAGAAACACCGGGGCGAATGCGTAGGAAAGCCCCACCAGAAACTGCTGGATGATGTAGGCGGCCCAGATGAGAAACTGTGCGATCAAACCGATCACGCTGAGGATGCCCCACAGCACTGCCTCAAACATTTGCGCCGCACTCGGCAGCCCGAACCAGCCATCCTTTTGCTTGGGCTGTTCCTTCGATACGAGAATGTTGAGGTAGCGTTGAGCGGCCTGATCGGGACTCGCATTCATCTGCGCAACGACCGTCTTAAAGGCGTCCTTCGCCTCGTCGGTCCACTCCCCCCATAGCGCAATCGCCATCACGATCATCATCGTCGTGATGATCGGGCGCAACATCGAGCGCGGTGTCTGGCATTGCTTCACCACGGCAACCAGCCCCGCAGTGAGGAGCACGATCGCAATCGGCAGGAGGATCGTGTAAAGCGTGGTGCATTGCGTCTGAAAATTCGGAAACAGACGCTGAAACGTGGGCAGTGCTGCGAGGAACATCACGGCGTGGCTGGTGTGGGCACGGCTGGCAGTGCCGAGCCGGACGGTTTCGGTTTTCCAAAGCGAAGGTCGCTCGCCGTGTCCGGTTTCAGGAATTCAGCGGCCTTGCGCAACGCCTCCCGTGTTTCGCGCGCCCGCTGTTTCTCAGCCCATGACTGTTGCGATACTCGGACGGCTGCGATCGTGATGAGGATCGCGAGGACGGCGAGAATGAGTCGGATTTTGCGAATCATTGCCCGTTCCCCTTTCCAAAGCGCAGGTCGCTGTTCACGTCGGGGACCATCATCGTTCCGAATTTCGTGAATGCGTCGTGCCGGTCCGCCGCGATTTCCTCGTTCTGTGCCTTCTGCTGCTTCTGCCCGTCATTCCGGTTCGTGATGTCCTGCACCGCCGTCTGCGATGCGGCAGCGGCGATCTCGTGATCAATTGCCTGAAGCTGCGCGGACTGGCCCGTGAGAACAGCCTGCAATTTTTGCGTCTCCGCGTCCGTCGTCGCCGATTGAAGCTGAACAATGGTTTGGGCCATCTGGCTCTTCAACGCCTTCCTGCGCTGCATCGCGTCGTCATAGACCGCCGTGTAGTTGGAGGATGCATTCTCCAGCGCGCCAAACGGCTTGTAGATGTCGGTGGCGCGCGACACCTGTGTGCCGGAAAGCGAATTGTTCGTGATGGGCTGATAGAGTCCCGACGCGTTGTTCTGGAGCGATGTAATCCCCGAGGCCGACTGACGGAGCGCACCCAGCGATTGGGCGACGTCCGATTGCCGCAGGCCCGAGGAGAGTTCATTCGCGCCGGTGATGTTCAAAAGCTTCGATGGATCGCCGAAGGCTTTGACGTAGGCCACCGTCTGCTGAAGCTCCTGTGTCATCGTCGTGATCTGCTTCACCTGGTTGCTAACCATCTCGGCATACTTGGCGAGGTCCACGACCTGATTCATGGCGTCCTGTGCGATATGCACGACGTCCTCGACGATGAGCTGCGCGCGCGCGGAATGGAGCGCACATGCGAAGGCAATTAGCGTGATGAGTGTTGGTTTTTTCATGCGTGTGTTTGGTTTGGATTTCGGTTCGGAAAGATTGCGCGCGGCGCTATTCCTCAATGCGCAGGACTTTGCTGGTCGGCTTCAAAAGCACGCCGTCGATCCGCTGTTCGGGCAGCGGGATGTCGAACAGGCTGATATTCTCGTCGTTCGCCTTGCCCTCCGCGCCCTTCTGCTGGTTGACCATCACCCAATACTGCTGTTTCACGGCGTCGCTGCGGCCTTTGTCGAAGCCCTCCGCGTAGGCTTTCTTGGAGCGGCTGTCCTTGCCAAAGTTCATTGCCTCACCGAGCAGCAGGCCGCCGCCCGCACCCGCCGCGGTGAGGTACGGATTGCCCTTGCTGAGTTTGCTTGCGGCGAATGCGCCGCCACCGGCGGCAACCGTGTCCGTGATGATGCGTCCGGCTCCGGCACACCCTGAGAGAATGGCAGGGATAATGAGCAGTAAGAACGATGTGGTTGTCTTCATAGCGTGGAGGCTTCCTGGGTTGGCTTGGCGTTGTCTTCGGTCGTTTTACGGGCGTGGGTGACGATCCCCTCGATGATGTTGCCGTGTTGCTTGAGTTCCCGCGCGCGCCGCTCGAAGTGCTCCCCGCTCGTGCTGCTGCAATACAGCATCTCGGCGGAGGCGATGTTCTGGACGGTACCGCAGATCGGGCGGAGCGCGTCCACGTGGTAGTAGGTGAACGCGGAAAACTTCTGCCCCGTCTGCTGGTCCGGCAGCGGGTAGCCCATGATCGTCTGCTTCGTGATCTCCGGCAGCGCGATGTCCTGTGCGATGTCCTCAAGGTCCGCGCGGTCATTCTGCTTCATCATGAAAAACTGGCGGCTGTTCCCGAACACCGCCGAGCGGATGCGGCTCTCCTTGAACCGCGCGTATTGCTGCACAATCGCGATGTTCCAAGTGTTGAACTTGCGCATCTGCGCGTAGCTCTCCTTCACGATTTTCTCGCCTTCGGGGATGTCGAGGAAGCGCGCGACCTCTTCATAGACATTCCGTTTCCGCAGTGCGCGGGGCATCGTGATGATGTGCTGCCGCGTGTAATTGGTGATGAGGAAGCCCGCCGCCGATTTCAGCTCCTTCGCCGCCTCGGAGATGTAGCCCAGCTCGAAGTGCGCGATTTTGCCCGTGAGGGAGATGTTGGATTCTCCGTCGAAAAGCGGGCCGTAGTTTCCATCGCGGCACCAAGGCTGAAGCAATGTGGCGATCTGGATGATCTGATCCTTGGTGGCACCCGATGCCTCCAACTGCATCAGCTCCTGAAGCATCCGATGCGTCGGATACTCGGACGGTGTGAAGCAGGAAAAAGCCAGGTTCCGAACTTCGCGCGCGGTGTTCGGGTCTTTGGAAAACCGCAACACCTCCGCCTCGTCGAAGCCGTTCAGAAACGATTGCGCCTCGTCCGCGTGGGCGCGATGCCAGTCGCGGAAGTCGGCGAACGCATCGAGCGTGGTCGCGCCGGGCGGAAGCCGGTCGCGCCGGTAGGCCGCGAGCGCGAAAGCATGACGCGCAACCTGCGCAACCTTGTCCGGGTATTTGTTCGTCCAGTCCTGATACGCGTCCTCGTAGAGCTGGTTGAGATACTTGGAAATCTGCGCCTGCCGGAGCATCTGCTTTTCCTCGTCCGCGCTCACACCCGCCATTCGCGCCGCGAGTGCCGTGGCCGTGGACAAATGGAGCGGCGTCAGTGGCAGCCCCGACGTGTCGAGATAGTTGATCGTCAGCGAGCCGTCCGGCTGAAGGATGATCGGCTCGGCGTTTGCATCCACCGTCTTCGTGTAGATGCCGTAGGAGAGACCTTCCTCGATGATGACGGTGTAGTCGAAATAGAGTTCCGTCTGCGAAAGCAGGTCGCACATCGTCACCGATTTTCCGGTGCCGCTCATGCCGAGCAGCACGGCGTGCTGCGGGGATTGCTCGCCCGCCCCGCCCGCAAAGGTTTTCACCCCGACCAGATTGGACGCGCCACCGTCGTAGATGGCCTCGGCGGTTTCAAGATGTCCGGTGAACGTGGAGTTCACCGGCAGCATGTCGGCGAGGTATTGGTGCTCGGCGTAAAGTTTCCGATGTTCGTACCGGCCCCACAGCCAGCCGGGCCATGTCTGGAAAAAGAGCTTCTTCGTCGTGCTCGGCAGACTGCTCTCGAAATACTGCGCCGAATTCATCGAGTTGATCGCGTTCTTGATCGCAGTCGCCTTCGCGGAAAGGCCGGCCTTCGTCTTGTCCCACACCCGCACGATGAAGAGCGCATTGAACGGCAGCGTGTGCCCCTGCATCAGCGCGGCGATCTTCCGCTCCTTCTTTTGCATGACCGTGAGCAGCGAGAGCTTCTTCTCGCTCGCGTAGTCGCCCGCGATGCGTTCGTGCGCCTTTTCCTCGCGGGTGATTTCCTTCCGGATCGGGATCGGATCGACATTGACCGTGATGGTGTAGTCGAGCAGCCGCAGATTGGTGAGCCGGTGGATGATTCCCGGGAACGTCATCTTGGGCCAGCGCGTCAGGACGATGATCGAGTGATAGTGGCCATCCATCCAGAAACCGAAATCGCTCTGCCCGTTGCCCTCGCCATGCCAGCAATTCTCCTGGATGGAGAGCGACGGATCGAAGGCTTCCAGTGCGTCATAGTTGAACCGCTCGGCAAGCGACGGGTTGAGGAACGACGCGCAGTGCCGGTAATGATCGGCGTCGGTCATGGGGATGATCCGCGCACCCTGCCCGCTGAAAATTCCAGACAGCGTTTCGTGGACCTGCGCGAATTCCTGCCCAAGCTGATCGAGGAGGTGTCCGTAATGCTTGGCCAGATCCGCGCGCGATGCGGAGAACGATGGCGAAGTTTCGATGCTCCGCGAAACGTAGAGGATCAATCGCTGGCGGCGCAGTTGCCGGTTGGTCATCGCCTGCCAGTAGCGCGCGAACCGCTCGTTGCGCGCGCGGCGCGTCCAGACGTTCGTCGCGCGCTTGGTCTCCTCGTTGTAGCGAAGCAGTGCGCCCTGGTAATCCGAGTCGCAGAACCACTGCACTTGCAGCCGCTGGTTGTCGCTCAACGATGCGAGCAGGACGGAGAGCTGGTCCTGGAATTCGTTCAGCTCGCCGATTTGCGCGTTGTTGAAATCCGGCGGCTCGAAGAAGAAGCCCTTCGACGCAAAGCCGCCCGAGTTGAGCCCGTTGAAGATCAACAGGTCGCGCAGAAAGTGGCCGTTGGCCGGCTTCTCGATGATGGAATCAACGGGCCACATGATCGCTTTCGTTGAGCGGATGCCGCGGCTGCGTTTGCGGGTTCGGACTGAAACCCGCGCCGTTCGTCCAATAGTCCACAAGGTCGCGGTCGTAGGCCGGCGGCTTGCCCTGGCGAAATCCGAAGACGTAAAGAACCGTCAGGGCCAGCGGGATGATGGCGATGCCGAAGGATTGCCCGAAGCTGCACCGCAGCGCGCTGAACAGCAGCAGCAGCGTGACGACGAAAATGAAGACGCCCGCGACGATGAACCAAAACAGGCCGCCATCGAGGCCCCACGTACGCCCGGCGGAATCGTCGGCGCTGTTCGTGTCGGTGAAACGCAGTTCGTGGTCTTTCATTACTGGAACGCGCCCACGTCCACCGTGGAGCTATCTACGCCGAATGCGGTGAAGAGCGCCTTCACGATCACCGGCGCGCCCGCGATGATGAGGCCGCCGATGATCGAGAGCTTGCCGGCATCCGTGTCACCGCGGCGGATGGCAAAACCTCCGCCGATGACACAGATGGTGCCGAAGATGAAACCGATGAGCATGACAATGCCCATCGCCTTGCTTGCGCCCTGCGAGAGGCTGCCCGCGGCCAGCACGGGCAGCGCTTGCAGCGAAAGGAGAAGTGATGTGTTCATGCGGGCGTTCTAGCGGATGCGCCGCACGCGACTGCGCCGGTTCGGGCGCAAGATTTGCGCGTGGATTTTTTAGGCTGCCGCGCAAAGCGATGAACAATGAAGACCGGCCAGAACTCACAAAGCTCCGTCACTTAGATGAGCACCTGCGGAACCGAATCCGCGGGCAGGATCATGTCATCTCACGCATCGTCTCGCTGCTCCAGCGAGGCGAACTCGGGCTGCGCAAGCGCGGACGACCTCGCGGCAGTTTTCTTTTCCTCGGCCCGACGGGTGTTGGGAAAACGGAAATTACCCTCGCCTTCACCGAGTTCCTCATGGGCACGGACGCGCTCCACCGCTTCGATATGTCGGAATATCAGAATCAGGAAAGCCTTGCCCTGCTCCTCGGCGGCAAGCTTGGTGAACGTGGCACGCTGGCTCTGGCCTGCGACAAAGCCCCTAGCGGCACGCTGCTCTTCGACGAAATTGAAAAGGCGCATCCGCGTGTGCTTGATGTGTTTCTGCAGATCCTCGATGCGGCGCGCGTGACGATGGCCAGTGGAGAAACGCTGGATTTGAGCGGCTTCTATGTCGTCTTCACGTCCAATATCGGCTCAGCCGAAATCGTCGGCTTGCAGCACTCGTCGTTTGCCACAATGGAGCGGCACGTCCTCACCCACGCACAGCAATCCATGCGGCCCGAGCTTTACGCGCGCATCAGCGAAAAGCTCGTGTTCAGCAAGCTCACCTACGACATGCAGCTCGAAATCGCGCGGCTCCTCCTCGCGCAAGAACTGGAATTTCTCAGAGCGAAAGGTCACTCCATCGAACCTGCGGAAAGCGTCCTGCCCTTTCTCGTGCGGCGTGGATTCCATCCTCGGCTCGGCGCGCGTCCGATGCGGGACGCGGTGGAGAAATTCATCGGTGACGCTGTCGCTGCGGATGTTCTCGCGGGTGGCGACGGTCGAGGGAAACTGGGGGTGAATGAAAGCGGTGAGCGACTGTGCATCACGCGCTGAAAAACTCCCGACGGTGTCGGGAGAATTCGTACCGAATTTCAAACAGCGTCTGAAATATTTTCGGCCGATATACCCACACATTCGATCTTGCTTGGAACGACGATTATCTCGGCTTTGCCCGCCAGCTTTTTCCAGCAACCCAACTTTTGTGAAACTCATCGCGGCTCGTAGCCGCCGCGAGCACGGGCAGCAGAAATCTGCTGAGATGGTCGATCACTGCGGCAAGGTCAGGCCCGGCAGCTTGGATGCTGACTCGCTTGAGAAAGTTCCTCCATTGAACGGTCTTGGCTGCGTCCGTGGAGAATTCAACAGTCAGTGCGATCGGAGCGTCATCCGGCAGGGGCGTTGCCCTCCGCTCAAATGTGTTTTGCACCGCGCGAACGAGGATGGCCCCATCGAAGGGAAAGTTTTGAGCGAGCGTGAAAAGGTCGTAGAAATCCTTCATCCGGCTGTTGGCCATGCCCAGCGAAACCATTGCTTCCAGCTTCTCGGCGATCACGGTTTCGCGCGGATACGCTTTCAGTTTCGCCGCAGGAAGCGCCGGTGTGTTCAGCAGCAACGGAAACTCGACGGCTTCAACGCCTGGCGTAATCGCATCGCCGAAGCCGATGTCGATTTGCAGCGGGATGCGGGCATTGCCAAGGTGCGCTGTCAGCGTAATCCGCACGCCGTCGTATTCGTGATCTTCGCGGATGCCCGCACCCTGCACAGAAATCGCATCGAAAACCAAACCGTCCTCGACAACCGGAACCCGGCACACGTCGCGAAAGATATTCTCCAATGTGCCGACCGAACTTTCGCCGTAACCGAGCAGGTCCACATCCCGTGTCGGACGGTATGGGCGATCCGACCAGAGGAGGAAGAGGAGTGCGCCTTTGAGGACGAAATTGCTGGCGTGTTCCGAAACGCTCAGGCGGAAAAGCATCCGCTCGGCGACGAACCGGCCCAGTACGAAATTGAAATCCTCATCCTTTTCCTTCGCAAGATTGTAGAGCCGCTGACGCACCGAGGCGGCGACATTGGTGGTGATGCGCGTAGTCACGCCAGCATCTCCAGATAGGGCCGCATCACATTCGCCACGCGGCAGATTTTTGCGTAACGCCAAAGCGCCTCCATCGTGCATCGCTTTTGCCTCCATGCGTCGCGGAGCGCCTCCATCGCCACATCAAGGCCGATCTTGTTTCGATACTTGAAACAGTCGGCAACGGTCTTCGCCACGCCATAAACGCGCACGCTGACTCCCTCAATGAGCGCAGTTTCAATTCCGGCGGTCATCGCCGTTCCCGAGAATCGCACGACGTGCAGTTTCGGTTCCCTGACTCGCGGCGTCCAAGCCGTCCGATCCAGAGCCATCCAGACTTCAGCCGGCGTCTGCGTGGTCAGGCCGTGATAGCTCAGCGCGGTGAGCAGACAGACCACACCATGAGGGACGCGCTTGCACGCTTGCGCGAGGCTGTGATGCTGCGTCACGTCGGAGTCCGGCAGTCCGTAAAGGCCGCGTCCGTGTTTGACGAGCTGGCCCCGAGCCACGAGCCGTTGGAGATAAATTCGCGGAATGCGGCGATGCTCCAAATCTTTCGCGCGCACAAATCCTGCCTGCTCCGTCAGAGCCAGAAGCCGGCTTGAATGAGTCGAATCGCCTTTTGCGAGCATGTGCCTTTTCATCACCATGTTTATTCTTATGGCGAGGTTATGTAACATGCGACGAAAACTTCGTCAATGCCTGTGGCGGCGAAATGATCGCCTGCCAATGAGCGCCTCGGGCGCGTCGCTCGCGAGTCCGAGCGTTCAGGTGAAGCGTAAGCCGGAGCGTCAGGCTGCCGATGGGAGGGCGGACGGCAGCCTGGAGCGAAGGCGCAGCGAAGCCTGAAGGCCCGGTCTCGCATTCTCCGAGAGCGGACGGGATGAACTGCTGCTCCCGGAGTCTGCGAAGGGAGCGACAGTTGCTCCCGTCCGGTGGTGGCTCTTCACTCATCGCTCGCCTCGCGGCCCTGCTCGGCGCGGCCCTGTTGCTCGATGCGCCTGTCGCTCCGTTCGGCGGAATGCGCCACTCGGCGAAGTCCCTCGGTGCTCATCGGAAATGGCGGGTACAAGACTTCTTCGTCTTCGGGAGTATCCGCACGCGCCTGTTCCCAACGGGCAAATTCTCCCGATTCCTTCAGCACGCGCCGCTTTTGTTTTTCGCTCAATGCGTCCACCATCGCCGCGTTGAAAACGACAATCACCGCATCGGTGAGCCTGCCATCTAGGCCGGAGCTGAGGTCAAAAAGATTGATGAGGTGATGGCCATTCCAAAGCGACCAAACGAATTGGCGAAGACGCCGCCCGCCGCCGGTGCTCCAGCCCGTTTTGAGATAATCGGTAATCGTCTCCAATGCTTCGTTGAGCTTTTCCGGTGCAACCGATTCCCGCCGTTCTTTTGCGCGCCGCATTTCGCGTGTAAACTCATTCAGCACGGCCTGCTGCTCTTCCTCGCTCGGAAAGCGGATGATGGGTGCGTCGTCGGGCATCGTCGTCACCATTTCTTGAACCATGAGCACACTTTTCCGTCTGGCTCGATGGGCGGTAGCAGCGCGCGTTTGAAACCGCGTTCCGCGTGAATCAGGATGCAGTGGTGTTTGGGCAGGCTGCGGAGCACGTAGGGCTTGATCTTGTGCTCCTCCTGTTCGCTGTAGTTGCTTGTCGTGCGACCGTGCGAAAATCCCCACGTCCGCCTGACAAACTTTTTCTTTCCGAGAAAATCCGCGCTCTCGACGGCACCTTCCTCGTCGGCGGCTTTGAAGATCATCCGATTGCGCAAATTCAGGGTAAGCACACGCGCCTTGTCGCGGCCAAGAGGCGGAACGAACGAAGTGGAGGACTGCGCGGCGGCGACTACCGTCGCGTGCGCCTCGCGAATCACGTCCACGCAGTTGTAATCACTCATTCCATCTTCGCTCGCGGTCACGAAGCGCTGCGCCTCGTCGGCCCATAGAATGAGCAAATTCGCATCACGTCGCTCTTCCTTGGGTTTGTCGAACCGACGCAGAACGTGCGTGTAGAAAAGCATCTTCAAAAAGGTGTTCACGTAGCGGCGCTCGGCTTGGAATTTCTGCGGCATCGAAACGCAGATGATTTTTCCACGATCGATGTCGCCGAAATCGAACGTGTTCTCGGCGGAGCAGAAAACCTGCCCCAGATCGGGCGTGAGGAAATGCTGGAGATAGTTGGCGATGGTCTCCCGCACGCCGCCGAGCTGCTCGGGCGGCTGACTGAGAAAGCGGTTGCGAAAATGCTCCGCTAGTTCGCGACGGCGTTCCGTGGGATACAAATCCGCGAGGTCTTGCATCGCCTCCTCCATGTCTTTCTCGTCCGAAAGCAGATGGTAGGCGTTCTCCAGCGTCACGTCGGCGCGGATTTCGTAGAGTGTTTCCAGCGCCTTCGCGATGTGGGTCTGTGCCTGATTCTTGAAGAAGCCCTTGTCGCCCTGCTGTCCGAGACTTGTCGCAGTATCGACGACGAATTTGGCGTAAGTGCTGTAAGGAATGCTGCGGTCGGATGTCAGATTGAATGTATGAAGCGGCTTCCAACCCGCGGGTGCGTAATCCGGTTTGACCTGGAGAAGGATCAAGTCCTTCTCCCGGTTGAAGTATCGGGCCATTTCCGAAAGCGTTTCCCAATAGAGTCCCTTGTCATCAATGCAGACTCCACCCCAGCCCGGTTCGTTTTGGAAAATCTGGTGGAGAAGCGGCGTGATGCCGGAACGGGTCTTTCCTGAGCCCGTGTCCCCCGTGATGAGCCAGCCACGGCAGAAGTCTTCACGGGTCCACGCCAAGCCTTTCATGCGAACTACAAATCGTCGTTTCGGCAGGCTGGGCTGCCGTCGAATCGTGAGGGCGTAAGCGCCGAGCGCACCGAATGCGACCGACATTCCCCATGCGCTGGGAGCGTCAGACATCCGGTAGAAGTAAGCGGCGAGGACGGTCGAAACTGCCGCAAGTAAGACGCCAAAGATGCTCATGGATTCAAAGCAGATACCTGCCGATGAGGACGCCTGCTGCGAGGGCCGCAGCCGCTGTCACGACGAAGGCAACGGCGTGATACGAGCGGAGATGCTGCCGGATATTCGGCACCTGTCGCAGAGCTTCGATCAAGTCGGCAGCGTGCTTCGCGAAAAATTTGCTGCGTAGGTCGAGCACCTCGAAGGATTCACGAAACTCTTGGAACGAAAGGCCGCTGCCGGAGGCATCTCCCGTTTGCAGATTTGCCAGATGGATTTGGAAAAGCTCCAGCGAGGCAAGGAGCGGATCGCCGTCCTGCACCCCGTATTTCTTCTGCCATTCGAGCACTGCAGTCCGAAGCATCATCTCGCGCGGCTCGCCTTTCATGCGGAGGGAGTCGCTGGCTCGCCGGCCGGTTGAGCTTTGCCTTTCTTCGTTCGCGTCGCGCCTTTGCCGGACTCACCGTCTGGCAGGAGCAAGTCACGCGCGGTATCGATTTGCCCGTTAAAGTTTGCCTGCCAGTTTTTCAATCGCTGCCGATCCACGAGCGAGAACCCGGAGTTCTTGATGGCTTCCGTGATGGTGAGATTGGTCTCGTTTAGCGCGGTGACGAGCCAGTCGTAGAGCTTTGGCATCACGATCTCGCGCCCGGCCAGTTCGTCAATAATGCGGCTCCGCGTGTTGCTGTGCTCAAAAATCCTGAACTGCTCGCTGTGCGCCTGATTCCTGACGATTAAATAGCGGCTGCGATCATTCAGGCTGCCCGCGATGATCTTCACCTGCTCCACGCTGTCCGCCTCGTGATTCACCGGGGAAATGACCGTGAGCGAGGCATCGAGCATTTCCAGAATCTCGAACGCCCGGACTTCCGCAAAGTAGTCGAGGAAGATGTCCGTCGAGGCCGCACGACAATCCACGACAACGAGAGGGCTTTGCTCCAGACTCGAAAAGAGCAGGTCGATTTCCTGCACGTTGCCGATGTTGATGAACTCCGCCTCACGATGGAATCGTTTCAACGTGGAGTTCTCGTTGTCCGTGTCGATGGCGCGATGCTCGATCTGCCGGTCTTTGAGGTATTGGACAAGGTTCGTCGCGAAGAAGCTCTTCCCGACGCCTCCCTTGCCGTTGAGGATGATGTTTAGTTGTCGTTTCATGGATATGCTGAGGTTGGGATTTCGGCGTTGCTCAAACGTTTTTGGGGTCGGCGATTCGAGGTCCGCGCGATTTGCCGGATGCGCCGGTGGTTGCGTCGGTATTGCGGCGCTGCTGCAACACCGCGCTGACACCGGGTTTGTCGTTTGCATCACTCGCCTGCGGGGCTTGCGTCTGCGTGCGTCTTGCCTCGGTCACTGCGCTGGCGGCTTTCGGTCGGCTTTTCTGACGTGGTTGCGTCTGCTCGATGACGGCATGGCAAAAACGCGCAACAGTGTCGTGCGACACGCTCACACCTGTCTGCTTCAGGATTTGCGCGATGGTGCGGAACGAGGCGTTCTTTGCGCGCAAGCCAGCGATGCCGTCTTTGTAGGGCATGAGCGCCCGGAATCTCGCGGGCAGCTTCCGCTCGAAATTCCTGACAGCCGCATCGAAGAGCCGCTGATTGGCGAGTTGTTCGATGCTGTCGCTCATCGGTCGAAACGTGCGGCAATGTGCTGATGCATTTGCGCCACGGATACGGCGCATCGTGCCTGGATTTTCGGTCGTGAATCGGATGGTCTCATTACAAAAAGCGCCTAACTCCGGTTAGGGGTCAGGCGTCCGTTCTTAAAAATCATGCACCCCGAATACACAGGGCAGCGGGGTTCATTGCGCTCGTTCCAGCGCAACTTGAATGCGGGTTCCCGTTAGAACCGCGCGGTGCTCACTCCGAAGACCCAATACAATCTCGCCAACGCGAAAACGTATTTTGAGGAGCACCTTTGCGTCGGCGATTATTACACCGAGGGCGAACGAGTTTCCGGCCAATGGTTCGGGCGAGGTGCTGAAATGCTCGGTCTGATTGGGGACGTGCAACAAGCCGCCTTCCTCCGGCTCTGCGACAATCTCCATCCTCAGACCAATGAGCTTTTGACGCAAAGGCGTAAGACAACCCGGCGCGCAGAGGATGGAACTGGCAATGAGCAGGAGGTCGCCAACCGCCGCGTTTTTTATGATTTTACAATTTCTCCGCCCAAGTCCGTGTCCGTCGTCGCGCTGATTGGCGGCGATCACCGCATCATCAAGGCTCATCAACGCGCGGTCAAAATAGCGATGAAGGAACTGGAACGATTCGCCGAAACGCGCGTGCGGAGTGGGGGAGCGTGTTCAGATCGTCCCTCCGGCAATGTCGTGGGCGCAGTTTTCCGGCACGATACTTCGCGCGCCCTCGATCCGCACCTGCACAGCCATTGCATTCTCTTCAATGCGACCTTCGATCCTGTCGAGAGACGATGGAAGGCTCTGCAAAATCACGAAATGCTGCTCGCACGGAAATATGTGGAAAACGTCTATTACCACGAGCTGACGCGGGAACTCCGCCGCTGGGGATATGGAATCGAGAACCACGCGCGCGGCGATTTTGAAATCCGCGGAGTTTCACAGCGGCTCTGCGAACTGTTTTCCAAACGCCACGCGGAGATTGATGAAAGAACTCGTGAGTTGCTGGCGCGCGAACCGGAAAAGGCTACGGGCAACGTCGATGACATTCGCTCGAACATCGCCCGTGATGAACGCACCCGCAAAATCAAGAACGTGGCGATGGATCAACTCCGCACGCTCTGGGCGGGGCAGATGTCAGACCGGGCGCGAAATGAAGTCGCCGCATTGATCGTCGGCGCGAAGCCCGAACGCTCCGGGCAGCGTGTCGGAATCGCCAAGGCAGCGGTGAGATGGGCTGAGGATCATTTGTTCGATCGCAAGTCCGTCGCGCATGAGCACGAAGTCTGGCGTCACGCATTAGAGCACGCTCGCGGTGAAAATCTCGACCTTGCCGAAGTCCACGCGGCCACCGCCGTTGCCGGATATATTCGTGACGCGGACAATCCGCGCCAAGTCACCACACGCGACGTTTTGCAGCGTGAGTGGATCATCGTGGAAATGGCAAAGGACGGCATCAAGAGTCATGATGCGCTAAGTGCTGATTGCACGCCGGGCAGTCCGTCGCTCGACCAGGATCAACGTCAGGCGGTGGCACGAATTCTCAGCTCGCATGATTTCGTGACACTGTTTCGCGGCGGCGCTGGCACCGGAAAAAGCTACACCTTGCGCGAGGTCGGTTCGGGGTTGCAACATGCGGGAAGGAAGGTCCGCGTCATCGCGCCGCAGCGTCAGCAGGTGATGGATTTGACCCGCGACGGTTTTGAAGGCGCGCAGACCGTGAGCGAGTTTCTGACGCGGCAAACGATGGAGCCGGGTGCGGTGATAATCGTTGATGAGGCGGGCCAGCTCGGCGCGAAACAGATGCTTCAGCTTTTCAATTTTGTGAAGGCGAACGGTGGTCGCGTCATCCTCTCCGGTGACACCCGGCAGCATGGTGCGGTGGAAGCATCCGATGCGTTGCGCGCGATTGAAATGTATTCCGGCCTTTCCGCAGCGGAGTTGACGGAAATCCGCCGGCAAGATCCATCGAAAGCGCGGACGCCGGTGGAGCGGCAATTCATCGAGCAATATAAGAAGGCCGTCGAAGAAGCGGCGAGGGGAGATGTTGCCGCGTCGTTTGATCGCCTTGGGCGAAGCGGCGCAATCGTCGAATGCAGCCTTAGTCAGCAGCAGGAGCGGCTGACTGCCGACTATCTGCTACTAACGCGGCAAGGCCAATCCACGGTCGTCGTCGCGCAAACTTGGTCGGAAATTCACAAGGTGAACGATGTGGTGAGGCAGGCACTGAAATCGGAAAACTTGATTTCGTCTGCGGAGCAGACGATGGTCGCGCTGGAACGAATCGACCTGACGGATGCGCAGAAGCGCGACCAACGCTTTTATGACGGAGACTCAGTGCTCGTGATGAACCGGGATGCGGCTGGCTTTCGGCGGGGTGAAACGGCCCGGTTCCTCGGGGTCGGCAAGAATGGGGTGATTGTCGAAACCGATCACAAAGTCGGCTGCATTGCGGCGAAGCATCTGGATCGCGTGACCGTCTGCCGAAAGCGGGAACTGACGCTCGCCGCTGGCGACCGCCTGCAACTCAAGGCAAACGCCACCACCGCCGATGGCAGGCGTCTGGCGAATGGCGAACTTGTCACCGTGCGCGCCGTCCGCACCAATGGCGAAATCGCGCTGGATGACGGCCGCATTGTGCCGAGCGACTACCGGCAATTCGGGCGCGGCTACGCGGTCACGTCGTACGCCTCGCAAGGAAAGACCGTGGATTGCGTTCTGTTCTCTGATTCGACCGTGAAGGCGGCGACTGACGCGAAGCAGTGGTATGTCTCCATCTCGCGCGGACGAAAGGGCATCCGCATTTTCACGAGTGACAAGGAACAGCTTCGCGAAAATGTCGCGCGATTGGGCAATCGCGCGCTGGCCCTCGATCTGGCAGGCCTCGGACGGCTGCCACGTGCGGCCTTGCGGCAACACCGCTTCCGCAGTCTGACACGGTTGCGACACTTCGCCGTCGCGCTTCGGTCACGGATTGCGTCCTGGATTGCGTCCCGACGACTGGCACCTGCGCGTCAAAAAATCACAGCGAATGATTAAGGCCACGCAAAGCGAAGCCCGCACGCCTGCCAGTGCCGATGGCGAGCAAAAGCAGCTCACCTGCTGGAACAAGGACGCGCAGGCGCAATGTCTCCGCGTGGAATTGAGCGACGAGCGATCTTTCATTTTTCCTTACACCCATCTGACATTCGCCAGCATGAAACGCGAGGGAGGCCGCGATATCCTCGCCGTTTCCTTCGCCACCCACGATCTCCGCATCATCGGCAGGAATTTCCGCGAACTCGGCATTGCCCTGCAGAAGCTTGCGGTGGACTGGATCAGGCCAGCACCTGCGCGTTATACGGCACTCGCTGCCAACGAGGCGGTTTTCATCGAGAAGATCGAGATCGAGGAGGTCAGCGAGGAATCGTCGGGGCGCGAGTCCGGTCGGTGAAAATCGGACGAAGCGGGTGAGGATGCTCTCGGCACCCGCCGCCCACACGCGTGAAGAAAAACACTTCGCATCACGAAGGCGGGAATAGCTCCACACGCACGCTCAATGCGCTCATCAGTCGCGCGGAAAGGTGGCCAGAATCTGCGCACGGATTTCTTCGATGCTCAAAAATGGCGGGGGTGGGATTTCCGCCCGTCGTGGATTGCTGCCATACCACTTGCTCACCCGTTCGGTGCGGCTCAGTCCATCCTTGGCGAGGAGCTTGCGCGCTTTGCTGACGGTCGAAGAAGGATTGAAATACACGACTTTGCCGATGTGGGCACCGCGGTCCACGGCAAAGCCGTGGCAGACGAAAAGAGCGGCCTCGTAGCAGCCGACGATGTGGGCTTGGTCGTGTCCGTCCTGTAAGGCCCGAAGGGCGTAGCGGTAGGCCGTGCGACTGACGAAACGAACCTTGCAGTTGTCGTAGTGGCATTCCCGGAGCCGCGTGAGGAGGCTGAACGCCTTTCTGGCGAGGCGACTTCGGGCATTTGCGCGCCCGTCTGCCTTCCTCCCGTCGCGCAACTGCGCCACAAAGCGCCGCGCGCCGTATGGATCTTTCTGCTGTATTCCGAAGGAATCCTTTCTGATATAAGGGCCGTCACAGAGTTCGGAATTACTGTCAGAGGAATTGTCTGATTTGGAGACGCTGGCCGTGTCAGAACCATTGACGCAAACACTGTCCGCACGGCTGCGTTCAACAGGAACATCCCTCGCACCCGTGAGCTTGTGCCATTCCTTCAGCAAAGCATCCATCACCGCAGGATGCTGGCGCGGACGCCCGCGCGGTCTTCGCGCGGCCTCGGGCGGATTCACCGTCGGAACGATCTTTTCCCCGTCCCTTCCCAGCGTCGTGTAATTGTGCAGGCGTCTGCCACGAATATCATAGAAAAGCGAACGCCCGTCGAAACACAGTTTCCGGCGCTCGGCCACAATCACGCCCCATCGTTTCGGTTGCCGTCTCCTCTTGCACCGGAGCTTCGTTTCAAAGGCAAGTTCCGGGTGGTCGCGCCGAATGCTGGCAAGCTCGCGGGTCGCATGTTCGCGCGAATAGCCCGTGATCCGGCAGAACGCCGCAAGATCGACATCGCCCCAAATCGGAGAGCGCGCGGCCACGTTCCGTATCCACCCCTCAAGGCGGGCACGGCACGGTGCGCCGCTGCCGTAGCGCGAGTCACGGCAACGTTGAATGGTGTATTCCTGCCAGGATGAGGGCAGACCCCACCGGTTAGAAAAATTTGACATTTTCCTTGATTCCAGCGCCCTCGGAATCAAGACTGCCAGTGTGTGGTCGGGCTATGTCCTGACTCGAAAGCTTCAAGGACTGCCGATTTACTAGGTCGGCAGTCCTTTTTTCGGTTGGTTTGGATTGGTCGTCTAACTGCTGTTCATGAGATCGTGTCTCTCAGCAGTAGTTGCCAGACGGCGGAAAAAAGCGCCCGTCCGGGCGCAGATCGCAGAATACGTCACAGGCGATCCGAATCACGAGTGATGGACTCGTGCCTGCTTTTCGATTTGCAAATCAAGCACCATTTTAACTAAAGCTCGCTGTTCAAGCAGCATGCTTGCATTTGCTTGGTTTGCATGCGTTAGTTCAAGCGTGGCTTTATCTACGCACACATCGCTACTCCAATCACTTCAGACCAAAATCCCGCGCGGCGCTCCGTTCGACATCGCGACTCTCCGGGCTTTGGATATTTCCTCCTCCCTCGCATCGCATTATTGGAAATCCGGATGGCTGGTGCGCTTGGGGCGCGGGGTCTTCATGTTTCCAAACGATGATCTTCAGCGCGATGCCTGCCTGAAGTTCCTGGCAGCGCGAATACCGGGTCTGCACGTTGGCGGGAAGACGGCGCTGGCGTGGCGGGGTCTGCGGCACAATCTGTCATCACGCGAACACCTTTGCCTCTGGGGTGATGTGCCGGCGAAGTTGCCTGATTGGTTCACGCGCCGTTTCCCGTCAAACTACACAGCCCGTCGTCTTTTTGCGCGGAAACTGCCACGCGGCTTCGGCCTACAGCCGCTGCCGGAAACGCCCGGTGGACCGCCCGCCTCCGTCCCGGAAAGGGCATTGCTGGAACTGTTCAGCGAAGTTGGCGTGCGCCAGGGCGTGGAAGAGGCACGCAACATCATGGAGAGCGTTCGCTCCGTGCGTCCGGAAGTTCTTGAGCCGTTGCTCAAGAACTGCCTGCGCGTCAAAGTCGTCCGGCTCTGTGTGCAATGGGCTGAGGAATTGAGTCTCGGCTGGGCTGCCGCTGCGCGGCAATCGGTGAAACGCACGTTTGGCCGGAGCCGTTGGAGCACCCGGTTGAAAGACGGCACCACCCTAATCCTGAAACCCTGATGGACAAAGCATACATTGAAACCGTGCGGCTTTTGCTAGAGGCCGCTCCGCACGTTTTTCGCACACCGTGTTTTGCACTCAAGGGCGGCACGGCGCTGAACCTCTTCGTGCATGAAATGCCGCGCCTCTCCGTGGACATTGATGTGGTGTATTCCAATCATACAAAGGAACGCGGCGAAGCGTTGGATGAGATCGCTTCTGAATTGTCCGCAACGCAGCGGCGGCTTGCCGAAGCAGGTCTCGAATCGGAGTTGGTCAGCACCAAGGACGGAGACGAGGTCAAGCTGCTCGTGCAGAGGGCGCGGAGCTTGATGAAGGTGGAAGTGAATCATGTTTTCCGCGGCACGGTGTTGCCGGTGGAGACGCGCCGTCTGTCCAAAAGCGTGCGCGATCTTTTCACCACCGAACTGTCCGCTCCCATGCTGGCTACGTCCGAACTTTACGGCAGCAAGCTCGTCGCTGCGATGGACCGCCAGCATCCGCGTGATCTCTTCGACGTTCGCGGCATGTATCAGCACCACGGCCTGAGCACCGAAATCGTGGAGTGCTTCGTGTGCTATCTTGCCGGGCACAACCGCCCGATTCACGAGGTTCTGTTTTCGCGCGACAACGACATGGAGCTGGCATTCGAGAACGAATTTGCAGGCATGGCCAATGAACCGGTTTCGCTGGCTGAATTGGTTGCAACGCGCGAGCGCCTGCGAAAGGAACTCCCCGCCGCCCTCACGAAAGCGCAACGCGATTTCCTGCTCAGTCTCGCGAGCGGTGAGCCGGAATGGAGCTTGATGTCATGCCGGCATTTGCAAGACCTGCCTGCGATCCGGTGGAAGCAGCAAAATCTTGCCAAGCTGAAAAAACTGAATCCGCAAAAGTTTCGTCAGCAAACGGACGAATTGAAATCGCGGCTCCTCGGCTGAATCACATCACATTCGACAAACCGAAAACATGCGTCATGTGAACTCGGGGGCAAGATCTTCAAACCACACCCTCACCCCATTCGGGCCTGCACCATCGCCGAACAAAGATTCTTTGAGATTCATCGTCGCGTATTGGAGACGGCACGGTTTTCGCATCCGTTCAGGCAGTCGTTTTCCGTGACAAAACGTGACAAATTCAAGCCGTTTTTGTGCCTTTCTGCGACCTGCTCAGAATTTGACTGCGAAGCCGATAGTTTCGCATATACTTCATTGCCAGTATCTTACGAAACACAAAGAGGTCACGTAGCATTCGTTGCCACAGGATTCGAATCCCGTTAGGGTCGCCACTTTTCACGGAGCTTCACCTGCTATCCGGTGAGATACGGAAAAATGACGACAGACTGGTGTGACATTTGAACGGCACGCGCACCGGCCTGCTTTGACAAGCGCCGCCACACTTGCCACGCATCCCGCGTGAAAACGGTTCTCATTCTCCTCCTCACGATCCTCAGCGCGCATGCTGCCGAGCGTCCGCCGAATGTCGTCATCATTTTCTGCGACGATCTCGGCTATGGCGACATCGGCGCGTTCGGCCAGCGCAACTACGCGACGCCCAATCTCGACCGCATGGCCGCGGAGGGGCGGTGCTTCACAAACTACCATGTGTCTTCGGCGGTCTGTTCCGCGTCGCGCGCGGCGATGCTCACCGGCTGCTACCATTCGCGCGTCGGCATCCACGGCGCGCTCGGGCCGGGTTCGCCGATCGGGCTGGATCCCGGCGACATGACGATCGCCGAGATGCTGAAGCAGAAAAACTACGCGACCGGCATGGCGGGAAAATGGCATCTTGGCGCGAAGCCGGAGTGGATGCCGATGCGCCGCGGCTTCGACGAATGGCTCGGCCTGCCGTATTCGAACGACATGTGGCCGCACCATCCGCAGGCAAAGCCGGGCACGTATCCCGACCTGCCGATGTACGATGGCGAGAAGGTGATCATCCTCGCGATGACGCACGAGGATCAGAACCAGATGACCACGCGCTACACCGAGCGCGCCGTCGCATTCATCGAGAGGAACAAGGCGCGCCCGTTCTTCTTCTACCTTGCGCACTCGATGCCGCATGTGCCGCTGCATGTGAGCGCGAAATTTGCAGGCAAGTCCGGTGCCGGTCTCTACGGCGATGTGATCCAGGAGATAGACTGGTCCGTCGGCGAGGTGCTCGCGGTGCTGAAACGCACGGGCGTTGACGGGCACACGCTGGTCATCTTCACCAGCGACAACGGCCCGTGGCTGAGCTACGGCGATCACGCGGGCAGCGCCGGGCCGCTGCGCGAGGGCAAGGGCACGAGCTGGGATGGCGGCACGCGCGTGCCATGCGTGATGCGATGGCCGGGAAAAATTCCCGCGGGGACAAGGACGGACACGATCGTGATGACGATTGACATGCTGCCGACCGTCGCCGCGCTCACGGACGCAAAATTGCCGGAGCGGAAAATTGACGGCCTCGACGTGTGGCCGATCCTCAGCGGCGGGCCGGACGCGAAGAATCCGCACCGCGCCTACGCGACCTGGTATGCGAACAACGAACTCCAGTCCGTGACCGACGGCCGCTGGAAACTCGTCTTCCCGCACACCTACCGCTCCGCAGTCGGAATGCCGCGCGCCACAGGCGGCATCCCGTCGAACTACCGTCCGGCGAAACTCGAAAAGGCCGAGCTTTTCGACATCGCCGGTGACATCGGCGAGACGACCGATCGCTCCTCGGAGCGTCCCGAAATCGTCGCGTCGCTCACGGCGTTTGCGAACGAGATGCGCTCGGAACTCGGCGACACACTCACGGGAACGAAAGGCTCCGCCGCGCGCGAACCTGCGCGGCTGCCGAAGAAATGACGGATGCCCCGTGAGCGCCCAGAAAACATGGAACCACTCATGACCACGACACGAGGAACCAAGCTGAAGCTGCTCATCATTTCCGTGCTGCTCGTGCCGGTGCTCGTCGCACTCGCGGAAGTCGCCGTGCGGATTTTTTCCAAGCGCCTGGATCCGCTCTCGATCTTTGTGACCTCGCCGCAGCTCCGCTCCGACACTCAGGGCGAGACGACGGGTGGCATGTTTGAATTCGATCCGCTGCTCTGCTGGCGATTGAAGGCAAACCTGCGCGGCATCTGGTGGGACTACACGCCCGTGACGACGAATGCGCAGCACCTGCGCATGACCCGCGATGTCGGTGCAAAAAAAGGCCTCCGCATCGTGGTGCTCGGCGACTCGGTGACTTTCGGCTACCGCGTGCCCGTCGCATTCAAAAAGGAAAACCCCGCGGATTTTGATGCGACGGAAAAGCCGTATTCCTCGCTGCTCGAGGACTCGCTGCGCGCGAAATTTCCCGGACTCGAAATCGAGGTGCTGCCGCTCGCGTGCCCCGGCTACACGAGCGGCCAGGGCCTCGCGTGGCTGCGGCGCGACATCGCATCGCTCGCGCCGGACATCGTGCTCGCGTGCTTCGGCTGGAACGACGTGCGCTCCGCCGGACTGCCCGATCGCGCGACGATGTCCGCGGGCGGCTCGCAGGTGTCTGTGCGCCGGCTCATCAGCCACAGCCAGCTCCTGCTCCACATCGCGGAATCCGCGCAGCGGCGCACCGCCCCGGCTCCGGGCCGCACCGCGCCGGAACCGCGTTCCTCGGAGGAGGAATATGTCGCGCACTTTCTGGAAATGCACCGCGCGTGCGTGGAGAGGAACGCGTGGTTCGGAGTCCTGCTGCCGGTGTATCGCGACCCGAACACACCGGGGATCGATCCCTCGCAGCCGGACGCCGGAACCGATCCCGCCGAAGGCGCGCGCATGACCGCGTACCGGAATCGCCTGCGCGACGCGGCAAAGGAAAATCACATCGCCGCGATCGAATTTCCCGAGCTGACGGAGGCATCGTGGCCCTCGAACAAGGCGCTCTTCGGCGAGCGCATCCACCCGAATGCAGCGGGGCACAGGCTCATGGCCGAACGGCTCACCGCATTCGTCTCGGAGGCAATCGCGCGGCTGCAATCAAAGTAGCGCGCACTGCCGCACGCGTCACTGTTTCGGGAGAAACGGACGGATCGCGTTGGCGAGGATTTTGTAGCCGTCCGCATTCGGATGCAGGCGATCCTTCTCAAAAAGTTCCTCCCGCGGCTCGCCGTTCGTGCCGAGGAGTTTTTCCCGCACGGCGATGAACTTCACGCCCGGCGTTGCCTCGCAGAATGCGCGGATCTGCCGGTTTGCCTCGATGACCTTGTCGCGCTGCGCCCAGCGCGAGGGACTACTCGTGATCTCGATGTAGCGGATCTCCGTCTTCGGCAAAGCAGCGCGCACTTTACCCGCGTAGGCCTTGAAATTTTCCACGACGGTGTCGGGCGACTTGCCGGCGTTGATGTCATTGCTCCCCGCAAAAATCACGACCGCCGCGGGTTCGTGTGCGATGAGGATGCGCTCGGCAAAATACGCCGAGTCCTCCATCTGCGATCCGCCGAAGCCGCGGTTCACGACGCGAAAGCCGGGGAAATAATCCGCGATGGTTTTCCAGCGCGCGATGGTCGAGCTGCCGGTGAAGACAATGTCGCCTTTCTGCGGCGGATGCTCGCGATCCGCCTGCTCGAATGCGGCGATGGATTTTTCCCATTTCGCAGGATCGGCGTCCGCGATCCGGGGCAACAGCGAGGGCAGCAGGGCGAGGAGGAATCGGAGTTTCATCACGCGATACGACCACGCGCGATGCACGACGCAAGGCGCAATCTTTCCGCTCCCCCGTGGCGCGCGGATGTGCGACACGGGGCCATGCTCCACCGTTCACACGACTACGCACACCTCATCGCACGCTGGCGGAGCGTCGCGCGTGCGGCCGGGCTGCGGCTGCGCACGCTCGCGAAGGACGACGGCTCTGATCTGTTTTACATCGAGACGCCGCGGCTCGCGGGAAATGCCGGGCTGTATCTTTCCGCGGGAATCCACGGCGACGAGCCCGCCGCGCCCGAGGCGCTCGCGCGATGGGCGGAGAAAAATGCGGCGCGGCTCGCGGAGTTGCCGCTGCTGATTTTCCCGTGCCTGAATCCGTGGGGCCTGCGGAACAACGTGCGGACTGATTCGCGCGGGCGCGATCTGAACCGCATGTTTCACGACGACCGGCACCCGGTTGTCGCCGCGGTGCGCAAGGTCACGCAGCCGCACCGTTTCCACATCGCGCTGCCGATGCACGAGGACTACGACGCGCAGGGCATCTACCTTTATGAGGTGCAGCGCGGGCCGCACGACTTCGGCGAGGAACTGCTGCGGCGGGCGGCGAAAATCCTGCCGGCGGATCCGCGTGTGAAAATTGACAGCAGCACGGCGAAGAACGGGCTGATCCGGCGGCGCATCTCGCCGAAGAAATTTGAGACGATGGGCTACCCGGAGGCGATCTGGCTGCACCTGTTTCACTCGGAAAACACCTTCACCTTCGAGACGCCGTCCGAGGCCGCGCTGGACATGCGCGTGCGCGCACACATGGCCGTGCTCGATGAGTGCGTGCGGCGGATCGCGCGCCGCACGAATCGCGGGTAGCCGGTCGCTTGCGTTACGAACTTACCGATTGCGCCGCCTGCGCGCGTTTGCACGATGCGCGTCCTCTTAACGCTCATGCTCGAACAACACGTCATCAAGATCGCCTCGGAACTTTCCATTCAACCGCGACAGGTCGCTGCGACGGCGGTGCTGCTGGAGGAAGGCGGGACGGTGCCGTTCATCGCGCGCTATCGGAAGGAGCGCACGGGCGAGCTGGACGAGGTGAAAATCATGAACATCCGGGACCGGCTGGAGCAGCTCGAGGAACTCGACAAGCGCCGCGAGAGCATCGTGAAAAATCTCGATGAGCGGAAACTGCTCACTGCGGATCTGCTGAAAAAAATCGGCGTGGCGGAGACAATGAATGTGCTTGAGGATCTCTACGCGCCGTTCCGGCAAAAGAAGCGCACGCGCGCGACGACGGCGAAGGAGAAGGGACTGGAGCCGCTCGCGGATTTGCTGTGGGCGCAGGATGTGACATTCGATGTGCAGGCGGCAGCGAAGGAGCACGCGGGGCGCGAGTGGCAGATTGATGAGAAGAAGGGCACTCTCACGCTGGAGGACGCGCTCGCCGGTGCGCGCGACATCATCGCGGAGCGCATCGCGGAAGATGCGAATGCACGCGCGCGGATGAGGACACTTTACGCGGAGAAGGGTGTCGTGCGCTCGAAGGTGATTTCGGGGAAGGAAGAGGAGGGCGCGAAGTTCAAGGACTACTTCGACTGGAGCGAGCCGGCGGCGACGGTGCCGTCGCACCGCATCCTCGCGATGCGCCGCGGTGAGGCTGAGGGATTCCTGATGGTGCGACTCACGCCGGAGGAGACCGAGGCGGTGTCGCTGCTGGAGTCCATTTTTGTGAAGAACAAATCTGCGGCGGCGATGCAGGTGCGCGACGCGGTGCATGATTGCCAGAAGCGGTTGCTCGGTTTCGCGATGGAGGGCGAGGCGCGGCTCACGGTGAAGAAGCGCGCGGACGAGGAGGCGATCCGAGTCTTCGCGCAGAACATCCGCGAAGTGCTGCTCGCCGCGCCGCTCGGGCAGAAGGCGGTGCTCGGGATCGATCCGGGCTTTCGCACGGGATGCAAAATCGTGCTGCTCGACAAGCAGGGGAAGCTCATCGGCAACGACGTGATTTTCCCCGACCGCGAGGAGGAGACGGCGGGGCGTTTGATCAAAGCGGCGATCACGAAGTTCAACGTCGAGGCCATCGCGATCGGCAATGGCACGGCGTCGCGCGAGACGGAGGCTTTCATCCGCACGCTCAAATTGCCCGCGAGCATCCAGGTGGTGATGGTGAACGAGAGCGGCGCGTCCATTTACTCCGCGAGCGAAATTGCGCGGGAGGAATTCCCCGACAAGGACATCACCGTGCGCGGCGCGGTGAGCATCGGGCGCAGGCTCATGGACCCGCTCGCGGAACTCGTGAAGCTCGATCCGAAGAGCATCGGCGTCGGCCAGTATCAGCACGACGTGGATCAGACCGCGCTGAAGAGGCAGCTCGATGACGTGGTGACTTCGTGCGTGAACAATGTCGGCGTCGAGCTGAACACCGCCTCGAAAAATCTGCTCGCATACGTCTCCGGGCTGAACTCGCGCGTCGCGGCGAACATCGTCGCGCACCGCGATGAAAACGGGCCGTTCAAGTCGCGCAAGGAGCTGCTGAAGATCGCGGGGCTCGGGCCGAAGGCATTCGAGCAGGCGGCGGGATTTCTGCGCATCCGCGACGGGGCAAATCCGCTCGATACGAGCGCGGTGCATCCAGAGCGATACGATCTCGTGGAGAAAATGGCGGGCGAAGTCGGCTGCTCAGTCGCCGATCTGCTCACGGACGCGCAGAAGCGCAGCCGCATCGATCTGAAAAAATATGTGAGCGAGGAAGTCGGCCTGCCGACGCTGACCGACATCGTGAAGGAACTCGCTAAGCCGGGACGCGATCCGCGCGCGCAGTTCGAGGCGTTCAACTTTGGCGACGTGCATACGATGAACGATCTCAAGCCCGGCCAGAAGCTGCCCGGCATCGTCACGAACGTCACCGCGTTCGGCGCGTTCGTGGACATCGGCGTGCATCAGGACGGCCTCGTGCATGTCTCGCAGCTCTCGGACGATTTCGTGAAGAACGCCGCGGACATCGTGAAGCCGGGGCAGAAGGTGAACGTCACTGTCGTCGAAATTGACATCCCACGGAAGCGCATCGCGCTCTCGATGAAATCGAACGCGACTGTCGAGTCGCAGCGCAAGCCCGGCGCACCGAAGGAAGCCGGCAAGCGCGATCTCGCGAAGCACACCGGCGGCGGTGGCGGGCAGGGCGGGGGAAATCCGTTTGGTGCGGTGGACTGGTTCACGCTCGCGCAGAAGAAAAAATAGCGCGCGGCTTTCGCCGAAGTTCCGTGCTCGCCAGTCGTGCAATTTTTTGCTGAGTGACTCGCACCGAAGATGATCCCCGCAGACCTTCTCCTGCACGCTTACCGCAGCGGTGCGTTTCCGATGGCGGTGCCGTCGGGGGAGATCGCGTGGTTTTCGCCGGATCCGCGCGCGATCATCCCGGTGGATGATCGCTTCCACATCCCGCACGGGTTGCGGCGGACGCTTAAAAAAAACACCTTCGAGGTTCGCATCAACGCGGCGTTTGAAGACGTGATGCGCGGCTGCGCGCAGCGCGATGAGACGTGGATCAGCGGGGAGATTTTTGCGAGCTATGTGAACCTGCACCGGCTCGGCCACGCGCATTCCGTCGAGGCTTGGCGCGACGGGAAACTCGCCGGCGGGCTGTACGGTGTCGCGCTCGGTGGCGTGTTTTTCGGCGAGAGCATGTTCCACCGCGAGACGGATGCCTCGAAGGTCGCGCTCGTCGGGCTCGTTGCGCGGATGCGCGAGCGCGGGTTCACTTTGCTCGACACGCAGTGGAACACGCCGCACTTGCGCACGTTCGGCACGGTGGAGATTCCGCGGACGAAGTATGTCCGGCTGCTGAAGGCGGCGCTGGCGGCGGAGTGCCGCTTTGCGTGAAGCCGGGGTGCCGCGTGTGTGCGGCGCGGCGGTTCAGTTTGAACTCATCGGGCTCCACCGCTGCTTGCCGATGGTGCTCGTGCTGTCAATGTAAGTGGACCAGGGGATCTGGTCGACGTGGCCGTCTCCGAAGAGCACGTTGATGGATTGCCGTGCCTGATGCGTGCCGCACCCCGCGACGGAGGGTGGGCTGTTGATGACAGGCACGCTCGGACCATCGTCGGATGTCACCGCGACGAACTGCACCTTGTTTCCGGGGACGGCGGTGTCCACGTTTGAAGCAGCCATGATGACGATGGATGGCGAGTTGTCCCATCTGAGGAGGATGGTATCGAGGACGGCCTTGTTGATCGCGTAGCTGATCGGCGCGGGCGGATTGCCGTTGAAGGTCGGGCGCTTGTCGAACGGCGACTGGAACGAATGCCAGTCGGGTACGTATTTGCTTTGCAGGGTGGCCGGCCACGCGGTCGTGTCGGAGAGCGAGAACATGGAGTCGTCCTTGTCGTTCAGAAACATTCGGATGCCCTTGCCGATGCTCGCGAGGTTGTTCTGGTCGGTCGTGGAGCGTGCCCTTTCGATCGCGGGCCCGAAGGCCTTCAGCGCGAGGCCGGCGAGGATGGCGATGATCGAGATGACGACGAGCAGCTCGATGAGGGTGAAGGCGCGGATTTTTTTCATCGGTTCAAATGGGGTGTGGGAAAGTACGGGCCGGAAGTGAAAAAGCACGCGCGGATTTTCATAATAAGCCGTTATGCGCGGGGAGGCGGGGGCGGCCGGGGAAAGGCACGAGAGGGGAGGGCGCCTGTGTTGGACGTTCACACGAATGTCGTTTGCCGCCGCGCCTGTGTCCAGCTATGCGCAACGGCCTCCCAATGAAACGCGTCCTCATTTTCACCGCCGGCTACGGCGAAGGCCACAACGCCGCTGCGCGCGGGCTCGCGGCGGCGCTCACCGAGGCGGGCGCGGAGGCGGAGATCCGGGACATTTTTCGCGAGACGTACGGGCGCAGGCAGAAGATTGCGGAGCGGCTCTACATCGAGTGCATCAACCGCGCCGCGCCGCTGTGGGCCGGTGTGTACCGCGCGCTGGATCGCACGCCGCTGCTGCGCTGGATGATGCCGGCGATGGGTTCGCTGCGGCGGAAATTTTCCGAGGTGCTCGCCGAGCGGCAGCCGTGTGCGATCGCGTCCGTGTATCCGGTGTACGGCTGGTTGCTGGACCGGATGTTTCCGGGAAAAAATCCGCCGTTCGCTTCGCACACGATCGTGACGGACAGCATCACGGTGAATTCCGTCTGGTGGAAGTTCCGATCGGACTCGTGGATCGTGCCGAACGAGGCGACTGCGGACGTGATGCGCGGTGCGGTGCCTGCGGAGCGCGTGCATGCGCTCGGCTTTCCGGTGCAGGTGAAATTTGCGGACTCCACGATCGTGCGCACGCCGCCCGGCGATGGCGAGCCGCTGCGGATTTTTTACATGGTGAACCACGGGCATTCCGTCGCCGCGCGGCTCGTGGGACGGCTGCTGGAGATTCCGGGCATCGCGCTCACGGTGGCGTACGGGAAAGATCAGTCCGTCGGGCGTGCCATCGCGGCGGCCGCGCAATCGGCCGGGCGAAAAATCGAACTGCATGGCTGGACGCCGCTCGTGCCGGAACTGCTGATGCAAAATCATATCCTCATCGGCAAGGCGGGCGGTGCTGCGACGCAGGAGGCCATCGCCGCGAAGACGCCGATGATCATCACGAAGGCCGTGCCCGGACAGGAGGAGGGCAACGCGCGCCTCATCGTTGAGAACGGCTGCGGCGCGCTGTGCGAATCGGACGATGCGATCGTGGAGGCCGTCTCGCTCGTGGCGGAAAATCACGCCGCGCTATGGCATCGCTGGCACGCTGCGATCACGAAGCTCTCGAAGCCGGACGCGTCGCGTGACATCGCGCGGTTCATCCTTTCGCAAACCAATTCACCAACACGATGATCCGCGCCTTTCTCTTCGACATCGGAAACGTCCTCGTGCGCTTTGATTTTTCCCGCGCCGTGCGTGCGGTCGCCGCGCTCAGCGATGTGCGCGACGAGGCGGATGCGCTGCACCTCATTGACGCCGCGAAACTCGGCTACGAGGACGGGCAGATTTCGCGCGCGGAATTTTTGCACGAGGCGTTCCGCATCCTCGGCTATCGCGGGACCGAGGCGCAGTTCATCGCGGCCTGGCAGGGGATTTTCACGGAGAACGAGCCGATGACTTCGCTCGTGCGCGCGCTGCGCGGAAAATTTCCGCTCTACCTGCTGAGCAATACGAACGACATGCACGTCGAGGGGCTGTTCCGCGATTTCCCCGTGTTCGAGGAATTCACGGGCGGGACGTATTCGCACGAGGCGAAGGCGTCGAAGCCGCACCGGCCGATCTACGAGATCGCATGCCGCACGCACGGGCTCGATCCGCGCACGACGTTTTTCATTGACGATCTCGCCGCGAACATCGCGACGGCACGCGACATCGGTTTCCACGCGCACCAATATCATTACGAGCGGCACGGCGAACTGCTTTCCGCGTTGTGCGGGGCCGGGGTGGAACTGTAGCTGCGGAAGAAACGAAGCAGTTACGAAACTGACACCACGCTCGACACCCGCCGCCGCACCGGGCAATCTTACCCGCTCAAATGAAAGCCATCCTCCTTTTTCTCATCGGGGCTGCGACGTTTGCCTTCACCGGCTGTGAAAGCGACGTGCCGCGCGACCCGAGCCAGCCTCCGGTGAAATTCGGCAACGACCAGTTCCGCGACGATGCGCGTGAGCACGCCGCGGGCCGCGCGATGGATCGCGACAAGACCGCCTGGTAGCGCGATGGCCGAGCATTCCCGCGTCGTCATCCTCGATTTCGGTTCGCAATACACGCAGGTCATCGCGCGGCGCATCCGCGAGTGCCAGGTGTATTCGCAGATCGTCCCGCACGACACGCCCGCGAAGGAAATCGCGGCGCTGAATCCGAAGGGCATCATCCTCAGCGGCGGCCCTTCGTCCGTCTATGCAAAGAACGCGCCGCATCCCGACCGCGCTATTTTTTCCCTCGGGCTGCCCGTGCTCGGCATCTGCTACGGCGTGCAGCTCATGGCGCATTTCCTCGGTGGAAAAGTGGAGCACGGCGGGCGGCGCGAATACGGCCACGGCAAGCTGAAGCTCACGCACAAGTGCGCGCTGTTCGACGGCCTCGGCAAGACGATGGACGTGTGGAATTCGCACGGCGACAAGCTTACGAAACTCCCGAAGGGCTTCCGGGCCATCGGCCGCACGGACAATTCCGAGTATGCCGTCATCGAGGATCCGAAGCGCCGTTTTTACGGGCTGCAATTTCATCCTGAGGTCGTCCACACGCCGCGCGGCAAGGAGCTGCTGGAAAATTTCGTGTACGAAATTTGCGGCGCTGCGCCGGACTGGACGATGGGATCCTTCATCGAGGAGACGTGCGCGAACATCCGCAAACAGGTCGGCGGCGATCATGTGATCCTCGGCCTCAGCGGCGGCGTGGATTCGAGCGTGGCCGCGGCGTTGTTGCACAAGGCCATCGGCGATCAGCTCACGTGTGTTTTCGTCAACAACGGCCTGCTCCGAGCGAACGAGGCCGAGGCCGTGCAGCGCATCTTCGGCGAGCATTTCAAGATCAAGCTCAAGTATGTGGACGCGAGCGATCGCTTTTTGAAAAAGCTCAAGGGCGTGACCGACCCGGAGAAGAAGCGGAAGATCATCGGTAATGAGTTCGTGTATGTCTTCGACGACGCCGTGAAGTCGCTGGCGAGCGGACGCAGAAAGAATCCGCAATCCGCAATCCGCAATCCGCAATTCAAGTGGCTCGCGCAGGGCACGCTCTACCCCGACGTGATCGAGAGCGTCGCCATCGCCGGCAATCCCGCCGCGCTCATCAAGAGCCACCACAACGTCGGCGGCCTGCCGAAGAACATGAAGCTCAAGCTGCTCGAGCCGTTGCGCGAACTCTTCAAGGACGAGGTCCGCGAAGTCGGCGCGCAGCTCGGGCTGCCAAAGGAAATCGTCCAGCGCCAGCCCTTCCCCGGCCCCGGCCTCGCCGTGCGCATCCTCGGCGACATCACGCACGAGCGACTGCGCGTGCTGCGCGAGGCGGACACGATTGTCGTCAGCGAGATGAAGGTGAGCGACTGGTATTACAAAGTGTGGCAGAGCTTCGCCGTGCTGCTCCCCGTCAAGAGCGTCGGCGTGATGGGCGACGAGCGCACCTACCAGGACACCTGCGCCGTGCGCGTCGTCGAGAGCCAGGACGGCATGACGGCCGACTGGGTGCGCCTGCCCTACGACCTCCTCGCGCGCATCAGCAGCCGCATCGTGAATGAAGTGAACGGCATCAACCGCTGCGTCTTCGACATCACGAGCAAACCGCCGGGCACGATCGAGTGGGAGTGATTCGATCGGGAATGATGAGTGCGGCACGCGCTGGCCGCGACGCGTTTTTTCCGCGGGTTTTTTTAACGGGCGGCATGCTTGTGGCGGAATCGGTTTGCCGGCGGGCTGCCGGGTGTGAAATTCCGTGCGTGACATTTGCGTTACGGCCTCCGCAAAATGTTGCGTTTTCGTCCGAAGCCCGGTAGCGATCTTAAGACTCCCCCCAAGATGAGCCAGATTTTCCCAGCCATGAAGTCGAATAAAATTTATCACGCCCCGCTCCAGTACTCGTGCAGGCCGCTCGTCCTGATCGCGCTGGCCGCGTGTTCATGGGGCGATGTGACTTTTGCGCAGGATCCCGCAGCGCCGGCAAGTCCCGCTCCCGGCAGTTCCCCGGCGCCGACGGATACACCTGCGCCCGCGGTTCCGGGTGCGGCGAAAGATACGGCCCCTGCTCCCGACACGGCTCCTCCAACCACACCTTCGGCGAAGGAAAAACCGAGCAGCCCTTTCCGCACTGGCGAGTCGAGTCGGGCGGCCGATGCTGCGAAAAAATCGCCCTTTGCGTTCAACACCGGCGACACGGATGCACCGCAGAAAGTGCGCAAGCTCACTGATCGCGATGCCGACGCGGAAGCATCCGCGGCTCCCCGCACCGGCGGCGACGGGAGCGACAACCGCATCGTCGCGCCCGGCTTTTACGGACACGGGCCGCAGGTGATCACGCCGGGGCAGGGCCAGTACGCGCGGCCGAAGTACCGCTATGGCTTCTCGGTGGGCGTCGGCTATGACGACAATCCCGACCAGATCACGAATGCAAACTTGGGACCGCTTGCCAAGCCGAGGAAAGGCACGGGCTTTACGTATTTGAACGGTCACTGGGACGCGCAATGGCTGAAGCCGCGCACTGTCTTCACCGTGAACCTTGAGGTTGGCGGGGATTTCTATTTCGACCGCCCCGGCAACAGTTCGGACGCCAATGCGCGACTCGCGCTCCTCTACGTCAACAAGATCGATCCGAGATCCCAGTTCACGGCAAACGCCAGCTTCGCATACCTCTCGCAGCCGGATTATTCGAACCTGTACGCCTCATCGAGCATCGTCGGCGGTGATTACTTCACGGGATCCACAAAGTTCGACTACACCTACCGTTGGACGCGTGTTTTCCAGACGGTCACGAGCGCCTCGGTGAACCTCCTGAAATACGTGAACGACAGCCCCACGAAGCTCTCGAACAGCTACTGGAGCTTCATGTTCGGCAATGAGTTCCGCTTTATCGCATCCCCGCGCATCACTTGGGTGGCCGAGGGGCGCTACGAACTGGATCGCTACATGAGCAACTCCAGTCTCGATTCGGAGTCCGCCTACATTCTCGGCGGCATGGACTGGATCGTCTCGCGCAGGATGAACGCGACATTCCGCACGGGCGCATCCATCCGCTCATTTGATTCGGGCGGCAGCAATACCGCACCTTACACCGAAGTGTCCCTGAATTATATGACCGGGCGGCATTCCACGCTGTCGATAAACGGCCGGTACGGGTTTGAGCAGTCGAGCGCCGTGGGCGACAAGAACCTGTCCTACCGGCTCGGCCTCCTCTACCAGCAGGCATTTACGACCCGTATTTCCGGCAATGTCGGGTTCAATTTCATCCACACCGGCTACGAGCCCCGCACCGGCACGAAGTCCTCGACCGACGTGTATAATGTGAACCTCGGTGCCCAATACCGAATCGATCGCCACTTTTCCCTCGGCCTGCGTTACACGTACACTCTTCAGTCGAGCTCGACCGGATTGCAGGATTTCGACCGGAACCGCATCCTCTTCACCGGCCAGTACGAGTACTAGCCGGTCGGCCATGCCATCGGCGGATGCCGAACTCTCCCGTTGCGAAACGCGACGCCCGGTGGTTTGCTAACCCACCCCCTTTTGCACGAGCCCGCAACGCCAACACGCACGTCCCATGACTGAACCCACCGAGGCAAAACTCCACTTTCTCGACTACTGGCGCGTCGTCAAACTGCGTCTCGGGCTGATCCTGCTCACCTTCTTTCTCGTGATGGTCAGTGCCGAGGTGTACGTCTATTTCCTCCCGCGCCAGTTCTATTCGCAGGTCACCGTCGAGATTAAGCCCGACGTCTTTGACCGCGTGAGCGATGTCGGTTCGCAAACCTCTTCCGGAAGGATCGACCCGCAGTTTGTTTCCACGCAGATTCAGGTGCTCAGAAAGGCGGAAATCCTGAACCCCGTCATTGAAAAGCTGAACCTCGTGAAGGAACTCTCCCCTGCGGGGCAGACGATGCCCCTGCAATGGGTCACCGAGACCCTCGCCCACAGTATGATCGTGCAGGAGCAGCGCAACACGACCCTCGTGGACATCGGCGTGTATCACACGAAACCGCAGCTCGCGGCCGACATCGCGAACACCATCGCTGTCACCTACCGCGACAAGCGCATCGAAGAACTTCGCAAGAACACCGACCAGACGCTCAACGAGATGAAGGACGAGCTGAAGGCGAAGGAAGACGAAATGGCCCGGCTTTTTCAGGAAGCATCGAAGATCCGGCAGGAGGAAAGCATCACGGATCCCGACCCCGACAGCTCAAATGCAGCCCTCTCGATCACCGCGCCCACCGGCATCGTCACTGGCGAAAACCAGCTCGCCGAAACACGTGCCCTGGTGGATCGGCTCCGCAGCCAGCTCATGCGCGTCGAGCAGCTCAAGCCCGAGGAACTCATGGAGGCGGCTCGCATTCTTGGCATCACCGACTCGACCGTCGAGAAGACGCTCCCGCTCCTTCAGGACGCAAAGGCCGAGGAGGCGAAATTTTTAAGCGCAGGCCTCGGAGAAAATCACCCGCGGATGAAATCCTTGCGCGCCCAGCGCGAGGTCTATGCAAAAATCCTCAGCGACCAGCTTGAGAGCATCAAGCGTTCGCTGAACACTAGGCTCGGCATCGAGGAAACCACGCTGAAGACCTTCGAGAAAAACGTGGACTCCACCCACAAGACCCAGATTGACGAAAAGACGCGCATGAGCCGCTACGTCGAGAAAAAGTCCGCCTACCTCATGACTAAGACGCTGTTGTTCGAAATCCGTCGGCAGTACGACAAGGCCAAGATGAACAACATCATGACCCAGATTCCCGTGAAAATCTGGCAGCGTGCGCAGCCCGGCCTCTACCACGAGAAGCCGAGCGTCATCCTCTACACCATCGTAGGCGCCATGTTTGGCCTCATCGCCGGCATCGGTCTCGCGTTCTTCGTCGAGTACCTCGACACCTCCGTGAAGACCGTGGATGACATCGAGCGTCACCTCTCGCTCCCCGTCCTCGCCGTCATCCCGACGGACATCGTCATCCTCCTCAAGCAAAAGCGCGACACTGCGGACGCCGAGGCATACCGCATCCTCAAGGGTAACATCGAGCTGAATCTCCCCGACCACGGCTCAAACACCTACACACTCGTCTCCGGCGGCCCCGGCGAAGGCAAGAGCACCACGCTCTCCAACCTCGCCTACATCTACGCAAAAGGCGGCGCAAACGTCCTCGTCGTGGACGCCGACCTCCGCCGTCCCTCGCAGCACCGTTTCTTCGACGTGGACAACAGTATCGGCCTCGTGGACTACCTGCACGGGCGCAAGACGCTCGAGGAAATCACGCACGTCTCGCGCCTTGAAAACCTCTCCATCATCCCGAGCGGCAACCTCTCGATGGAAGACGTCGGCATTCTCAACGGCCCGCGCATGAGCGAACTCATCATGCAGCTCAAGAAACGCTACGACGTCGTCTTCTTCGACTCGCCGCCCATCCTCGGCGTGTCGGATGCGAGCATCCTCGTCTCCGAAGTGGACAACACAATCATGGTTGTCCAGTACCGCCGTTTCCCGCGCAACATGCTCCAGCGCGTGAAGCAGACCGTCGCCCACGTCGGCGGCAACCTCATCGGCGTCGTCCTCAACAACGTGGACATCCACCAGGACGATTCCTACCGCTACTACTCGAACTACAAGGACTACTACGGCCCGAAGCGCGAACTCCTCGAGGACCGCAAAAAGCCCGAGGTCGCCGCCGCCAACGCCGACAACGAAGACGCATACTGAGCCATGAAAAAAATCATCCTCGCACTCCTCGCGCTCCTCGCCGTCTTCACCGTCGCGCTGCCGCGCGTCCAGGCGCAGAACACCTTCCGCAACGGCGACGTCCTGGAGATGCGCCTCAGCGGCCCGCCCGAGGAGTTCACGCGTGAATTCAACATCGTCCTCACCGTGGACGAAGGCTCCGTGAATCTCCCGCTCATTGGCCGTGTCGCCGCTGCCGGGATGTCGAGCACCGCGCTCGCCGCCAGCATTGAGCGCCGGCTCAAGGACGCGAAAATTTTCACCATCGCCAACGTCAACATCAACTCCAACTCCGGCAAGGATCGCATCATCATCGTCGGAGGCTCCGTGCGCTCGCCCGGCAAGCAGGTGTGGATTCAAGATATCACTCTCACCGGCGCCATCAGCGGAGCAGGCGGCCCTACGGAATTTGCGAAGGACACGATGAAAATCATCCGCGGCGGCAAGGCACAGACTTACAGCCGCAAAGCCATCAAGAAAAATCCCGCAGCCGACCCCAGGATCGAGCCGGGCGACATCATCGAGCAGGAAGGGGACTAGGCTTCTTTCAAAACAACGCTACTGATGCGGATGATGAACCCCCGCTTCACATTCCTCCTTGCGTTCCTCGCCCTCTCCCGGCTTGCGGCCCGCGCGAGCGACACATTTGCCGAAGGCGACGTTTTTGAAATGCGACTCAGCGGCCCACCCGAGGAGTTCACGCGGGAATTTGATCTCGTTCTCATCGTGAATGATGGACGAGTTAAAATACCGTTCATCGGTTTGGTGGATGCAGTTGGCCTCACTCGGATGCAGCTTGCGGCAGTCATCGAAAAGCGGTTGCAGGATGCTAAGATTTTCTCAGTCGCGAAAGTGTCGGTCAGCATGCGTGCCGATGCAGACGCCCATTTCTTTACCGTCAACGGAAGCGTCCGCTCACCCGGCAAGCAGCCTTGGACGTCGGGGATCACCTTGACGGATGCCTTGGCTGGAGTTGGAGGCCCGAGTTTCGGCTGGGGCACGATGAAAATCACCCGCGGAGGCAAGACACAGAGCTATTCGCGGAGGGCCATAAAAAAAGATCCTTCACTCGATCCGAAAATCGAGCCGGGCGACATCATCGAAGTAGGCGACGATTAGGCCCTGCTGGGCGAAACATCCCGAAAACCGCGGGATATGATTTCGCCTCACTCCGCGAGCAGGTCGCTGTGCTTGCGCAGGTAGCCGAGGCCCGAGAAGAGCGTGAGCACGAGCGCGATTCCGGCCAGCGTCCAGCCACCGTAGCGCCACGCCTCCCACCACCATTTCTTCACGTGCAGCGAGACCCAGCCTGCGCGCTCCCATTCCATCACCGCGAGCAGCAGCAGGAAATATCCGGCCGTCACGATCTGCCAGAGCGCCTTGTGCTTTCCGAGCCGTTCGCTTTGCAGGATCACGCCGCGGCCCGCGGCCAGCAGGCGCAGCCCGGTGATCAGGAATTCGCGGCTGATGATCACGATCACCACCCACGCCGGAATCGCCTTCAGCGGGATGAGGCAGATGAACACCGCGGCGATCATCACCTTGTCCGCGAGCGGATCCATCAGCTTTCCGAAATTCGTCACCACGCCGAGCTTCCGCGCGAAGTGTCCGTCGAGGTAATCCGTGACGCTCGCCGCGAGGAAAAGCAGCAGCCCCGCGGTGTAGGAAAAGCTCCAGCCCTTCTCGCGGCCCGGCGCGTGAATCTCATCCCACTCGAGCCCGGTCGCCATCGCCACGACAAATGCCGCCGTCATCACGAAGCGCGAGGCGGTGAGTTTGTTGGGCAGGTTCATTCGTTGGAAAGATTCAGTCGCGCGGCGGGCAGTGTCACCACGCGCTGCCTGCTCACAAACCAAAAAAGCATGACGGGTGCGTTTGCTGGTGCGCGGCGCTTGTCGCACACTCCGCCCGCCGAGTAGCTTCGCGCGATGCCACCCGGGTGCCTTTCGCTGATCCTGCACGCGCACCTGCCCTTCGTGCGCCACCCCGAGCACCCGGAATTTCTCGAGGAGGACTGGCTCTTCGAGGCGATCACCGGGACTTATCTCCCGCTGCTCGACGCGCTGCACGGACTCGCGGACGAAGGAGTGCCATTCCGCATCGCGATGTCCCTCACGCCGACACTCGGCCACATGCTCGGCGACGAATTGCTCCGCGCACGCTACGGGCGCCACCTCGACCGCCTCATCGCCATCGCGAAAAATGAAGTGCGCCGCAGCGAGGCCCGCACCGACGAGCAGCGCGCCGCGCGATTTTACCTCCTGCGTTTCGAGAGTGTGCGCGAATGGTGGGAGCATCGCTGGAAACGAGACATCGTCTCCGCATTCTGCGCGCTGCAGGATCGCGGCCATCTCGAAATCATCGCGTGTGCCGCGACGCATGGATTCCTGCCGCTCATGCTGCGCGAGGAATCCGTCCGCGCACAAATCGCGCTCGGCGTCGAGGCGCACCGCGCGATGTTTGGCCGCGAGCCGCGCGGAATATGGCTCCCCGAATGCGCGTGGCGGCCCGGCGTGGATCGCATCCTCGCGGAGAACGGCATCCGCTGGTGCGTGCTTGATTCGCACGGCCTCATGCTCGGTGCGCCGCGCCCGCAGCGCGCGATTTTCGCGCCAGTGTTCACGCCTGCGGGCGTCGCCGCATTCGGCCGCGAACGCGAATCCGCGCGGCAGGTCTGGAGTGCCGCCGTCGGTTATCCGGGCGATCCGTGCTACCGCGATTTTTACCGCGACGCGGGATGGGACATGCCGGAGGACGAGTTTCGCAAATTTTTTCCCGACGGCCTGCGCCGATTCACCGGGCTGAAAATGCACCGCATCACCGGTGCCGAACCCAAGCAGCCGTATGATCGCGTGATGGCCCTTGGCCGCGTCCGCGAGCACGCGCGGCATTTCCTCGGTGCGCGGATCGATCAGCTTCGCGGCGCGCGCGATTTGCTGCCCGTGCCGCCCGTCGTCGTGAGCCCGTTTGATGCGGAGCTTTTCGGCCACTGGTGGTTCGAGGGCCCCGAGTGGCTCGCCGCAGTTTTGCGCGGCGCGGCGGGGTCGCCGTCGGAGATCCGGCTCGTCACGCCTGGCGATTATCTCGAGGAAAATGAGACGCACCAGATCGTCGAGCCCGCGCAGTCCTCGTGGGGCGACGCGGGCTTCAATGCCGTGTGGCTCGATCCGTCGAACGCATGGATCTATCCTGTGCTGCACGACGCGGAAGAAAAGATGATCTCCACCGCGCGCCATTTTTCCAGCAGCGCATCGGTGACCGAGATCGAGGAGAGATGCCTGCGCCAGCTCGCACGCGAACTTCTCCTCGCGCAGTCGAGTGACTGGGCGTTCCTCATCCGGGCCGGCACCGCGCGCGATTACGCCACGCGCCGCACGCGCGAACACCTCGGCCGTTTCACCCGTCTGCACGCGCAGCTTCACGGCGGCGGTGTCGAGACAGAGTTCTTGGAAAACTGCGAACACCGCGACAACATCTTCCCGCGCCTGAACTGGCGCATCTATGCCTGACCGCCGATTCCCCATCCTCGCCGCGCTGCTCGCGATCGTCCTCACCTGCACGGCGGCCGCGCAGGACGGCGTGCCGATCACTTTTCTCCCGCCGCCGATGGACGGCCCCGGCACGATCAGCCTTGGCATTTTCAATGGCGCAGGAAAAATGATCCGCATCCTGCACCGCGAGGCGCCGATTGATGATTTCAAGAAGGGCGAAAACGGACTCATCACGCGATGGGACGGACTCGACGCCACGGGGCAGCCCGCCGCGCCTGGAAAATACGGCGTGCGCGGCTGGATGGCCGGCAACCTCGCCGTCGAGGGCGTCGCATTTCACGGCAACGACTGGATCAAGGACGAGTCGCCGCGCTACACCCGCGTGCTCGCGGTGAAAGGCGTGGGCCGCGACGACGTGCAGGTGACACTGCGCACCGCCGACGGCAAGGAGGCCACACTCGGCTGGAAGCTCTCGCGCGAGGGCGCGCCGCCGCCGGAAAACAAAGTCGCCGCAGCCATCGAGGACGGAAAACTCACCGTCACCCGCGACGGCGAGAGCGTGCCCGTGCTTTTCGCCGACGGCGAAAAGCCGCTCGCATGCGCCACCGGCAGTCGGGGGCGCGTGTGGGCGATCGTGGAGACGCCCGAGGGCCGCGAGGTCCGAGCGTATTCGGAGGACGGCGAATTTCTCCGCCGGCTTGCGTACCAGAAGACCGATCCGCAGCCCGTGCAGATCGTCGCATCGCAGTGGAGCGAGATGATTTTTCTCCTTGAGGAAAACGCCGCCGAACAGCGCCTCCGCGCGCTCGCGCTCGGCACGTCCGACCAGCAGTCCGAAACCAGCCCGCAGTCCCCGGCGAAGTCCGCGTGGCGCGTCACGTATCTCAAGCGCATCATCCAGTCCGGCACGTTCGACGCCATCGCGCCGTATCTCGGACGCGCAAAGGCCCCAAAGGCTGAGCCTGTCGTGAAATGGAAGACGCAACCGAATCCGTTGCTCGGCGACACGAAGCCTGAGATCACTCTGAAAATCGCCGTGACCGACGAGGGCGTGGTGCTCCAGACCGCGGACGATCTTCCGCTCGCGCATGTGACCTCCGCGCACAATCTGAAATGGGCCGCGCTTGTGAAAGAGGACTCATCGCTCCTGCTTTTCCAGGGCGACGGTGTCGCCGTCGAGGAGTTCAAAATCGCGCACGCGGAAAACCTGATGTCATTCGACGCCGGGGAAATCGAACTCCGCCCGCCCGGCACGAAGCCGAAGAAACCCGACCTCGCGCCCAAGCGCACGAAGCCGCTGCGCCCCGGCGACGATCTTTGAAACCCGGAATGAGGGATGCAAAGCGGACGCGTCACCACTTCCGGCCACGCCACGCTCCACTCGTCATTCCACGCGCGCACAGACTCGAAATCCAACAGCCGAAATTCTCCCATGAACCTCCGCCGCTTCGTCACCGCCGCTGAAAAAGCGGACATCACTTCGCCGTGGACGCTTGAGGAATGGCTCTGCCGCGGTGACATCGTGGACAACAAACACCTCATGCTCGTGCGCGCGAACATGGAGCCGGGCCGCTGCCATCCGTTTCACACGCACCCCACGCGCGAGGAACTCATCTACATCATCTCCGGCCGCGCCGAACAGTGGGTGGGCCGCGGGCATTGCATCCTCGGGCCGGGCGAGATGGCGTTCATTCCGATGGGCGAGCCGCACGGCACTTTCAATCCCTTCCACGAGCGCCTCGTTTTCCTCGCAATCCTCTCGCCGTCGGATGCCGCGGAGCCGGGCATCGTGGATGTCTCCACCGAGGAGCCGTGGGCTACGATCCGCGCGGGCTTTCCAGCCTGCACGTAGCCGCGCTATTTTGGCACCATGATCTCGTCCCAATTTTTTACGCCGATCACCGGGAGTGCGAAGCGAAACGCCGCCTCCTGCGCAGGAGTGCCGGCGGCCTTGAAGCACTCGTAGATCGGCCGTTGCGTGTCCGGAGTCGCGATGCTGTCCGGCTTGCGACGCCACAGCCCGAGGTTCAGCCCGCCCTCGTACTGGTGGTCCACCTGGCGGTGCAAAATGAACGCATCAATCCCCGCGAGCCTCGAAACTTTCTCCCACGCATAGCAGAAGCCCGCGGCCTGCGCGCGGTCGCCTTGCTCCGTGCCGTCCGAGTGAAATCCCTGCTCGCTCAAAATGATCCTCCTTCGTTCGCCGCGAAACAGCAGCGGCGGCCGTGCGAAGAACGCATCGAGCTGTTCGAGGTTTTTGAAAGTGATCCGCTTTGCGTCGGGCGATTGCGGCGCGGTGGTGTCGAGCCATGTGCGCGGATTCCCGAGATTTTCGGGATACGGGTGATGCGCAAGGTGCCAGTCAAAGTCGCCGCCGGTGCGCGCGCATCGCGCGAACTCCTCGATGAAATATCGTCCCGGCATCGAGCGCCATTGGTCTGCGTCAGGATCGATGGTCCAGAAATGCGTCAGCGACATGTACACTCGCGCGCTGCTGCTCGCACGGCGGATCGCCGTGTGCGCCAGGCGCATCTCGCGCTCGTATTCCGCGACGGCTGCGGTGCGCGGCATGCGGCCGAGGTTGTGCCACTGCCAGTGGACGTTCACCTCGTTGCCGACGATGTAGCCTGCGATGCGCCCGTGCTCGTCGTCGCCGCGCGAAAACCAGTCCGCAAGAAACTCGAACGCCGCGCGCCACAGCCGCGCACCCTCGGGCGTCGAGAGATTCGGCGCGGCGATGCCGTTTGGGATTTTCGCATCGCGCGCCGGGTGCAGCATGCGCGCGTCGCGCATGGCGTCGCGCGATTTGTAGCCGAGCACGATGAGGTACACGGCCACGCCCGCATCGCTCAGCCGCTTCACGCCGAGCGAATCGAGATAGCCGCGCCGGAAGGCGAATGTCTCGCCATCCACCGTCCAAGTCGGGCTGCCCGGCTTTTTCTCCCAGTCGAACAGCGCGTCCACGCTTACATTCAGAGCCGCGTGCCGGATGCCGAGCGCGAGCGCATCGTCCGCCATCTGCACCTGGATTCCCTTTTTGGTTTCCGTCTTCGGAAAATCACGCGTGTCGTGCGCGATGCCTGTGAATTCCTCAACGTAGCGCGTCGCACCCGCGGGCAAACGCCCGAGCACAGCGTGCGGCGTGAACGCGACGAATCCGCTCGCGAGCCGGTCCCGCGCGCCGTCCATCCGAGGGATCGCAATCTCGCCGCCCGCGTCGCCTTTCCACACCACCCGTGCATCCGGCGCGTCCGCGAAAGTCTGGTGCGGCTGCAACTCCGTGATTTCCACCGCACCGGAGATCCCGTGCAGAGTCAGCAGCAGCCGATCCATTTCCGCACGCACGGACGCCACGCCGCACGCACCTGCCTCCTCGACTGCCGCGCGCGCCAGCACGCATTCACCGGAGGTCGCCGGGAAATCCAGCCGCACGCGCCAGCCCGCGCCCATCGGCGGCAGCGGCACGCACACATGGTTCCAGCCTTCGCGCACGGCGAAGTGCGCCGACTGAGCCTCGCTGTCGCCGCGTTCGGAAAAGAACATCTGGCCCCATCCGCTCGCCGGGCTGCGCAGCGTCGCCGTGAAGACAAGCTGCCCCGTGGCCGAAAAGTCCCCGCGCGGCGAGTGCATGAACGCATCCTCGCCCGAGATATTCACCACCAGTCCTTCACGCGAGGGCGTGAGCGCCGCGATGTCGTGGGTCGCCGCCCAGCCCTGCGCGTCCTTGCCGCCGGTAAAATCGAACGAGGGCAGCTCCGCTCGCACCCGCATTGGCGCGAGCGCAAGGAGCACGAATGCGAAAAATGCGGGCAGGCGTGCAGCGGGCGGTTTCATGTGTCCGCGTGTCGCAGGGACGGCGTTTAGCGTCAAAGTGGAACGCACATCCTTCCGCCGCAGGCTGCGGAGAAACTTTCCCTCGACACCCCCGGACGAGCGCAGCAACTTTCCGCCGCTTCATGTGCAGCCGTAGCTCAACTGGATAGAGCGTCGGTCTCCGAAGCCGAAGGTTGTGGGTTCGACCCCCGCCGGCTGCACCACTCTTTTTGCTCCCATGCTTAGGGACGCAAGGCACCTGCTCATTTAGAACATCACAGCAGAGAAGTCGGTGGAGAAGCTGCTGAAAGGGGTGATGCCGGCACGGCTCGAAGTCAGGAGTATGTCCCCGTGTGTCAGCTTGCGCCTTGCGCGATGTGCGCCTATCACTCCGTAGATGCGTGCAGCAAACACACTTGAGGTGGCCCTCAACACCCTCGACACCGAGGCCCTCCGTCCGGACGAGATGGATGCCTTTTATGTGAGGCGCCCGAGGCTCAAGACATCCCTGCTCATCAACGAACTCCTCCACACCGACGCCCCGAGGAAGTTCCTTTTCATTGGCCACCGTGGCGGCGGCAAGTCCACGGAACTTGTCCACGTCGCAGGGGATCTCAAGGACAAGTTCAACGTCGTCAGCATCCCGGTCTATAGTGTCTTTCAGAGTGGCGAACTGACCCACGAGGAACTTATCTTCGCCATCTTCTCACGCCTTGCTGACGTCGCTGTGGCGAAGGAATGGATGAAGGGCGGCGTCATTCCGCTGGCCCGGAAGGCCTTTCTCGACGGTGCGATTGCCAGCGTCCAGCGCTGGCTTTTCGGTCCCAAGACGGGCGGAACCTCAACAGCCACTACCACTGAAACGAGCCTCAGTGTGGAGCTGGGCGGCTGGGGCGTGAAGCTGGAGCAAAAGATCGCGCTCGATGGCAAGATTCGCGCGAACCTTGCGGGTAAGGCTGGGGAGTTCCTCGGCCTCATTGACGACTTCCTCGCCCGGATTCGGGACATCACGGGACGCAACACCCTCCTCATCGTCGAGGATCTCGACAAGTTCGACATCGCCGCAACCGAGAAGCTGTTCTTTGAACATTCACAGACGCTCCTGCGGCCGCGCGCGCATGTTATCTACACCTTCCCGGTTTCCATGCGCTTCTCGGATCGCTTCTCCATCGTCGAGCAGAGCTTCAAGGCCTACTATCTCCCGAACATCGCCACCCGCCACCGCGATGGCAGCGAGGATGCGGAAGGGCGTGGCCTCCTTCGCGAAATTCTCACCCGCCGCGTAGAGCAAACCCTGTTCGAGCCGGGCGTGCTCGAATACATGGTGGAGCACGGCGGCGTCGTCCGGGATCTCATTAAGCTCGCCCACAATGCCGTGAATACTGCGGACGCCGAAGGCCGCAAGGCCGTCTCCCTTGCCGATGCGCGGGAAGCATTCTCGGACGCCATGCGGACGCGCCAGAGCATCCTGAGCCCCGGCGACTATCCGCTGCTCGAACAGTACGACGGCAAGCCTGTGGCCAACACACCGGACATCCGCCGGCTCCTCTTCAACGGCAGCCTGCTGGAATACCAAAACACCACCGGCGACTGGTGCGCGCCGAGCCCCGATGCCAAAGCTCTCCTCGCCAGCCCCGAGCGTCCCGCCCTGCCTCGGCCCTGATTCCGCGCGAGTTTGGGCGCGCCTGCGGAACTACGTCCGGAATGCCGGGCGGCGGACACTGCTCGTCATCCGGCATGATTCCCCGCGCCTCCCGCGCGAGCTGCCGCCGCTACTGGCAGAGGAGAGCCGACGCACTCTCATCACCGCCACCGTCTCGGATGAACAACCGGACCCCATGTCGGCAGCCTTGCACGCCGCGCCGGGAGGGGAATTTCCCGCAGGCTGCATCCTCAGCATCACGGGCGCGGAAGACCTCGCCATCACCGCGGAGGGTGACAGCAAAGTGGCCCTCTACGAGTTTGCGCGGCGGCTGGACCTGCGCCGCGACCAGTTCCTTCCTGCCGGCGGCATCGTCCTCGTCTGGGCGACGGAGCGCGTCTTCGACGCACTCGCCGAGCACTCGCTGAACTTTATTTCCCGCGCCGCCGCCGTCCTCACTCTCGCTGCGGCTGGGGAAAGCGCGCAGGCCACCACACACACCACGCCCTCCCCCAGCATTGGCGGCACCTACCGCCTTCCGCCGCTGCCTGCGGACGCACCGGTGGAACTGCTCGAATCCCTCGCCGCATTCGAGGACCTCGCCGTCGCCGACGAACTCTACCGGCAAGGCGGCCCGAAGGTTGCCCATGCACTGGCCGCCTACGATGCCGCCCGCGATCGCATCGAGGAAGGATGGCAGGACGCCACCCGTCTTGCGAAGCTGGACGTGGTGGAGGCTGAGGCGGATCCTGTCCGGGATTTCGCACGCGCACTGGTCGCCGCCTATCCCTCCGCAGGCGCCTACATCCTAGACCTTCGCCAGCACCCCAGGGAACAAATCGTGTGGCTGGAATCGCAGCTCAGTGCCGCGCGACTGTTGAAGGATCGGCGGGAGGAAGGCAACGCGCTGGGCAACATCGGCCTCGCCCACGCCGCCTTGGGCGACGCGCGCAAGGCCATCGAGTTCTACGAGCAGCAGCTTGTCATCACCCGCGAGATCGGAAACCGGCGTGGGGAAGGCAACGCGCTGGGCAACCTCGGCAACGCACACACCAGCTTGGGTGAAGCACGCAAGGCCATTGAATATCTGGAACAGGCCTGGACAATCATGCGCGAGATTGGCGACCGGGGCGGGGAAGGCAACGCGCTGGGCAACCTCGGCAACGCACACACCAGCTTGGGTGAAGCACGCAAGGCCATTGAATATCTGGAACAGGCCTGGACAATCATGCGCGAGATTGGTGACCGGCGCGGCGAAGGCAATGCGCTGGGTAACCTCGGCAACGCACACAAGAGCTTGGGTGACGCGCGGAAGGCCATCAAGTATCACGAGCAGGCGCTTCCTGTCTTCCGTGAGATCGGCTACTGGCGTGGGGAAGGCAACGCGCTGTGGAATTCCGCCGTCCTGCACAACTCGCTGGGGAACCGCCCCGAGGCCATCGCCCGCGCGGCGGCGGCGCTGGCGATTTTCGAGGCTATCGAAGACCCGAACGCCGCGCAGGTGCGGGCGGCGCTGGCGGAGTGGCGGGCAACGTAGTCCCACGCTTCAGCGTGCAGGACCGTGCGAACCAGCGGGTGCGGGCGAAGCAGGACGTGCGCGCCGGTTTCGATTCGCCCGCAAGCTGCCGTCGCCCATCGCGGCACGCTGAAGCGTGGGACTACTTTGCCGCGCCCCGTCAGAGCGCGGGCTGATCCCTCCGGGCGCCGCAGAAATGCTGCGGGCGAAGGTGAAGCAGCCCGGCGGCGCATCAGGCCAAAGGCCTGGGACAAGCCAGCCCAGGGCAAGTCCGCGTCTTCCGCGGACGCCGCCCTGGGTTTCGTCCGTAAGATGACAAAGCCCTGTAAGGGCGGCCACACCTTGTCTCGCCCCCTTGGGGCTTTGTCCGTTGCTGGATGGACTACCCAGGGCGGCGCTCGTGCCCGCGTAAAATGGCTTGCAGCCATCACGCGGCCAGCTTGCTTGCCCTGGGCTGGCTTGTGCAGGGCCTTTGGCCCCCGATGCAGCGTGCGGCATCCCCGGCGGTGGCGGCCTCGGACTGCCGGCTGCGGTGGAACGCGCGTTGCCCGGCGCCTCCGCGCCGTCCCTTCGGGCTGCCTGAGGCAGGCCATCTCTCTCCGCTCGATTCCGCGCGCGTTCCGGTGCGGACTGGAAGGCTTGCTTGCTTGCAGTCGGAGGAAGCGCGCGCGGAGCGACGCGCTCCAGCGCTCCATGCCCAAAGCGCCAGAGGGCTGGCGCACTTCAGGGGTTGCGCCACGTATGCAGGCAGACAGGGTGACCGTGCGATGCGACGGGGGTGAGGGGGCGCGCGCAACGGGGTGCCCCTGCGGAGGCCGAGGGGTGAGCCCCCATCAGAAACAGGGTGACTCCCCGTCCGCCGAGGGGTGACTCCCCGGCGCTGGTGGGGTGAGGGTGCGTCCGGCGTGGGATGACTCCCCGGCGCGGGTGGGGTGAGGGTGCGTCAGGCGTGGGGTGACTCCCCGTTTGCCGAAGGGCGCCCCTTCGTCGCGCCTGGGGTGAGGGTGCGGCGGAATGGGGTTCACCCTGCCGCCGCCGCAGGGTGAGGGTGCTTTGCGCGAGGGGTCAGGGTGTTTTGTTCGCAGGGTGAGGGTATTGTGCGCGAGGGGTGAGGGTATTGTGCGCGAGGGGTGAGGGGGCCGCGGAAGAGGGGTGCCCCCGGTTTTCACACGGAGTCACCCCATTTCGCCCGATGGGCCGGCGTGTGATGAACCTAGAACGTGTCATGCACTGTGGCAGCGAGCTGCCTCTGAGCACCAACGGTGCGCACCAAGCCAGCCCAGGGCAACGCCCTGGGTCATCGGCCCAACAGGATCAAAGCCCTGAAAGGGCGGGACAAAGTGTGCCGCCCTTGCGGCAAAGGTGTGCCGCCCTTTCAGGGCTTT
>CAIRYQ010000057.1 GCA_903882875.1 uncultured Spartobacteria bacterium | reverse complement strand
TCCAAAGCCGACCTCGCCCGCAAGATCACCAAATACATCAAAGGCCACAACAAGACGGCAAAACCTTTCAAATGGACTTATCGCAATACCGACCGGCGCATCCGTTGAACCCATCAGTTCCTTCCGTTACACTGCACTAGGACAGTAATAACGCGCGGAAAGCGATGCGCAGGGTTTCCTCGAAAGAACAACTGCCGCCGGAGCAATGGGTGGAAATCCGCCGTTAAGGCTGAAAGCCATGCACCGAAGGCTGAGTCCATGCCGCGTGTGGACTGGGCGGGGGTGATCGGCGAGGAGATACGGCGCATCCGCCGAGGTTTATTGGTCCGTCACTCCACGATCAGCATGCCGCGCATTACGGCCCAATGGCCGGGGAATGTGCAGGCGTACGGATAGCGGCCCGCCTGCGTCGGCGCAGAAAAATGGATGGTCGTCTTTTTCTGCGGTTCGAGCACGCGCGTGTGGCAGAGGATGTCCGCACTGTCGGGCACGTAATGCCGCGCAAGCGCATCGGGCGCGGCGATGAGGTTGTTTGCGAGCGCGCCGACGCGCTCAATGGCGTCGGGCCGCATGAGCACCCAGTTGTGCGGCAGCACGTCGGGGTTTTCGAAGATCAGCGAGAGATGTTCGCCAGCCTTCGCGCGCAGTTCCTTTTGCGCGAACTGCAATCCGTTCGCAGTCTGGAGATGCAATTCGCGTCCGCCTTCGCCCCGCTCCCATTTTACGGGGAGAAAATTCACGGTTGCCGGTGCGGTCTGCACGGCATGCACCGTCTTCGCAATCGCCCCGTAGCCGGGGAATGCCGTGAACGGCGCGGCCAGCGCATGTGCCGAGAGGAAGACGTCGTGCGCGCGCTCTTTCGTCACAGCGATGTGCAGATGGATCTGGTTCGCCGGGAGAAGCTGTGGGATTTCAAGAAACAGCGTCTTCCCGTCGTCGAGCACCTGTGCGCTGCGAATCTCCAGCGGATCGTGCCCGATGCTGCCGGGATGGAGCACGGAAAATTCCGGCGAGCCGTATGCCGCGCTGTAGCGATAGTTCCAACATTGTGCAAAGTGATTGGCCGTCGCTGCGGCGATGCTGGCATCGAGCGGCGTTTCGAACCGCAGCAACACACCGTTGTCCCGCGCCTCAAATGCGATCGGCACGGGCGTCCCACCGCCGGTGAAGCGCACGCGCTGAAAGCAGCCATCCAGCGGCGTGTAAGTGCCCCAGCCTTGCATTCCACTCACGTAGAATTGCCCGTCACGCGCATTGAACCTGCCGCCCTGCACGCCGGAATCGAAATTACCGCTCATCCGCACTGCGGCAGCCTGCCAGCGGTCGCCGACTTGTTGCCGCATTACGAGCCACGCGCTCCCGGTGCCGGTCGAGAGATGGATGAAATTGCCGTCGCCCTTCAGCGCCGACCAAGCATCGCCAGTGATGAAGCACTGGCCGCCCGAAGAGTTATCCTCGCCGCGCGGGAGATAGAGCAGCGGTGGCTCCGGCGGCTGGCCGTTCCGTGGCCCGCCTGCGCCGAAATGCGCGCCCTGATTTTTCCCCATCTCGATCTGGCAGACAGCGGACGCGGGTGTCCAGTCGCCCTCCTGTACGCTCGATGTTACAAAGCGTGCATCCGGCGAAATGCCGAGGCCGTTTGGATTGCGAAAGCCGGTCGCGAGCACTTCCACCGACGAAGCCGTCGCACGGCAGACGCCCTGGTTCGCCGACGCAAAATAGAACCGGCCCTGACTGTCCGCATCGAGACCCGTGATAAAGGAATGGCCGCCCGGCGATGTAATCATCGCATTGGTCGCGCACTCATAAAAATCGGCCTCGTCGTCGCCATTCAGATCATGCAGGCAGGTGACTTGATCGCGGCCTAGTGCAACGTAACACATGAATCAGCTACGGTTTGATTCTTTGTTTGGGATTGGAGTAAGTCCATTTGATTGGGGTTGCCGTTTTATTGTATTGGCGGATGTAGCGCATGAGCTTGGAGCGCAGGTCGGCGAGAGAG
>CAIRYQ010000056.1 GCA_903882875.1 uncultured Spartobacteria bacterium | reverse complement strand
TGCCGCCATTGCGCTTCGCTGAGTAATGACGCTTGCATCCCCAGTCTTTCATCACTCCCGATTTACATTGTACAGACATATTTTCCGGCCCGCTCGGAACTTATGAAACCACTTCTAGTGACTTCATAGTAGATTCGACGGATGCCGGCTCAGACGTCAAAGCCAAAGCCGGGCCGAGCCCGGAGTGATTCAAGATGTTTGCTGCGTGATTGCGTGATGTGCAAATCCTTCCTCCATGTTACGAAGGCCGCATGTCCATCAACGAAATCCTTGGCACCATCCACGACGGCACCGTTCAGGTCTGCGCCACCGCCGATGCGGACTATGATCATGCGTCGCAGCGAATCTCAGTCACTCTGGAAGCCTTCACGCGCCTGGCATCTGTCACCGGTGATGGCGAGCACTTACCGCAGCCTTGGCTGCCACCGGGCGAACGGGTGACCGAGCATCTGCCGCACAGCGAGGCGGACGAATTCGTGAAGGATGTCTTCCACAGTTAGATCAAGAAACTGCGCGCTGCGATCCCGGCAGACTTGGTGCTGCGGCCGTAATCCATGCCTGCAGAGGTGACGTGGGCGGATGGTAGGTGTTCATGCGGCCTTCAGCAGCCCGGGCAGCCCGGTGGGGAAACTAATGATCTCCGTGAACGGAATCAATTCGCCACTGCAAAAACGCTCCTCCATGGATTTGGGCTCGGGCTCCTTCTTCCCCACATCATCGGGCGGCAATTCGGACGTGGTGTCCGGCGCTGCTTCCTCACAAGGCCCGTCAGGAGCCTCCACGGGGTCAGCAGGCGCCTCGGCCGGCACTGGAGGCTCATCAGGGTGCCCGCCAGATTCCGGGTAAGGCCAGCTTCGCAGGGGAGGCTCGCCAAGCAGCGGCAGCGGGGACGGCCACCAGAACGGGCGCAGGCAGCAAGAAGGGTCATCCGGCGAGAAAGAATTGAGTCCCATCAAGTGGACGACTTCGGCATCTTCCGGAGCGCACCGGAAATGCTTCCGGTATGCCGCACGGAACACCCGGACGTCATCGTAATGAAGGCGTGCGGCGACTTCGGATACCGTCCGGTTCGCGGTGTGGATCCAAGCCTGCGCAAGCTGCAACTGACGCCGCAGAAACCATTTTGCGGGGGTATGGCCTGTGAGGCCCTGGCAATTGCGGAAAAATGCGGCGCGTCCGGCACCATAGCGGCGGGCAAGGAATTCCACGGGGCAGGGCGGAGCGTGTGTGCTTCCATCATGGCGAGGAATACCCAGCGCCGTTCATAGAAGGCGGCGCGCAGAAACGGAGTCATCGTCGGGCTGGCAGAACGCATCGGCGTAGCGAGCACCTGTTGGAGAATCGTCCGCGTGCCGTTTATGCATTCCCAGTGCACGCATTGTGGAGACGTCTTCGGCGAGGTCATTCCATTCGGGTGGGAGCAGCGGCTTCGTGTATTCACAATTGATTGATTTGGATGATTCGATTTGAGTTGCCCACCTCGCGCCATTATTGCTTTTCTTAATCTGTAGCTGCTTGAGCAAGCCGGCACATCAAGGCCCTGTCTTTATATCAAATCGTGGCTGGCGTGGTTATATCTTAGCTTTGCATTTTTTAGCCAGCGATAAGTCCGTCCTGAGCCTTGCGGTATGCATTGCAATCAATACACCGTGCCAGCTTCCAATTAGCGCCGACGTGAATCCGCCGAGCATTCCAGGCAATCCAATCCACCATCAATTGCCGCCACAGCCATTGGACGTACAAATGAATTGGGATTTTCAATTCTCCTTCCAGTCAGCGCAAATCAAATGGCCCGTCAGGATGCCCGAGAGATCAACCGTCGCCGTTTTGCTGAATTGGCCCGGTGAGACGCTGGCAATGATAATTGCTCCAAATGAGATGGGGCAAATCTACGCACGCCGCTCCAAAGCCAAATGGGAGGCAAGGGATGCATGGCGGATGACGGTCCATCCCTTTCCCATTCAATTGAGCCACCAACGAATCAGACATCCCGAATAGGAATAGCCCATTCTGCAAAAGCGTGATTCATTCACCGGCAATGGATTTGTGGTAAATGCGCGCGTGCCTGATGCCAATCGGCAATTCAAATATCGAGCACGCGATCCAATGTCGCATGAGTGCATCACTATCCTTGCGCCAATTCCGGAAACAATTAAATGACCTGCCTCAAATTCGGCAGGATCGGAAATACAGTGGGTATTGGTAGCCAAGCGGATGGATTCGATTTGCGCGAGGCGAGGTTGGCCGCAAAAGCGAATTGAGTCGGATTGGCGAGCACCAAAGGCCAGGCCATGTTGCAAGGTGCAATGACATCGCAGCAAGGGGGAGCGTGGCCTCACTTTTCCAATCAAAGTCTTCGGCTTCGCCTCCGACCCTGCGGGCGATGTGTTCGCTCCCGCTCACACATCGCTTTGATTGCCGTGAGGGGCAACAGGGGCGGCGGGGCTGAAGATGCTTCGCACTTCAGCCCCGCTGCATAAGGATTTTGAGGTCAAGAATGACGCACTATTGCATCGAAATCAGTGATGAGAGAAGTCGGGGTCAGGAGCCTGTTTGGGGAATTGTGTTGGGTACATGGTAGGGATAAACGTCGCAGGCAGGCCATTCGCTCTCCCGATTCCACCAATAGTCGAGCCATGCCCGATACTCTGATGGATCGGGCATCCTTTGCACGATCCCGTCGTCGCCGAGGGATTTTGCGGGCCACAGATGAATGCGTTCCTGGATGCCAAGCTTTTCCGATAGCATCTGCACTGTGCGCAGGCAGCCAAATGCATAGTCCTGTCATGCCTTCCCGCCGGATAATGCCCGCAGGGCGCACGGCGACGGCACGCACATGCCATTGAGGACACGCGTGGCAATGCCTCCCCGGACATTAAGGGGTTCACAGAATATAGTGATCGGATCCAACGCGGCGACTGCCTCCAGCGTGTCCCGCAGATCGCTCTCGTCACACTCCGGGTAAATCGGCGACATCACCACATAGACATGCAACCCATTTTTCTTCGCGTGGTGCAGCGTCTTCAACCGTTCCGAGGCCGATGGTGCATGGGGCTCATACATGCGAATCAGATCCTCCCGCAGCGTCGGCAGGCTCATCCCGAATGTGAGGCGAGGTCCGAATTCCCTGAAAAGATCAAAGTCTCGGGATGCCAGCGGGCTCCGTGTGAGAATCCGCACCAATTGGGACGACTCATTCAAAATCAATTCAAGAGCCCGTCTGCGCATCCGCCGCAGATCGCGCTGCAATTGCTTCCTGCGGGTATTTACCCCGGCAATTGGCTGGTAGGGATCCGTCGTCGAACTCATGAGAATTGCGGATCGCCAGCCGGGGGAGGAGTCCGGTTTGAAAGGCTCCCACGTCGCATTGAGCGATTTGATAAACGGCCCATCATCCCAGGTTCGGATCAATTGGTAATTGCCCCAGTCTCCATCAGGCGAGGTGACACCTTGTTCCGAGAGTTGGGGAGCCAGATGGCAGGCCGAGACTTCTGGCACAAAGCAGAAGGGGCAGCCGTAGCTGCAACCGTCAATTGGATTGAATACCCAGTTTGCAAAACTTTTGCGAAAAAGATTGGCCTTGGTGATGATTGCGGGCCTTTCCCAAGACGGTGCGAGCTTCCTGCCGACAGCGGAGACTTTGCTGGTGGGATTTTTCATTGCCTCTTCCCGAACCAAATATCCAGCGGCACTGGGAGTGCCTCATCCCATTCCCGCTGTAATGCGGCCAACTCGTTCACGTCGGTTGGCCTTTCATTGTGGAAATACTGAAAGACCATGCCGTTGCCGGGTCTGACATGCGGATATAGGATGCGCACACCACTCGCACAAGGCGACCAGTAATTGCGCCATTCCGAAACGTAATCACTTTCGTACAGGTAGAGGCGCAACTTTTTCCCGAATAAGAATGGACGGGCGTGGTATGCCACTTCGGATTTGCCACGCGGGCCTCATTCATTGTTGGCCAGCCTTGATGTGCACAGTACGCGGCATTTTTAAGCCTGGAAATCCGCGAGCACCGCGAAATGAATTGCACCTCGGAATTCGCAACACGCGCGCTTTTGGAAGCGCTCCAAAGGCGTAGTTTCCGATCTTTCGAAATCCGACGAGAAGCCGCGATCCTCGCCAAATACCGTCCGCAGTATGCGCCAATTCTTTCCGGATATACAATGGGCTCAATCCGAGTCTTGTAACCGATGCCCGTTTTGCGAAGCGCTCTGCAACAATGAGCGGCTAACGCCCGAGTAATGTCTGAAAGGACTTTGTTCATTTCCAACTCGTCCTCGTGCGGACAATTTTCCATACGCATCGAACGTCGAATTCTCTCACCTTCCGTCCAGAATTCGTGATCTGTATTCAAGACTGGAAAGTTCAGGGCCACGATAAGGTGCCAATGAACAAATCCGTTCTTCGTGCGGTGGAAGAAGCGGATCCATTGGGTGCAATGTCGAGCGAGCACCTTTCCTAAAATTTTCGAGAGTTTTGGATTGGCCCTTTTCGCAGCCTTGCAACTTGTGGTGAGTGTTACTAAGGCCGTGTGTGTCGGCGAGGTTGTAGCAAGGAGCATTTCCACACATTTCATTGCGGCGTTCCACTGCCGGTAAGGACGCGTATTACTTGGGGCAGGGGCTGCCTGAAGTGGATTTAACAGGCTGCTCGCCAGCAGCATGTCCTCGCTCCGCTCCTGAATTTCTTTGAAAACGTCATCCGGCAAATGAGTGGTGTTGTTGGGAATCATTTTGGTGATTTAGAAGCCGGCGAGGAGTGCGATACCTGAATAGCCGCGGTGGCTGGCGTTACCCCGCCGGATATCGTTCCGCTGCGAGACGCCGTGCGCGTTGGTCATCAAATCCGCCAGCTTCATCTGGAAGGTTTTCGTCGCCACGGGTCGCCATTTCCGCGCATGGCAGAATTTCACATAGCCGTCGCGCAACTCTTCATTGGTGACGTCGATCTTCTTCTTCTGCTGCTTGGCGACGCCGTCCGCGATGAACTCATCCGCACTGCGCGATTCGAGGACAAGGCTTTCGATACGCTCCTTTTGCTTGGGAGTCAGCATGAAATTGCCCGCATTTTTCAATTCAGCGAGCAGCTTCGCCGCGCCCTCAATCCCCCACGTGAGAATACCGGGTCCCTCCTTCTGCAAGAGAATTCTGTCAAGGTTTGCGATGGACGAAGCGCGCTCCGCCTTGATGAATTCAACAACCAGCAGGTGCCGTGACCACGCGGACTCGTCGTTGGCCAGGCCGATCAACAAGCGGGCGTTGCTGGTGATCACAACGTTGAAACCATGCCTATCCGGTTTGTTGACAACGCTGCGGGAAATCATGGTGAAAATAGCCCAGCGATTCATCGCTGGGAAAACGGCCCGTCGGCCAACCAAAGTCCCGCAGGGACGGAAGAATCTCTTCTGTCGTCCCTTGCGGGACTTTGTCCGCATCACTCCGCAAACCCAGCGATGAATCGCTGGGCTATTGTCAAAGCCGCTTTGTCAACAAACCGGATAGGCATGGTTGAAACCATGCCTATCCGGTTGGTTGACAATGTAGCAAATAATTCTAACTCCTACAATGGACCCAAGAGGATTTCCCACTAGCCTGCCAGAGTTTCAAAAGGTCTTTCCAGACGACAACGCCTGCAAAGAATACCTCGAATCAATCCGATGGCCCGACGGCTTCATCTGCCCAATCTGCGCAAATCACGGCGAGCCCTGGCGCTTCGGCACGCGCAGCAGCACAGTGCTACGTTGCCGGGCGTGCAGAAAGAACGCATCGCTGACTGCGGGCACCGTGATGCAGTCCTCGCACACGCCGCTCTCGGTCTGGTTCTGGGCGGCCTACCTCGTGACCACACAGACGCCCGGCCAGTCCGCCCTGCAATTCCAGCGGCAGCTCGGACTCTCGCGCTACGAGACCGCCTTTCAAATCCTCCACAAGCTGCGCGCCGGAATGGTGCGTCCGGAGCGCGACACCATCGGCGGCGAGTATCCTGTCGAAGTGGACGAGTGCCTTATCGGTGGAAAAACACGAGGCAAGGGGCGCGGAGTCCACCAGATGACGAATGTGATCGCAGCCGTCGAAGTGCGGCTGCGCAAGGATGATGAAGACCGCGCGGCCAAGCGCGGCAACAAGCATGAGGGCGGAAAACCTCTCAAGCGGATGCTTTACGCGGGCCGATTGCGGCTGCGCGTGATCCCGAACCGCAGCACCGCAGTCGTCACCAAGTTTGTCGAGGACAACGTGACCGCTGACTCAATCGTGCGGACTGATGCGTTCCCTGGATATGCTCCGCTGAAATCACTCGGTTACATCCATCAGAGCATGGCACTGAATGGCAGCCCGGAGAAGGCGGATACACATCTACCTATGGTTCATTTGGTTATCTCGAATTTGAAAACGTGGATTATGGGCACGCACCACGGGGCCATCGCCCATTACCACCTGCAAGCCTACCTCAACGAATACCAATACCGCTTCAACCGGAGATTCTACCCGATGACTGCGTTCAATTCGGTTCTTGGGATTGCGGCCCGCTCGATTCCGCCGACTTACGACCAGCTTTACTCAGGCGCGTGGGCTCATGCGACATGATTTTTACCCCGGAAAAATGCTCGTAGTCTTCCACCAAGATTCCCCGGTCAGCGTCAAACATGCGCTGCATTCGCTCAAGGCGTTCGGAAGGAGATATGCGGCTCACGACCCTCATTAACATCAACTATCACTGCACTGTCAACCCCATGAATACCGTATTCTACGAGCTTTGCGACCCAACGACAAAAGCCACACTCGAAAAATGCCACAATCTCGCCGACGCGAGAGAAAAACAGGAGCTTCGGGAAAGAGAAGGCGAACGCCCGTGGATCAGCATCCGCTTGAAAAATCTGCTCATGGCTCAAACGCCTTCCACTCCCCATGCTCCTTCACGATCCAAAGTTTAGAGCAACCGTAGCTATCGCTGTTTTTCCGCATCGTCGCCATGCTGACAAGGTGCTGAGCCAGCAACTCGAACAACTCTACACACGGAACCTCCCACAACTCAGTCGCTCCGTTGTATTCAAAAGTCGCGTAAAGCGCCTTTGGGACGAGTCCCGCAGGGTCATCAACGCGGGCCACTCCGATTCCGGTAATGTAGCCGTAAAATTTCTCGGATTCACAAATGACAGGAACAGTTTCTCTCATGCGCGATTCTGAAAATTACAATGTTAAATGTCAAGCAACCGGATAGGCATGGTTGAAACAGCCCCGCAGCCGGGTCTTTCCGCCAAACTTTAATTCCGATTCGGTCAGGTCTGCACCGGTTAATGATTTGATATTTTTCGCGCCCTTGTGCAGGAGGGTGTCCGGCGCAACGTCCTTGGCTGCCAGGAGCGTCTTGCCCTGAAAGCATTGTGTTTCGAAGCGGCTCCCAAGATGACTGGTGCGCAACTCTGCAAAGTAATCCAGGCCCAGCAGGTGCTCGACGATGGTGACGAACGTGCTCTTGCCCGTATTGCCTTCGCCGTGAAGCAGCAGGAGGCGCTGCGCGTCGTTCGTTCCAAGGAGAACCGCGCCGAACCAGCGCTGCAACAGATCAATGTCCGCGGCATCGGGCAGTGCCGGCCCGAGCAGCTCGTTGAGAAACCGTGGTGCCTTGGCTCTGGGCGTATAGTCAAAATTACAGCACGCGGTGGCCCAATCAGCACGCACGCGTTTGCGGAGCACCGGCTTTCCGTCGGCGAATTCCACAATACCGTTGCTGACGTGGATGTGCAGAACAATGTGATCCACCTCACCCATCGCAGCCATGCCACATGCCAAGTTCAGGATGGCGCTCAGTAGGCCGCTCGTCCGCATCGTGAGAATGGCGGGGCACTTCTCCTCGTCCGCGAGCGTTTTTAGGAATGCGGCGAGGGGTTTCGCCGGTTCATGCCTGCCCAAGGCTCGCCATAGCCCGGTCGCCTCGTTGTAGCGCCTGAATCCGTTAGTGTTTGGATCAAAGACGATCAAGTATGCGGCAACGAACTTCGCCGCGATGGCGGGTGGATTCAGCTTCGGGCTCTTGCCACTGTGATCAACCAGTGACCCGTGCTCCGCGATGATTGCAGCATCCCGCTCGTCGAGGGGTGTCCGTGACCCGTCCGACCCGTCCGTGGCGGGTTTGCTGGTCTTGTGATGGGACGGATGCGCCCCGCGGGAATGATTTTTGAAAGAAGATTGCATGGTGTTTGGTTTGTGTGCCGCGAATGCGGCATGGGTGAACGGCACCAAAGCCGCCCACCGCATGACGTGGCCTCCCCGCGTGCGGGAATCCACGGTCATTACGATGGGCGGGGTGCCGGTTGGTTCTAGTTCGTGGTCTCTCGGTTCCTCGTGCGCGGGTTTACGATGAACGCCTCCAAGGCGTCCTCCACATCCTGCCGGCGGTACCTGACAACGCCGCGGATTTTCAGATAGGGCAATACGCCGTTCTTCGTCCAATTTTCAACGGTCCGAACCGATGCGCTTCCGATTCTGGCAACGTCGGATTTCTTGATGAAATCACTCATGGTATAAATATTGTGTTGCGCGCGCAGCGGTGTCCGCTGCGGCTGGTTGGCGCGCCACCTCGGCGCGCAAATTCCCAAAGCAGCCTGACCAGGCCTTCGACCGATATCCATCAAGCTCGTGGCGGCTCACCGATGGCCGCGCCTCCTGAAACCAAAACCCGAATCCCGATTGCTTCGCCAGTGCCAGATTCAGATGCATTCCCGACACAAAAAAACCCTGCGGGAGCGCTTGGCGCTTCCGCAGCTGAACTGCGTGCGGAGTGCGGGCAACCTTTTGGGCTGCCTTCACCACTCTTCGGGCTGCTGGCTTAGACTCCAGTGAGTCCGCCTCCAGCCAAGATGTTCTTCAATTGATTCGCTCGGGTTAAGTTGACTTTCGATTCTCTCGATCGCTGTCGAGAACCGAATCTCTGTCGCGTTCCAAAACGCGAACATAAACCCATTTACCTACTACTTACTGGTGGCCACCAAGCCCCTACACAATCCCCCGTTTTTGATCCCTTTTGCGTCGAACGGCGGATAACGTCGAACTGCGGATCAGTATGACAACGCAAGGGAGCCAGTGAAGGCAGTGAACTTGGATCTCAACATCGCTCATCTACGGTCTGCACGTCAACGACATTTTTTGGGCGACTTCCGCACCCCTTCTTCTCGCTGGCCCTTGTGGTGGGCACTCCCGTCGGCGGATCCCGACTTGGGTGTGATGCTCCACCACTTCTGTGCATCGGCCGGCGTCACAAGTTCGCGGTAGTGCTCAAAAATCATTCGCGGTGAGTTTCCCATTTCAAGGGCGACTTCGGCGGCGTTCTTGCAACTTGCCAAGCGGTAGCTCGCGTAGCTGTGGCGCAAAGCATTGTTCGGCCACTCAATGCCGAGCCGCTTCGCTGTTCCGGTCACGCGCCCCAAAGTTCTCGATCCCGTGTACAATGACCCTCGTGAGCGGATGTGAGGTCGCAGCCATTCGGCCAGATTTGCATGGATCGGCACGAGCCTGCACTGGGCGGTCTTTGCTTTGTGGGCTTTGATTTCAATCAAACTTTGCGTTACCAGCACGTCGGACCAATCCAAACGCATCAATTCGGCCTGCCGCAGACCGGCGAATGCACCGATGGCAATGTAGGGGACAAGAGTTGGATCCGCCGCGTGCAGAAGGCGGTCGAGCTGATCGGGCCGCAGGATGCCCACCGCATTCGAGATCGGTTTGGCCTTGGTAAGAAAATCCGCCTCGCTGCTCCTTTCCTTCGGCAGGTAGCCCCGCTGCTTTGCAAAATTGAACAACGTAACAATGAGGGTTCGCATGTTGTTTCGTGCCCGCGGTTTCATTTCCATACCCACAAGCCAGTCCTGCATCGCAACCGTCGTGCAGTCTGAAATTTTTCCCGCAAAAGTCCCCACGAACCGCGTCAATCTCGCCCGGCAATCTTGGATGTAACGGACGCTGGCTCCGTCGATCTTTTTTGCTGTGAGAAACTCGGACAGAATTTCAGTCAGAGATTTGTCCACGGTGCCTGACGAATTATGGCGTGCAAAAAATCTGGCAGCTTCAAGCAACGAGCCTGTTCCATTCAGCGTATCAATCGCTTCGATCAATTCTGCAACGGCCGTGTCTAGTTCACGCCCGCGGGGTTTGAGAAGATCAACCGCGCGTACGTAAATGGTACGGTCAGTGTTGGAAAGTGTGAGCGATTGAATTTCTCCGTTGGCGATCAACGTGGCAATTCGCTCTGCTTCTATTTTTGCGGCACCAAGAGAGGAGCGCGTTGTCCGAACTCTTCTGCCGTCCGTGCCTCGGTAGGCCAACGTAAAAATATTCCGCCCCCGGTTGATGACACGATAAATTCGTACGCGCACACTGCCGCGGGAAATGATGAGAGGAAATTCCGGTTTGCGGAGGGCGGGCGATGACTTCATGGGGCGCAATTTGTCATGCAGGCGTCGTGCAATCAAGGCGATCATGCTGGAATCCGCATGAATACAAGCAGCGCGTACGGGATTCGAACCCGTGTACCAGCCTTGAGAGGGCTGTGTCCTAGGCCTCTAGACGAACGCGCCGTTAAAAAGAGGGCCGCGACGTTAGCGCGTCCGCGGTGCTCCGCAATGGGAATCTGTTCGTCTCACTGTTTGGGCGAGTCCTTGCCGTCGGTGAGCCATTCGAGATTGAAGCGCGCGAGTGTGAGCGCGCCACCTGCGAAGCCGGGTTTCGTTCCGCTCCCGTAGAAGCAAAGGATCGTGCCGGCGTGCGTCACCGCGATGTCGCTATACATGCTTGGGCCGGGCTCGATGGTTTTGCTGACCGGCCACGTCTGCGCCTCGTCCGTGCTGAGTTTCACGGAGACATTATTGCGGTCGCGGCTCTTGCCGGGCTCGGCCTTTCCGTCTGCACGGTCGAGGTTGTGCGGGTTGGAAAAAAGGATGCGGTTTTTCCCGCCGCTCGCCTCGGTGGAGTAGCGCACGATGCCCGCCATGCAGATCGGCTCGATCAGCGCATCATCGAATTTCGGCGTGCTCCAGTGTGTCGCGCCGTCCTTGCTCGTCACCACGATTCGACGGTGCGCCTTGGACTCGCTGCGCACGTTCAGCATCACGCGGCCGTCGGCGAGTTCGACGGCGACGGTTTCGTTCGGGTTGATCCATTCGTCCGTGCAGGGCACAGCGATCTCGCCTGCGTGCCATGTCTTGCCGGCGTCGTCGCTGTAGATCGTGGCGGTGACGGAAGGGCGGTGTGCGTTGCCGCCTGTGCCAGTCGAGAGCCAGACGGGGACGACGAGCCGCCCGGTGCGAAGCTGGATGCTGTGATCCGGCCCCGTTGCGAGGACTTTCCAGTCGTAGCTTTTTCGGAATGTCTCGAAGGTCGCAGTGATTTCGACAGGCGTGCTCCACGTCACGCCGTCGTCCGTGCTGCGCGTGTAAAAGCAGCGCATGTATTCGATGCAGAAGAGTCCGTGTACCGTGCCGTCGCGATCGGCGATGAGCACGGGGTTGTTATAGGTCACGTCGTTCGGATCCACATTTTTCACACGGAGTGAGAACGGGTTTTTGGTGATCGGGCCCGCCACGGTCGCGAGGATTTTTGGCGCGCTCCAAGTCCTGCCATCATCCGTCGAGCGGCGGAGGAGCACGCGGATGTCGTCCCAATCGCCGCCTTTCTTCCGCGCCTCGCACCACGCGAGCACGGTGCCCTTCGCAGTGACGACGATACCGGGGATGTGGTAGATTTTGTAGGCGGAATCATCGCCGACTTTGAAAAGATCCTGCTTTTCGATAAACGGCTCGGCGGCGGTGCCTGTGATGGTGAGCAGCGAGAAGAGGAGGAACAGGTGCGATTTCATGGCGGGGTTCGTGACGTGGTTTGGGATTTCTTTCGCAGAGCGGGAACGGTACGGCCTGCACATAGAAGCAGAAAAACCGATGTGGAAGGCACTCTTTTCTCCGCGTGCCCGCAGTTTTCAATTCACGCGCTTTCCCGGCAAAGAGCTTGTCTTTTTCCACGCGCTGGCCGTTCATCCGAGCCTCAAATTTATGGCAAAAAAAAGCATTCGCGACATTGATGTAACTGGAAAGCGCTGCCTCGTGCGCGTAGATTTCAATGTGCCCCTCGACGAGAAGGACGGGCACATGGTCATCACCGACGACACGCGCATCAAGGAGACGCTGCCGACGATCCAGTATCTAATCGAGCATGGCGCGAAGGTGATTCTCTGCTCGCACCTCGGTCGCCCGAAGGGCAAGCGGAGCGAGAAGGAATCGTTGCGCCCGGTGGCCGATCACCTGCACACGCTGATCAATCTTCCAGTCGCATTCAGTCACGATGTCATCGGCGCAGTGCCGGAGAAGATCATCGCCCATCTGAAGAATGGCGACGTGGCTTTGCTGGAGAACGTGCGCTTCGAAGCAGGCGAGGAAAAGAACGACGAGGTGCTCTCGAAGTCGCTCGCGGGACTTGCGGATATTTTCGTGAACGACGCATTCGGCTCGGCGCACCGCGCGCACAGCTCGACGGCGGGCGTTGCGGCATTCCTGCCGGCGGTGAGCGGGCTGCTGATGGAAAAGGAGATCACCTATTTGCACGACGAACTCGAAAACCCCGCGCGGCCTTTCGTGGTGATCCTCGGCGGCGCAAAGGTGAACGACAAGATTGCGGTCATCAACCGACTGCTGGAAAAGGCGGACACGATCATCATCGGCGGCGGCATGGCTTACACTTTCCGCAAGCTCGTGGAGGGAATCGGCATCGGAAAGAGCCTCTACAAGCCCGAGTGGGAGCCCATCGCGCTTGCCGCCATAGCAAAGGCGAAGGAGCGCGGCGTGAAGCTGCTGCTCCCGGTGGACGCGCTGGTTTCGGACAAGTTTGACTTCGACACGAAGACGATCGGCGAGACGAAAGTCGTGCCGCCCGGCGAGAGCATCCCGGACGGATGGGAGGGCCTCGACATCGGGCCTGAGAGCGTGAAGCTTTTCGCCGCGGAAATAGCGAAGGCGAAGACGGTGATCTGGAACGGACCAATGGGCGTCTTTGAAATCAAGGCGACCGCGAAGGGGACGTTCGACATCGCCGAGGCCATCGCGGCAAATCGCGGTGCAAAGACGATCATCGGCGGCGGCGACAGCGTGAAGGCCGTGAAGCGCGCGGGGGTTGCGGACAAGGTCACATTCATCAGCACCGGCGGCGGGGCATCGCTCGAATTGCTCGAGGGAAAAGTGCTGCCCGGCGTCGCCGCGCTCAACGACAAGTAGCGTCGGCCGCATGGCTCGCTTGGATCGTGGCGCACGCGCCGTGGCGTCGGGCGTGTCTGTTCAGCGGAGGGTGAACCATTGATCCTGACGCAGAATGCCGGCTGCTGCCGGACGGTATTTTCCTGCAAAGCCCCGCGCTTGCACGCAGGCGTACCGCCCCGTAGCTTCCGCGCCCTTTCATTCCCATGAGCCAGCCACAGACAGCCATCACCCCGACACGCGAACAGGATTTTCCCGAATGGTACCAGCAGGTCGTCCGCGCGGCGGACCTCGCGGAAAATTCCGACGTGCGCGGCTGCATGGTGATCAAGCCGTGGGGCTACGGTATCTGGGAAAACATGCAGCGCGCGCTCGACGGGATGTTCAAGGCGACCGGACACAAGAACGCCTACTTCCCGCTGTTCATCCCACTTTCGTATCTCGCAAAGGAAGCGGCGCACGTCGAGGGCTTCGCGAAGGAATGCGCGGTCGTCACGCATCACCGGCTCGAATCCGACGGCAAAGGCGGACTTCGCCCCGCGCCCGCGGCGCAGCTCGCCGAGCCGCTGGTGGTGCGGCCCACGAGTGAGACGATCATCGGCGCGACTTACGCGAAGTGGGTACAGTCGTATCGCGACCTTCCTATTCTGATCAACCAGTGGGCGAATGTCGTCCGCTGGGAAATGCGTCCGCGCGTTTTTCTCCGCACCACGGAATTTCTCTGGCAGGAAGGACACACGGCGCACGAGACGGAAAAGGAAGCGCGCGAGGAGACGATGCAGATGCTGCGCGTGTACGAGACCTTCGCGCGCGACTGGCTCGCGCTGCCCGTTTTCACCGGCGAAAAGAGCGCGGGTGAGCGGTTTCCCGGTGCGGTGGAAACGCTGTGCATCGAGGCGATGGTGCAGGATCGCAAGGCGATCCAAGCCGGCACGTCGCATTTCCTCGGGCAGAATTTTGCGAAGGCCAGCGAGATCCAATTCATCTCGCGTGAGAACAAACACGAGTACGCATGGACGACGAGTTGGGGCGTGAGCACCCGGCTCGTCGGCACCGTCATCATGGCGCACGGCGACGACGATGGCGTGATCCTGCCGCCGCGCGTCGCACCCGAGCAGATCGTCATCATCCCCATCACGCCGAAGCCCGAGATGCGCGACACCGTGCTCCCCGCGTGCGACGCGCTCGCGGCGGAACTCCGCAAGCAGACCTTCAGCGGCGAGCCCGTGCGCGTGCATGTGGACAAGCGCGACCTCGGCGGTGGCGTGAAGAGCTGGGAGTGGATCAAGAAAGGCGTGCCGGTGCGCGTGGAGATCGGACTGCGCGATTTGGAAAAAGGCAGCGTCGCAGTCGCGCGCCGCGACCGCGGGCACAAGGAGAAGACATTTCCCGCAACCGGTGATTTCACGTCCGGCATCGCCGCGCTGCTGCAGGAAATCCACGACTCGCTGCTCGACCGCGCGACGAAGCTGCGCGACGCGCACACGGTGAAGCTCGAAACGAAAGAGGACTTCGTCGCGTTCTTCACCGCGAAGAATCCGAACAAGCCCGAGATTCACGGCGGCTTTGCATCCGCGCATTGGGACGGCTCTGCGGAAACCGAAGCCGAGATCAAGGAGCAGCTCAAGGTGACCATTCGCTGCATCCCGTTCGACGCGCCGCACGAAGACGGCAAGTGCGTCTGGAGCGGCAAGCCCAGCGCGCGCCGTGTGATTTTTGCGAAGAGCTACTGAACCGCGGTCTTACTTTTTCGCCGCAGAGACTTTCGCCTTCAGCTCGTCGAAAAATTTCTCCGAGTAGCCGCCCCATTTGTTGAGGACTTTGCCCTCCGCATCGAGCAGCACGATCGTCGGAAAGCCGTTCACCTGGTGTTCCTTCTTGAGCTTCTCATTCTGATCCACGGTGTGCTTCGGCAGTTTTTTCCCCTGCGGGAAATCAACCGTCACGCCGATGAGGTTGTCCTTTGCGAAAGTCTTGAAGGCCGGCTTTGAGAAGACCTCCTTGTCGAGCTTGATGCACCAGCCGCACCAGTCGCTGCCGGTGAAATCGAGGAGCACGAGTTTCTTTTCGGTCTTCGCCTGCGCGAGGGCTTTTTCGTAGTTGTCCGTCCAGCCGACGGCCGCGGACGAGACGTGGGTGATGACAATGAGGGAACAGAGGAGGGCGAGGAGTTTTTTCATAGGTATCACCAGAGTGTTCGCGCGGGCCGGATGTTCAAATCAAAAATTCCAGCGACGGGTCTTCTCCTCTGTCAAAGCGATCGCAGCACGCCACATAGCGCCGCGATCTGCTGCCGCGTGTGTCGCGCGGAAATGGTGATGCGCAGTCTCGCGGCGTCGCGCGGCACCGTTGGATGGCGGATCGCCGGGACGTAGAATCCGCGCTCGGCGAGACGGTCGGCGGCTTCGAGCGCGCGGCCGCTGTCGCCGAGGATCAGCGGGATGATGGCGCTCTGGATTCTCCGTCCGTCGGAAAAAAGCTGCGGCATCTCCTCGCCGAAGGAGCCGAGATTTTCCCAGAGCTGCTCGCGCCGATTTTCGCCGGCTTCACTTTCCATGAACTCGATCGCCGCACGTGCGGCGGTCGCGAGCGAGGGTGGGGGAGCGGTGGAGTAGATGAAGCTGCGCGCGCGGTTCACGAGCAGCTCGATGAGCCGCCGCGATCCGGCGATGTAGCCGCCGGCGACGCCGAGCGCCTTGCTGAGCGTGCCCATCTGGATGTCCACCTCGCCCTCGAGCCGCAGCGCGTCCGCGAGGCCGCGGCCGTTGCGGCCGAGGACGCCGACGGCGTGCGCCTCGTCCACGAGCAGCATCGCGCCGAATTCATTTTTCAATGCGACGATTTCCGTGAGCGGCGCGCGGTCGCCGTCCATGCTGAACACGGCCTCGGTGACGACGATCACACGCGCGCCGGGATGATTTTCCGCGGCCCATTCGAGGTGGCTTTCGAGTTTGCCGAGATGGTTGTGCGGAAAGACGCGCACCGTCGCGCGGCTGAGGCGCGCACCGTCAATCAGCGAGGCGTGGCTGAGCTTGTCCAAGATGATCACGTCGTCCTCGCCGCAGAGCGCGCCGAGCGTGCCGAGCGCGGTGGCGTAGCCGCTGGAAAATGTGAGTGCGGCTTCGGTGCCCTTGAACCGCGCGATGGCCTCCTCAAGCTGTGCGTGCGGAGCGAGGCTGCCGGAGATGAGGCGCGCCGCGCCGCTGCCGACGCCGTAGCGATCGATCGCAGCCTTTGCGGCCTCCTTCAGCGCGGGCTCGGTCGCGAGGCCGAGGTAGTCGTTCGAGGCAAAGCTGATGAGGCTTTTTCCCGACTCCTCAATCTCGGGCTGCTGCGGAGTGTCGAACGTGCGCAGCCGCCGCAGCAGCGAGCGCGAGCGCAGATCCGCAAGCTGGTCTTCGATGCTCGCGGCCATGCGCGGTCAGTTGCCGCCCGAGGGCATGTTTTTCATCTGGTAAAAGCCCCAGTTGAAAAGCCGGTAGCTGTCCGCCCAGATCATTTCGCGGTGGTGATCGCCGAGCACGATGCAGATGAGCTGCCGGTTGCCGTCCGCGGCGCTCGACACGAGGCAATGGCCCGCGGGCTCCGTGTAACCGGTCTTCATGCCGTTGCAGAGGCCGAGGTATTTCAGCAGCTTGTTGGTGTTTTCAAAGACGTCCGTGTGGCCGTCGGCATACTTCCAGGTGATCGTCTTCTGGTTCACGATGCCGCGGAGGATGCGGTTGCGATAGGCGAAGAGCGCGAGCCTCGCCATGTCGCGCGCCGTCGAGTGCTGGCCCGCGGCGTTGAGGCCGTTCGGCGTGACGAAGTGCGAGTTCTTCATGCCGATTTCGCGCGCCTTCGCGTTCATCTTTTCCGCAAATGCCTCGATGCTGCCGGCGTTGTCGCGCGCGAGACAGCGGGCGACATCGTTCATGCTTTTGATGAGAAGAATCTTGAGCAGGTCGTAGCGCTGGTAGGTCTCGCCGCCCTTCAGCCCGAGCTTCGTCGGCTCGCACATGCCGTCGGATTTTTCGACATGCACCTTTGCGGAAAGATCGCCAGCCTCGGCGACGATGAGCGCGGTGAGCAGCTTCTGCGTGCTGGCGACGGCGCGCGGCTGGTCGGCGTTTTTCTCGTAAAGGATGCGGCCCGTCGCGGCATCGCAGAGCACGATGGCTTCCGCGGCGAGGGCGGGGAAGACGCTCGGATCGTTGTCGTCCATCGGGAAAGGACGGGCGACACCGGGCGACTCGGGTTTTGCAGCCGAGGAAGACTGCGGCGTTTTCTTCGTCGCCGCGGAGGCGGGCGCGAGCAGCAGGGCGAGTGAGAAAAGGAACGCGGCGAATCGGATCATGAAGTGGTTCGCGCGCAGCGTAGTGGCGGAAACAACCGGTGCAAGCCGCCGAAGCGGGCGGGCGACAAAATGTATTCTGGATTGCCGGCGGTTTCAGCGGGAGAATTCGGCCACCATGAACTTGCAAAAACCACTCACGCAAACTTTGGCCGCGACGGTGCTGGCCTTCCTCGGATGCGGTGGATCTCTGCTGCACGCCCAAGTCTCCACGTCGCTGAACGGAAGGGCCGTCGGCATTGTCACGCAGTTCGAGCACAATTTGAAAAAGCCCGACGCATTCATCCTGATCAAACTCGAAGGCGCTAAAGAACCGGCACGCTTTCTTCTCGCCGCGCCGGGCAGCAGCGTGGAGCCGAAACTCGAAGCCGCGTTGAAGGGCGTGTTCCCGAGCAATCTCGTGACGATGGAATGGAAAGGGCAGGGCGCACCCGTGTTGACCGGTATCCGCACGATGCTTCCCACATCGCGAACCGGCACGCTCACCGGAACCGTCATGGACCGGCTGAGCGAGGGCCAGAACGTCTATCTTGACCTCAAGGTGGACGGGAAGCCGACGGAACGGTTCTGGCCGAACTGGGTCGCCGGCGGATGGAACAAGGAGGTCTGCGCAGCGGTCGCCGCGACGAACCCTGGGGACAAGGTGAAGGTCCGCTGGTATTACGACGAGCGCAGGCGCGCGGTGGAAGTGTCCGTCGTCTCGAAAGCCTTCGTGCCTCGCACTCCTGCGGCGAAACCGAGTCCGGGCGGCGCGTAGCGAGCTTTTGAAAGACCGGTGTGGATCGCGTTACCGCCCTCATTCGGCCCGGCCTTTGCTAAGGACTGAATCCTCATGAAACGCATCCTCACACTCATCGTATCCCTCTTCATCCTCGCCTCCGCGCACGCTGGGGATGTGAAGGTCGAATCCGTCATCGCTGTGGACGGCGAGACCAAGCCCGCGACCTCCTTTGCCTCCGACACGCCGAAGCTCTTCGCGTTTTTCCGCAGCAAAGGCACTGAGAAAGGCGACAAGCTCCGCGCTGTCTGGATCGCTGAGGACGTGGGTGATGCCGCACCCGCAAACACGAAAATAGACGAGACCCCAATCGTCGCGAACGAAGATGATTTTAGCGGCGCCTTCTCCCTCAACAAACCTGCGAAGGGCTGGCCCGTCGGCAAGTACAAGGTCGAGATTTACCACGACGACGAACTGGCCGTGACGGTGCGGTTCACCATCACCGCCGCGAAATAGCGCGGGTGCCGTTCGTCGGAGACCGATGCTGCGGTCCGCCTTCGGTCCGTGTCGCTGCGGAATGACCTGACATCGCTCCCGCCTGCGGTCATAAGCGGGGGATGACACGATCCTCCACCGTTTCCGCCGTCGCCGTCTTTCTCCTCGCGCTCGCCTTTTCCACCGGGGACGCCGCCGCTGCCGATGGCCCAGGCGCGACCGCGGTGCTGAAGTGGAAGGATGGGAAGAAGGCCGTCTTCCTCCTCATGTTCGACGACAGCGCGCCGACCGACGTGAAGACCGTCATCCCCGAACTGAAAAAGCGCGGCATGGCCGGCACCTTCTACGTCGTCCCCGGCGGCGGACCGTTCAAGGCCGCGCAAAAGGCGTGGGAGACCGAGTTGCCCGGCCCCGGCATCGTGTATGCGAACCACACCTTCACCCACAAGGGCACCACCACGCCCGAGCAGCTCGATGAGGAACTCGCGAAGTGCAACGATGGCATCGCGAAGTGCTTCCCCGGCCTGAAGCAGCCGCGCCTCATTAGCTTTGGCAAACCCGGCGGCGTCCCGTGGACGGTGCCGAAGGAGCAGGTGGACGCCGCGCTGGCCAAGCACCACCTGATAGACCGTCCGCCGTTCAAGGGCTACCCCATCAACTACAAGACCACCGAGGCCATGCTCGCCCTCGTGGACACCGCACTCGCCAAGGGCGAGATGGAATACAACGTCTTCCACGGCGTCGGCGGCGACTGGCTCGTCACGCCCACCGAAGTCTTCACCGCGCTGCTCGACAAGCTGGAGGCCCACAAGGACGACCTCTGGGTCACCGACACCATCTCCTGGCACCAATACACCGCCGAACGCAAAAGCGCCGAAGTCAAAGTCCTCGAAGCCGGCAAGGACCGCATCCGCCTCCGCCTCACGTCGAAGGAAGACCCCGCCTTCTACGACCTCCCGCTCACGCTCTCCACGCAAGTCCCGCCGGAATGGAAGCAGTGCCGCGTGACGCAGGGCGGCAAGAGCACTACAGTCCCCACAGCCGGAGGCACTGTGCGCTTTTCGGCAGTTCCCGGAGCGGAGGAAATTTCCATCCAACCCGCTGGAGGGAAATAGGCGATGGATCGGTGAAGGGCCGGCAAATGATCAACGTGTCCCTCATTTCCTGCTTCAGTTGAGTTAGATAATTCCTCGCACTTACCAACACTTCATCTTCATCTGAAAATTGTAATGGTCGCATTCGTTTCCGGGAATCCGCGCGAACTCAATTTCCGCCCCGTGCTGCTTCGCTACAAGTTGTGCAAGGTATAGGCCAAATCCTTGTCCGGACGAGGGCGTTCCGCCCGTCACGCCTTTTTGAAAAACATCTATAACGCTCGTCATTCGTTGTCCTATGCTCCTGATGGAAAACTGCGCCAGAGTAGGATTCAGGCGTTTTACTCTTACAATAATCGATGTTTGCGGCAATGAATGCTTGATTGCATTCTCGATCAGGACTGTTGGAATAATCGGGAATGTCTTGTCGCAAACCCGACTCCAGATCGGAGCCTTATTTATCCCGTCCCCTTCAAGGTTCAGGCGAATATCTTTACTAATGGCGAGCGGCTCATAGATTCGGACGCATTTATCCACCATTCGATAAATTTCGCTGTCCGTATTCAAGACTAAGCCGGCAAGCGTTTCATTGGCCAAAAGATCGAGAATTTCAAATTGATAACTCATCATCTCTGAAGATTTCTGAATGGTTATCAGTGGATTTCTATGTTTGGAATCTAAGGCTGGGTCAGTTAATATCCGCTCGGCTTCCTGTTTTATATTTCGGTTGAGTTTTCTAATCTCATGAATTGCTTGTGGGTAGTTCTTGGCATGGCTTCCAAGCGCCTCGACTCTTTGTTTCTCAGCCTCCGACAATTTTGCAGATGCCTTTTGAAGTTGCTCAATAGCGACTTTTGCATGTGGGTTGTCTTTGGCCCTGCGTTGCTCTGCCTCGCCGCCGAGCCGTGGATGGGGTATGAATCCAGTCATGGCGTGTGGCGCACCATTCAAATCGAAAGCCATACATGCGAACCCATATGGACATTGTTTGATTTCCTGTTGGATTGCTGTTTTGGCTATTTCAGTATAAAAGGCTTTACACTTTGTCTCTTCTTTAAACTTCCGTTTGCAGAATTCTGTGGTTTGGACAAAACATCCGTCTTCCGGTACCGCAATATTTCGGAGATCAACGATCGGGAAAGGACTTAGGTGTTTGATGGGGGAGGCAGCCATATTTTTATGGTTTCGTTCCGGAAGTATACTTCCCTACCAAGTCGATCATTTTGTCAATAAGCTTAGACACGAGCTCACCTCCAGAATTATTGGACAGCTTCGTTCTTAGTGTATCTTCCAGTAGCTTGATGTCCCGCTTTCGCAGCGCCTCTTGTACACTGGCTTCGACCTCTTGTTTCATCCCCGTTCCGCTGGCTCCAATTTCTACAAGAGCGCGCCAGATTCTATCGACGCGCAGAGCTTCCCGAAGAGAAGATTCAATTTTCGCGAACGAATCAGCAATGCCTGCGTCTTTCTGAAGGGTTGCGTCGGTAAGTCTATAAAAATCGGACTGATCGGATTTAAGGCTTTTTGAGGTGTAGGCAAGAATAAAGGTGGCCGGGTTCACCCGTTTGATGTGACGCAGTAGCGATAATCCTTCATCCCGTCCAAATCGCGCCCCGACTCCCCCGAAATCCAAAAGAATTAAATCATACAGATTTTTTTCGATTTTCGTTGTGTCATTCCCGCTCCCGTCGTGGTCGACAGCAAATCCTTGATTTGAAAGATCGTCAATCAGCGCCGGTCGCTCATCATCTATCACCACGATTCTGCATCTTTTGATGAGTTCCTCGCGTATAAATGACGGATTGTAAGCAGAGAAATCAACATGATTCTTCCGCGTAAACAGGCGTTTGATGAAACGTAGCATGAATGGAATAAATGACAGGCCGCGCATCATGAGTCCATTCATTCCAGCAGGATTTGAAATGAAAAGTCGAACTTCAATTCACTAGTGCAACGTAACACATGAATCAGCTACGGTTTGATTCTTTGTTTGGGATTGGAGTAAGTCCATTTGATTGGGGTTGCCGTTTTATTGTATTGGCGGATGTAGCGCATGAGCTTGGAGCGCAGGTCGGCGAGAGAG
>CAIRYQ010000055.1 GCA_903882875.1 uncultured Spartobacteria bacterium | reverse complement strand
TCCTCTGCTCGAACGCTACGCGATCTCACCCGTCGTTGAAGTTCCATGCGTTCGGTATCAGTAAGAATCAATGGTTGAATGGCCATTCGCCAATCTTATCTCATGTGTGGCCGAAGTCAATGTTACGTTGCACTAGGATGCGGCCTTGGAGCTTTCGGTCTATCTTGCTTACGGCCTTGGTAAAGTCGGAACTCATCCCGATATACCAAGGCGGTGGACGCTTTGGCGGAGGTGGCGTTGCTTCGTAAGGTTGCGGACGCGTTGGCCGAGCTGGCCTCGGTTCGTAGCGTCCTGGTTCAGGACAAATGGAGAATTTGACGACCGGGCGTGGATGCCAAATCGCATTCAAATCTGCGACTGTAAAATCCAATTTTTCGTGGTAGATGGCGTTCCGGCTGACCTCCTCAAGACCGGCGGAGACAATGCCAAGAATATCTTTGTTCTTCATTGGAGGGAAAAACGCGCGTAGCGATGCCAACGACCGTCAAGCTCAGCGAAGGCGGAGCGTGGCGCGGTCGCTGAGCGGTAGGGCGTTGCGGTCATGGGCTTTTAGCTGGTGGCGCGGGTGGCGTGGAAATCTGGTGGCTCGACTGCTCCCACATAAGGTAAGTGAGCCAAAGAATAACGGCGGTCAGGGCAGCGATAGCCCACGTAACCCAAATCATGTGTCGACTGAGTCGGTCGTTAGAACGAATGACGCGCACCTGAAGAGAGACCATGCGCTTGGTGGCTCCGGCAAGGCGTCCAATATCACTTGGATTGTTCTCGGCCTCCTCGTGGACATCGGTAAGAAGCTGCTCAATGGGTTTGAGGAGATCACGCATAGCCTCGACTTCGGCGCGGTTCCTGGCGGCTGTGTCCCTGCAGTTGTCGAACTCGACACGCTCCACGCCGAGGACGTCAGAGCGGATGCGCCGCACCGGTTCGAGTGAAGATTGTTCGGTGGTCATTTCAGTGTGCGTGTAGACTTGCCTAACATCTGATTGGACCACGTGAAGGTTTCGGCTTGCTCGGTCTGGATGGGAGGCGGGGCGTCATGGGTGGGAAGGCTTGATGCTTCTCCGGACAGAGTCAAACCCCGAAAGCCACTACGTCCGCCGGGCCGGGAATCAGCCCGTCTCCTTCCATCGGCGGCTACGGGAGAGGCTCCAACGATGCACCCCGTTCACGGTGGATGCCCGTTTCCGGACGATGACGCAGGGCGGCTTGCTCCTCGCTTTGCAACGGTCAGCCAGCCAGCATGCAGAATTCAGGAACCAACGATAACATGGATGGCGCGGATGAAAACACTCCCTATCTGAAACCCATCCGTGTCCTCCGTGAAATCCGTGGTCAAATATCCGTCCCCATCCTAATGCGCGTGCTTTGGCAGAGGTTTCCGTTGGCGTTCGTCATTTCCTCGGCACCGCTTCATCACGAAAAGCGCATGGGAGACTTCGGCCAATTTTCCCGCCCGCAGCGTCCCGGCCTCAGCCGACGATGCCGCCCACCACTTTTCCAAAGACATCCGTGAGCCGGTAGTCACGGCCTTCGTGGCGGTAGATGAGCTTCGTGTGGTCCACCCCGAGCAGGTGCAGCAGCGTCGCGTGGAAATCGTGAACGCTCACGGGATCTCGGGCGATGTTGTAGCCGAAGTCGTCCGTTTCGCCGTGGATGTGGCCGGCCTTGAAGCCGCCGCCCGCGGCCCAGATCGTGAAGCACCGCGGATGATGGTCGCGGCCAAAGCTCGCCGCCTTGATTTCCCCCTGGCTGTAGCTCGTGCGGCCGAATTCACCGCCCCAGATCACGATCGTGTCGTCGAGCAGTCCGCGCTGCTTGAGATCCTTCACGAGGGCCGCCGCGCCCTGGTCCACTTCCTTCGCCTTGCCGGGCAATGCGCTAGGCAGTCCGCCGTGGTGATCCCAGTCGCGGTGATTGAGCTGGATGAAGCGCGCGCCGCGTTCGGCGAGCCTGCGGGCGACGATGCAATTTGCGGCGAAACTCGGAGTGCCCTTTTTTGCGCCGTAGAGATCGAATGTGGAGTCCGGCTCCTTCGACAGATCCATCAGCTCCGGCACGCTCGCCTGCATGCGGAAGGCCATCTCGTAATTTTCGATCTGTGCGGAGATCGCGGGATCGCCGAGCGCACCGAGCTGCACGCGGTTGAGTTCGTTCATCGTGTCAATCGTGTCGCGCCGCGCGCTGGTGCTGAGTCCCGGCGGATTCGAGAGGTAGAGCACGGCGTCGCCCGCGCCGCGGAATGTGACCGCGCCGTGCTGCGCGGGCAGGAATCCGCTGCCCCAATAGCGCGATTGCAGCGGCTGCCCGCCGCCGCCGCTCTGCATGCAGATGTACGCGGGTAGGTCCGCATTTTCGCTGCCGAGGCCGTAGCTCGCCCACGCGCCCATCGTCGGCCTGCCGGGCTGCTGGTGGCCGGTGCCGAAAAATGTGACGGCGGGATCGTGGTTGATCGCCTCGGTGAACATCGAGCGGATGAAAGTCGCGTCGTCGGCGATGCCCGCGATGTTCGGCATCAGCTCGCTCACGTCCATTCCGCTGCGGCCGTGCTTGGCGAATTTGAACGGCGAGCCGACGCAGAACAGATTCTTCTGCCCGCTCGTCATGCCCGTGATGCGCTGGCCCTGCCGCACGGAGTCGGGCAGATCCTTGCCGGTCATCTCGACGAGCTTCGGCTTCGGATCAAAGAGGTCGAGATGCGACGGCGCGCCCGACATGAAAAGGTAGATCACGCGCCTCGCCTTTGGCGCGTGGTGCAGGCGCTTGAGCACGCCGGGCACGTCCATGCCGGGCGCGGCATTCGCGGAAAATGCGTCCGCCTTCAGCAGCGATGCGAGCGCGAGCGCGCCGAGGCCGGTGGAGTTGCGCTGCAAAAATGCGCGGCGGGTGATGAGCTTGGGATCGGGCGTGTGCATGGCGGAAGATCAGCGGCTGATGGTTTCGTTCAAATTGAGGATGATGTTCGCGACGGCGGTCCACGCGGCGAGTTCGTTGCGCTCGATACCGTCGGGATTTTTGAAATCGCCCACCTTCAGCAGTGCATCGGCAGCGGTCTTGTCCGCGGCGAAGTGCGCGCGCTGCACCGAGAGCGCACGCTCCAGCACGCCGCGCTCGGCAGTGCCCAGCGTGCGCGCGAGCGCGAGCCGCCAGGCGTGATTCAGTCGCGAGGCATCGTCGCTGCCGCCCTCTTTGATCACGCGCGCTGCGAATGCGCGCGCGGCCTCGACATAGACCGGGTCATTCATCAGCACGAGCGACTGGAGCGGCGTGCTCGTGCGCGCGCGGCCCGCGGTGCAGACCTCGCGGTTCGGTGCGTCGAATGTGAGCAGGCTCGGATACGGCGTGCTGCGGCGGTGGTAAATGTAGAGCGCGCGGCGGTACTGGCCGTCGTCGTGCTGCTGCGTCCAGCCGCCGCCGCCCATCTCGTTGATCGACCAGATGCCGGGCGGCTGGTACGGATACACGGGTTTGCCGCCGAGTGCGGGATTCAGCAGGCCGGAAATCGCGAGCGCGTTGTCGCGGACAAATTCGGCTTCCAACCGCGTGCGCGGCCCCCGTGCGAGCAGTCGGTTCTCCGTGTCGCACGCGAGCATTTCCCGCGACGCGGCGGCGCTCTGGCGGAACGTGCGGCTCAGGACGATCTGCTTCAGCGCGCGCTTCACATCCCAATCGCGCGCGAAGTCCGCGGCGAGCCAGTCGAGCAGTTCGGGATGGCTCGGAAATTCACCCTGCGACCCGAAGTCGTTCACCGTCCGCACGATTCCCGTGCCGAAGAGCATCGCCCAGAAACGGTTCACCGCGACGCGCGCGGTGAGCGGATGCTGCGGCGAGGTGATCCACTGCGCGAGTTCGAGTCGCGTGAGGCGTGGCTTTGCCTCCGGTTGATCGAGTTTCACCGTCGCTTTCAAAAATGCCGGGAACGCCGCCTCAACCTTGTCGCCGTTCTTGTCGTACGCGCCGCGCACCTTGATGAACGTGTCGCGCGGCTTGTCCATTTCGGACATCACCATCACGTTCGGAATCTGCGCCTCGAATGCCGTCTTCGCCTTGCGTGCATCCTCGGCGGACTGCTTCGCGGCGATGTAGTCCGTCGCGATCGCGTCGCGGAAAAACTGCCGCAATTCGTCCCGCTGCGCCTTCGTGCGTTTGCTTTTTTCGATGGTGAGAAGTTCGAGCGTCTTGCTGCTTGCGAGTATCGCGATGTCGCCGCTGCCGAAGACGCGCGGCGCGATGTGGAGATCGTGCAGCAGGCCCGTGAACGGCGAGCCGCCTCCGCCGCGCCGCCCGATCGCGCACGGTGCCGTGGTCTTGATCGTGCCGGTGAGTTTGTCCTTCAGCGTCTTCGTCGGCACGGCCTTTCCGTTCACAAGAATCTTCACGCCCGCGGCCTTGCCCGAGCCGTCGTAGGTGAAGGCAAAATGCTGGAAGCTGTCCGTCGCGAGATCCTGCTGCGTCTGCACGTGGATGATTTCGCCGGGCCACTTGTGAATGAGATGCACGTTCGCCTTCGCGCCCTGAAATTCGATGTCCCAGCCGCGGTAGTTCGGTCCGTTTTCCATCTTGCCAATCGGTGCGCCGACCGTGCCGCTCTTTGGCAATCGCAGCCATGTGGCGACGCTGAATTTGTCGCCTTTGTCGAAATCGTAGCGCGCTCCGAGATCAATGTGGCCCGCGCCATTCAATTCGAGAGCCTTGCCATTCGCGCTGTCCGCGAAATCCGTCTTGCCGTTCAGCGCACCTTCGATCGCCTGCCCATCGTGTGTGCGACCGTTGCCGTCCGCGATCAGCGGAAAATGATCGAATGGCGCGGCGATGCTGCCCGTCGCGGTCTTGCCGTCCTGCTTCGATTCCCACTCGGCCTGCTCCGCGTCGAGCTTCGCCTCGCGCTCCTTCACGAGCTTGTCGGCATCTGCGATTTTTGCGTCGAGCTTTGCAATCTCCGCGGTCTGCTCGGGCGAGGGCACGGAGAGGCGCGGCTCGGGATTCATCGTGCGCGTGCCGTCCTTGCCGCGCTCGGGCATGGCGTTGAAAAACGCGTAGAGCCCGTAGAAGTCGCGCATCGTCACGGGATCGTATTTGTGATCGTGGCACTGCGCGCAGCCGACAGACATGCCGAGCCACGTCGTGCCGAGCGTGTTCACGCGATCCACGAGGTAGATGTTCAGATACTCGGCATCAATGATGCCGCCTTCGTCCGAGGTCATCACGTTGCGCATGAAGCCGCTCGCGATTTTCTGATCCAGCGTCGCGCCCGGCAGCAAATCGCCGGCGAGCTGCTCGACGGTGAAACGGTCGAACGGCTTGTTGTCATTGAACGCCTTCACGACCCAATCGCGCCACAGCCACGTCTGCCGTAGCGAATCGTTGTGATAGCCTGCCGTGTCCGAGTGCCGCGCGAGATCCAGCCACGGCGTCGCCATGCGTTCGCCGAAGTGCGGCGACGCGAGCAGGCGGTCCACGAGCACCTCGTATGCGCGCGGCGATTGGTCGTCCAGAAAAGCGTCCGTCTCCGCGGGAGTCGGTGGCAATCCCGTGAGCGCGAGCGATGCGCGGCGCAGCAGCACTTCACGCGAAGCCTCGGGAGAAAAGCCGAGCTTTTCCGCCTTCAATTTCGCTGCGATGAACGCATCAATCGCACCGGTCTTCGTGTCCGCGTCCGCGGGCGGCGTCGGCAGCGACGGCGTCTGGAATGCCCAGTGGCCCTGATATTCCGCGCCCTCCGCGATCCAGCGGCGCAGCGTGTCCTTTTGAATTTTCGACAGCGGCTTGTGCAGCTTCGTCGGCGGCATGAGGTCGTCCGCGTCGTCGGTCAGCACGCGTGCGACGAGTGCGCTGCTCTCCGGCTTCCCTGGCACGATTGCGACATCGCCGGACTTCGCGGGCTTCAGCGCCTCCTCGCGCAGATCGAGCCGCAGCCCGGCCTTGCGCTGCTTTTCATCGGGGCCGTGGCAGTTGAAGCATGTGTCCGATAGGATGGGCCGGATGTCGCGGTTGAACTGCACGCGCTCCGTCGCGCGCAACGTGGAAAGCGAGGCCAACAGCAGAGCGACGGGTGCGAAGAGGGTGCGTTGCATGGGTGCAGGTAGAAAGCTAGCGACGGGAATGGTGAACCTGCTTCGTGGGCCGATGCTTAGGGCGCTCGCGTGCATCATCAAAATGTGCCGGCTTGCAGCATTACGAGCGTGCAGCCGTGGACGACGCCGATGCCCGCGGCTTCCGCAGCATTTGCGAGCTGCGGATTTTCCGCGCCGGGATTGATAACAATCCTGCGCGGCGCGGCGGCGATGATGTCGGGAATCAGCGGCGTCGAATGCGCCTCGGAAAGATACATCGTCACCGTGTCAATCGGCCCGGCGACATCGCGGATACTCGGGTGGCATGTCTCGCCGAGGATTTCCGGCACGCCGGGATTCACCGGGAGCGCGTTGTAGCCATGCTCCCGAAGACGCTTGAGCGCCTTGAAGGAATAGCGGTCGGGCTTTGCGGAGGCACCGAGGACGACGACGGTTTTCATGGTGCGGAATTTAACCGATGTGCCGCCGCGCGCCAAGGCCGGGCGGAGATCTTTGCGCATTTGTCCGAATGTTCATTCCCGCGCGTGGACACGCAGCGATGAGTCCGCTACCACCGCGGGATGCCTTCCACGAATACCCGTATTTTTCTCGTCCGTCATGGCGCGACTGTGCTCACCGCGGAGGATCGTTTCGCGGGCGCGACCGATGTGCCGCTTTCCGACGAAGGCCGCGAGCAGGCCGGGCGTCTCGCAATGCGGCTGCGCAGCGAAAAAATCTCCGCAATCTACGCCTCGCCACTCGGGCGCACGGTCGAGACGGCGGGGATTCTCGCGGGGCCGCACGGCATCGAGGTCAGGCTGCGCGACGGGCTGCGCGAGATTTCGCACGGGCGCTGGGAGCAGATGACGCGGCGTGAGGTCGAGGCGCAGTTTGCCGACGAGGCTGCGGAGTGGGATCGCGATCCATACACCTTTGCGCCGGAGGGTGGCGAGAGCGGGCTAGCGGTCACGGCGCGCGCGCTGCCGGTGCTTCTCGATATCGTCCGCGCGCATCCCGCGCAAAATGTTCTCGTGGTTTCGCACAAGGCGACCATCCGGCTGCTGCTGAGTTCGCTGCTCGGCTTTGATCCGCGCCGCTACCGGGACAATCTCGATCAGCTTCCCGCGGCGCTGAACATCGTGGACTTCAAGGATCCGTCGCACGCGCGCCTCACGCTTTTCAACGACACATCGCACTACGCCGCAGCCGGCATGGCGCTGCCGGATGTGCCGACTGCACGCCTGTCGAAATGGTGGGATGCGGCGGGGAAAAGGTAGCGCGCCGCGACGTCTGCGCAGCCGCCGGGGGAGTGGATTGCGAATGATGACACCCAATTCTTTCAGCAAAGCGCGGCGCTGCGGATTGTCTGGCTTCACACATCACTCTCAGACCCATGAAAAACACACCGGCCCAATCTTTTCCCGTGCGACGCAGGCCCGAACGCGGCGCGCATATTCTTGCAATGCTCGTCGCACTCATCGCCTGCGCCGGGCCGGTGCACGCCGCCGCTGCGAATGCTGCAAAAAAATACGAGCCGCCCGCGATCAAGCCCGAGGAAATCCTGCCGGGCACGACGAAGGATCTCACTTTCGCGCAGAGCAAAATTTTCCCCGGCACGGTGCGCCAGGTGACGGTCTTCATCCCGGCGCAGTACGATGGGAAAAAGCCGGCGTGCGTGTATGTGAAGACGGACGGCTTCAATCCGCGCGAGAAGACGATGATGGAGACGATGATCGCGACGAAGGAAATGCCGGTGACGGTCGGCGTCTTCGTGCGGCCCGGCGAGGTGCCCGCGCCGATGAAGGGCACGCTCGGGCGGCGCAACCGCGACTTTGAATACGACGCGGTGAACGACAACAACGTGCGTTTTCTCACCGAGGAACTGCTGCCGTTCATCGCGAAGGAATACGGACTGAACCTCTCGACTGACGGCAACGACCGCTGCATGTCCGGCGGCAGCAGCGGCGGCATCGCGGCGTTCGTGGCGGCATGGAACCGGCCCGATGCATTCAGCCGCGTGTATGCGGCGAGCGGGAGCTTTGTGGCGTTCCGCGGCGGGCATGAGTTTCCGACGATGGTCCGGAAGTTCGAGGCGAAGCCGATCCGCACCTTCCTCACGACGGGAACGCACGACATGGAGAACTGCGCGGGTGACTGGTACGTGCTCGATCAGGAGCTGGACAAGGCGATGAAATTTTCCGGCTACGACTACCAGTTCCGCACGATCGAAGGCGGCCATGTCGCGGGTTACGGCGAACTTTGGCCAGAGGCGATGGCGTATCTGTGGAAGGGCTGGCCCGAGCGTGTGAAAGCCGGGCCGAGCGCGCCGCGTGCGCAGGAAATCATCGTGCCCGGCGAAGGCTGGCAGCTTGTCGCCGAGGGCTTCAAGAGCACGCGCGGGCCGTCGTGCAACGCGAGCGGCGAGGCGTTCTTCGCCGACACGACGAACAACAAGATCCATCGCATCGGTCTTGATGGAAAAGTGAGCGAGTTTGCCGCGGACACGGGTGCGGCGCATGGCGTCACGATTGGCGCGGACGGCACGCTTTTCACGATCTCGGAAAAATCGGGCAAGCTCATGCGCTACGACTCCGCGGGCAAAGGCAGCTTGGTGCTCGACGGAATCACGGGCCATTCGATCCTCGCGCGTCCCGATGGCGGGCTCTACGTTACGGATAATGACGACAAGAAGCCGAGCAACGGCGGCAGCGTGTGGTTCGTCAAGGACGGCAAGAAGACGCAGGTGGATGCCGGGATCAAGTTTGCCACGGGCATGGCGACTCGCCCGGATCAGTGGCTGCTCTCTGTCGCGGAGGGGCACTCGAAGTGGGTGTATTCGTATCAGGTGAACGCGGACGGTTCGCTCACGAACAAGGAGCGATTCTTCCATCTGCACGTCGCCGACTGGGACGACGATGCGGGCCCGGAATCCGTGTGCTATTCGCTCGAAGGCCGGCAGTTCATCGCAACGAAAAGCGGCGTGCAGATCAGCGCGGACGACGGCCCAACGCAGGTGATCCTGCCGGTGCCGGATCGCAGCCGGGTGACGGGCGTCGCGCTCGGCGGTGCGGAGAAGGACACGCTGTTTGCATTCTGCGGAAACAAAATCTGGAAGCGCAAAGTGCAGCAGCACGCGATGGGCGCATTCACGCCGTGGACGAAAGTGACGCCGAACAAACTCTGATCCATGAACACACGGACATTGCTCGCACTGCTCGCGCTTCCTGCGTTCTTCACAACCGCGTTCGCTGCCGACGACGCCCTGCCGCGCGTCGCCGAGAAATTCGAGATCAACGGCAACACGGCCTTCCTCTATGCCGCGCCGAAGCCCGCCGCAGGGAAGCCGTGGGTCTGGTATGCTCCGACGCTGAAGGGTGTGTCGCTCGCTGGGCGGAAGATGTATTTCGAGGGCTTCCTGAAGGCAGGCATCAGCATCGCGGGCTTCGACATCGGCGAAGTGCGCGGCGCGCCGGCGAGCACGGCGAAGTTCACGGAGTTTTACGACGTGATGGTGAAGCGCGGATTTTCGCCGAAGCCGATCCTGCTTGGCCAGAGCCGCGGCGGGATCATGACCCTCGGGTGGGCGTTTCGGAATCCCGACAAGCTGCGCGCGTGGGTGGGAATCTACCCGGTGTGCAGCCTCACGAGCTACCCGATGAAAAACCTGCCTGTGACGCTCGCGGATTACGGCATTCCCGAGGCCGAGTTCCGTGCGCGGTTGAAGGAACTGAATCCCGTGGACAACCTGCAAGGTCTGCTGGCGAACAAGGTGCCGATGTTCGCCGTGCATGGCGACAGCGACGCAGTCGTGCCATACGACGACAACACGAAGGTGCTCAAGGATCGCTACGAGGCAGGCGGCGGCTCGTTCACCGTGAAGATCATTCCCGGCGAGGGGCACAAGGCGATCCCGGCGTTCTTCGAGTGCCCCGAGCTGCTCGAATTTGTGCTCAAGCACGCTGCGCAGTGAGAGAGTGTGCGGGGCGGCACGGGGACATGCGCGGCCGCTGCACGCGCGGCTTGAGTCCGGCATGGGCCGGTGCGTAGTCTGCCCGAATGTCGCCAGCGAAATTTTCCCGCTTCGTTCTGCGGGGTGAATTGTCGGCGCTCGCGGTGGCCGCTGCGTTCGCATTCGGCCTGTCCATTTCCCGCGCGGCGGAAATGGACGATGTGCGGAAGCAACTGCTCGCGGGAAAATACAACGATCCCGCGGATGTCGCGGCTGCGGCCGAGCAGACACAGCAGGACGTGGAAGACTGGCCGCTGCTGCGCGCGGAGGCGCTGATGGCGACGGGGAAATATCCCGAGGCGCAGGAGGCGATCAGCAAGGCGCTCGAGCGTTTCCCGTATTCGATGCGTCTGCGGCTCGCGGGCTACGACGTGTTCCGCGCAAACGGCGACACGGAGCGCGCGCAGAAGGTGAAGGAGGAGATGGACCGTTTCGGCGGGCAGCGTGAGTGGGCTTATCGCGAGCCGGCGGATCGCGTGGCGCTGGGCAAGGCGGCGATTCTGCTCGGCGCGGATCCGAAGCGCGTGACGGAGCTGTTTTTCGATCCGGTGAAAAAGCTGAACCCGGATTTTCCCGACACGTATCTCGCGAACGGCGAACTCGCGCTGGCGAAGCATGACTTCGCGCTCGCATCGAAGAGCTTTGCGGCGGCGGTGAAGAAATTCCCCGAAAACGCAGAGGCGCACTTCGGCCTTGCACGGGCATTCGCGCCCAGCGACGACGAGTCGGCAGAGGAGCAGATCGAAAAGGTGCTGGAATTGAATCGGAACCATGCAGGCGCGCACATGCTGATCGCGGATCACGCGATTGACTCGGAGGATTATGCAGAGGCCGCCAGGCAGATCACCGAAGTGCTGACGATCAATCCGCGCCACGCTGAGGCGCACGCGCTGCGCTCCGTGCTCGCGAATCTCCGCGCCGATACGAAGGCCGATGCCGTCGAGCGCGCCGAGGCGCTGAAGGCGTGGCCGACAAATCCCGCCGTGCCGCATCTCATCGGCCGCAAGCTCTCGCAGAAGTATCGTTTCGCCGAGGGCGCGGCGCTCCAGCGCGAGGCGCTGAAGTGGGACGCCGCATTCACTCCGGCGAAGATCCAGCTCGCGCAGGATCTCCTGCGGCTCGGAAAGGACGACGAGGGCTGGCAGCTCGCCGACGAGGTGCAGAAGGCCGATCCTTACGACGTGGTGGCGTTCAATCTCACGACGCTGCGCGACACCATCGCGCATTTCACCGTGCTGAAGAGCGAGCATTTCCAAGTGCGGATGGATCCGCGCGAGGCGGAGGTGTACGGCGCGGATGTGCTCGCGCTGCTGGAGCGAGCGCACGCGACGCTGATCAAGAAATACGGGATGCCACCGGGCGAAAAAACGGTCGTGGAGATTTTTCCCGATCAGAAAGATTTCGCGATCCGCACATTCGGACTTCCCGGCGGCGCGGGTTACCTCGGCGTCTGTTTTGGCCGCGTGATCACGGCGAACAGCCCGGCATCACGGCCCGGCAATCCGCAGAACTGGCAGGCGGTGCTGTGGCATGAGTTCACGCACGTCATCACGCTCACGCTCACGAAGAACAAGATGCCGCGCTGGCTCAGCGAGGGCATCAGCGTCTTCGAGGAGCGGCAGCAGCGCGCGAGCTGGGGCGAGCACATGTCGCCGAGGTACCGCGCGATGATCCTCGGCGAGGAATTCACGCCGGTGAGCAAACTGAGCGGTGCATTCCTTCGCCCGAAGTCCGGGGTGCATTTGCAGTTCGCATACTTCGAGTCTTCGCTCGTCGTGGAGTGGCTTGTGAAAAAATGGGGCGTGGAAAAAATGCGCGCGCTGCTCGCGGACCTTGCGCGTGGCGCGGAGATCAATGCCGCGCTCGCCGCGCGCTTTGCGCCGATTGAAAAGCTGGACGCCGACTTTGCCACGCACGCGCGCGGCCTCGCGAATGCCACCGGCCCGAAGCTCGATTGGTCGAAGCCGGACCCGGTCGCCCTGCGAAGCGAGACGAAGCTGAACGAGTGGATCGAAAAAAATCCGGACAACTTCACCGCGCTGACGGAGCAGGCGAAGCAGCGCCTCGGCGAAAAGCAATGGGAAGCCGCGAAAGCCCCTCTGAAAAAACTGATCGCTCTCTTTCCCGATCAGCACGACGCCGGGAGCGCGTTCGCGATGCTCGCACGCGTGCATCGCGAACTCGGCGAGTCCGCCGAGGAGGAGGCAATGCTGAACAAGATCGCCGAGCTGTGCAGCGACGCGCCCGAGGCTTACGCGCGCCTCGCGGAGATCGCTGCCGAGCGGAAAGACTGGCCGAAGGTGCTCGCCAACGCCGCGCTTTTCACCGGCGTGAACCCTCTCGCAGCCGCGCCGTACCGATCGATCGCCGAGGCGCGCGAGGCCACGGGCGACAGGCCCGGCGCAATCCGCGCGTACCGGACGATGCTCCTGCTGAATCCGCCCGATCAGCCGGAGATTCATTTCCGTCTCGCGCGGATCCTTCACGCGACAGGCGATGCTGCGGCGAAACGCGAGGTGCTGCTCGCGCTGGAAGAAGCTCCGCGTTTCCGCGAGGCGCACAGCCTACTGCTGGAGATGGAATCGAAGTCGCCAAGGCCGAAGTCCGAGCCCATTGTCAGTCCCAAGAAGAAGCCATGAAATCACGACGCGCACTGTTTTTTCTGCTGCTGCTCCTCCTCGTGAGTGCGGGTTTCGCACAGCGGCGGCGTCGTAATGCCGAAGGGCCGATTTATTACACCGAGGGTGGCGAGGCGGTGGACGCGCGCACGGTGAAGACGGCGCGTGAGATTGCCTCGCACAGCACGGGCACGCCGGAGTGGAAAAACTCCCCTGGATTTTCGCGCGACGCATTCACCTTCTGCCGAATCATCCGCGACCGCGATCCCGAGGGCTCGCCGACTGCGGGAAGCTGGATCACGGATTTCCCCGACAGCGATCTGAACCTCTCGTTCCGCCTTCAGCAGATGACCTCGATGCACACCGATCCGAACGGGCGCACGATCCGCCTCACCGATCCGGCGCTGGGCGATTACCCGTTCATCTACATGGTCGAGCCCGGCGCGCTGCTCCTGCAGGACGAGGAGGTTCCCATTTTGAAAAAATATCTGCTCAACGGCGGATTTTTCATGGCGGATGATTTTTGGGGCGAGTGGCAGTGGGAAGGTTTCGCCGAGCAGATGAAGCGCGTGTTCCCCGATCGCGAGTTCGTCGAACTGCCGATGGACCACCCGATTTTCCACTGCGTCTTCGATTTGAATGTGGAAAAAAACAAGCTCCAGACGCCAAACGAACGGCAGGGCGTGCGCAGCCAGTACGACGGAGTGACTTGGGAGCGGCATCCGCAGAAGGACGGCAGCATCGAGGAATGCACCGAGATGCACGTCCGCGCGATGTTCGACGACAAGGGCCGCATCATGATCATCGCCACACACAACTGCGACAACGGCGACTCGTGGGAGCGCGAGGGCGAGAGCGATTATTTCTTCCACGAGTTCTCGGAGAAGCGCGGCTTCCCGCTCGGCATCAACATCATCTTCTGGGCGATGACGCACTGAGCGGATAGCGCGCTCGAATTTTTCTCCATGACCAACCAACCACACAGCGACTCCTCGCGCGACGATGCCGCGACTTTCGAGCAACTCACCGCCGCGCGCCCGCGCATCCTCGCCGAACTCGGCAAGGCCATCGTCGGCCAGCACGAGGTGATCGAACAGATCCTCATCGCGCTGTTTGCCGGCGGGCACTGCCTCATCACCGGCGCGCCGGGACTCGCGAAGACGCTGCTCGTGAAATCCGTCGCGCAGATTTTTCACCTCGAATTCCGTCGGATTCAATTCACGCCCGACCTCATGCCCACGGACATCACGGGCGTGGAGATTTTGAAGGAAGGCGCGGATGGCCGCGAACTCGTATTCGTGCCGGGACCGATTTTCGGAAACATGCTGCTCGCGGATGAAATCAATCGCACGCCGCCGAAGACGCAGGCCGCGCTGCTCGAAGCGATGCAGGAGCATCAGGTCACAGCAGGCGGGCGACGCTACGCGCTGCCGGAGCCGTTCTTCGTGCTCGCGACGCAGAACCCGATCGAGATGGAAGGCACGTATCCGCTGCCCGAGGCGCAGCTCGACCGGTTCATGTTCAATGAGGTGATAGATAACCTGCCCGAGGAAGACGAGGTCACCGTCGTGCAGCGCACGACCGCCGCCGCTGGCGAAAAAATCGCGCCGCTTTTCACCGGCGAGGACGTGCTGCGCTTCCACGCGCTCGTGCGCAAGGTGCCCATCGCGGAAGACCTCGTGCGCTTCGCCGTGCGCCTTGCTGCCGCCACGCGTCCGCGCCAGCAATCCACGCCGACATTTGTGAATGACTGGGTGAGTTGGGGTGCAGGTACGCGCGCAGCGCAATTCCTCAGCCTCGGCGCAAAGGCGCGCGCGCTGCTTGCTGGCCGTTCACATGTGACGAAGGACGACATCATCGCGCTCGCCGCGCCCGTGCTGCGACATCGTGTGCTCGTGAATTACCGCGCGGAAGCCGAGGGCGTGTCGGTTGGCAAAGTGATCGAGCGCGTGCTGGACGCGGTGAAATAAAGACTACCAATGTCCGCCGCGCCGCAGACTTCGACGAAGACGCCCCACACGGGCGGAGCGTCGTTTCTCGATCCGAAGGCGCTGATGGCGATCCGCAATCTCGAACTGCGCGCTCGCACGGTGGTCGAGGGATTCTGGCACGGGATTCATCGCAGCCCGTATCACGGCTTCTCGGTCGAGTTCACCGAGTATCGTCCGTATGCGCAGGGCGATGATCTGCGGTATCTCGACTGGCGGCTCGTGGCGCGGACGGATCGGTATTTCATCAAGAAATTCGAGGACGAGACGAACCTGCGTTGCAGTCTGCTCGTGGATTCCAGCCGCTCAATGAGCTTCGGCTCGCGTGGCTACACGAAGGCGGACTACGCGCGCACGCTCGCGGCGACGCTTGCGTATTTTCTCTCGCACCAGGGCGACGCCACGGGGCTGTTCACCTTCGACGAGCAGGTGCGCGAATACCTGCCCGCGCGGAACCGCCCCGGCCATCTGCGGCATCTCATGCTCGCGCTGGAAAAGCCTGCGCACGGCAGCAGCACGGATCTCGCGGCACCGCTGCGGCGCATCGCGGAGCTGGTGCGAAAGCGCAGCCTGATCGTGCTCATCAGCGATCTGCTTGCGCCGATTGAATCGCTCGCGACTTCGCTGGCGCTGCTCACGGCGAGCCGGCATGAGGTGGTCGTTTTCCAAGTGATCGATCCGGCGGAGCGGACGTTCGATTTCGATCAGGCTGCGCGCTTTCTCGACATGGAGAGCGGGCGCGATCTGTTCCTCGATCCGTCGCTGGCCCGCGCGGAATACGTGCGGCGCTTCGAGGCGCACTTGGAGTCCGTGCGCGGCACATGCGAAGGACTCGGCATCAGCCATGTGCTGCTCGACACCTCGAAGCCGCTCGAACTCGCGCTGTTTGATTTTCTGAAAGCGCGCTCAATGCGCGGGAAGCTCATCCGCAGAAAGGGGGCGGCGTGAATTTCCTCTCGCCGCTGTTTCTCTTCGGTGCGCTTGCGGTCGTCGGGCCGATCATTTTTCATCTTATCCGCCGCACGACGCGCGAGGTGAAGCCGTTCAGCTCGCTCATGTTTCTCCAGCCGACTCCGCCGCGCGTGACGCGACGGAGCCGCATCGAAAATCTCTGGCTGCTGCTGTTGCGCTGCCTCGTGCTGCTCGCGTTGGCGCTCGGGTTTGCGCGTCCGTTTTTCCGCGAGAGCGCTGCGAAGAATGCGGACACGCATGGTGCCGGGCGGCGGGTCGCGATCCTCATGGACACAAGTGCGAGCATGAGGCGCGAGACGCTTTGGACGCAGGCGCAGGAAAAGGCCGAGGCGCTGCTCCGCTCGATGACACCGCTCGACAGCGTTGCCGTCGTTACTTTCGATCGCACATCGCGCGTTCTCACCGACATGGAGCGCTGGCGCACGACGCCGGTCGGCGAACGCGTCCCCGGCGCGGTGCGGCAGCTTGCATCGGTGAACCCGGGATGGAGCGGGACGAATCTCGGCGCGGCGATCTTGCAGGCGCTCGATCTGATCAGCGTCGCTCGCGAAACGGTGCCGACGCGCGGTGAGATCGTGATCATCAGCGACATGCAGGAAGGCGCTCGTCTCGACGGTCTTCAGGGCCTCGAATGGCCGGCGAATGTGTCCGTACGTTTCGAGAAAGTGGTCGCCACAAACACCGGCAATGCCGCGCCGCAATGGCTCGTCGGCGGCGAGGAAAAGGAGGCGCAGGGTGCGGATGGCGCGATGCGTGTGCGCGTGAGCAACGCGGCGGAGGCGAAGGCGGAGCGTTTCCGCCTCACGTGGGGTGCGGATGCGGATGCGGGGCTCGATGTCTATGTCCCGGCGGGGCAGAGCCGGGTGGTGCGCGTGCCAAAACTTCCGGCGGGCGTGGAGAAGCTCGCGCTCACCGGCGACGAGGTGGATTTTGACAACACGCTCTGGCTGCTCCCGCCGCAGCCGCGACGGATGCCCGTGATGTTCCTCGGTGCGGATGCGGACGACAACACGCGCGGTTCGCTGTTCTATCTGCGTCGGGCGTTTCAGCAGACCTCGCAGGAGATCGTCGAAATCACCGCGCGCCGTGCGAACGATCCGGTCGCGACGTTTGAATTTCAAAAAGCACAGCTCGTCGTGCTCGGCGAAGGGCCGACGGACGCACAGCTTGCCGCGGCCCGGCAGTTCGCCCGCGAGGGGAAGCTCGTGGTGGTGCCGCTCACCGATGTGAAGAGCGCGCCGACGCTCGCGCGGCTGATCGAGATTCCTGAAGTCAGCGCCGAAGAGGCTGCGGTCCGTGAATACGCGCTGCTCGCGCAGATTGATTTCCAGAGCCCGCTGTTCGCGCCGTTCGCCGATCCGCGCTTCAGCGATTTCACGAAGATCCATTTCTGGCGCTACCGCCGGATCGATCCTGCGGTGCTTCCGGGTGCGCGTGTGCTCGCGAGCTTCGAGAGCCGCGACCCGGCGATTGTGCGCGTCCCGCTCGGGAAAGGCACGGTGATCGTGCTCACGAGCAGTTGGCGTCCGGCGGACAGCCAGCTTGCGCTGTCGTCAAAATTCGTCCCGATGCTGCACGCACTTCTCGATGAAAGCGCGGGACTGCCACCGACGCGTGCGCAGTATTTTGTCGGCGATGAAATCGCGCTGCCGCCCGGCCCGCAGCCATTCACGATGCGCAAGCCGGATGGCGCGGAGGCGTCCGTCGCCGCGGGCGGAAAATTCACCGCGACCGATCAGCCGGGGATCTACGTCGCGAATCCCGGCGAACTTCGCTTTGTCGTGAATCTCGATCCCGAGGAAAGCCGCACGTCGCCGCTCGCGCCCGATGCACTCGCGGCGCTCGCATTGCCGGTGGGAGAAAAGCAGACCTCTGCGACGGCGGCGGATACGGGCATCCACGCCGCCGCGACCGAGGCCGAGCAGAAGCAGAAACTGTGGCGCTGGCTCGTGATCGCCGCGGTGATCTTCCTGCTGGTGGAAACCGCCGTCGCTGCGAAACTCTCCGCAACCCAACGCAACCCCGAGGTCATCCCATGACTCTGCCTCTGCTGAAATCTGCACTGGAGCCGGTTGTCCGGCGGCAAAAACTTCTCCGTCTCATGCTGTGGGCCGCGGTGGCGTGGCTCATTCTTGGTGCCGTGGGATTTTTGCTCTGGAGATCGAATGGGCGCAGCGCCGCCGCTGCCGCTGCGCTGGGCGTTGCGGTGCTCGCGGCGTGGATCGTGGTGCTACGGAAGATCGCGGCGTGGGAGCCGGATTACCTTGGGATTGCGCGGAGCGTGGAGCAGCGGCATCCGGATTTGCACGCGCTGCTCGTCACGGCGGTGGAGCAGCGCCCCGATTCCGCGACGGGCAAGCTCGACTTTCTCCAGCAGCGAGTGGTGGCGGATGCGGTGGCGGAAATGCGGAGGCGTGATTGCATGCAGGCGGTTCCCGGCTGGCAGCTCGCGGGTGCGACCGTTTTGCAATTTGCAATGCTCGCGCTGCTCGGATTCTCGGCGGCAGCGCTCCGGCCTTCCTCGGAAGATACGACGCCGACTGTGGCTAAGCATTCGCAAGAAGAGGTGACTGTCACGCCCGGCGATGTGGAATTGGAGCGCGGCGCGGGGCTCGTGGTGCTGGCCAAATTTGGACGCGACGTGCCGAGCGAGGCGGCGCTCGTGCTCAGTCCGATGAATGCTCCGGCGAAGCGCATCGCGCTGGTGAAAAATCTCGACGATCCGGTTTTCGGCGGCGGCGTGCCGGAGGTGACGGGCGACCTCGCGTATCGCGTGGAATATGCGGGGCGTGCGACGCGTGAATTTTTGGTGAAGGTGTTCGAGCATCCTCGGCTGGATCGTGCGGATGCGCTCGTGCGCTTCCCGGAGTTTGCAAAGCTGCCGGACAAATTGATCGCCGACACACGGCGCGTGGGCGCGGTGCAGGGGGCGACGCTCGATGTGTCGTTTCAACTCAACAAGCCCGTGCAGTCCGCATCGCTTGTGGCGAAGGACGGAAGCGTGGTGCCTCTGATCGTGAATCCCGCGAAGGCGGTCGCGGAGCTGAAGGATTTTCCCGTCCGCGAAAGCAAGGTGTGGGAGCTGAAACTCAAGGACGCCGACGGGCGAGCGAACAAGCTTGCAGCGACATTTTCGCTCGATGCGCTGCCGAACCGTCGGCCCGAACTGAAGATCGTGACGCCGAAGGGTGACCAGCGCGTGTCGCCGATCGAGGAGGTCGCGTTCCGCGTGGATGCGTGGGATGACTTCGGGCTGCGCGCAGCGGGCATCAGCTATTCCATCGGTGGCGGCGAGACGAAGGACGTCGTGCTCGCGCACGACTCAAAGCCGGACGAAAAATTGCATCTGGAGCATGTGCTGAAGCTTGAGGAGATCGGCGTGAAGGTGGACGAGCTGGTGTCGTGGCATGTGTGGGCCGAGGACATCGGGCCGGATGGAAAGCCGCGCCGGACGCAGAGCGATATTTTCTTCGCGGAGGTGCGGCCGTTCGAGGAAATCTACCGGCCCGGCGATGACAGCTCTGGCGGCCAGCCACCGCCGGGCGGCGGTGCAGGCGGTGAGGCGACGAAGGTCGCGGATTTGCAAAAGCAGATCATCACCGCAACGTGGAACCTGAAGCGCGCGGAGGACAATGCGGCTGCGCCGGAACCAAGTGAAAAATTTCTCAAGGACGAGCCGGTGGTGAAGGATTCGCAGGCGGAGGCGCTCGGCATGGCGCAGAAGCTCGCGGAAAAAATAGAGGAGCCGAAATCCGCGGCGATGGTGGCGACGGTGATGCAGGAAATGCAGCGCGCGCTCGGGCATCTCACCGCGGCGGAGAAGACGGCCGCACCGCTGCCCGATGCGCTCGCGGCGGAGCAGGCGGCTTACAACGCGCTCTTGAAACTCGCGGCGCATGAATTTCGCGTGCAGCGAAATCAGCAGGGAAAAGGCAAGGGACAGCAGCAGGGCGACAGGCAGCTCGGACAGCTCGAAATGAAGGACGAGAAGAAGCGTTACGAAAAGCAGAGCGAGGCCGAGCAGCCGCAGAACGAACAGCAGAAGGAGCAGCTCGCCGTTTTGAACCGGCTGAAGGAACTCGCGCAGCGGCAGGCGAACATCAATGAGCGCGTGAAGGAGCTGCAAAATGCGATCGAGGAGGCAAGGACGGAGAAGGAACGCGAGGAGGCGAAGCGGCAGCTCAAGCGGTTGCGCGAAGAGGAGCAGCAGCTTCTCGCGGATGCGGACGAGCTGAAGCAGAAGATGGAGAAGCAGGAGAACCAGTCGCGTTTCGCCGAGGAGCGAAAGCAGCTCGAGCAGACGCGGAATGATGCGCAGCAGGCGGCGGAGTCCATGCAGAAGGGCGAATCATCCCGCGCGCTGGCCGAGGGGAAACGCGCGGAGCAGGGCTTTCAGAAAATGCGCGATGACTTGCGCAAGAAGGCGAGCGGGCAGTTCAAGGACGAGATGCGGCAGATGCGCGCGGATGCGCGCGAACTCGCGGAGAAGCAGGAAAAGATCGCGGAGGAACTCGGTGCGAAACCGCAGGAAAAGGAGCGGCGGACGCTCGACGGATCGAGCCCACGCGAGAAGCTGGCGCAGGAATTTGAACAGCAGCAAAAGGGGCTCGGCGATTTGCGCGAGCAGATGCAGCGCGTGTCCGAGCAGGCCGAGGCCGCGGAGCCGTTGCTGGCGCGACAGCTTTACGACACACTGCGCGAGAACGCGCAGGCGGGGACGGACGAGACGCTGAAGAAGGCGGGCGAACTCGCGCGGCGCGGGATGCGGCCGCAGGTGAAGGACTTTGAACAGAAGGCGCGCGGCGAGGTGGAGAATGTGAAGAAGGGCGTGGAGCGTGCGGCGGAGAGCGTGCTCGGCGACGAGGCGGAGGCGCTGCGTCAGGCGCGCGCGGAACTCGATTCGCTCGGCAAGCAGCTCGATCGCGAGATGGCGCAAGCGCGTCCCGATTTGGCCGTGAACGACGGGGAACAAAAAGGGACGGACGGATCGCGTGAGGGCGCGGGCGAGAAAAATTCAGAGCCGGGCAAAGGTGGCGAGGCGAAGGCGGACGGTGAAAAATCTGGCGGCGATGGAGAGAAGAAAAATTCGGGAAAGCAGGGAGACTCGCAGAAGGGCGAGGGACAGAAAAGCGGCAGGCAGCAAGGCGACGGACAGAAAGGCCAAGGCGAAAAGGGTGATGGGCAAAAGGGTGTTTCGCAAAAGGGCCAGGGACAAAAAGACGACGGCCGGCAAGGTGATGGACAGAAGGGAGACGCGCAGAAAGGCGATGGCCGGCCAAGTGAAGGGCAAAAAGGACAGGGGCAAAAAGGACAGGGGCAACAAGCGCAGGGGGACGGCGAAGGAAAACAGGGCGACGGCAAGAGTGGCACTGGCGCTGACGGGCAGTCGCAGAATTCGCAAGGGGCTGCTGCCGGCCAGTCGGATGGTGGCAGCAAGCCTGGCGCGCAGCGCGGTGGCGAGCAGCCGGGCGGCAGGCGCGCGGGATCGCGCCTTGCGGACATCGCATCGTCTGCGAGTGCGGGGACTGGCGCGAACAATGGCGGGGCGAATGGCGGAGGAGGACTGGATGGCGGGCCGCAGTTCGATCAGCGCGCGCCGCTCACAGGCGAAGGATTTGTGGACTGGTCGGACCGGCTTCGGAATGTCGAGGAGATGCTGGATTCGCAGCAGTTGCGCCGCGAGGTCGCGGAGATTCGCGAGACGGCGAAAGTCGTGCGCTCGGAGTTTAAGCGCGATGGCGCGCGGCCGAAGTGGGACATCGTGAAGTCGCAGATCAGCAAGCCGCTGGCGGAGCTTCGCAACCGCGTGAGCGAGGAGATCGCACGGCGTGAATCAAAGGAATCGCTGGTGCCGATCGATCGCGATCCCGTGCCGGTGAAATATTCCGACCGCGTGCGGCGATATTACGAGGAACTCGGACGGAGCCGCTGATGGCCGTTGGCTCGATCTTTTTTGCCCGCAAGGAATGGCTCGCGCCGGTCGCGGTGGCGGGCGTGATCGCGATCGCATTTGTCGCGTGGTCGTATCTGCGCGCGCCGGGACGCCCGGGGCTCCGCGCGCTTTGCGCTGTGCTGAAGCTGCTCGGCGTGGCGGCGCTGCTTGCGTGCCTGCTTGAGCCGATGTGGTCCCGCGAGAAGGCGAAGCCGGGGGCGAATGTCTTTGCGATCGTGGCGGACAACAGCCGCAGTCTCACGCTGAACGAGCCGGGCGCGAAGATGTCGCGCGGCGCGGAAATGCGCGAGGCGCTCTCGGGTGAGCGGAGCGCGTGGCGCAAGCCGCTGGCGGAAAATTTCGAGGTGCGCGGCTACCTCGCCGATTCGCGTCTGCGACCGACTGAGACTTTTGCCGAGATGAATTTCGACGGACGCACGAGCGCGCTCGGCGAGGCGCTGCGGCAGGTCGCGGCGCGGCATCACGGGCAGCCGCTTGCGGGCATCGTGCTGCTGACGGATGGCAATGCGAGCGACCTCGCGGATGCGGCGGCGTTCGAAGGGCTGCCGCCCGTTTTCCCTGTCGTCTTCGGAACGGACAATGTCGGGCGCGATCTCGCGATCACGAACACGGCGGTGACGCTCACGTCGTTCGACGATGCGCCGGTGAGCGTGCAGGCGGATGTCGCGGTGTCGGGATTTGCGGACGAGGAAATCGTGGGCCGGCTTTTTCCCATCGGTGCAGAGCCGCTGCCTGCGGACGCAAAGCCTGCGGCGGAGGAGAAGATCAAAGTGCCGCACGATGCGAAGACGGTCGTGTTCCGCTTTCAACTGCGTCCGGAAAAGACTGGCGTGGCTTTTTACCGGCTCACGGTGGGCGCGAAGGACGGCGCTGCGCCGGAGATGACGATGGCGAACAACGAATCCATCGTGACCGTGGATCGCGGCAAGGGGCCGTATCGCGTGCTCTACGTGAGCGGGCGGCCGAATTGGGAATACAAGTTCCTGCGGCGTGCGATCGAGGGCGAGGAGCAGACGCAACTCGTCGGGCTCATCCGCATCGCGAAGCGCGAGCCGAAGTTTGAGTTCCGCGGGCGCGCAGGCGAATCGTCCAATCCGCTGTTCCGCGGATTCGGGAACCAGTCGAAGGAGGAAATCGAGCGATACGATCAGCCGGTGATGGTGCGGCTCGGAACAGAGGATACGAACGAGCTCGCCGGAGGTTTTCCGAAGACCGCGGAGGAGCTGTTCCGATACCGCGCGGTGATCGTGGACAAGGTGGAGGCGGAATTTTTCACCGCAGCGCAGATGTCGCTGCTGCAAAAATTCGTGAGCGAGCGCGGAGCGGGTTTCCTGATGCTTGGCGGGGCCGAGTCGTTCGGCGACGGGAACTACGCGCGCACCGCGATCGGTGAAATGCTGCCGGTGTATCTCGATACGAAGACCGCTGCGGAACCGGGCGAAGCGCGCCTCTCGCTGACCCGCGAAGGCTGGCTGCAGCCGTGGGCGCGGCTTCGCACGAACGAACAGGACGAACGCGCGCGGCTCGCGGAAGTGCCGGCGTTTGGCGTATTGAATCGCGTCGGCGCAGCGAAGCCCGCGGCGACCGTAATCGCGACAGTGAACGATGGGAAGGGCGAGCATCCGGCGCTGGTCACGCAGCAGTTCGGGCGCGGGCGGGCTGCGGCGCTCCTGATCGGCGACCTCTGGCACATGGGGCTCGGCGATGAAGTGCGACAGAAGGATCTCGGGCGCGCGTGGCGGCAGATGTTGCGATGGCTCGTTGCAGACGTGCCCGGAGCCATTGAGGTGCGCGCGGAGCCGCAGCCGGATGCGCAGACGGTGCGGATCGAGGTGCGCGCCCGCGACGCAAAATTCGAGCCGATCGAAAACGCGCGGGTGACTTTAAAAATCCAGCGCGCGGGCACGAAGGGGCCGGATGCCGAGCTGAACATTCCAGCCGAGCCATCGCCGAAGGACGCAGGGCTCTACATTGCCAGCTACACTCCGCGCGAGAGCGGCGGCTACCGTGTGGAGGCGACAGTGCTGAACGACGCCGGCGCGAACGCGGGCACCGCTGAGACAGGCTGGAGCACGAATTTCGACGCGGACGAATTCCGCCTGCTCGCCCCGAACCGCGCGCTGATGCAGCAGCTCGCGCGCAAAACCGGCGGCGAGGTGATCGCGCCGGATCGGCTGGAAAAATTTGCCAGGGACATGCCGCAGCGGAAGTCGCCGATCACGGAGACGAGCACCGAACCGCTCTGGCACACGAGCGGCATGTTCCTTTTCGCCCTCGCATGTTTCCTCGGGGAATGGGGGCTGCGGCGGAAGTCAGGACTCGCATGAAAAGCATCATTTCACCCGCAGCCGCCGACGGAAGGAGGCTGGCACTTTTTCAAACATGGAGCGCGGAATGCGGATCTCGGAATGGAGATCAGCCCGCCTCGTGCCGTCGTCGGCTGCGGAGGATTTGCGCCGTGCTGATGGCGCTCATCTGCCTCGGCGCGTTTGCCCATGCGGATGCAAATGCAGATCGCGCATCGGTGATCATCGCGGTCAGCGAGGGCGGTGAGGCGCAGTATTCGGATGCGTTTGCAAAGTGGGCCGCGCATTGGGAGCAGGCGTGCGATGCGGGCGGCGCGAAACGCCTCACCATCGGGCTCGACAAGCCCGCACCGGATGCGAAGGACGCACCATCGGATCGCGAGAAGCTGAAGGCCGCGCTCGATGCGGAGCCGTCTGACGGCGCGAATGAACTCTGGCTCGTGCTGCTCGGCCACGGGACCGCGGATGCGAAGGACGCGAAATTCAATCTGCGCGGCGATGATGTCTCGGTTGCGGAAATCGCTGCCTGGCTGAAGCGGTTCGAGCGTCCGGTGATCGTTGTGTGCGCGTTCTCCGCCAGCGGCGCGTGGCTGAAGCCGCTCGCTGCACCGGGCCGTGTCATTGTGACAGCGACGAAGAGCGGATCGGAAAACAACTACGCGCGATTCGGCGGCTATCTCTCACAGGCGATCGCGGATCCTGCGGCGGACATTGACAAGGACGGCGAGACCTCGCTGCTCGAGGCGTGGCTTACCGCCGCGCGCAAGGCCGCCGAGTTTTACAAAGAGGAAGGCCGGCTCGCGACCGAGCACTCGCTGCTCGAGGATAATGGCGACGGCCTCGGCACGCCGCCGGACTGGTTCTCCGGCGTGCGCGCGGTGAAGAAGGCAAAGGACGGCTCCGCGCCGGACGGGCTGCGTGCGGCGCAGATTCACCTCGTCCGCAGCGCCGCCGAGCGTGCGCTCAGTGCGGAACAGCGCGCGCAGCGGGATGCGTTGGAGCGCGAGCTTGCCGCGCTCCGCGACCGCAAGGCAGGGATGAAGGAGGATGAATACTTCGGCGAACTCGAGGCGCTGCTGCTGAAAATCGCGCGCATTTACCGCGGCGGATACTGAGAACCGGCTTGCGCTCGCGCGCCGGCAAGTTGGATGCTCTCCATGCTTTTTGTGGCCTTCGTGGTTAGAGCATTTTGAGGTAGAGTATAGCCGTCGTGGTTCGGGGATCGGTGGAGCGCGACGCTCCGCGCGCGGTTGGGCGTGGATTGCAAGTCTTGATTGCAGTCGGAGGAAGCGCGCGCGGAACGACGCGCTCCACCGGCGTTGCCGCGCCTTCATCCAAAAGCGCCATGCTTTGACTTAAGCCGTCCTAAATCCAAATCGGACTACCGCCTGCCTGCGCTGCGTCATCGCCGAGCCCGACTTGTGATGTAATTGCAAGCTGGCTTCGGCTGTTCGCGACTCGCCTACTTCCGGGGTTCGGGTTCTTTCCGGGTGCCATCGGGCGCGGCTTCCCCGCGGCGGGGCTGCTCGATGCCGGGGCGGCGGTTCGTTTCGCCTTCGTCTCTCCTGCGGGCACCGGCTGCGGCCTTCTCCCGTTCCTCCCGCGCTTCCTTGAGTTTTTTCAGGATGGGTTCGAGGCTGGGATCGGCTGCTATGATCGCCGCGTCCCTTGCGGAACGGACTGCATTCGCGGCATCGCGCAATGCGGCTTCGGCAATTTTCACGCTTGGATCCTCGTTCGCCTTGCCTTCGGCTGCGTGCAGTTTTCCGCGCTCTTCCTCCGTGAGAAGTTCCGCGCCAGGGAATCCGCGCGAGACGCGGGCTTCGGCCCGGCGCTCGCCTTCCCGTGGCGCGGGCCGTGCATCTTCGTCGCGTTTCGCGGGCTGTCTTTCGAGTGTTTGCGTGCGTTCGGCGTCGGGCTTCCGATCTTCAGCGAACATGGTGCTGGTGATGCTGAGGGCGATGGCTGCGCAGGCGGCGACGGTCGGGGCTTTCATAGGGGTTCGTAGTTGGAGTGCTGTCCAGCCTTATGGCGTCGTATTCGGCCTTGCGCGAGATCTTTTGCACACCTGCGTTCCTGGCGATCACGGTGACACGCAGGAAATGCGAAGCAGAACAGCGATACTTGGTAATGGGTCAATTTGAACTACGAAGGACACGAAGAACAGGCATTGGGTGAAAAGGAATCCCTGTGAATCGCCTTGATGTCCTTTGTGCCATTCGTAGTGAAATCCAAAGTGGGCCACTGCCTGCGAGCGTGAACATTTGTGTCATGCCTCGGAATGATTGTCCGCACCTATGCGACGCGTGGAACCGGCAGCGTCAGTCGCACCGTGCTTCATGCCTCACGGCGCGAGCGTCACGCGGACTCGGGAAAAGCGGGCCTGCGCTCCGTTCACCAGCGCCGGATACGGCACGCCCAGGATCTGATACGTCCCGTCGTCCGCGAGCACCGTGGGCGCGGTGGCGCTCGCGCTCCACGCGGACACGTCTGCGCTGAACTCCACCGTGTAAGTCAGCCCCGCGAGCGCGGCGTCCTTGCGCTGGATGAAGAGCGCGCTGAATCCCGTGCCGTTCCCCGTCGGCTCCACCCACACGAGCGGCAGCCCGACGGCCCCGACCGTCCCGCCGCCCGCCAGCGTCCCGTTGAACACCAGCGGGCCTCCGCCGCCCTTGCTCGGGCTGAGGCCGAAGGCGAAGTTCACCACATTCTTCTGCCCGTTTGCGGACACCGCATTCGGGTCATTCGCCACGCCATTCGTCGCGGCCCAGGTCTGGAAGAACGTCTGCCCCGTCCCCGTCAGCGCGATGTCGAAAGGGTTCTTCGTGCCGTTCACATTGCTCGCGATGTGAATGGCCGCGCTCCTCGCGCCGCTGGCGCCGGGCGTGAAACTCACGGTGAAAGTCACGCTGCCATTGCCCACGGGCACCGTCGTCCCGCTCAATGCGCTCACGGTGAACTCACCCGCATTCGCACCGTCCGTGGCGATGGCGAGGCCGGTGAGATCGGCGTTGCCGGGGTTCGTGATGGTGAAGGTCTTCGCCGTGCTGCTGCTGCCGAGCGTCACCGTGCCAAAGTCCACGCTCCCCGTGCCGTCGGTGAGGGCGGTGGTCTGCGTCACGGTGATGTCGGGCAGTGGGATTTCATCCGAGCCGATGGTCGGCGTGGTGGCGCTGCGCGAGTCGCCGTCATAGTCGTCGGTCACTCCCGCGACGGGCGTGCCGAGACGATTCACGAGCGCATTGCCGCCGGGGACGAGGTGCAGGTCGCCGGTTGCGGCGCTAACAAACATCGCACTCGTGAAGTTGCCGGTGCCCGCGACTCCGGCCTGCGAAGCGGTGTCGCCGGTGGTGGTTTGCCACGTCGCGAAGCTCATGGGGATGGAGGTACCGGATGTGCCGCTGAAGTCCATGAAGCTCGCCGCCGTCGCGCCGGTACCCGCATAGACGTTGTTGCCCACGACATAATTGCCTCCGCAGACTTCGCTGCCGGCGGCGAAATGATCCACACCGCCGCCGGTACGGAGATTCAGGAAAAGGTTGTCCCGCGCGGTGTGCGCGCTGGCGACGTTGCGATAGCTGGCCCACGAGCTGTGCGTGCCGCTTTCCGTGCCGCCGATGATGATGCTGTTGTAGAAGGCATTGACCACGCTGCCGGCGGAGCCGCCGTCGGAGAGACCGTAGAGGACCTTACTGGCGGATGCGGTGGGGCTGAGGGTGATTTGGTTGTTCACCACGTTGAGCACCGACCCGGCGCTGCCCAGGCCATAGATCCCATAGATGATTGGTGCGGCCCCATTCACGGCGAGAGCGGTGATGCGGTTTCGCGCCAGGGTCGTGGTGCCAGTGCCGGTGAACCAAATGCCGATGCTTTCCGTGCTGATGGTGAGCAGGTCGTGGATGGAGTTGCCCGTGACGGCGTTGGTGCCGCCGCCCTCCATCAAGATGCCGAAGGGCTGTGAGGTTGCGGCGTTCACCTCGTAGAGGGTGTTGCTTGAGAGCGTCCACGAGTCGTTGCCCGTCCCTGTGATCCAGATGCCGACACTGTTGAAATTGAACAGCTCGTTGTTTGAGACGGTGTTGCCGGAATTCGCCACCGTGGCGGAGATGCCTTGTGAGCATATCAACGTATTCGGCACACCGGCGGCGGTGCTCAGGTCGCGCACCTGGCAGCCAGTGATGAGGTTGTTGTTATTGCCCGTCACCGTGCCGGTGCTGAAGCTGATAACGCCTGGGATGCCGCCGGTGCCCGCGCCCTCCACGATGCAGTTGCGCACGGTGTTGCCGCTGGCGTCGTTGATGAAAAGGAGGGTGCTCGCCCCGACGCCGGTATTCGTGTTGCGGAAGGTGAGATAACGTCCGCTGCCGCCGAAGCTGCCGTCGATCGTCACGCGGTCCGCGCCGTTGAGCGTGATGAGACCATTCGCGGCGCTGCCGGAGATTGTCCACATTGTGGCGCTGCTGGGTTGGACGGTGAGATTGTAGTTGCCGATGGCCGGATATTCGGTCGAATTGAACTCGTTCAACGTCACGGTGCCGGTCTCGGTGACATTGCTCGTGATGTTCACGACGACGTTGCCCGTGAGCACCGCGCCGTTGATCGCTGCGAAAAGTCCGCCTGCACCGCTGAGGCTGGAATAGGTGCCGCCAGTGCCGACCGTCACCGTTCCGCCACTGAGGATAGGGACGATGCTGAAGCTGTTCACCGCACCGTGGCCGTTGACGTTCTGCACGGGCGGGTTCGCCGAGGCGGTGGCACTACCGGCGGGACTGGAGCTAAGGTTGTTCGCGGCGTCCTGCGCAACGACGAAGTATTGAATCGTATTCCCCACTGCGACGCTGCCTCCATTGATGAGCGAGTAATCCAGCGTGAAGCTGTAGGGGCTGCCGCCGGCGGCGGTCACATATTTCCAGCCATTGCCGGTGGAGTCGTTGGCAACGCCGAACACATCGGCATCCGTGCTCTTCTTGTAGTAAAGGCGCGGGGCGCTCGCGCCGCCGGATACGGTGCCGCTGTTGTCCGTGATGGTGGCCCAGCCCGTAAGCACGCGGTTGGCGGTGGAGCCGCTGGTGAGCAGCGGGTAGCTGATGATGGGCGCGAAGATGTCGCCGCTGGACGATGTGAAATTCCCGGCATCCGCGCCGATGTCCACCGGCGTGAGCGTGCTGCGCGTCTGGCCGTCGAAATCATCCGTGACCGCTGCGATGGGAACGCCGCTGCCTTCCGCCGGATTGCCCGCCTGCAAATGCAAATCCACCGTGGTGGCACCCCCGGTGGGATTCACAAAGAGCGGATCTACCACCGCGCTCGTGGCGTCCTGCCCGGTCGCGGCCCGCCATGCGGCGATGGTGGTGCGGTCGGTGTTGTTGTAGTTTCCGAACACACCGCCGGTGCCGTTGGCGAGGAAGATGTTCGCGCCCGCCGTAAGGCCGGTGAGGCTTGTGCCGAAGGTGTTGCTGTAAAATACAGCGTAATGCTTGCCAGTCGCACCGCTGTTGCTGCGCGCATTGACGAAGATGTTGTTCTCAAAGGTGCGGGCATTGCCCGTGCCGTTACTATAGAAGGCGTAGGTGCCGGTTGTGCCGGCGATCTGCGTGCCACCGAGGTAGACGGAGTTGTGGTAGAAGTTCCGCCCCGAATCCGAACCGGGATCCCAGCCAGCGTCGTAAATGCCGCATGCGTTGGATGCACTTGCTGTGCTGGTGCCCGTCGCATCAAGGCCCAGGCGCACCATGTTGTTCTGTGCGGTGAACGTCCCGGTCCCGAAATACATTCCGCGTAAAATTGATGATGTGCTGTTGGAAAAGATAGCGAGGCTATGCACCAGATTTCTCGCGATGACGTTGGTGCCTTTAGTCGGGTTCGCGAAGGAAATCCCGATTACGTTGACCGATGCAGTGGCGGCTGTGTTGGCTAGCGAATGCACCGTGTTTTGCGACACGGTCTGGCCCGCCGCCGAGCAGGATTGGCTGATACCCAGCACCGAGGCGGACGTTGTGCTGCCCGCGCTCTGGCTTGTCGTGGAGAGGTTGTGGACGGTGTTGCCGGTAATGGTGTTCACCCCGTTGGTGGTGACAATGCCGAGAATCCGCCCGGTGGTGGCTGTTCCAGCATAGTTGTTGTTGAGATTGGCCACCGTGTTCCCCGTGATGCTCGCGCTGGTGCTACTGGAGCTGAGAATACCCGTAACCTGCTGGCCGGTGGCTGAAGTGGACGAGGTAGCGGCGTTGAGGCTGTTCGCCGTTGTGGTGCTGCCCACGGTATTGTTGCTGATGGTGTTCGTCCCAGCGGTGACTTGGATTCCGGTGAGCGAAGCCGAGATCGTGGTGCTTGTGCCATTCACGGTGATGGAACCAATGGTGTTGTTCGCGATGGCAACCTCGCCGCTGCCCGCTGAACCGATGCCGAAGCTGGTGCCACCCGTTCCCGCAGTGGTGACGGAGACCGAACCGGTACCGCTGCCGCTGCCGATGGTGTTGCCCGTCACAGTGCCGATGTTCACGGACCCCGCGAACACATAAATCCCGCTCCACACGCCGGGCAGCGAGACGGAGGCGCTGGAACTCGTCCAAGCGATGTTCGCGATGGTGTTCCCTTGCACGGTGCTCGGCGTGGTCGTGCCGACGTTGAGCCGGATGCCTTGGAACAGATATGCCGCACCAGTGCCGGTCGTTGTCCATGCCGTACCTCCCGCGTTTGGCGCGCAGCCGCCGATGAAGTTGCCCGCCACCGTGAAGTTATTGCCAGAGGCGTTGCTGATGGAGATGGCCCGGACATTCGCCGCCACACCCGCGCGGCTGGCGGTTTGGTAAAAGCTGTTGCCCGTGATCGCCCAGTCGGTATTCCCGCCATCGAGCCGCACGCCCGCCGAATCGACGGCTGTGGCGGCGTAGAAATTGAAGACGTTGCAGTTGGAGACCGTGTTGCCGCTGTTGTCCTTCGGTGAAGCGGAGCCGGACGAGTAGATGCCGTTGGCCGGAGTGCTCGCGCCGTCGCCGATGTCGCAATGGTCAATGGTGTTGTTGTCATTCCCATTTGCCCCAGTGCTATTTCTGAGAACGACCGTGCCACTCGTCACACTGGTGTTCACGCCCCGGAGCGTGGTGTAGCAGATCGTGTTGCCGCTGGCCTCATTGATGAAGCGCAGCGCCACGCCGCTCGTGTTCGTGTTTGCAATCGTGAGCTGGGAGGCCGTGCCGCCGCCGCTCCCGGCATTGCTGCCCACGCCGCCGGGCCGTCCGTCAATGGTCACAAACTGCGCGCCATTCAAATCCACTGTCGCCGCCGTCGTGTCCGCACTGGAAATGGAGAGCCCCGTCGCGCCCGTGGCCGGGCGGATGGTGAGGGTGTTCGTGGCGCTCGCGCCATTGAGCGCCGGGATGGTGAGCGGGAAGGTCTCGACGGTGCTCACGTAAGTCGCCTGCAACTCCAGCACAAGCGCGCCGCCCAGCCCGTTGCCCACCGCATTCACATCCGCGATGGCCGCGGTGAGCGAAGCGTAGTCGCCCGTCGGGCCGACGGACTTCGTGCCGGAGAGCGGGGCGGCATTTGCGGAAGGACGAATGCCGTACGCCAGCAGGACGAAGGCGATGAGGCGCAGCAGCGTGAGGTGGGGGTGGAAGCGTGCCAACATGGGACTGGGCATTGAACCGCCAGCCTTATGGCATGTCCCTCATCACATGACAAGCGCTTGCACCGGGTCGCTCGCCTGCCCCTCGCCCGCGTCGTTCACGCCGGTGACGGTGATTTCCACGGTCGCGCCGACGGGCAGGTTCTCGAAGGTGAATTGCGTGCCCTGCGTGTTGATGACTTTCACGGGCTTCGCATCGGGCTGCAAAGGCGAGCCGGCGGGAAGGGCGATGATCTTACGGTAGTAGTTGAACGAGTTCGCGCGCCGCGCGCCGTCCACCTGCACGAGCACGCGGGCGGCGCTGAGCGGGGTGGCGTGGACGTTTGAGGGCTGGCCGGGCTGGCCGGGGTCGTTCGGGCGGTTCAGGCCGAAGTCGTACCACATCGCGTCGTCGTCACTGAGGCGCTGGCCGATTTCATCAATGGCGGCGCGGTAGCGGTCGCGGAAGGTCTGCTTGGCGGCGTCGAGGGCCTGGTGTTTGTCGCTGGAGAGCTTGAGGGCGTTGCCCACGCCCTTGCGTGCGTCGGAGACGGCGGTGTAGAGCGTGGCGGCGATGGCGGCGGTGACGTTCACGTTCACGTTGCTGTTTTCCATCGAGGGGTTCGCGGTGAAGTAGGCCTTCAGTCCGCCAAGGGCGGCAAAGCGGCCATCCTGTGTGCGTGGGATTCCCACGGTGTTGTCCGGCAGGCCGGTGGCGAGCCATGCGTCGCTCCACGCATCGCCGAGGGTGATGGAGAGGAGCTTGATGGCACGGGCGATGAAGCCCTTGCCATTGCTGTCCGCAGTGCGGAGCGCGGTGTAGGCGGCGGGCTGCGCGCCGTCGGCCGCATTCGCGGCGTTCTTGGCCGCGATGAGCGCATCGAGGTCGGCGCGCGTATCCGCGAAGGTGTTTTGCTTGATGCCGATGGTGGCCTCGTGCTGCTGGAGGCCGTCGCAGAGATCCTCGCCTGAGGAAATGAGTTCGCCGAGTGGGTCTGGAGTTGGGTTGGATGCCATATACTTGCGTGGTTTGTGTTTTGTTGTCGGTGCTACATAGGAAGCGGAATCCGGGTCATTCACCCAGCCGGGGTCGCCCTTTTCGAGCAGGTAGGAGGCGGGGGAACCCCAGTAGAGATTTTTGTCCCCGTATTTCACGGGGTCGCCCCATTTGACGTATCTCATGCACGGCTTTGGAAAATGGGTGAAAACTCGTGAAAAATGAACATTTCCATGCTGGCAGACGCCTCCTGCACCATGCACGCGTCGCCTGCCACGCTGGCAGTCCCCATTTGCACCATGCACGAACCCGCCCGGCGTGTGACACCGGTCCCATGCACCGTGCGCGAACCCTGCGCCAAGCTCCGGCCCACCCCGTGCACCATGCACCAGCCCCTCGCCACACTGCCAGCCATCCCGTGCATCCTGCACGAGCCTGGAGACACACTGGCAGCCCGCACATGCATGGCTACCTGACCCGCCTGCCACTGGCAGACGCCCCATGCACCGTGCAAAAGCCCGCTGCCACGCCGGCACCCGCCCCATGCGCAGTGCATGGATGCGCCCACACATGCCGACCGGGCAAAAGATTCAGCCTCGCATTTTCCGAAAAATATGCCCCCGCCTGTACTAGACGCTCCGACGCTCCGACGCTCCGACGCTCCGACGCTCCGACGCTCCGACGCTCCGACTGCGGAGAATGAATGAATATGCTGGGGAGAGCGCCTTCATCTGCGCAGACCGAAACTCAGCGTGTCTTTTGTGTCAACCTCATTTTTCGGACCGCAAACGCCGGGGAGCCATTCGGCCCGCCCGCCGTGCGATGAGAAAATCAATCATGCCTGTCCGGTTTGTTGACAAGGCTGCGGGAAATCATGGCGAAAACAGCCCGGCGACTCATCGCCGGGCTAGGGCGTATTAACACGCCCTAGCGGGAGTTTTTTCAGAGGTAAATCGCGCGGCTGAATGAGCGATCCGGTGGCACACCGCCAGATGGCAAAACAAGCATGACGCGGGCGAGGCTCTTGGCGATGAGCGGATCGGTGGTGCCCTCGGTGCGGTTGCGTTCGGCCTGGAGCATGGTGGCGAGGTCGGCGCTGCGGCGCATCAGCGCGCGCAGGAGCTGCTGGGCGGCACCGGCGGGCTGCCACTCTGGCAATGCACGCGTGGCGCCAAAGCCGGCGATTAGCGCGGCGGCGATGCGGTCGGTCTTGTTGCGGTGGCCGAGGCTGCGTGCATGGTCCTTGATGCGGCGCGGGTTGGCGACGTGGACGCGGTGGCCCGCGGCGTGCAGCGCGGCGGCGGCCAGTTCGCCGTAGCGGCCGGTGGCTTCGAGCACGGTGTGCGGCGCAGGTGCGCCGAGCTTTTTGCACCATGCGCGAAGGGCGGCAATGCCGGGCGCGGAGTTGTCGAACTGCGCCTGGTGCGCGCGCGGGCCGAGGAGCAGGCAGGCGTCGAACTTGGCCTTGGCGATGTCCAGGCCCAGGCAGGCGCGGACGGGTTCGGTGAGGATCATGGAGATGGATGTCGGTGGGTTTGTTTTTGTGGGTTGTGGCTGCTGGCCGCCTTGAGGTGTCTCCAGTCGAGCGCGGGCTTGTCTGCGGTTTGCCGCACGCTGTAGGCTTGCGGTCCTTGATACCATCAGGCTTCGAGCCGGAGAGGCGGCGGGAACGGGTGCCGTTCTAAATTACGGACTTGTTGTTCCAAGCCGGTGCCGGTTTACCCGTCCCGCTGCCTCAATTCGGCCAGCCCCGTTATACTACGAGGTCAAGAGACAAACCGGTGGCTGCATACGCCGACATCGCAGGCACGAATGATGAGGTCGTGAGCTTCTTTGTCTTCAATCACAATCTCTTTGTATGCTTCAATGCGCTTGTCCTGATGATGCCATTTACTCATCAGTTGGCAGATGGAGCGTTCCACGAGCTGCGGCAAATCCCTATTGATGTGGATAGTGCGCTTCCGGGCGAATTTCACATCCCCGCTGAATGAGAGGTTGTCGCACACGAAGCAGCTCGCGCCTGCAACGATGCCAGCGGGGAATGTCTTGTCATGACTGTTTCTGACCCCAAGCACCCAGCAATAGTCGTCGCTGTTCTTGCGGCTGCGGCGGATCTCCATCAGACCGAAGTAGCGAGCGCCATCATGTGTCAGTGAATGGGCCTGAGTGCCAATCTTCAGCTTTGTCGTGCTGAGTGTGCGCTGAACTGTCTGAATGAGCTGATGGTGTGGGATTGGCGTCCACGTTTCGGTGGCCCTTGGAGTGTTCACCTAGACCACTTCATCGAGGCTCACTGCGGTTGCTCCGCAATGAATGATGACGTTTGGTTGTTTGCGTCTTGGGCGTGCTGGTGAGAGATCGAGTAGATCGAGCGTAATGATGTTTTCTTTTTTTGTTTGGGTTGGAGCACGCTCAGGCGGCATTCAGTTGAAGCCACTCTGATGTGCTCATGGTTTTGATCTCTGTTGCGGTGATGATTGCCGCTCCACCTCCGTAGGCATCGGTAAGTGGTTTGGAGTAGTCGTGGGACCACTCAAATGTCACGATGGCCTCGGGTGTGAACTTCCGCAGGAGATGCTGGATGAATGCACAGACGGCATCGATCCCTCCAAACTTCGAGTGCAGCCAGATGCCGTGAGACTCAGATACAGCCACAGTATTGAAGGACCAGTTTTCCATCTCATCTCGAATGCTCTGCGGGACGTTATCGGGCAGTGTGTCGTCCCGCCCTGCGTCGCTTATGGTTGTGGAGAGCTGAAACGCGTATTGTTGTGCAGCTTCATCAGGCAGCGGGGCGACCAAAGTGAATGATGTGAAGTAATCAGCCATGTGGATCTCCTTTCTGGCTGTAGTTACGGTTCAACAAATCGGTCCTCGAAGAGCGTATTGATGGCGTCTTCGCTGTGTTCGATGGTGATTGCGGCCGCGCGAGTGTGAGCGATGTGGTCGAGCACAAGGCCGCGTTCTGCTTCGGTGATTGCCAGCCTCAGTGCTTCCGCATGAGTGGCCATCCTCAAAGCCAAGCCGAGGCGCATCATCTTCAATCCGGGTGCTGAGAATGAGGATCTGGCGAAAGCTGCTTCATCGGCTGGAAACACTGCACATTAGGGATGTTGGGGATTGGAACTTTTTGAGTTGGCGGCGACCGCGAGAAGCTGCATAAGCGACCCTATGCGAATGCAATTTCTCGACTCAGTTCCGCACTCTGCACGGCCACATTCCGTAGGGCGCAGAATCACAATCACGACAGTCGCCGCATTGATGTTGTGCGCCATGACAGGTTTTTCTGCTGACGGTCAACAGGTCATCGAACTCACCAACGATCCGGCCACCTGGCCAGCAGACATCAAATCGCAATGCGAAGACATTCGCAAGATGCCAGGCACACCCAAAGAGCCCGTAATCGAAGCTATCAAAAAGCTTGCGAAAAACGGCACGCACGCACGCTTCGCGCTTGCCTCTTTAGCAGATGATGGAGCTTTGCCCGAACCTCATCGTGCCATGTCAGGTATTTTCAGTGCGTATTTCATCCGTTACGATGTGAACGCCCTGCGCGTCACGGCTGAGGGCACCAAGAATCCATTTATGCAAAGGCAGTCAATAGAGTTTCTCGCCGATATCGGCGGATCACAGAATAGGGCGTTCCTTGACGCTCTGGCGAAAAATGTTATGCCTCTTAGCGCGTATATCGGTCACCTCCTCGCCAAATTCCCTGTAAACGAATCCATTACAGAGGATAACCGCAGGGGACTTCAAAACATCTTGTTAAAGTCGACAAATGGGAAAATGCCATCTGTAATCAGCATCGCATTTTTGAACGAAGGCAAGTCCACCGTGGATAGTTCGCTGGAATCCCTCGTCCTTTCGCCAGTGTCGGATGAAGACACGCAAATGCATGCAGCAATGGCGCTTGTCAAAATCCACAAACAAAGCGTTCCAGAACTTGCAAACTTCTGTGCGCGCAACAAGCATCGCTACATCCGCTACAATGCGATCCAAGAGCTGTCACAACATGGACCCGCAGGTGAGGCCGTGCTGAATGGGCTGCTTGCCACTCCAGATGAACCGTTAAGACGCCACATTGAATCCAAGCTAGGAAAGAAGTAGAGGTATTTCACCCAGGTAGCGTCGTGCCAGAGCCATTTTCACCGATTGCCATTATTTTGATTTCCCTTTGGTATTTGCCTCCATGCGTTGTCGGGGAGAACGTCTGAGATTCACACCATGTCCCTCACGAAGAAAATTGCATGGATCGTCATACCGTTCCTTCTATTTCTCATCGCAGGTTTTCTTTTAGGTTGCGCGGCGTGCGTTTTTGGTCCTGTCGTGAAGCCACGAAGTTGGAATGTAGGAGCGGCCTACGCAATCTGGCTCGTCTTAGGAGTGCTTGTATGAGCTTCCCCCTGTGATTAGGCCGGAGCTGGGTTGAGGAAGAGCCGTGAAAACGGCACAACATCCTCGATCCATGAAACGACAACGACACACCGAAGAACAGATCATCCAGGTTCTCAACCAAGCGCAGGCCGGCGCTGCCGTTGAGGATCTCTGCCGCCGCCACGGCATCAGCCAGGCCACCTACTACAAGTGGAGGCAGAGCCGAGCGGAGCGAGACGCCTGCCGCAGGCAGCCCGCAGGGCAGCGCCGGAGGGCGCTGGCAACTT
>CAIRYQ010000054.1 GCA_903882875.1 uncultured Spartobacteria bacterium | reverse complement strand
CTGCAACTCGACAGCGCCGGGCGGCTCTTTGCGGGCTGCCGCGAGGCGCTGTTTGTGTATGAGCCTGCGCCGGGCGGACTGTATGCGCCGCGCCAGTTGCTCTTCCGTTTTCCGAAGGACGCGTGGGTGTATGACATCGCGATTCGCGGCGACGATCTCTATGTCTCCACGCACACCGCGATCTACTTGCTGCCGGGTGCGGTGAAGAAGCGCGCGGGCATCGAGGCGCGGCGCCTCGTGTGGGGCTTGCCGATGATGAAGGGCTTCGACATGCACCAGGGCATTCACGGCCTCGTCATCGGGCCGGAGGGCGATCTCTACTTTGCCAACGGCGACGAGATCATCGGCTATGGCGACAAGGAGCGGATGGATCACTGGTCGCACTGGACCTATCACCACGGAACGAAAGGCAGCGCGGTGACAGGCTGCGGAGGCGTGTTCCGCTTCAGTCCGGATGGAGACAAATTCAGCGTCGTCGCTGCGGGCACGCGCAATAGCTGCGGTATCGCATTTGATCGTGAATGGAATCTCTTCACGAGCGACAACGACCACGAATCCCGCCCGAACGACTACGTGCCGGGCCGCGTGATGCACGTTACGCCGGGCGCTTACTTCTCCTGGCCACGCGGCTGGATGCCGGAGAAGACGCCGTGGCGCGCGGACTTGCTCGACTCGCTGCATCCCGATGTGGGCCGCTACGTGCCGACCGGCATGGCGTATTACGATGACACCTTCCTGCCTGCCGCGTGTCGCCACGGGCTCTACATCACCGAGTGGGGTCGGGCGAAGCTGCTGCGTTATCCGCTGAAACCACGCGGCGCATCCTTCCAGGCCGAGCAAGCAGACTTTTTCAGCGAAGCCGAAACCACTGCGCGTCCGGTGGGAGTCGCCGTGGGACGCGGCGGACGCCTGTTCACCAGCGTGTGCCACATGAAGGGCAACGAAGCCTCGCCGATGTATCGCAGCGAGATCGTGATGATCACGCGGGCCGACGACGCGGCGAATGCGCCCTTCGAGGCTTATGAAGAAACAACCGCGAGCGCGGACAAGCTCTTCGCCGAACTCGACAGCGATTCGTGGCATCGCCGCTATCGTGCGCACATCGAACTGATGCGGCGCGGGCCAAGCATCGCCGATGAAGCAGCGCAGCGCTTCGCCAAAGCACCTGACGCGAGTGCTTCGACCACGCATCTGCTGTGGCTCGCCGCAGCGTCAGGAAAACTCGATCTCATCGCGCCGCTGGTTTCATCGGCGCAGCCGATGGCCCGCCTGCAAGCGCTGCGTGCACTGGCAAACTTCGCGCCTTCGCCGGATCGCGCCACATTTGAAAAAGCGCTCGACGATGCGAACCCACAGGTCGTTCACGCGGCACTCGTCGCCTTGCGTGAACGCTTCACGGAACTCGACGCGCAGGCCCGCGTCATCACGCTGGCCCAAAGTGCGGACCGCCTGCTGCGGCAAGCTGCGGTGCAACTGCTTGCCCGTCGCCTGCCTTTGCCCGCGATCCAAAAACTCTGCGAATCCACCGCGCCCGGCGAGCGCCTCGCGGGCATCCTCATCGCGGGCGATCGGCTCACCGTGCCGCCGTTCAGCGGCGCGCTGCCCGAAAGCTGGCCGCAAAGTCCCATGCTCAGCAAGGTCGCCTACGTGAACGAAACAGTGGAGTTGCACACTGGCAATTTCACCATGGCCGATGTGTGGGCCGCCGCCGCGAAGTCGCCGGAAGAGCAGAGCCTCTTCGCGCTGATCGAGCGCCGACTCGACGATCCCGTGCCCGACCACGCGAAGCAGGCCGCCTTTTTCCTCCGCCTGCTCAAAGACCCGCGCACCGATGCCCGCGCCGCCGCGATCCTCGGCATCAAGGACGCGAAGTTCGCGCAAGCGACGCCCATCCAAGGCGCGACCAGCACCGGCATCACCGAGCTGCCCGCTGCGTTCGCGAGTGTGGATTGGGCCAAGGAAATCACGCGCGGCGATGCAGCACGCGGCGCGAAACTTTTCACCGAGCGCGGCTGCGCCGTCTGCCACGCCGCCAAGGCAGGCGACAACGGCAGCGGCGGTCCATCGCTCATCGGCGCAGGCTCGCGCTTCACCGTGCCCTACCTCGTTGAATCCGTAATCACTCCGAACAAGACCGTCTCGCCCATCTTCAAATGGACCTTGGTCACCAAGACCGACGGCAGCGCCATCGCCGGGCTCATCACCAGCGAAACCGCGGGCGAACTCGAACTCCTCCTCCCCGCCGGCATCCGCCAGAGCATCCGCATCAAAGACATCGCCAAGCGCGAACTCCAAGACCGCTCGCCCATGCCAGAAGGACTGATCCAAACCCCCGACGAACTGCGCGACCTGCTCTCGTTCCTCACCGGGCTGAAGGACAAGTAGGCCCACGCTTCGTGCAACCACCAGCTCCCGCGCCATGCGCATCCCGCTTCTCATTCTTCTCGCGACCTCGACGCTCAACGCCGCTGAGGCGGACCTGCGCGGCTATCTGGAGACGCATTGTTTCGACTGCCACAACTCGGCCACGAAGAAAGGCGGGCTCGATCTGGAAGCGCTGCCCGTGCAGTTCGATGCAGCGGAGCGGTTCGATGTGTGGGCCAAGGCGCACGACCGTATCGCGGCGGGTGAAATGCCGCCGAAGTCGCGCCGCGAGCGTCCTTCCGAAAAGGAAAACGCCGATGCGCTGAAGCTGCTCGACGATCATCTTCACGACGCCGATGCCGCGCGCATCGCGAAGACTGGGCGGGCGTTGTTTCGCCGCCTTTCCGCGCAAGAATACGAGAACGCGTTGCGCGACCTGCTGCATCTGCCTGGGCTGCGTATCAAGCATCTGCTGCCGGAGGACGAGCGCCGCCACGGCTACAACAAGATTGGTCAGGCGCTCGATCTCTCGAATGTGCATCTGAGTCAGTTCATGGATGCGGCAGACCTCGCGCTCACTGCGGCTATCGCCACGCGCAGCACGCCGCCGCCGGTCTTGCGCAAGCGTTATGGCGGAACCAGCGGCTCGGAGAATTGGAACTGGGTGGCGAGGGGGGACGCGGTGCTGCTGAAGGACAAGGCCTTCGATCCCTTGCTGCCTCTGCCTGCGCCCGATGACAATCTATGGGGGGCACCCGGCGATGCCTTGCGGAGACAGAGGAACACCTCGCTCGGGACCAAGCTCCGCGACTACGATGGCGCCATCGGCTACTTCACGGGTCCCATCGAGCGCACGTTCAGCCAGACCTTGCAGTTCTCGCCGGTTTACGCCGGGACGTATCGCATCCGCACCTCAGCGTGGGGCTTCTGGTGGGATCGTGGCAAGGTGGAGCCGCCGCATCGCAACGAGTCCTTCATGCTCTCCGTCTGGCTCCCGTCGGATGGCCCGCGCTTCATTCATTCGCCTTCGCGTCGGCTGGGTATGTTCGATGTTCCCGCGTTGGAAAGCCGCGTCCACGAATACACCGGCTGGTTTGATGTGAACGAGGAACTGCTCTTCGAGATGGGCACGCCCACCGGTTACGAGAAGAACACCGGACGCTGGGCCTCGCAGTCGCCGGGCTCGTGCGCCGTCCATTCCGGCCCCGGCATAGCGCTTGACTGGTTCGAGGTGGAAGGCCCGATCTTCGAGCAATGGCCGCCGCGCAGTCACACTGCGATCTTTGGCGATCTGCCCATCCGCCCGTTCGCGAACGACAGTGGCATCATCGCGCCGAAACGCGAGCCGGTGCGGCAGCGCTCACGCAATGGCGGAACCCGTCCCGGCAACGGCGAACTCACCAAGGATGAAAAAGAAGCGCCGTTGGAGACTGTCTTCACCGCGCATCCGCAGGAGGACGCGACGCGGTTGCTCGCGCAGTTCCTTCCGCGTGCGTTTCGCCGTCCCGTGCCTGCGGATGAGGTGCAGGGCTACGTGGAAATCGTAACACGGGAGATGAAGGGCCACGCGTGCTTCGAGGACGCGATGAAGGAAGCGTGCAAGGCCGCGCTCTGCTCCCCGGACTTCCTTTTCATCGGCGACACCAGCGTAGCTGAGAAGAGCGCGCCGCGCATCCGCCTGAGCGACCGCGCGCTCGCTGACCGTCTCTCGCTGTGGCTCTGGAACAGCATCCCCGATGCGGAACTGCTCGCGCTCGCCAACGAAGGCCGCCTGCACCTGCCTGAGAACCTCAAGAAGCAGACCGACCGCCTCCTTGCCGACGCGCGCTCGGATCGCTTCATCGCCGACTTTACTGACCAATGGCTCGACCTGCGTAAGATCGACGCCACGCAGCCCGACACCAAGCTTTACCCCGAAGCTCGCGAGCATCTGAAGCACAGCATGATCGCGGAAACGCGCGCCTACCTCCGTGAACTGATCACGAAGAACCTCAGCGTCACGCATCTCGTGAAATCGGATTTTGCGATGCTCAATCAGAGCCTCGCCGATCACTACGGCATCGCGGGCGTCACGGGTTGCGACCTCCACCGCGTCTCTTTGCCAGCGGACAGCCCGCGCGGTCCTTTCCTCACGCAGGCCGCCGTTTTGAAAGTCACCGCCAACGGCACCAGCACCTCTCCTGTCACACGCGGCGCGTGGATCAACGAACGCCTCCTCGGCAACATCATCCCGCCACCACCCGCTGGTGTGCCTGCCATTGATCCCGATACTCGCGGCGCGAAGACCATCCGCGAGCAGCTCGACAAACACCGCTCCGACACGCGCTGCGCTGGTTGCCACGCGAAGATTGATCCAACTGGCTTCGCGCTTGAGAGCTTCGATGTCATCGGCGGTTTCCGCGACCGCTACCGCTCGGCAAGCCTCGGTAGCACCACCATCGCGTTCCACTTCGCCTCCGGCTTTGAACCGAAGGTGCGCCTCCATCAGCCCGTCGATACCTCAGGCCAGCTACCCACCGGCGAGCCCTTCAAAAACCTCACCGACTTCCAATCCCTCGTCCTGCGCAACCCCGACTCCCTCGCCGCAAACATGGTCCGCCAGCTCCTCATGTATGCCACCGGCTCCGAGCCTCACTACTACGACCGCCGCGCAATCGCCCGCATCCTCTCGCAAACCAAGCCGAACAACTACGGCCTCCGCTCCCTCATCGACGCCATCGTGCAGAGCGAGCTGTTCCTCACCAAATAACTCCCCATGAAACGCACTCTCCTCCTCGCCCCGTCGCACAGCCAACGCTACCTGCGCATGGCCCTGGCGTATGTGGAGCGCGAGGTGGAATGAATTGATATGCAACACACCCTCGCACTTTTCACCGCTCTGCTGCTCGCGCCGCTGGCCGCGCTGCACGACGCAGAGGTCGCCAAGCTCATTGATGATTCGGGGTCAGTGTTTCTGGGCCTTGCCCACTTGCTTGACTGCGGCGACAGCGGACGAAGCGGCTTGGGCGAGGTGCTGGCGCATGGCTTCGGCGGCGGCGTTGGTATCTCGTTGCTTGAGGCAGCGGAGGATGCGCAGGTGCTCGGCGAGCGAAGCGGAGTGGATGTCGGCGAGGACGGTGCCGACGGCTTCGCGCATGGTTTGCACCAGATCGCTGTAGCGGGCGATTTCACCCGCCAGCCTGGGATTGTCGGCGGCTTGGGCAATGGCGGCGTGGAGTTCGCGGTCGAGTTTCCAGTCCGCGTCGGGCCGTTGCTCGCGGCGAAGCGCCGTGAAGGAACTCTTGAGTTGATCGATCGCCGTGTCGTCCATGCGCGTCGCGGCAAGCCGGGCGGCTTCTGTCTCAAGCAGAGTGCGCACGGCGTAGAGATTTCGCAGTTCCTTTTCGCCAAAGGGGAGGAGGATCGCTCCGCAGTTGCGCCGCAGCTCGACGATGCCCATGGAGGCGAGTTCGAGCAGGGCCTCACGCACCGGAGTGCGGCTGACTTTGAACAGGTCGGCGGCATCCACTTCAGTCAGCCGGTCGCCGCCTCGCCAGCGACCGCGCAGCAGGCCATGGATGACGCCGCGCACGACGCAGGCTTTGCCTGCGGTGGAGCCGTTGGAGGATGGAGTGCTTCTGATCACGAACTGATGGATTGTATGCAATCTATCTTTCCTTTGTCACGTTGAGAGGTTGTATACAATCCGTAATGAGCACTCCGTTCGGTCTCGCCTGCCCACCTTCAGCCATCCATATGCCCCGTCTCTTCTTGTTCATTGCCCTCTGCCAGCCGCTGCTCCCCTGTGCGGCGAAGGATGCCAGCTTTTTCGAGAAAACGGTGCGGCCCATCCTCGAGGAGCACTGCTTTGACTGCCATGGCGAAGACTCGGCCAAAGCCAAGCTCCGGCTCGATACGACCGTCGGCATTCTGCGCGGTGGCGAGTCGGGCGAGCCGCTGATGGTGCGGGGCGTGAGCGCCGAGAGTTATCTCATCAAGCGCGTCACATCGAAGCAGCCGAAAGAGATGATGCCGCCCAAGGGCGAGCGACTCAGCGATGCCGAGGTCGCGGTGCTGCGGGAGTGGATCGACAGCTCATCGAAGCTGCCCGATGAAGAGGCTGCGATGGCGCAATTGCGCATCAAGACGGAGCACTGGTCCTTTCAGCCGGTGAAGCGTCCGCAAGGCTTGGCGCGGGGCACGGAGATCGATCAACTCATCCAAGCCAAGCTGCGCGACAAAGGCCTCACGGCATCGCCACCAGCAGATAAGCCGACCTTGATCCGCAGACTCTATCTCGTGATGCACGGCATGCCTCCGACGCCGGAGGAAGTCGCTGAGTTTATCGCGGACAAACGCGCGGATGCCTACGCGCGGCTGGTGGATCGCGTGCTCGACAGCCCGCGCTATGGCGAGCGTTGGGCACGGCATTGGATGGACGTGGTGCGCTACGCCGACACGAACGGCTTCGAAACCAACCGCGAGCGCAAGACCGCCTACCACTACCGCGACTACCTCATCAGCTCGCTCAACGCCGACAAGCCTTACGATCAGTTCATCAAGGAGCAGCTCGCGGGTGATGCCATGGGCGTCGATGCGGCGACGGGCTTCCTGGTCGCAGGCCCTTATGACATCGTGAAGAGCCCGGACAAGAACCTGACGCTGATGCAGCGTCAGGACGAACTCACCGACATGGTCAACACCACCGGCACGGCCTTTCTGGGCCTCACCATGGGCTGCGCGCGTTGTCACAATCACAAGTTCGATCCCATCCTCCAACGCGACTTCTACGCGATGCAGGCGGTATTCGCGGGCGTGAACCACGGTGAGCGTGCGCTGAGGGAAAAGACGACTGCCGCCACGGAGAAGGAACTCGCGGCGCTGAAGGCGGATGAGGCGGCGAAGAATGCGCAACTGGACGCCCTTCGCAAAAAAGCAGCAACCTCGGGAAGTGCGACGGCGCAATCACCGTTGCCCCGAGGTAAATTGCGTCCGCCGGTGAATGCGCGGCTGAATGAGGAGACCTTCCCGCCGACGGAGGCGGTGGCAGTGAAGTTCACCATCCTCGCGACGAACGGCGGGGAGCCGTGCATCGACGAACTGGAAATCTACGACGCCAGCGGGCGGAATGTCGCCCTCGCAGAGGGAGGCGCGATCGCGAGCGCCTCGGGCACGCTGCCGGGACACGCGATTCACAAGCTGGAGCACATCAACGACGGCAAGACTGGAAACGAGCACAGTTGGATTTCCAACACCAAGGGCCAGGGCTGGGTGCAGATTGGGTTCCCCGCAAAGGCCCGCATCCAGCGGATCGTGTGGAGCCGTGATCGCGACGTGCGTTTCGCTGACCGTCTCGCCACGCAGTATCGGATCGAGGTCGCGACGGAGTCGGGGAAGTGGACGACTATAGCTAGCTCGGAGGACCGCCAGCCATTCAACGCCAAAGGTGATCCTCGCGACTTCTTCGCAAAGCTCCCCGCCTCCGAGGCGGCTGCCGCGCGGAAATTGCAGTCGGATCTCGCTGCGCTGAAAACGCGAATCGACAAGCTCTCCGAGAACGCGTGGGTGGGAAAATTTTCCGCCAAGCCCGCAATCACACATCGCCTCTATCGCGGCGAGCCTATGCAAGAGCGCGAAGCCATCGCCCCCGATGCCCTGAGTGTGCTCGGCACCCTCTCGCTCGACATCAACGAACCCGATCAATCGCGCCGCGTGAAGCTCGCCGACTGGATCGCGAGTGCGCAGAACCCACTCACGGCACGCGTGATGGTGAACCGACTTTGGCATTACATTTTCGGCAACGGCATCGTCGATACGCCGAGCGACTTCGGAGCCAATGGCGCGCGCCCAACACACCCCGAGTTGCTGGATTGGCTCGCGGATGAGTTCGTGCGCAGCGGTTGGTCCATCAAGCACATGCAACGCTGCATCCTGCTTTCCGCCGCGTTTCAGCAATCCTCAGCCCCGCGCGCCGAAGCCGCCGCCATCGATGCGGATGCGCGCTACCTCTGGCGCTATCAGCCGCGCAGGCTGGAGGCGGAAGCGATCCGCGACAGCATGCTCGCCGCATCCGGAGCGCTGGATTTGAAAATGGGCGGACCCGGTTTCTACCTCATGGATGTGGTCACGGAGAACGTGATGCACTACTTCCCGAAGGAGACCTACACGCCCGCCGAGTATCGTCGCATGGTCTATCTCTTCCGCATCCGCGCCGCGCAGGACGGGGTCTTCGGCTCCTTCGACTGCCCTGATGGCGGCAGCGTCATGGCGAAACGCAGCCGCTCCAACACTCCATTGCAGGCGCTCAACCTTTTCAACAGCAGCTTCATTCTCCAACAATCCGAAATCCTCGCGCAACGCCTCCAACGCGAGGCCGGAGCCGGGCCCGAGGCGCAGGTGAAGCTCGCCTTCCGCTTGTTCTATGCGCGCGATCCCGACGCGTTCGAGCTGAGCAACTCAGTCGCGATGCTACGCGAACATGGGGCCGTGGCCTTCGCCCGCGCGATGTTCAATACCAGCGAGTTCCTGTTTGTGCTGTGAACCTCAACCCTTCCAATCCCATGCATCCTTTCCTCAATCGCCGCGCCTTTCTCGGACACACCGCCACCGGTCTCAGCGGCATCGCACTCGCGCACTTGCTGGGTCGAGATCAAGCGCAGGCCGCGCCCGTGCCGATCCGACCCCTGATCAATCCCGCAAACCCCAACGCACCACGCGCACCCCATCGCGCGCCGCGGGCGAAACGCGTGCTGATGATCTTTTGCTCCGGCGCGTGCAGCCAGCTCGACACCTTTGACTACAAGCCCGAACTCATCAAACGGCATGGCCAGGACATGCCCGGCGCCGAGGGACTCGTGACCTTCCAAGGCGCACAGGGAGCACTGACGAAGAGCCCGTGGGAGTTCCGTCCACGCGGCAAGTCCGGCAAGATGATCTCGGATCTCGTGCCGCGGCTCGGAGCGCTGGCCGACGACATGTGCTTCATCCACTCGCTCACCAGCAAGACCAACACCCACGGCCCGGGCGAGAACTTCATGGCCACCGGCTTCACGCTGGATGGCTTTCCCAGCATGGGCGCGTGGACCACCTATGCGCTCGGCAGCGAGAACGACACTCTCCCGGCTTATGTGGCGATCCCCGATCCACGCGGTGCACCACAATCCGCCGGCAACTTCTGGGGCCCAGGCTTCCTGCCCGCCGCCTTCCAAGGCACCGACTTCAACGCCACCAAACCGCTGCGCAATCTCCAGCGCCCCGCGCAGTTTTCCGCCAGCACCGACACTGCCACGCGCGAGTTCATCGCCAAAATCAACCGTCATCATCTCGAACGCTTTCCCGGCGACTCCGAGCTGGCCGCGCGCATCTCCAGCTACGAACTCGCCGCGAAGATGCAGCTCTCCGTGCCCGAGGTCGCCGACATCTCCAACGAGCCCGCGCATGTGCTGAAGAGCTACGGAGCCGATCAAGCTGGTGATCCCGTGAAGGACCTGAAGGCCGCCTACGCGCGCAATTGCATCCTCGCGCGACGACTCGTCGAGCGCGGCGTGCGCTTCGTGCAGCTCTTCAATGGAGCCTACCAGACCGGCGGCGAGGGCGTGAGCAATTGGGACGGACACAAGGCGCTCCAGCCGCAATACGTGAAGCACGGCGAAGTCATGGACCAGCCCACCGCCGCGCTGCTGAGCGACCTCAAAGAGCGCGGTCTGCTGAAGGACACGCTCGTCGTGTGGTGCACCGAGTTCGGCCGTATGCCCACCTTCCAAAAAGGAGCGAGCGGCCGCGATCACAACCCCGCAGGCTTCACCGCCTGGATGGCTGGCGCAGGCGTAAAGCCCGGCTTCAGCTACGGCGCGACCGATGAGTTCGGCTACAAGGCCGTGGAGAACGTGGCCACTGTGCATGACTTCCACGCCACCATCATGGAGATCCTCGGGCTGAATCACGAGCGACTCTCCTTCTACCACAACGGCATCGAGCGCCGTCTCACCGACGTGCATGGCAAGGTGATCCGCGAGATGCTGGCGTGAGGCTATCGGGTCTCTGGCATTCACCTTTGCCGAGACCTGCTAAACGCGGACAAACTTCTCCACCTCGAATAGGCGTCGATTGGACCGACCCGAAAATGCCATGAACACACGACTTCCTCGCCGCTACCGCCGCCGCCGGGCAAGGCGCGTCCAAATATTCTCACCATGAAACACACCCTCGCCTTCCTTACCGCCCTGCTGCTCGCTCCGCTGAGCCTTACACAAGCCGCTGACATCAAGCTCGCAAGCGTCTTCGCTCCCAATGCCGTGCTTCAGCGCGACAAGCCGGTGCCGGTCTGGGGTTGGGCCGACGCGCACGCGCGGGTCACCGTGGAGTTTGCCGGACAAAAGAAAGACGCCACTGCCGATGCGGGTGGAAAATGGTCGGTGACGCTCGATGCGTTGCCAGCGAATGCCGCGCCCGCATCGCTCACGGTTTCAGCGCCGCCGGCGAAGCCGATCAGCATCGCAGGCCTCGTCGTCGGAGATGTGTTTCTCTGCGCGGGTGGCAGCGAGGTCGGCAAGCGCGGGACGGAGCAGGATGCGGCGCCAGATGATCCGAAGATGCCGCCCGTGCGGGTGTTCGCAGTGTCGCCCAGCACGGCGCGTGAGCCGCAGGCGGATGCGAAAGGCCGCTGGATGCCCGCAGTAAGCAGCGGTGTGAAAGGTTTGCCAGCGCAGGCCTTTCATCTCGGCCGCACGCTGGCCGCGGAAAACAAGGTGCCGGTGGGGATCGTCAGCATTTCCATCGGCAATCCCGCTGAATGCTGGATGAGCCGCGAAGCGCTCACTGCCACGCCCGAGGCTGCGCCGATCCTCGCCTTTTACGCGAGCGATGCCTGGAAGCAGCGCACCGTCGGCACCTTTGAAGAGCGTTTGAATGCGTGGATGGAGATTCAGCGCAAACTCCCGCTCAATCCGCCGCCGAAGCCGAAGCCCGATGATGTGGACACGCTCGCGAAACAGGAGCCGGCAGCGGTTTGGAACGCCTGCTTGGCCCCGCTCGTGCCGACGGCCCTGCGCGGCATCGTGTGGGACGGAGGCGAGGAATGGGCGAGCCAAAGCCGGGCGTTTCAGCAAGGGCAGCTTCTTCCCGCGATGATCGCAGATTGGCGCAGGGCTTTCGGTGATGCCGCGATGACACTCATCGTGGTCGAACTGTGCCCGCACCGTTACGCGGTGCCGTTTGGCATCGATGGAAGGCTCGCGGCGGAACTGCGCGATGCGCAACGCCCGGCGGCGGCGAAAGCGAAGGCCAGCATCGTGACGACGATCGATTTCCCAGCCGATCCTGCTCCGCGCGAGGTCGCCACACGCATCGCCGATGCGATTCAAGGACGCGACCACAGCGGCCCCGTGCTCGCGAAGACCGAGACGCAGGGCGACAAGATCGTGCTGCATTTCACCAACACGCGCGGCGGCTTGAAGGCGAAGAACGGCGAGTTGAAAGGCTTTGCCATCGCATCTTCCATCTATCGCTGGGTGTGGGCGGACACGAAGATCGAAGGTGACACCATCATCGTCTCCGCGCCCACCGTGCCGAAGCCGCAGGGCGTGCGCTACGCGTATGAAGACCTGCCTTCACGCGGAGCCACGCTCACCGACGGCGAAGGTCATCCCGCCGCGCCCTTCCGCACCGACACGCATTTCGCCCTCACCGATTTGAACCTCGACCCGAGCGCCGAAGTGCTGCGCTACACGCCGCGCACCGACTTCGGCATGGAAGACCCGCGCTTGCCGCGCGTGCTCATCATCGGCGACAGCATCTCCGGCCATTATCTCTACGAGTTACGAGAGCTGATGCGAGGCAAGGCCAACGTCATCGGCGAATCCAGCGCTTCCTCGCGCCTACCCATGGAGAAATATCGCTGGTCAAAGCTCGGCCCGCATTTCTACCGCAGCGACGCGGCGTCCAAGGACGATGACTTGAAGAACTTCCTCGCCGAGCAAGGCCCGTTCGACATCGTGCATTTCAACAACGGCATCCACAACTTCTCCCATGCCAACCCCGGCGACGAGAAACCCTACGCCGAGCAGCTCCGCAAGGTCGTCGCCACCATTCGCGCATCCGGCGCGGTGTGTCTCTTCGCCAACTCCACCGGCACCGTCGCGGACAACACCATCCCGAAATCGCCGCGCTATCTCAGTAACTGCCTCGCCTTCAATGCCGCCGCCGAAGTCGTGATGAAAGAACTCAACGTCCCCGTCACAGACATTCACGGCCTCATCCAGCCGCGCATCAAAGAACTCATCAGCGCCGACCTCATTCACCCGAAAGCCGAAGCCTCGCCACTCATGGCCGAACTCATCGCTAAACGGCTCAATGAAACGCTCGCAACGCTTCCGAAGCGCAAGCCATGAAACACGCCCTCACACTCCTCACCGCACTGCTGCTCGCGCCGCTGGCCGCGCTGCACGCCGCCGATGCTCCGAAAAAACCGACCGATGCCGACATCATCGACGACCCCGCACTGCCGCGTGTGCTCATCATCGGCGACTCGGTGTCGATGGCCTACACGACACCGCTGCGCAAGGAACTCGCGGGCAAGGCCAATGTGCATCATCCCGACACGAACTGCGGCTCGACGAAGATCGGCCTGCGCGATCTCGACCAATGGCTCGGCGCGAAGAAGTGGGACATCATTCACTTCAACTGGGGCCTGCATGACCTTGGCTTCCGCTACGCCGACGATACGAACCTCAATGCGAAGGGCGAGTATGCGACACCGAGCAACGGCGGTCATCAAAACGTGCCGCCCGCCGACTATGAGAAGAACCTACGCGAACTCGTCGCACGACTGAAGAAGACCCGAGCCAAGCTCATCTTCGCCACGACCACACCCGTTTCAGCGGATCTGCACTCGTATGTGAAGGACGCCGAGTTGCCCTACAACGAAGCTGCGCAACGCGTGATGAAGGAGGCCGGCGTTGAGGTGAACGACCTCTGGTCCTTCGCCAAGCCGCAGATCGATGCACTGCAAATCCCCGGCAATCCGCATTTCAACAACAAGGGCTCGGATGCGCTCGCCCATGAGATCGCAGGAGTCATTGTATCGCTCCTTCCGAAATCGCATCCGCACCCATGGGCGTTTTTCAAAGGCAAGGCCGGCGCGGGCGCGGGCAGGCACATCGTTTTCGTCACTGGCGATGATGAATACAAATCGGAGGAGTCCATGCCGATGATGGCGCATATCCTTGCGGAGCGGCACGGGTTCGATTGCACGGTGCTGTTTGCGATCAACAAGGAGACCGGAGTCATAGACACGAATCAGAAGGACAACATCCCGGGATTGGAGGCGCTGGGTCCCGCGGATCTGATGGTCATGTTTACACGCTTCCGCGCGCTGCCGGATGCACAGATGAAGCTCATCGACGCCTATCTGCAATCGGGCAAGCCGGTCATTGGTCTGCGCACTGCGACGCATGCGTTCAATTTCGCGAAGGACAGCGCGACGAATTTTGCGAGCTACAGCTTCAATGACGCGAGCGGCGGCTTTGGCAGGCAGGTGCTCGGGCAGACTTGGGTGAACCACTGGGGCATTCACGGCAAGCAGAGCACGCGCGGAGTCTTCGCGCCGAACGCCGCGTCGCATCCGATTTTGCGCGGCATCGCCGATGGGGAGATTTGGGGGCCGACGGATGTGTATGAAGCAACGCTGCCTCAACCCGAAGGCTGCACGCCGCTGCTGCTCGGCCAGGTGCTGCAGGGCATGAAGCCCGACGACGCGCCCGTCGTGGGCGAGCAGATGAACGGGAAGTGGAAGAAGATGGTGAAGGTGAACGACCCCATGATGCCCATCGCGTGGACGTGGCAACGTCCGGTCGGCGCGAAGGGCCGCGTCTTCACGAGCACCATCGGCGGCGCAATTGCGGGAGGCAGCGACTTTGCGAATGAAGGGATGCGCCGGATATTCGTGAACGCCTGCTACTGGGCGCTTGGTTTGGAGAGTTCCATTCCCGCGAAGGCCGACGTGAATCCCGCGTGGGCAACGAATCCTTTCAAACGCGGCGTGAAGCCGTCAGAGGTCCAGCCATGAAAAAGATTTTCCTCCTCATCGCATTGCTCGCGGTGTGTTCGCGCGCGTTTGCCGAAGTCCCGCTCGCGAAACGCGACACGATCCTCTTCTACGGCAACTCCATGGTCGAACGGCTGCTGGAAGCTGGCACGCTGGAGGCGCAGGTGCAGCTCGCGCATCCGGACAAGGAACTATGCATCCGCAGCCTCGCTTGGACGGGCGATGAAGTCGGCTGGCGCGCTCGGCCTGAGGGTTACGTCGAGCACTTGAAGACGCTGCTCGCAAAGTGGCCCGCAAATGTCGTCGTGCTCGGCTACGGCATGAATGAGTCGTTCGCGGGGCAGGCCGGGCTGAAGGAATTCCGCGCGCAGTATGAGTTGCTGTTGCGCGAGATGAAGCGGCTGCATCCGCAGGCAAAGCTGGTGCTCCTTTCGCCGATCGCGGTGGAGAAGGACGAGCGGCGCAATGCCGATGTCGCCGCGTATGCCGCCGCCATCGCGGATCTCGCGAAGGCGCACGACGCGGTTTTTGTGGATCTTTTCGCCGCGAGCAAAGCGGGCTACGCGAAAAGCGCGGCACCGCTGACGACGCAGGGCATTCATCTGAATGAAGCCGGCTGCCGCGAAGTCGGTGCGTTCATCGCGCGGCAACTCGTCGGCGACGCGGCGATCGCGCGCGTCCCCACGTGGCGCGTGGATGAAGTCGCGAAGGCTGCAGCGCAGAAGTCGCGCGCCGTGGCGGACATCGTGCGCCCCAAGAACGGCGTGGTGTATTTCGGCGTGCGCAAGCGGCCCGAGGAAAATGCGGCGGAGGTGCCGCGGTATCACCAGCTCATCGAGCAGGCGGACACCATTCTGCACACGCTCGTGAGCAAGCAGGATTCGCGGCTCGCGGATTTTCCGCCGCCGTCGTTGCCGCCGCTGCCCGAGGGAAAAACCATCCCGGATCGTTTCAGCGGCGGCGTGCTCAAAGCGCCGGCAGAGCAGCAGCAGGATCTGAAAGTCGCGGATGGTTACACGCTGAATCTCTTCGCGTCCGAGGAGCAGTTCCCCGATTTGAAAAATCCCGTGCAGATGGCTTTCGATGCACGCGGGCGGCTGTGGGTCGTGACCATGCCATCCTTTCCCCACACCGTGCCGGGCGAGCAGCCGCACGACAAAATCCTCATCCTCGAAGACACCGACCACGACGGACGTGCGGACAAATGCACGGTGTTCGCGGAAGGCTTCGATGCGCTCGATGGCGTGGCCTTTCACGAAAAGGGCGTCATCGTCTCCGCGCAGCCACGCCTGCTGATTTTGCAGGACACGGATGGCGACGGCCGCGCCGACACGCAGACCGAACTGCTCCGCGGCGTGGACGTGACCGACTCGCACCACGGCGGCATGGTCGAGACTGATCCGCTGGGGCACGTGATCTTTTGCGACGGCGTGTTTCATCGCTCGCAGTTCGAGACGCCCTTCGGCGTCGTGCGCGGCATTGATTCCACGACCTACCGCCTGAACCCCGGCACCGGCCGCATCGAGACCGAGTGGCAGGGCATGACGCCGAATCCGTGGAAGGTGTCGTTTGATCGTTACGGAAATATTTTCCAGCGCTTCGGCGGCGGCCACGTGCTCGACGGCCTCGCGCAGACGTGGACGCCGCTCGGCGTGTATCATCCGTATGGCAACGGCACCGTGCTCAACTACGCGAAGGGCTCCGCGCTCAGCGTCATCTCCAGCCCGAATTTCCCCGACGACTTCCAGCAGGGCATCGCGTCCGCGACGCTGCTCGGCAGCTACACGGTTTCCATTTCCAAAGTCACCGCAGACGGCGGCCCGATCACCGGCACGGACCGGCTCGACCTGCTCACTTCGCAGAACAGCGCGTTCCGCCCGGTGGATTGCGAATTTGGTTTCGACGGCGCGCTCTACGTCTCGGACTTCGCCAGCCGCATCATCGGCCACGCACAGCATCCGATGCGCGACCCGCAGTGGAACCACACCCGCGGCCGCATCTGGCGCGTCGTATCGAATGCAAAGCCCGTCGTAAAAAACTGGCCGAAGATCGAAGGCGCGAGCGTGCCGGAACTCCTCGCGCTGCTCGACCACCCGCAGAACATCGTACGCCATCATGCGCGGATTCAGTTGCGGGCAAAAGGCGACGAAGTCATCGCCGCGCTCGACGCCGCGCACCCTGCGACCGAGCAGGCGAAGCTCGAAGCGCTCTGGGTGCTCGCGGCAAAAGGCCAGGCGCGTCCCGCGTGGCTCGGCGATTTGCTGAAATCGAGTGACCCGCTTTTCCGTGCCGCCGCCGTGCAGCTCATCCGTTTCCAGACCGCGCAACTGCCCGACGCACACGCGCTGCTCGCGATCGCTGCGAGGGACCCGCACCCCCGCGTGCGCATGGCCGTCATCAATGTCGTCGCGCATCTCCGCGCGAACGGCGACATGCACGGCGACCACGCGCTCACTGGCATCGCCGCCACCGAGGCCGCCGTGCAGCAGATGCTCGGCGACTTGAAAGCGGGCACGACCCCGGCGAAGGGGCGCTCCATCCCCGTGCTGAATATCGCGCCGGAATCCGAGGTGAAGCAGTGGCTCTTCGTCGGCGACACCGGCACCGGCGAGCAGGAAGCCTATCCCCGCGCCGCCGATCCGAAAAAGGGCAAGCCCGCGCAAATCAAGACGAAGACCTACCGCACCTTCATCGCCGCCGATGCCGCGCAGACCGCGCTCCTCAGCGTGAAGCACGGCTACCTCGACGTCTCCGCAAACGGCGTCCAGCTCCTCACTGCCGACAGCCCCTACAGCAGCGAGCAGCAGGTGCAGATCGAACTGCAAAAGGGACTCAACCGGATCGACATCGGCTACCGGCGCGCGAAGGCCACGCCGCCGCCCGTCTTCCTCTACGACCTCCTCGGCCAACCGCTCACCACCGCCCGCCTGCCTGCGGATCAGGCCGCGCTCACCGCCAGCGCGAGCGATTGGGAAAAGGCGCACGCCGCCGACCTGAATGCCCTCCGCGTGCAGGCCGTGCCGAGCCTCATGCAATTCGCCCCGAAGGAACTCCGCGCCAAGGCCGGGGCAAAAGTGCGCATCATTTTCGAGAACCCCGACCTCATGCAGCACAACCTCGTGCTCGTCGCCGCCGGAGCCGACGAGGAAGTCGGCGCGCTCGCCGACCAGATGGCCACCCAGCCCGACGCCCTCGCCAAGAACTACCTGCCCGAGTCGAAAAAAATCCTCCACGCCACCCCGCTCGTAAATCCCAACGGCCGCGCCGAGCTGAACTTCACCGCGCCCACCGAGCCCGGCCGCTACCCCTACCTCTGCACCTTCCCCGGCCACTGGCGCATCATGCGCGGGGTGCTGGTCGTGGAGTGAAGGAAATCACCATCCTGCGATCTGGCTCACACGTGCAAAACTGTTCGCCCGTTTGAATTTCACATCCACCTGTGCTTGCACCACCCCCTGCATTCCTCCGTCACTGACCGCAACTGTACCGGATAAATCGAATCCGCCCGCTTCATCACCACGCCCTCGAAGAATTCGCAGCCGAGCGCGCGGTTGGCGGCACGCAGCCGCTGGTAGAACGCGAGCGCATCGGCGCGCGAATCAACACGAATCGTCGTCGTCAGCACCACAGATCCACACGGCACCGGGCGCGACGTTTCGCTACTGAATACCGCATCGGTATCCACGAGTGCTTGCAGCGTCGCCCGCCTCTGCTCGTAGTTCGGCGTCCCTGATTCCGGCACCACATCGAGCACGACTAGCGTGCCGCGCCCGAGATTGTGCGCGCAGTTCGCACTCATCGCATTTCGCTCCCTAAGCATCGGCTCCCGCGACAGATTCACCCTGTCTCCCGTGAATCTGACATCTGCGCCGATGAAACACACACTCACACTCCTCGCCGCCCTGCTGCTGGTGCCGCTGGCCGCTCTCCACGCCGCTGAGCTGACCCTGACCTCGCCGCGTGATTACCAAGTCGTGCAGCGTGGCACGCCGATGAGAGGGATGTTGAAGCTCGCCGGGCAGCTCTCGGAGAATGTGTCGGGCGATGCTGTCGTGGAGACCCGGTTCGTGGGAGCGCCATCGGACGCCGCATGGCAGAAACTTAATACGAAGATTGTTGAACGCGCGATTGCCAGCGTGATCGAGGTGCCAGCAGGCGGTTGGTGGAAGCTGGAGGTGCGGGTTTCGCATGCGGGAAAGGTGCTGGCATCCAACGGGGTCGAGCATGTCGGCGTGGGTGAGGTGTTCGTCATCGCGGGGCAATCGAACTCGGCGAATCACGGCGAGGAAAAGCAGAAGCCGCAGAGTGGTCGCGTGGCCACGTTTGATGGGACGAAGTGGCGGCTCGCGGACGATCCGCAGCCGGGCGCGAGCGGCGGTGGCGGCAGTTTCATCCCGCCATTTGCCGATGCCGTGGTCGCGAAACAAAATGTGCCCGTGGGCATCATCGCGTGCGGCATCGGCGCGACGAGTGTGCGCGAGTGGTTGCCGAAAGGGGTGACATTTCCGAATCCTCCCACGATCGAGAGCCGCGTGGAAAAACTCGCCAACGGAAACTGGGCGAGCAAGGGGGCGGCGTATGATGCTTTCATCGCGCGCATGAAGCCGCTCGGACCGCAGGGCTTCCGCGCGGTGCTGTGGCATCAGGGCGAGAGCGATGCGAATCAGAAGGACGCGACTCGCACGCTGCCGGGCAAGCTTTACCGCGAGTATCTGGAGAAACTCATCCACGGCTCGCGACGTGCGATTGGCTGGGACGCGCCGTGGTTCGTGGCGCAGGTGAGTTATCATGTGCCCGGCGATGAGGGCAGCGAGGACATCCGCGCCGCGCAGTCGTCGCTATGGAAGGACGGCATCGCGCTCGAAGGACCGGACAGCGATGCGTTGAAGGGCGAACTGCGCGAACGCAACGGCCAAGGCGTTCACTTCAGCGGCCAGGGCCTGCGTGAGCATGGAGCGAAGTGGGCGGAGAAAGTGCTGCCGTGGCTCGATCAACAATGGACCGCGCCGAGGCGTGCGGATGGCGGCACGGAATGGAGCACCTATGAGCAACTTCCCGAGTGTCACAGCCTCGGCTGGGTAAGCGCCAACGTGCAGTCGAAGGATACGAAGAGCTGGAACGGCGTGCTCGACGAAGCGAAGTGGGGCACGCCAGATCCTCAGCAGGTCGTGGGGCGGAACTGGGACTGGAAGATCAGCGACGCGCAATGGGCCGAGGCCGTGAAACAAGAGGGCGAAGGCAAACGCGAGGAGGTGAAGTTCGATCTTTGGCTGCCGGATGACATTGGCGTGGTGAAAGGCATCGTCGTGATGTCCGGCCACGGCAGCGGCGAGAATCTGTTCCGCCGTGCTGACACGCGCGCACTCGCCAAGGAACTGCATCTCGCGTTGTTCAAGTTCGTCGGCAATCCCATGCAGCGCGGATTCTGGCCGAGGAGCTTGCTCTTTGATCACTTGAAGACGTTCGGCGCAAAATGCGGCCATCCAGAGTTGGAGCACGCGCCGCTCTTTCTCTACGGCCACTCGAACGGCACCGGCTTTTCCGCCGTGTTCCCCGCGTATGCGCCGGACCGTGTCTGGGGCTGGGTGTCGATGCGCCCCGGCATCACGTTTCAGGTGTATCAGCCCGGCGCCGCGCAGGTGCCCGGCTTGGTCATCTTCGGCGAAGACGACCCTTTTCTCGCGCGTCCGTCGAAGGAAGAGAATCTCGCTGTCGTGCCCGCATTGCGGAAGAATCACGCCGCTGTGTGGAACTTCGCCGTCGAGCCGAAGACCGGCCACGGCCCCGGTGAAAAGACCTGGCCGCTCGTATTTTCGTTTCTCCGCCACAGCTTCACCGCGCGTGTGCCCGCGGATTCCGATGCGCGCCAAGGCCCCGTGAAGCTCAATGCGCTCACGCTTGAAAGCGGCCACCTCGGCCAAAACTGGGATCCGACGAAGGGCGGCTATCAAACTCTGCCTGTCGCGCCTTTCGGCACCTTCACCAGCGACAAAGCGACCGCCTCGTGGCTCATCGACGCCGCCTATGCCGCCGACTGGCAGGCCTTCCAGCGCGATGGCGCGGTCAATCAACCCAAGTGAGGCAACCAAAGACCAACCCTTGATCTCCCATCATCACATGAACCTCAAAAGCATTCTCCGAAGCGTCCTCTTCATTCACCTCTTCACCCTGACAGCGGCGTTGCAGGCGGACGATGCCGCATGGCTACAGCAAAAGGGGACGTTGATTTTTCAGGACAAATTCGACCGCCAGCTCGACGGCAACGGCCTCAAGGCCATCGGCAATGGCTGGGAGAGCGCGACCGCCGAACGCGCGCCAGATGTGAGGCAGGCCGATCTCGACGGCGGCGTGCTCAAGATCGCGAGCGACGGAAAGGCCGCGGGGCACGGCGTCCACATTCATCACGACGCGGGCTTCGCCGATGGCGGCACGACGCTGCGCTTCCGCTTTCCCGGACTCAACAAAGGCGAAACCTTCACCGTCGGCCATGTGGACCGTGAGATGAAAGGCGTCCACGCCGGGCACCTCTGCTACGCGAATTTCTATCCGACGAGCATCCTGCTGCGCGACCACAAGACCGGCATCAGCGAGGAGCAGCTCCGCGCGAGACGCGCCGTGTTCCTCGACAAGAAGGAGAAGCTGCCGGCTGAATTCGACGCGCTGTTGCAGACGAAGGAGAAGACGGTTCCATGGAAGGCCGACAATGAATGGCACGACCTCACCCTCGCCTTTGAGGGCGACGAGATGCGCCTCAGCATCGACGGCAAGCTCGTCGCCTCGCACCGCTCCGAAGGCTTCGCGCATCCAACGAAGCGCTGGCTGAGTTTCTCTGCCGCGAACACTGTCTGGGTCGCCGATGTGAAGATTTGGAAAATCAAATGAACACCAGACCCGCGAAGCACGCCCTCACATTCATTACCGCCGCGCCCTTTTCTATGAAGAACATCCTCGCATTGTTTCTCACCGCCGTAGTTGCGCTCCCATTTTTCACCGACGCCGCAGTTGCCCGAGACGGTGCCGTAAAAGCCGTCCGAGTCCTCATCTGGGACGAGCAGCAGCCGCAGCAAAAGGAGGCTTATGGCGAGAAGTTCCTCGGCGAGACCATCGCCGCGCATTTGGAGAAACAGCCCGGCCTTGCCGTGAAGACCGCGAAGCTCGACGACGCGGATCAAGGCCTGAGCGACGCGACACTCGACGCGACGGACGTGCTCATCTTCTGGTGCCATCGCCGCGTGAAGGATCAGGACGACGCTCGCATGGAAGCCGTGGTGAAGCGCGTGCTCGATGGCAAGCTTTCGCTCATCGCGCTGCACTCCGCGCATTGGGCGAAGCCCTTTGTCCGACTCATGCAGGAGCGTGCGAAGGCCGATGCACTCGCCCAGCTGCCCGAGGCGGAACGCGCCTCGGCGAAGTTGGAGTTCGTCAACGACCAGCCTTACTACAAGGGCGTGAAGGTTGATGCGCCGCTCACGCCATCGCTCGCCCGGGTCGGCGACGTGTGGCGGCTCACGCTGCCGCAGTGTGTCTTCCCAGCGTATCGCGCCGATGGAGCCCCTTGCCACCTCACCACCCTGCTGCCCCAGCATCCCATCGCCGCTGGATTGCCCGCGCAGTGGGACATCCCGCAGACCGAGATGTATGGCGAGCCCTTCCATGTGCCCGCGCCGGACGAGGTCGTGTTCGAAGAGAAGTGGGCCAAAGGCGAACACTTCCGCAGCGGCTGCGTGTGGAAGGTAGGCAAGGGCCGCGTATTCTACTTCCGCCCCGGCCATGAGACCTATCCCGTCTTCAAGCAAGCCGAGCCGCTGCGCGTCGTGGAAAATGCCGTGCGTTGGCTGGGTGCAAAGTAAGTCCGCGACGATCCTGTTCATAAAATAGCACCGTGTGAGAAACCGATGCTTGCACCACCCGCTGTGCTCCTCCGTCGCTGATCGTAACTGAACCTGGTGAATCCGAATCGCCCGTTTCATCTCGATGACCCCAAAAAGGTCGCAGCTCTTTCAACGGAATTTGGGCCGATTGCACCGGAGATCTTTTCATTTCTCCCGAAAATCGTTGGATAAGTTTTGATTCCCGCGGGTCGTGGATAGGGAGATGAGCGAATTTGACGAACACACCCTTCGGGTTCAGCAGCTTTTCGTTCGCCACCAGGGCGAGCTGAAGGCGTTCGTCTTCGCGCTGTGGCCGGACTTTGCAGAAACGGAGGATGTCATGCAGGAGGTGTTTCTGACGGTCACCAAGAAGGCCTCGACCTTCCGCATCGAAACCAACTTCATCGCTTGGGCGCGCACGGTGGCCCGTTACGAAGTGCTTGCCGCCCGCAGGAAAAGGGCACGCACGCAGGTGAAAACAGAAGTGTTGGAAGCACTGGAGGCATCTTGCCCGGTGGATTGGGCCGCAGACCGGAAACTGGCAGTGCTGGCCCGGTGCATGGAAAACCTCGCGCCGAAGGCCCGCGAGATCATGCAGCTCCGGTATCAGCACGAGCACGGACCGGGCGAAATCGCCGGCATCCTCGGGCGCAGCGTGAACTCCATCGGCGTGGCCCTCGCCAAGGCCCGGATCGCACTCCGTGAATGCGTGGAACGTCAGCTAAAACAGACAGAGGCCCTATGAACGAGCCGCATTGGGATTATCTTATCCAAGGACATCTGGACGACACGCTGACGGAATCGGAGCGCGCGGAATTCGACGCGCTCGTGCTGCAATCGGCGGCTGCGCGCCGCCGCTTCTGGGATCTCGCCGAGATTCATGGCCTCGCCCGGGATGCCGCGCGAATCGCGTGGGGCCACGCTGACCCTTCGGCGGATCAAGAAGACGAGCTCCCGAGTTCGCTCAATCGACCTGCGCCGAATTGGTGGACCCGGTTCATCACCCGGCCGCTCATGCCGCTCGCAGCGGGCCTTGCGATTGGCGTCCTTTGCACTTCAATGGTGTTCGCGTATGTCGGGCCTTCACTTGGGAAGGTGCTCACGCTTTTGCAGGACAGCTTTGAAAGCGGACCTGCGCCGCTGGTGACGGGTGTGCCCGTTGAGCCGGGCCGCTGGAGTGGCGACTACTCGGAGGTCGTGGGCGAGCAGCAGGGGGTGAAGCCAGAAAGCGGCCAGAAAATGCTGCGGTTTCTGCGGGCGGATTACGAGGGTAAGCCTGATCCGGAGCACAGCGGTATCGCTGACATCTACCGGTTGATTGACGTGCGGCCTTATCGTCAGGAGTTCGCGGATGGCGCCGCAGTGGTGCAGTTCTCCGCCGCGTTCAACGCCTTCGCATTTCCGGAGGGGGAAGCCTACGAATTCAAGATGTGGCTCTACGCCTTCGATGCGCAGACAGCGACCAATGGATCTCTGCGCATTGGAAACACGCGTAATGAACGCAACCTCGCCGTCGCCAGCACGGGGCGCATCAAACTGGACCGGAATCCGGCGACCTGGCAGCGCGCGGCCGGCGATCTGCGTCTGCCGGCCGACACGGACTTTTTGCTGATCCATATTGCCGTTCGGCGCCCGCCGAACCTGCCGCCGAAGCCAACCTTTGCTGGGCACTACCTTGATGATGTCCGCCTCACGATGCGCCACAGCCCACTGAAGTGAAGTTCAAGACATCTCTAAACCAAGAAATGCCTCCCTATCCCCGCATTGCTCCTCGTTCCACTCGTCTTGACGAACGCCATCACCCGCGTTCTCGATTTCTCCGAACCTGGCCACTGAACGCTCCAATAACATCAAAGAACATCACCACATGAACCATACCCACCCTACTCGCCGTTCCTTTCTCAAAGCCACTCTCGTTGCGGGCGTCGCGCCGCTTTTCCTGCCAGGGCGCATCTGGTCTGCGGAGGTGACGCCGAATAACCGGATCGCGCTGGGCTTTATCGGCATCGGCATCCAAAGCCGGGGGCATCTCGGCAGATTCTTGAGCAATCCCGGGGTCCAGGTCCTCGCGGTGTGCGATGTGGATACGACGCGGCGGGAGGCTGCGAAGAAACGGACAAATGATTTTTACACGAAGCAGGCGGATACGGCCTACAAGGGCTGCGATGCTTACAATGACTTCCGCGAGCTGCTGGCGAGGAAGGACATCGATGCCGTGGTGGTGGGCACGCCGGATCATTGGCACGCGATCGTGGACATTGCGGCGGCGAACGCTGGCAAGGACATCTACGCCGAGAAGCCGCTGACCGAGACGATCCACGAAGCGTGGTCGCTCGTGAGCGCAGTGCGCAAAAATGATCGCGTCTTCCAGGTGGGTTCGCAGCAGCGGAGCTCGCGGGAATTTCACATCGCCTGCGAACTCGCCCGCAACGGCGTGATCGGCAAAATCACCCACGTCTCCGTGGGCGTGGGCAGCCCCGCAAAGCCGTGTGATTTACCCGAGGAGGCGATGGAGCCCGGCCTGGACTGGGATCGCTGGCTCGGGCCTGCGCCGATGCGCCCCTACAACAGTATCCTGAGCCCGCGCGGCGTGCATAATCACTTCCCCGCTTGGCGCAATTATCGCGAATACGGCGGCGGCGGCGTGACGGACTTCGGCGCGCATCATTTCGACATTGCGCACTGGGGCACGGGGCTGGATGGAGAAAACCCCATCGAGGTCACACCCGCGCCCGGCGACAAGGATGTGCGCGGCGTGAAGTTCAAGTTTGCGAATGGCGTGGTCTTTGAACACGCCAAGGAAGACGGCATCACCTTCCACGGGCCGGGCGGCATGATCTACGTGAACCGCGGTCGCTTTGGTCTCACCGTGAAGGGCGTGGATAAAGGCCATCTTTTCACTGCCGAAGAAGCGAAGACCGTGCAGATCGGCCCGATCCTCGACGCCGTGGAAAAGGAATTCCTCACCGATGCACCGGTGAAACTCTATCGCAGCACGGATCACAAGCAGGACTGGCTCGACGCCATCCGCTCCCGCCAAAAACCGATCTGCGACGTGGCAATCGGCGCCAATACAGTCACGACGTGCCACCTGCTGAACCTCGCCTATTACCACCACGAGAAGCTACAGTGGGACAACGTCACGAAGAATTTCGCAGGCGGTACCGGCAAACCTGAGTGGCTCACCCGCGAGTATCGCGGCGAATGGAAGGTGTGAGGTTCTGAGAGCAAAGCCGCCAGATCAATAATTATAAGCAGCACAATGAAATATATTCTTTTAGTCATCAGTTTGGGTCTCACGATCGCGACGTTGAGTGCCGTGGCAGCCGATGAAACAAAAGCACCTGCGCCGCCGCTGAAGCCGAACGTGTTGGCACCGGTGCCGGAGAAGTTGATGGCGGAAATCAACGCAGCGATTCCCACGAAAGCTCCAGCGCAACCGTCAAAGCCCCGCAAAATTCTGATCTGCTGGAAATGCGAAGGCTGGTTCCACGCTCGCGGCATCGCCGCCGCGAACGCCGCATTGCCGTTGCTCGGCCAGAAAACCGGCGCGTTCGAAGTCACAATCGTAAGCGGCGATTACAAATATTTCAATCCCGGCGAGATCGAACAATTCGACGCTATCGTGCTCAACAACACGACGCACTTGAACTTGTCGGACACGCAGAAGGCGGCACTGTTGGAGTTTGTGAAGGGTGGGAAGGGATTGATCGGAATTCACGCGGCGACGGACAACTTTTATGATTGGCCAGAGGGCGCGGAAATGATCGGCGGCCAGTTCGATGGTCACCCATGGGTCTGGCGCGGCACCTGGGCTTTCAAGCTCGATGACCCGTCGCATCCGGTCGTTTCCGCGTTTGGCGGGCAGGGATTCAAGTTTGAGGAAGAAGTTTATCAGATTAAAGGCGCTTACTCGCGCGAGACGATGCACGAATTGATTAGTCTTGACATGAGCGATGCCACGACGGCTGGCGTGAAGAACCAAAAACGCGCCGATAAAGACAATCCGGTGTGCTGGATTCATCCTTATGGCGCTGGCCGGGTGTTTTATTTCTCCTTTGGTGACCACAGCGAGGTGTGGGGTAATCCGGGCGTGGTGGGAACGTATCTCGCGGGGATTCAGTATGCGTTGGGCGATCTAAAATGCGACGATTCGCCCAACGTCGAGAAAGTCACGCCCGAAGCTTGGACGATCCCGGTCGCTCCGCGGCCAGCACCGAAAACAGAGAATAAGAAGTAGTGAAGGGGTATTGACGGCATCAACTAGTGCAACGTAACACATGAATCAGCTACGGTTTGATTCTTTGTTTGGGATTGGAGTAAGTCCATTTGATTGGGGTTGCCGTTTTATTGTATTGGCGGATGTAGCGCATGAGCTTGGAGCGCAGGTCGGCGAGAGAG
>CAIRYQ010000053.1 GCA_903882875.1 uncultured Spartobacteria bacterium | reverse complement strand
CTCTCTCGCCGACCTGCGCTCCAAGCTCATGCGCTACATCCGCCAATACAATAAAACGGCAACCCCAATCAAATGGACTTACTCCAATCCCAAACAAAGAATCAAACCGTAGCTGATTCATGTGTTACGTTGCACTAGTTGGTCAAGCATCCCGATAACGTGAGATGCACCATCCGGTCGATTCCAGATGACCGTGTTCCCGATCTGCTTAATTGTGTTCTCGATGCCGCCTTGAGTAAGAACGTCATTCATGAACTCCACACCGCGAGTTGCGATTGGAATTATGTCCTTGTGATGCTTGGCAACCCATTCGATTGCGGATGAAATTAAAAAGGGAGCAATTACGGGAAGTGGCATAAATAGTTTTCGATTTTTGCGATTTGCGGAGAGCGAGCGATGAAGCCTAACAGGGGGGTTACGAAAGGAAAGCGTCGAAGCTGGAAAGTCAGTCCCACAGAAAATGCTCCAACCGGAGCCTGCGCACGCGCTGCTTTGCCTGCTCGACGTGGGGGCCGGGGATGGCGGCCATCTTTTCGTAGATGCCGACGGCGCTCTTCCACTGCTGGCGCGATTCGACGAGCGCGGCGGCGTCGAAGCCCGCCTTGGCAAACCAGAATGTCTCGCGCGGGCCGGTCGCGGCGCCCTTGAGGATGTTGTAGAAAACATCGAGCGCGGCGTCGGGCTGGGACTGCTGCTCGAGGGTTTTCGCCTTCTTGTATGCGGCCTGGTTTTTCCACGTCGGCGATGCGCCTGCGGTGGCGATGACCTGATCGTATGTGGTGAGCGCAGATGCGAAATTTTTAACATCCGCCCTGCCCATCGCGACGAGATTGTCGGCCTTGCCGGTGAGCGCGGCGAGGCGCAGCTCCAGCTCGGCGGGCGGCTGTGCGGTGATGATGCTGTCGTAGATTTTCACGGCGTCCTCGGGCGCGCCGAGCTTGGTCTTCACGAGCGCCTGGTGCAGCCGCGCGTGGATCTCCATCGGGCCGCGCCTTTCGGCGACCCTGCCGAAGAGATCGAGCGCATGGTTCAGCGACTCCGGGCTGAGGAGCTTCATCGAGCACTGGCCTGCGAGGAAAAGCGCGGCGGTGGCGTGCGCGCTGTCGGGCCGCTCGTTTGCGATCTTCTCGAACTGCTCCTGCGCATTCAGGTAGTCGTCATGGCGGAAGAAAATCTCGCCGAGCTTCATCCGCACTTCGTCGAGCACGGCGGACTTCGGGTATTTCGCGATGAAGTCACGGGCGCGCGCGATGGACGGCTCGTCGTTTCGCGCCGTATGCGCGTCGCCGCCCTGCGCCTTTGCGTCCGCGAGGAAAATGGCGAGGTAGTCTGCGTGCTCGCGCATTTCCGGGGAGGTGTCCGCGGCGGCTGCAACTTCCTGCTGGAACTTCTGAGCCTCGGCCGGCTTGCCGTCATTAAGGGCGAGTTCCGCAAGCGCGAGCTGCGCCTCGGCGCGGCGCGGGTGGGCTTTGAAGTCCGCGAGAAAGGTGTTCAGCGTCGCTCGTGCTTTCACATCGCCCTCCCTAGCGCGCGTGAGGCCCTCCTCGAGCCGCAGGTTGCCGGCGAGCGTGGCATCGGGGAACTCCGCGGTGAAGGTCGCGAACTCCTCGGCGAAGCGCGCGTAGTTTTTCTGCAAAAGCCACGCGAACGCCGAGTCGTAGCGCGCGCTGACTTTCAGCGCGGGCGATCGCTGCGCCGCGTTGAGGAAGCCTGCGGATGCGCGGACGTATTCGCCCTGCCGGAGATTGAGCAGCGCGGTCTGGAGCGCGAGCTCGCCGCGCAGCTTTTCCGACTGCGCGCTGCGCGACGCGGCGTCGAACTCGGCCTCCGCGCCCGTGAGATCGCGACGCGCCTGCGCATTCTCCGCGAGCATCGCGTGTGCGTACGGCGCGAGACCGTGCTCGGGAAACTGCGCGAGGAATTTTTTCAGCGCGGCGTCCGCCGCCTCGGTGCGTTTCGCGCGCTGGTGAATCCGCGCGAGGTAAAATTGCGCGAGGGCCGCGGCCTGCGGCGGAAGCTCCGCGGTCATGCGTGAGAGCGGGCCTTCGTCGGTGCTGCGATCACCGGCGTAAATCTGATCGAGCCTGCGGAACACCGTCGAGATTTGCGGGCTCGCCGGGTTCTGGCGGATGAATGCCTCCAGGACTTTCTCCGCGGTCTCCGGCCCGCTTGCGGCGAGACGGGCATCCGCCTGCGCGAGGGCCGCCGCCGCGCGGAGATTCTGCGAGACGCCGGGCGGTGGCTCGGCATCCGGTCCGGGGATGAATGAAGCGAGATCATCTATTGCTGCGAGCGGCTTCTTTTCGAGAAGGTGGATGCGCGCCTCGATGTAGCGCCGCCAGTGCTCATCGGCGGGCGACTGCATCGCGGAGCCGAGCAAGCCGCGCGCCTCCGAAATGCGGCCGAGATCGATGAACAGCGAGGCAAGCCGCAGCCGGAGTGCGGCAGGCGCGTCCTTTGAAAGCGCGAACGGCTTCAGCACATCCGCGGCTTCACGCGTGCGGCCGAGCGATTGCAGGCACTCGGCCTTGCCAACGAGCGAGGCAGTCACGTCCGTGCCGGACGCCGCGAGCTTTTCAAATTGCGCGAGCGCCTCGTCCCAACGCCCGAGCGCGACGAGCGAGTGCGCGCGGAGCCGCACGATGCGCGCATCATCGCCCGGTGTGATTTGAGCGAGCGTGTCGAGCGCATCCGCCGCGCGATCGGTGCCAAGTTGCGCCTCGGCAAGCAGCACGAGCGCATCTGCCCTGTCCTCACCGCGGATGGACGGCACCGTGAGCACACGCCGCAACTTTTCAATCGCGACTTCGGGGATGCTCTCCGCAATCGCTGCGCGCGCCTCCGCGATCTGCTCGGGCTCGGCGGCGAATGACGAATGACCAATGACGAGGGCTGAGAGAATGACGAATGACGGGAGCCGCGCGAGCGCGGCTGCCGCGGATGTCTTTCCCGGTTTTGTGTCGTTGCTCATTGGTTTTAGATCTCGGGTTACGTCATTTGTCATTTCAAAGCATCCTCCGCAGATACCTCCCCGTATGGCTTTGCTCAACTGTCGCGACGTGCTCCGGCGTGCCTTCCGCGAGCAGGCGCCCGCCCCCGGTGCCGCCTTCGGGGCCGAGATCGAGAATCCAGTCGGCGCATTTGATGACCTCCAGGCTATGCTCGATGATGATGAGCGTGTTGCCCGCGTCGCGAAGTTTCATGAGCACTTCGAGCAGCTTGTGGATGTCCGCGAAATGCAGGCCGGTGGTCGGTTCGTCGAGGATATAGACGGTGCGGCCTGTCGCCTTCTTCGCGAGTTCGCCTGCGAGCTTGATGCGCTGTGCTTCGCCGCCGCTGAGCGTCGTCGCGCTCTGGCCGAGGTGCAGGTAGCCGAGCCCCACGTCGTCGAGCGCAAGCAGTTTGTCGGACACGCCGGGGATGTTGCGGAAAAATCGCACCGCCTCGTCCACCGTCATGTCGAGAACGTCGGCGATGTTTTTCCCCTTGTAGGTGATCTCCAGCGTCTCGCGATTGTAGCGCCGCCCGCGGCAGACTTCACACTCCACATACACGTCGGCCATGAAGTGCATCTCGATGCGTTTCATCCCGTCGCCCTCGCAGGCTTCGCAGCGCCCGCCTTTGACATTGAACGAAAACCGTCCGCTCTCGTAGCCGCGCACGCGCGCCGCGGGCAGCCCGGAAAAAAGATCGCGGATGCCGCCGAACGCGCCGGTGTAAGTCACGGGATTGCTCCGCGGCGTGCGACCGATGGGTGTCTGATCGATCACGATCGCCTTGTCCACGTGCTCCAGCCCGAGGATCGCGCGGTGGCGTCCGGGCTTGTCCTTGGCGCGGTAAAAATGGCGGAACAGCGCGCGCCGCAGGATGTCGTCCACGAGCGTGCTTTTCCCGCTGCCGCTCACGCCGGTGACGCACGTGACGCAGCCGAGCGGAAAATGCGCGGTCACGTCCTGCAGATTGTTCTCGCTCGCGCCGATGATGCTGAGCCAGCCGGGCGGGGCGGCATGGTGACTGGTGACTGGTGACTGGTGACTGGTGCGTGGCTGAACGCGCTTTTTCGGGACGGGAATTTTTGCGGTGCCTGCGAGGTACTGGCCGGTGAGCGAATTTGGATTGGCGGCGATTTCGGCGGGCGTGCCCTGCGCGATGAGGTAGCCGCCGCGCGTGCCTGCGCCGGGGCCGAGATCAATGACGTGATCCGCCTCGCGAATCGTGTCCTCGTCGTGCTCGACGACAATCACGCTGTTGCCGAGATCGCGCAGCCTGCGCAGCGTGCCGATGAGCCGGTCATTGTCGCGCTGGTGCAGGCCGATGCTCGGCTCGTCGAGCACGTAGAGGCAGCCTGCGAGCCCCGAGCCGATCTGTGTTGCGAGCCGGATGCGCTGCGCTTCGCCGCCGCTGAGCGTACCGCTCTCGCGATCGAGCGAGAGATAGCCGAGGCCGACTTCCTCCATAAACGCGAGCCGGTTTTTGATCTCGCGTGAAACCTCAGTGACGATGATGCGCTCGCTTTCCGTGAGCACGAGATGGTCAATGAACCACCGCGCATCCGCGACGGTGAGGCTGCAAAACTGGTGGATGTTTTTCTCACTCTCCGCGCTCGCGATGGTGACGCCGAGAATCTCCGGCCGCAGCCGCGCGCCCTTGCAACGCTGGCAGATCCGCTTGCCCATGTAGGCGCGCAGGCGCTGGCGCGAGAGTTCGCTGTCGGTCGTGTCGTGGAGGTGCTGGAGCTGGTGCGCGACTCCCTCGAACGGCTTCTTCACCGCCTCGCGTTTGCTCTTGTCGCCCCACGCGAGTTCGATTTCGACATCGCCGGTTCCATTGAGCACGGCGTTCTGAAATTTTTCCGGGAGGTCGCGCCACGGCGTTTCCATTTTCACCCTGAACGCGCGGCACAGCGATTCGAGAACTCCGGCGTAGTAGCCTTTCATGCGCGGGTTCGCCTTGGCCCACGGGGCGATGGCTCCGTCGGCGAGCGAGAGATCCGTGTTGGGCACGAGCAGGTCGGCGTCAATGAACGGCTCGCTGCCGAGGCCCTGGCACGCGGGGCACGCGCCGAGGTGCGAGTTGAAGGAGAAGTGCCGCGGCGTGAGTGCGGGCAGCGTGAAGCCGGTGTCCGGGTCGGCAAAGTGAACGCTGAAATTTCGCAGCGCGGGTTTCGCGTCTGGGTCGCTCGGCGGAATGAGCAGGATCAGTTTGCCTTCGCCCCATTTCAGCGAGGTCGCGACGCTGTCGCTCAGCCGTTGGCGGATGTCCTGCCGCACGACGAGACGATCCACGACGGCCTCGATGCAGTGCGGCTTTGTCTTGTCCAGGCGCGTCGGCGTCGGCCCGCCGAGTTCGATGATCTCGCCGTCCACGCGCACGCGCACGAATCCCTCGCGGCGCAATTTTTCCAGCACGTCGCGGAACTCGCCGGCTTCGCCGCTGATGATCGGCGCGAGCAGGATCACACGCGTTTCCTCTGGCATCGCCAGAATGGCGTCGGCGATTTCCTGCGGCGTCATGCGGCGAATCACGCGGCCTGTTTTCGGATCGTGCGGTTTGCCGATCGCGGAATAGAGAACACGAAGGTAGTCGTAGATTTCCGTCGTGGTGGCGATGGTTGATCGCTGGTTGCCGCCGGAACTGCGCTGCTCGATGGCGATGGCTGGCGACAGGCCCTCGATGAAATCCACGTCCGGCTTTTGCATCTGGTCGAGGAACTGCCGCGCGTACGCCGAAAGGCTCTCGACGTAGCGGCGCTGGCCCTCCGCGTAGAGCGTGTCGAAGGCGAGCGACGATTTCCCCGAGCCGCTGAGGCCCGTGATCACGACGAGCTTCTCACGCGGGATTTCCAGCGTCAGGTTCTTCAGGTTGTGCTGGCGGGCGCCAGCGATTCGGATCACGGATGCGGGCATTCGGAGCGCATTGCTGCAACCGCCCAGTGAAGCAGCGGCGGCACGGTGCGTGAAAGAGGAAACCGCGGAGCGGAATGGTGTTGATCCTCGCGTATCGCTCGGACATGCAGTGCGCCCCGCTTTTCTCCCAAGAAAGAAACCCGGCAAGAATCCTATCGCACTTACCAACTCCATGCACATGAAACCCACGACTCCCGCCATCCTCGCCATGATGATCGCCATCCCCACGCTCGCCACCGCCGCGGTGGACTTCGTGAAGGACGTGCAGCCGATCCTCGAATTCAACTGCGTGCGCTGCCACAATCCGAAGGCGACTGCCGTCGAAAAAGGCGACACCAGCGTGGAACTCGACACAAAGGCCAAGGCGATCCGCGGCAAGACCATCGTCCCCGGCGATCCGGCGAAGAGCAAAGCCTACACGACGACGGTGCTACCGGACGACGACGAAAAGCTCATGCCGCCGATGGATGAGATCAAAAAGGGCGCAAGCACGCGGCTGACGAAGGCGGAGTCTGAAACGCTGAAGACGTGGATCTCAGAGGGCGCGAACTGGCCCGATGGAGTGACTTTGATCGCACGCAAAAAGGAGGCGAAGGTGGACAACACCGCGGAGTCACTCGTGGTCGCGGAGATCGCGAAGCGCATCGCCGAAACCTCGAAGGAAAAGGCCGAGTCCGAAATGAAGCCCTACACCGGGACGATCGCCGGCACCGAGGTGACCTACGACATGGTGCCGATTCCCGGCGGGAAATTCAAAATGGGCAGCCCGGAAAATGAGAAGGGCCGCGGCGAGGACGAAGGCCCTCAGCACGAGGTGGAAATCTCCCCTTTCTGGATGGAGGCGAAGGAGGTGACGTGGAATGAATTCCAGCTCTTCATGTATCCCGAGGAGGAGAAAAAGGCGCGCGTTTCAAAGAACCTCGCGCCCGAGCTGAACAAGCTCACCGACGCCGTCACCCACCCGACGCAGCCTTACGTCGAGATGAGCTTCGGCATGGGCACGGACGGATTCCCGGCGATCTCAATGACGCAGCACATGGCGAACAAATACTGCCAGTGGCTGAGCGCGAAGACCGGCCACTTTTACCGCCTGCCCACCGAGGCCGAATGGGAATACGCCGCTCGCGCGGGCACGACCACCGCGTATTTCTGGGGCGACGACGTCTCGAAGATCGGTGAGTACTGCTGGTACGGGAAGAACAGCGACTTCAAGTACCAGAAGGTCGGCAAGAAAAAGCCGAACCCGTGGGGCCTCTACGACATCCTCGGCAACGTCGCCGAGTGGACGCTCGATCAATACGATCCCGCCTACTACAAATCCTCGCCCGCCGCGAACCCTTGGAACAAGGCGACGAAGCCCTACCCGCACGTCGCACGCGGCGGCTCGTGGGACGACGACGAGCCGGCAAAGCTCCGCGCCGCCGTGCGCCGCGCATCGTCCGCCGAATGGAAGCGCCAGGATCCGCAGCTCCCGAAGAGCATCTGGTTCCACACCGACGCGCAGTTCCTCGGCTTCCGAATCGTCCGCCCACTGAAAACTCCCACGCCCGCCGAAATGCAGGCGTACTGGAACAGCGGAGTGGAGAAGGACGATGCCCGGCTGAACAGGGCGGACTGAGCGGCGTTGGAAAGCAGTGCTTACCGCCCGCACCGAGCAACACGACCATCTGCACGGCTTCGGTTGCCATCGCGGGATGCCTGCTTTACGCTCGGCGTCCGATGACCGCGACGATTGATCCACAGACCAGCATGGGCGAATTGCTTTCGCTCTTTCCAGGGGCGCAGCGTGCGCTCTTCCGCAGCTACCACATCGGCGGCTGCTCGAGCTGCGGGTTCAATCCGTCCGAAACGCTCGCGCAAGTCTGCGCGCGGAACAACAATCTCGCCGTGGACGAAGTCGCGCAGACCATCCTCGCCGCGCACGAGGCGGATGAAAAAATGCGGATCGCACCGACTGAGGCTGCGGAACTGATGAAGGCGGGAAAGGCGCGGCTCATTGATGTCCGTTCGCGCGAGGAATGGGACGCGGTGCATATCGAAGGCAGCACATTTTTCACGCAGGAACTGATGCACTCGCTCGGCGGACTGCCGAAGGACGAACTGCTCGTCTTCGTCTGCCACCACGGTGTGAAGAGCATGGATGCTGCGGCGTATTTCATCGGGCACGGGCTGGAAAACATCCGCGTGCTGCGCGGCGGCATTGATGCCTGGAGCTGCGAGGTGGATGCAAATCTGCCGCGCTACGAACTGGAATGAGCAAATGAGCGACGACCTCCGGCAAAAAATCGAAAGCGCAATCGCCGAGCCGAAAAATCTCGGCGAGATGCAGAATGCGGATGCAGTCGGCACGGCGGGCAGTGCGGACTGCGGCGACATGCTGCGGATGTGGATCAAGTTCCGCGAGGAAGGCGGAAAGAAGGTGATCGATCGCGCGACGTTCCAGACGTTTGGCTGCGAGACGGCCATCGCGGTCGCGAGCCTCGCGACGCAGCTCATCCAGGGCAAGACTCCCGAGGAGGCGATGGCGATGGACGGCGAGGCGTTGAGCGCACCGCTCGGCCCACTGCCCCCGATGCGCATCCACTGCGCACAGCTCGTCGAGGGCGCGCTGCGGCAGGCACTCGGCGGGGCGCCCACGACAAAAGCGGCGGAGGTTGTTAAAAATTTAACACCGCCGCCCGCGCCGCCGAATGCGCCGACACTGATGGACAGCTTTTCCCCCTCGAAGGACGGCGCACAGAAGACCGTGCGCGTGATTTTGAAACCCAAGACCGAATAGCAAACCATGGACGACCACACCGGACCAAAAATCCTCACGCGCGACTGCGAGGCCATCCGCATCCCGAGCGGCGAGACGTTCACGCTGGCAAAAGACAGCGCCGTAACCGTCACACAGGCGCTCGGCGGAAGTTTCACGATCGCGACTGCGCAGGGGCTCGCCCGCATCACAGATGCCAATGCGGACGCGCTCGGAATCACCGTCGCCGCGAAGTCCGCGGAGGCCGAGGCAAGCACCGAGAAGGTGGACGAGCAGTCCGTCTGGCAGCAGCTCCGCACCTGCTACGATCCGGAGATTCCCGTGAACATCGTGGATCTCGGGCTCGTGTACGACTGCACCGTCGAGCAGCCGGAAAATTCGGCCGCGAAAGTGAACGTGAAAATGACGCTCACCGCGCCAGGCTGCGGCATGGGCCCGACGATCGCAGCCGAGGCGCGCTCGAAAATCGAGAGCGTCCCTGGCGTCTCCGAGGCGTCGGTGGAACTCGTGTGGGATCCGCCGTGGAATCAGGCGATGATTTCCGAGGCGGGGAAAATGAAGCTCGGGCTGATCTGACGCGTGCGCCTGTTCGCCATCGCATGTTTCGCGGGCGCGATTTTCTACGGCTGGACGGCCGTGGATGCGCTCCGTAGCGGAGCTGTGAGACCGCTCGGCAGCTCGTCAAATGTCGAGCAGCGGCGCGATGATCCAAATTCAAAGTTTGCGCGGTTCATGTTCGCACGCTGGCTGTGCGCAGGTGGTTTCGCGGCGCTCGGCGGTGTGATGCTCTGGTTCGCCGGACGCTTCGACAGGCTGGAGGACGATGCACAAAAATAGCGTCCGCGAGGCATGGTTCATCCGGCACGCGGAGAGCGTGGCAAATGCGGGTGCACGCACACGCGAGGCACCGACGTATCCGCTGAGCGAACTCGGCTTCCGGCAGGCCGCGCAGCTTGCCGCGGCGCTGCACATCGAGCCGGAACTGATCATCACGTCACCCTATGTGCGCGCACAGCAGACGGCGGATCTTGCGATCCGGAAATTTCCCGATGCGCGCATCGAGGAATGGCCGGTGCAGGAGGTGCAATATCTCGATCCCGCGCTGTGCACGGACACGACTCAGGACGAAAGACGCCTGCTCTCCTATGCATACTGGGATCGCTGCGATCCGCATTTTGCCGCGCCGGGCGCGGAGTCATTTGCGAGTTTCATCACGCGGGTTGCGGATGCACTCCACCGGCTCGCGCACCGCACGGAACGCTCGATTTTCGTCTTCTGCCACGGGCGTGTGATGGATGCGGTTGCCTGGCTGCACCTGTCGCCACCCGCGACGGTGGACGCAGTGGCGATGCGGCGGTTCTTCCACTTCATCCACGGCTTCACCGTGCCGAACTGCGCGATTCTCCCGCTGCATTTTCACGCGGACGGCTCGCGCTCGCTCGGGCGACTCCGGGTGCCGGACGGCATCGAGGAGGAGAAAGCGAGCCGCACGCCTGCGCACCTCGCGGGATTGTAGCTTTTTCCACCCGAAGACGGGACGGTATTGCGGCGGAATGTGGCGCAAATCCTGCGACGCAGGACAGGCTACCCAAGCATTCCGACGCCTGAAAATGCCCGATCATTTCCCAGAACCGCCCTCCGACGAAGAATGGGCGACACCGCCCACGCCACCGGCACCCGCCCCTGTCGCACCTCCTCCAAAACCAGCAGCGCCGACGCCGGAGCCGGAGGGATTTTTCTCACGTCTCGAACACAAGGCGAAACGCGCACTCGGTCCGAAGCCAGTCCGAAGCAAGCTCATATCCGTCACGATTCTCGCGTGCATCGCTGCGCTGTTTGTTGCCGGGCTGGCCCTTCTCATCTTCGATTTTTGCTCGGGATTTTTCGCCACCCGCGACAGCCTGAAATCACTCGCACACGTCGCCGCCGAGAGCAGCCGCGAAGCCCTGGCACAAGGTTCGTCGGCAGAACTCATCCCCGCGCTGAACGGCGTGATGGAATATCCGCATGTGACCGCCGCGGCGATCTACAAAGCGGACGGACGCGCATTCGCACACCCCACAAAAATGCCGGACGCATCGCTGCCAGCAATGCTTCCCGCCGAGGTGTCGCCCGGCATGCACATCGGCCTCACGGGCATGAGGCATTACGAGCCGATCATGCAGAACAGGCTGAAGGTGGGCACACTCGTGATCGAGATTGGCTCTTCTCAGTTTTGGCCGGTGTTTCGCCTTTACGCACTGGTCGCGCTCGGAGTTCTGATCCTCGCAGCCGCTGCCGCAAAACATCTGTTCGGGCGCTTCCAAGGGGTGATCTCCGGGCCGGTCGCAGAGCTTGCACGGTTCGCGGAGACCGTCGTGAAGGACGGCGACTTCTCGCTGCGCGCGGAGAAGCGGAACGAGGACGAGGTGGGGGCGATTGCGGATTCGTTCAACAGTGTGCTCGGCGAAATCGAGGAACGGGACGCGGCGCTGGCCCAGGCAAAGGCGGACCTTGATTCAAACGTGAAAGCCCGCACGACCCAGCTCGAGAAGGAAGTCCTCGAACGCAGGCAGGCGGAGGATGCCATGAAGGACTCCGAACACCGTTACCGGAACCTTTTTGAAAACAACCCGATGCCGATGTGGGTCATGGATCTGGAGACGCTTGACTTCATCGCGGTGAACAATGCCGCAGTGCGGCACTACGGTTACAGCCACTCGGAATTCCGCCAGCTGTCGCTGCCGGCGATCACCAAGGACGCCGATCCGCTCGACGTGGAGCGCGCGTTCCGCACGAGCCAGAAATCATTCGACGGAGGAGAGTGGAAGCACAAGCGGCGCGGCGGCGAAGTCATCGAGGTGCATCTCACCGCACATGCGATTGTCTTCGCCGGCAAGGTTGCGAAAATCGTGCTGGCCAATGACGTGACCGAACGCAACCGCGCGCAACGGCTGATCGCCGAGATGCACCAGAAGCTCGTGGACGCCTCGCGGGCCGCAGGCATGGCCGAGGTGGCGACCGGCGTGCTGCACAATGTCGGCAATGTGCTGAACAGCGTGAACGTCTCCGCAAACGTCCTCGCTGACAGCGTGCGTAAATCCAAGGCCGCAAGCATCCGCAAGGTCGCGGATTTGCTTGACGCAAACAAGGCCGACCTCCCCGCATTTTTCGCCGCCGGCGGCAAGGGCCAGATGGTTCCCGGCTATCTCGCGACACTCGCGCAGCAGCTCGAGACGGAGCAGGAGGCGCGGCTCGCCGAAATCGAGCAGCTCACAATGAACGTCGCCCACATCAAGGACATCGTCGCGATGCAGCAGGATCACGCGAAGGTCCAGAGCGTCATGGAGGATTTCGCGCCGCGGGTGCTGATTGACGAGGCGCTGCGCATGACGGGCGCGGATCTCCAGTCCGCCTCGGTGAAGGTCGAGGTCGTCTGCCCCGCGACTCTGCCGCATGTCACCACGGATCGACACAAGGTGCTCCAAATCCTCGTGAACCTCATCACCAATGCGCATCAGGCGATGGCCGGGACGCGGCCCGGACATCGCACGCTCACGATCACTGTGACGCCCGACGGCACCGGGGGCGCAGCCATCGCGATCCGCGACACGGGCTGCGGCATCGCGGAGGAAAATCTCACGCGTGTCTTTAACCACGGCTTCACGACGAAGCCGACCGGTCACGGCTTCGGCCTCCATGGCGCTGCAAATGCCGCGACGGAAATCGGCGGCAGCCTCACTGGCACGAGCGACGGCCAGGATAAGGGCGCGCTTTTCACACTCACGCTGCCGTTCACGACGGCGGACGCCATCCAAAAAGCCGCATGAATACGCTCCAGAAAAACGACTGCCGCCGCATTCTGATCATTGACGACAACCGCGCAATCCACGCGGATTTCGGGAAGATTTTACGGATCTCCGATTCGGAAAATCCGGCGCTCGCGGCATTGGAAGACTCGCTCTTCGGCGAAGCACCGACCGCGCCGACGGCCAGCAAATTTGAACTCGCCTCGGCCTTCCAAGGCCGCGAGGGATTCGAGCTGGTGAAGCGCGCGGAAAATGAGGGCCATCCTTTTTCCGTTGCATTCGTGGACGTGCGGATGCCGCCGGGCTGGGACGGCATCCAGACCATCCGGCACATCTGGGAAGTGTCGCAAGATCTCCAGACGGTCATCTGCACTGCGTTTTCCGATTACTCGTGGGAACAGATCGTCCACACCCTCGGAAAGCGCGAGAATCTCTTCCTGATCCGGAAACCATTCGATCCCACTGCGGTGAGGCAGATGGCATTCCGCCTCAGCGAACTGTGGAACGCACGACGGCAGCCGTGAGACCGACACTTTTTCCGGCGTCGCGCCGTTTTTCAGCAGGCTCTACTTGGCAGTGAGCAGCCCCTCAAAGTCGAATTCCACATTCGTGGATTCAAATTTCGGATAGATGAACCGGGATGCGGGAACGTTCTCCTTTGAAATGCCGTGCGCGGTCGCGAGACCGGCGGCCTTGAGGTGTTCGAGCGATTCGTGGAGGAGCGTGGTGCCGATGCCTCGGCTCCGGTATTCGGAAAGCACGCACGGGCCGGAGATGAGATGGCTCGGCGCATCGTCATTCACATTCAGCGCGGATGCCGCGATGATGCGCGTGCCGTGCGTGAGCACGAGGCACGGCACGGCACGGTGCGCGAAGCTCGCGGCGAGCTGTGACTCGACGAATTCACGCACCAGCCGGATGGAATCGCCCCACGCGGTGTCGAGCCCGAACGCGGTGAAGATCACCTGGTGGACGGTCTTCTCCTCGTCGCGCGAGGCGGCGCGGATGTTAAATGCGGAGGGCAGGCGCGATTCAAACGCAGGGAGCTTTGTGAGATCCCAGGCAAACCGCTTCCAACGGACGAGCTTCATGCGGGCACGGTAGCGGCGGCCATTTTGGAATGCAATCGTCCTGTGTCGTTTTCGCCGCGTCGCACGGGGACGGCCTATCCCGCCCAGCGATCGTGCAGCTCCCGCAGGCAGTCGCGGAGATTTGCGCGGTGACGGTGGAACAGCGTCTCGGCTTCGCCGTCGGGCAGTGCGCCGCCGGTGAGCGACTCGACGAGCGCCTTCAGAAGCTTCGATGAAGTTTCAAGTTCCAGTGCGACAGGCAGCCGGCTCGTGCGATGGACCGTGACGATGAATCCCGCCGCCTCGCTCGCCGCGGCGCGGATGGAGAGCCACTGCCTCGTCGAAAGCTGCTCCGCCCCGTCGAGCAAAATGAAGCCGGGCTTTTTCACCTCGCGCAGTTTTTCCGCGAGGCGATCCTTTTCCTTCATGCCGCTCTCGGTCTGGAGGCGGAAAAGCACCGGCTGGAATCCGCGCGTCTCCAGGTGCGGGATGATCTGCTCGATCAGCGTGGTCTTCCCGACGCCGTTGCCGCCGACGATGCTCGCACACCAGTTCAGCTCCTCGATCCGCTTCAGCAGCGTGTCCCACCCGAGCCCCGCCGGAAACCGGAACGGGATGCGTTCGAGATGGCAGGGGGCAAATGGATTCGCGCGCGCAGTCACCACGATGCGGAAGCTGGTTCCAAATTGCCGGCGTCTTCGGCGCAGGAAGCGGCGCGCCACGTCACTGCCAGCGCGACCGGGCACAAATGACGAAACCCGACCGCGCCGACCGCGAGCCGAGCCAGGCTGTTTTTTTGCGGATGCATGGCGTGGGCTTACCGCAGTCGCATGAGCATCGCAAGGGAAAGGGCGGGAGCGACCGTGTCCTCAAGTTCCCGGCATTCCAGTCCGCAAGCTTTTCTGAGCACTGCAAAAGTGCGCGCGCCTTTACACCGCACCACGCTGCACGTAAGTCGTGCACAGCATGAAAATCCCACTCGCCTACGGACGCGGCCATCTCGATGTCGAATTCCCCGACGACCGGACGACGATCATCGAGCCTTCGCACCAGGCCGGGCTCGCGGATGAACGCGCAGCGATGATTGCCGCGCTCGATGCGCCCGTGAATGCCGCGCCTTTGCGCACGCAGGTCGCAGGGAAAAAGATCGTCATCGTCCACACGGACATCACGCGCGCGACGCCGAACGACCGTCTCATTCCGTGGCTGCTCGTGTATCTCGAAGGCGCAGGGGCGAAGCGCGAGGACATCACATTGCTGAACGGCCTCGGAACACACCGCCCGAACACGAAGGCGGAGATGGAGCAGATGCTCACACCCGCGGTCGTCGCGAACTACCGCTGCGTGAACCACGAGCCGGAGAACGACGCCGCGCATGTGCAGTTCGGCGTGACGCGCACCGGCGTGCCCGCGCTGCTGAACCGGCATCTCGCCGAAGCCGAAGTGCGAATCATCACCGGCTTCATCGAGCCGCATTTCTTCGCGGGCTTCAGCGGCGGGCCGAAGGGCATCATGCCCGGAGTCGCTGCGCTGAAGACTGTGATGAGCAATCACGGCGCGAAAAACATCGGCGACCGGCGCAGCACCTTCGGCGTCACCGAGGGCAATCCCATTTGGGAGGAAATGCGCGACATCGCGCTGCGAGTCGGCCCGAGTTTCCTGCTGAATGTCGCGCTGAACGAGCAGCGGAAGATCACCGGGATTTTTGCAGGCGACCTCATCGCGGCGCACAAGGTCGGCATCGAATTTGTCCGCGCCGGGGCGATGCAGCGCGTAGAGCAGCCGTTCGACATCGTGGTGACGACGAACAGCGGCTACCCGCTCGACATGAATCTCTACCAGGCCGTGAAAGGGATGCGCGCGGCGGATTTGATCGTGAAGGACGGCGGCACCGTGATCATCGCCGCCGAGTGCACCGAAGGCGTCCCCGCAAACAGCCCGCACGACAAATTGCTGCGCAGCGTGAAGAGCGGCGGCGAGCTGCTCGAAAAGGTGAACACGCCGGGCTTCGTGTGGCCGGAGCAATGGCAGGGGCACATCCAGTCGCTCATCCAGCGCCGCGCGGAGATCCAGATTTTCACAGCGATGGACGATGCTGAAGTGCGCGCCGCGCATCTCGTCCCATGCCGCGACATCGCAGCCACCATCCGCGCAAAGCTCGGGCCGAATCCGAACGGCGCACGCATCGCCGTGCTGCCGCAGGGGCCGCTGACGATCCCGTATCTCGCGGCAAAGTAGCCGCCGCTACTCGGTCTCCGTCATCGCCTCGTCTGCCTGCGTCACGCGGACTACCTCCTCGACGGTCGTCTGGCCTTTCAGCACGCGGCGCCAGCCGTCGGTGCGCAGGCTTTCCATGCCGTCGCTGATCGCCTGCGCCTTGAGCGCGCTGCCGGTTTCTTTACGGATGATTTTTCGGCGGAGTTCCTCGGTGATGATGCAGACCTCGAAGATGGCGAAGCGCCCGCGGTAGCCGGTCTGGCGGCAACTGTCGCAGCCTTTGCCGCGGAAGAGCTTCGTGCCGGGCGGGACGATGAACTCGTGTTCGCGGAGGTAGTCGGCGTCGTAGGTCGCCTCGGTGGAGCAGTCGGGACAGATTTTGCGCACGAGGCGCTGGGCGAGGAAGCAGCGGACGACGCTCGCGAGAAGGAAAGGCTCGATGCCCATGTCGAGCAGTCGCGTGATGCCGCTCACGGCGTCATTGGTGTGCAGCGTGGAAAAGACGAGATGGCCCGTCATCGCGGCACGGATGGAGATTTCGGAAGTCTCGAAATCGCGGATTTCGCCGACCATGACGATGTTCGGATCCTGACGCAAAATCGCGCGCAGGCCGCTTGCGAAGGTGAGGCCGATGTCGGACTTCACATCAATCTGCGAGATGCCGGGGAGTCGGTATTCGACGGGTTCCTCGACGGTGATGATGCGGCGCGTGGGCTGATTGATCGAGGAGAGGAACGAGTACAGCGTGGTGCTCTTGCCGCTGCCGGTCGGGCCGGTGACGAGGATGATCCCGTTCGGCAGCGTGATCATTTTTTTCATCTCGGCCATCTGCCGTGCGCCCATGTCGAGGCGGTCAATGCCGAAGGTGAGCGTCTCGGTGCGCGAGAGGAGACGCAGCGAAATGCTCTCGCCATTCACTGTGGGAATGGTGGAGACGCGCACGTCAATCGCGCCGGACATCGTGGTGAGATTGATGCGGCCATCCTGCGGCAATCGGCGCTCGGCGATGTCCATGTGGGCCATCACTTTCAGGCGCGAGATGATCGCGCTCTGGAGCACGCGGAGCTGCGGTGGCACGGCGATCTCGTGCAAAATTCCGTCCACGCGGTAGCGGATGCGGAGATCGTTTTCGAGCGGCTCGACGTGGATATCCGTAGCGCGCTCGGTGAGCGCTTCGCGGATGATCTGGTTCACGAATTTCACGACGCTCGCCTCGGGGTCGTCGTTCGTGATGTCGAGCGCGCTGTCCTGTTCGAGCGTCTCGAAGGCGCGGTTGTTCTTGAGGATTTCCTCGAAGACATCCGCACCGACGCCGTACGCCATGCGCAATGCGCGCAGGAGCTGGCTGCGCGGAGTGAGCTGCCACAGCACCTTTTTCCCGATGAGCTGCTGCTGCGCGAGGCGGCGCGCGGTCTGGTTGAAGACGTCGTACGTCGCGAGCGTGATCGTGTGCTCGTCCGGCTGCGCGACGGGCAAAATGTGATGCTTGAAAACAAAGCGGCCCGGCAAAAGCTGGAGCACGCCGCGCTCGATTTTTGCGGCGTCAATCGGCGCGACCGGTGTGCGGAAGATTTTTCCGAGTTCGGCCGTGAGCTTCGCCTCGTCGCACTTGCCGGAGTTCAGAACCTCGACGGTCCACGTGCCGCCTGCGGGCGGCTTGATGGCGAGGAGTTCGGCGGCGTCGGTCTCGTTGACGCCGCTCGCGAGCAGAGCGTCGAGAAGGGCGCGGAGCTGGCTCATTGCTTGCGGACGCTGTTCACCGGCGAGTCGTCGCGGAGCTGCGGCGCGGAACCGCGCGGCGTCGCCGTCTTCACGGGCTTCACGGGCTTCACGCGCTCGCGGATGTTCTCCTGCATGATCGCAGCCTCGAGATCCGTCGGGACGTTGAATGCCTCGAGCGTCTTTTCACGCAGTGCGGCGGTCTCCGTCGGCGCGAGCGTGACGACCGGGCGCATGATCATGATGAGTTCGTTGCGGACCTTCGCCTTTGAATGCTTGCCAAACAGCGGGCCGATGAGCGGGATGTTCACGAGCTTGTTCACGCCGCTCTTGCTGAAGTCGTAGCTGTCCTTGATCAGCCCGCCGAGAATGAGAGTGCCGTTGTTCGGGACGGTCACGTAGGTCTTCAGCGCGCGGTTCGAGATGTTCGGAATTGCGTTGTTGTCCACGGTCGTGGTGCCGGCCTGGTCGGAGAGGTTCGTGACGATTTCGAGCGTGACATCCTTGTCGGCATTGATGAGCGGAAGCACTTCGAGCCGGAGCTGGATGTCCTTGTACTGGATCGAGCTGTTGCTCACGAGGCCGTTGCTCGTCGTGCTCGTGGAGCTGAGCGAACTCTGGATGCTCGTCGGCACCGGCACCTGCGAGCCGGAGGTGATGACGGCGCGCTTGTTGTTGCTCGTGAAAATGCTCGGCCGCTGGATGACGCGGAAGCGATCGGAGTTTTCGAGCGCATTGAGCGCGATGTTGAAGGTGTTGCCCACGGTGACGAGGCCGCTGATTCCGCCGGAGCCGGCTGCAAGGGCCTTGGTGATTGCGTTCTGACCGAGCAGCGTGTTCAGCCCGAGGACCGCCTGGTTGTTGCTGTTGAACCCCACGGACGACGAGGTGGACGTCGTAGTTCCGGTGGTTCCTGTCGTCCCCGTCGTGCCAGTGGTAGTTCCCGTCGTAGTCGGGAGAAGTCCGCCGTTGCGCAGGATGTACTCGAGGCCGAAGTTCTCGTTCTTCGTCAGCGTCAGTTCGCCGATGATGCAGTGGATCATCACCTGCGCCTGCGGCACGTCGAGTTTGTCTATCAGCGCAAACGCCTTCGCAGTCACGTCCTTCGGGCCGACCATGATGATGGTGTTCGCCCGCTTGTCGGCGATGATCGTGCTCTTGCCGACCTGCTGCGTGACGGGCTGGGTATCGCGCTCCGTGGTGGAGAGTGTCTCACCGCCAGTCGCAGATGCAGAGCCGGACCCGCCTGTAATGTTGTTGGAGAGACCGCCGTTCGTGTTCTGGGCGCCGTTGCGCGTGACGTTGCCCTGCTGGTTCTGCGGACGCGCGCCGGCAGCCGGCGCGGGAGTGCCGGCTGCTCCGGCCGAATCTTTCTCACCCGGATCCTTGATGGCGGCGACGATGGCATCCATCACCTCCTCGACGGGCCGGAAGCGCAGCGGACGCACAGCGGGCGCGGCGAGGGGGACAACTGAATCGTATTCTTTGATCAACGCGCGGATGAGCCTCATGTTCACAGGACGTGAGACGACATGCAGGCGGTTCGTGCGCTTGTCCGCGGTGATGCGTACTTTTCCCACGACGAAATTGTCCTCCGTCGGCCCGATGCCGGTCGCGCCGCCGGTGATGTGGATGGAAAGATTGCCGTCGCTCGCTGGCACTCCGGGAGGCAAAGGCGCGCCGCCCGCATCCGTCGTCGCGCGTGTGACGCGCGGCTGCGCACCCGCACCCGGCATGCCGGTGGTTCCCTGCGTCTGCTGCTTGTCGAAAAGTTTCTCCAGGTAGCCCGCGATCTCCTCCGCCTGCGCGTGCTCGAGGCCTATGAATTCGCTCACAACTTCCGCGGGCTCGACATCAATCGCCTTCACGATGCGGATGAGTGTGCGGATGATGCTCGTGTTTTCCGTGACCAGCAGCGACTGCGCCCGCGGCAACGGCGTGACGCTCGACGCGCCGCCCTGCGTGGCCGCGAGGATGCCGGTCGAGATCGTCTGCGCGAGTTCCGTCGGGTCCGCGAACTGGAGCTTGAAAAGGTACATCACCATCTGCTCCCCGGCCGGCAGCAGTTCCTCGCGATCCACAAACGGGATGCCGACGGATTTCGGGTTCTGCCCGACGCCCGTCACCTTCCATATCTTCGGCTCCTCGGTCGGGACGATGCTGAAGCCGTTCATGAGCAGGGTCATCTCGACGATCTTGATCGCCTCGGAAGTGGGCACCTGGCCGGAGATGAACATGCGGATCGGCCCCGTGAGCTGCGTGCTGTAGATGAGCCGTCGCCCCGTCCATTTTTCATACATGCCGAGGACATCGGTGATGTTTGCATCCAAAAGCTGCAGCGTGACCATCTGTTCGCCGCCGGGAGTCGCCGACTGATTCTGCGGGGGCAAAGTCGGCATCGGCACTGCGGGAGGCACTCCGGGTGCGACCATCGGCGGAGGCACGACCGGAGGCGAAACGACGGGCGGGGTGGTCGGGAGCGGGATCTGCGCCGACAGACGGAAGGCGAAGGTCAGGCCCGTGGTGAGGAGGAGAGTTCGGAGCGACACACCGGACATCTAGCCCGACGGCAGAAGGCGGTCAACCAATGCGTGCCGTGCAATCCGGGCAACGCAGTTCACTCCGTCTCGCCGAGCCGGTCCGTCTCGCGCCGTTCCCGCTTTGTGGGACGCCCCGTGCCCTGCGGTCGGAACATCGGCGGCAGCAGACTCGGTTCGGGTCGTCGGGCGTATTCCTCGGGCGGCGTGAGATCCTCGGCAAATTCCGGCACGAGCTTCGCGGCCACGCGGGATTTCGGTGCAGCGATCACGCGCACGGTGCGCGTTATGATTCCCACGCGTGCGACCACCATGTCCCCAGCCCTCACCTCACGCGCAGGCTTGCACGGCGCATCATTCACGCGGACGTGCCCGGCCTTGATCGCATCAGCCGCAAGCGAGCGCGTTCTGAAAACACGGGCAGCCCAAAGCCATTGGTCGAGACGCATCACAGCGTGATTGCACAGAACCCGCACATTTGAAAATCGCGAAGTCCTCACCGCACGCACCTTGCCGCAAACTTCCGCGGCACCTCGGAGTTTCACACCGCATGAAATCGCTCGCACTTTTCCTCTCCCTGCTCGTCACCACACTCCATTGCACATTCGCCGCGGATGCGCTCGTCCGCCGTGAATGGACCGTGGACGGCGTCAAACGCGAGGCGCTGGTTGCGATTCCCGCCACGGCGAAAACCGCGCCCGCACCGCTCGTGTTCGGCTTTCACGGCCACGGTGGGAACATGCAGTTCGCCGCGCGCTCGTATCACATCCACACGCTGTGGCCCGAGGCGATCGTCGTCTATCCGCAGGGACTGAACACCAAGGGTCAACTCACGGATCCCGAGGGGAAAAAGCCCGGCTGGCAGGGCACCGCAGGCACAGAGGGCGACCGCGATCTGAAATTTTTCGACACGATGCTCGCGTCGCTGGAGGCGGATTTCAAAGTGGACACGAAGCGCATTTACTCGACCGGCCACTCAAACGGCGGCGGCTTCACCTACCTGCTGTGGGCCGAACGCGGCGACAAGTTCGCAGCATTCGGCCCGTCCGCGGCGGTGTCAAAACGCGCGCTTGGCGACCTGAAGCCGAAACCGATGATCCATATCGCCGGTGAAAATGATCCGCTTGTGAAATTCGAGTGGCAGAAGCTTACCATCGAAGCCGTGCGGAAAGGCAACCAGTGCGGCGAGGGCACATCGTGGGAAGGCGAAAATGACTGCACGCTTTATCCGTCGAAAATCGGCGCGCCGGTCGTGACGTTCATCCATCCCGGCACGCACACCTACGCGGCCGAGGCACCGGCGCTCATCGTGAAATTCTTCAAACAGCACGCGCTGCCGTGACTTCACGCTGCACACTATTTTATGACCACCCTGCTCCGCTCCCTCACCGTCGTTCTCACCCTCACCGCGTTCACCCGCGCCGCCGATTATTTTCCGCCACCGGACAGCAAGGGCGGCTGGCGCACGGCGACTGGCGCAAAAGAAGTGCGCGAGAAAGCCGGGCTTGATCTCCAGCGCCTCGAAGACGCCTTCAAGATTTGCGAGAACACAACGCCGAACGGCGGCCTGCTCGTCGTGAGGCACGGCTGGCTTGTGTTTGAAAAATACTTCGGCCGCGCGAGCCGCAATGCGAATCCCGACATGGCCTCGACCGGCAAGGCATTCACGAGCATCGCGTGCGGCATCATGCTGAAGGAATTCCACGACAAGATTCCGCAGGGCCTCGACACGAAAGTCTTCACGGAAAAATATCTGCCCGAGGCTTTCCCGCTCGACGATCCGCGCAAGGCGGACATCACGCTCGGCCAACTGCTCTCGATGAGCGCAGGCACCTGGGGCGAAGGCCAGACGCCGAGCGGCACCGTGAACGGCGGCAAGCCGCAGCCGCTCGCGCCGAAGCCCGGACAAAACATCCGCGACCTCGACATGTCCTCGATCCGCGTGCCGCTGTGGACCGCACCGGGCGCGGGCTACTCGTATTCGTCGCCGTCGCCGCACATCGCGTCCATCGTCCTGCGCCACATCACGGGAATGGAGTTGCAGGACTACATCCGCAAAAAGCTCGGCGATCCGATGGGCTGGGAATCGTGGGGCTACTGCCTGCATCGCGGCGACTACGACATGCCGCACGCGAATGGCGCAGGCAGTATCGCCGTCCACGCCACGGACGCGCTGCGCTTCGGCTGGTGCCTCGCGCATGACGGCAAATGGAACAACCAGCAGCTCGTCCCGCCGGACTACATCGCGCTCTGCAAGAAAGTGACGAAATACAATCCGCATTCGCCGTTCAGCCTCCAGTTCGAGCACAACGAGCGCGGCCAGATCCTCGGTGCGGCGCGTGACGCATTTTACAAGACCGGCGCGGGCGGCTTCTGCATCTACGTCGTCCCGTCGCTCGACCTCGTGATTTACAAACTCGGCGGAAAGGACAACCAGTACGACCATGCGCTCACCGGCCTCCCGCAGACCGAGCAAAAGCACGACCGCGACGGCTGGGAGCCAAAGCCGCGCACCGCATTCGACGAGGGCAGCCAGAATGGCGACTCCACATGGCGCGTACTGGAGATGGTCTGCGGTGCCGTGCGCGATTGAGCGGCTAGCGCAAATCAGCGCCGGGCAGGCATCACTATTTGCATGACCGCACAGCCCTGAAATTGCGAGCGAGGCCGCGTGTGGGCGCAGAGCCATTTTTTACGCGGCCCCGAAGGAATCGTCGCTTGTCACGAAACAAATCGGCAGGTAGCTTCCCAGTATGAATGCAGCCGCAATCATTGATGAGATCAAACGTCTGCCGCCTCCCGAACAAAAGCAGATCGCGGAATTCGTGCAGACCCTCGAAATACGGCAGCCTTGGAGCGGCGAGAAGCTCACGGAATACGAGAAGAAGATGGTCGAAACAAATGATCCTGCGGAGGCGCGGCGATTGAAGGAACAAATCGTCGCAGGTTTTTTTGGAGACGAGCCGGATGCCTAGAATTCGGCGGCGCAACGTGCCTCGCGCCCTCGTGGCGCACTTGGAAGACCGCGTGCGTGACAGGGAAATCCCAATCGGGCAGCTTCAATTGCTTTCCGAATGGCTCACTGGTGAACCCGAAGTGCCCGTTGGGAAATGGTTCAAGCGATTCCCCGGAATGATCGCGTGCGGAGAAGGCGAATATTTGAAAACTTTTCTCCGGATCGGCCAGGTTCCAGCCGGTGAGGAAATCCCATAGCAGCCAGCAAACACTTCGAGCGAAGCCGCGTGCGGGCGGTAAGTCCTTTTATCCGGCCAACGCAGGGGAAAATAAAGCGACGTGAGCGCCGCCGACTCCCGTCCCTCCAACCGGACCACAACGAGGTGGTTGCAGTCGCGAAGGATTCGTCTGTCAAGAATCGTCGCCTGAGCCTGTTCCTGAGCCTGTTTCCTCGTCCTCGATTCCGACTGAGGCCACGGAGCAGCACCCCGCCAAAGCCCGCTGCCGGAAAAATGCTTGGCAAAGCGGAGCGGATGCTCATGCTCGAAAACAACGCTTGAGCGCATGAATCTCGCCACCACCGAGTCTCACCCCCGGAAATCCGCCTCTCGGAGCAGCACCGGAATCCTGCTTCATCCTTTCTCAACCCCTCGCTCCCCCCAGACCCCCTCACTCCCCGACGCCCGTCCGAGTTCTGACCGCCCACGGCGCGGCGGGCGCGAAAGCAAATTGCAGCCGTGAACGAGGACGCCGTCACCGATCTGTGGGCCACCGCCGACTGGCACGAGCGCGAAGTGTTCGACATGATGGGCATCCGGTTCACCGGCCATCCCGACCTGCGCCGCATCCTCATGTGGGAAGGCTATCCGTTCCATCCGCTGCGAAAGGACTTCCCGCTCGTCGGCAAGGACAGCGACACGCCCGACGTCGCATTCTCCCGCGCCGCCCCGCTCGCCGGCGGCCCCTTCGTCACATCGCCCACCGGCGGCGACACGCAGGACCGCGAACCGTGCTCGCGGGAGATGGAGTGGATACCGAGGCCACGGTCTTCTAACAAATCAGTCCCTTGTCCCAAAAGAAAATCCAAATTTGCTTTGCCATTAGCCGCAAATTCAAAGAAAAGCATTATCTGATTCGCTTGATTCACTCCAAGGTTCCCAAAAAATAAAAAACAACAAAGATGAAAGCCCCCCTCCGCATCCTGATCCTTGTCTCAATCACCATTTCTCTGTTTTCCGGATGCGCGACAAAGAGGCCGAAAAGAGGAAGAAGCGGTTTAATTGAGATCACGCAATCATATGAAAATAAGCGCACCATGTCGAGAGGCGAGGCAATAGGAATTATACGAGAATGCTTACAAAACCCGATAAATCCAACGCGCCCAGCGCCTAATGGGCATAAGCAAGTCTTTGTTTCTATTGACGAAAATGGTTATGTATACACACTCATGATTATCAAAGGATCGCCTGAATATCATGGGCCACAATGGGGCGTTTGGGAACCAGTGGAACAAATTCATGTGAAGTTTTCCGAGATAACAAAATTGCTGCTACTAAGGGTGGCTAACCAAGCCGATCCGGACAAACTTATATTTCTACTCAGAAGTTCCGATGTAACTCCACATCGGCGTCCACAAGTGCGAATTCTGAATCGACCCAGTGCTGATGTTTTGTCTGCTCTTCTGACTCTTTGTCCAAATGTCAAATAGGATGCTAAGTTTTTACACTCCACATTCAAAACCGCTTTATTAACGGGTAGCTCTCTCATGAGTCTTTCTGCGGTGCTTTTTTGAACCGGTGGGTTTGCGTTTCTCTGGGTTCGACACCGCAACCACGAGCATTCCTTAAGAATCTCTGAGGAACCGCTGACTTAATCAGTGGCGCGCATGGCCTCGTGATTTTCGAGGCTCTAGGATGGCATAGAAACGATTTTGATTTCAGCGGAGCGCGTTTTGATAGTCGAAAGTGGGGTGAAATTTCCGGATGGCGATTAAATCAGCGGTTCCCTAATTAGGAACAAGGGACTGACGATCCGCCCATGCAGCGCATGGGGATGTCGCGCTGTGGCGCGGAGCGCCAACACAACAGTAGCGGTGGGTGACGAGCACAGCGAGGAGCCCACGGACAGGACAACAAGACGGAAATGCCGCGCAGCGGCGTCACAACACCGGGAGCCGCACCCCTTGTCGCGCCGCTACGCGCCTTGTTTAGCCCCAACCAAAGATTGGTGAAGGCCGGGCTGTTTTCCGCCTTCAGGATGGCTCAGTGCACCATCTGCTGCGCGGTGTCGCTCCAGTCGCTCGGGCCGGCACTGCCGACTGCGTTCACATCCACGAGGTAGATCTGCCCCGGGGTGAGGCCCTCGAAGGTGTCGCTCGCGGCTTTCGTCTGCTGTTCCAGCACATAGACATCCGGCGCGGAGGCCAGCGCGACGCGCCGGCCATGGACCGAGGCATTGAGAATGGGCGGCGTGGAGGCGTTCAGTTCCCCGGTGCGTGCGCCGAGGCTCAGCACGGGCGTCCGTGTGGGCTTCCAGATTATTCACAGATGATGCAGGACTCAATCCCGCAGTTCGGGTAGTGGCTCACTTTCAAGACGGAGGTCATTCTGAGTAAAGAGACGTGCAGCCGCCCTCAATGGAGGGCCTCGCGCGCGTGCGTACGCGTATGCGCGCGTCCGCGTGCGCGCCCGCGCTCCTGTTTTTGCGCCCGCGCCTGCGCTGGCCAGGCAAAGACAGCGACTGCCGATGCCGCCCGAACGCAGCGGAATTCCGCTCAGATTGTCCGGAGATTTTCAAACCGAGCCATTGCCGCAGGTCGTTACTGTCCGGGCAGCCCGAACGAACGCAGCCACGCGCGCACCTTCCGCCGCTGCTCGCAGTCGCGCAGAGCCCATCGGTCGGTGTGATTGCGGTAGGGCAGCGTGGAAAACTCGAACGCCGCACGCACGCCGGAGGCTTCGATGTAGCGGCGCGTGTCCTCGACCGATCCCTCGTGGCTGATGAATTGCGGACGACCGTTCAGCCGCTGCAATCGCGCGAGTGCGGACGCGCGATCCGCATCCGCATACGGCCACGCCGTCCGCACGCCGTCGTAGTGGCTGTGGCAGATGAATGCCTTCCACAGCGGCGCGATCGTGTCGTTGCGCAGGCCGATGTAGTTGCAGGCGATCGAGCCGCGGGAAAATCCGCAGAGCACGACGGCCTTCTCGTCGCCGCCAAATTCGCGGCACACCTCGCGCACCGTCGCGACGCAGTAAGCCGCCGTCTCATCCGCATCGCCCCACCAGTTTGCGGCGTTCTCCTTGCGCCCGTCTGCCACTTTCACAAACGGCATCGCAATGCAGATGGTGTCGCGACCGCCGGAGATTCCGAACGCAAGATTGCATCCCTCGACCGTGCCCTCGCACACGTCGCCGAAGTTGTTCTTGTATCCGCCATTGCCCGCGAACTCGACGAACACGGGGAATTTTCCGCCGCGCTTCCAATTCGCCGGAAGGCCGAGAACGTGATGCACACCCGTGCCCTCCCATCCGTGCGTCGTCTGCCGCACACGCAGCCCCGCCGCGGGCGCGGCTTCGGAAATGGCGGGTACCCTCACGTCCTCCGGCAGTGTCGTGATGTCGGGCAGTTCAGGTGCGCGCGGCTGCTGCGCACGGACGACGAAAACCGCGGCACAGACGGCGAGAAAAATTGAGGGGAAAGTTTTCATGCGACGAGTTGCTGCTGTCTGCGGCTCAGTTTTTGATCCATTCAAAAAATCCCATCGCCTCGAGATCCGCGCGCAACTTCGTGATCTGCTCGCGCGTCGGATTTCCATTCGGCAGACGCGCCGGGCCGACATCCACGCCGAGCATCGTCATCACGGCCTTCGCAGCGCCCATGAAACCGAAGCCCGCCAGCAACTGCACAAGTTGCACCGATCGAAACTGCTCTTCGCGCGCCACGGCGAGATCTCCACGCCCGAATGCCGCGATGAGCCTCGTGTAGATCGGCGCGGCAAAATTATACGTGCTGCCCACCGCCCCCGTCGCACCGAGTGCGAGCGCCGCGAGGAGAAATTCGTCGCAACCGAATGGCACATCCCACGCGCCGCCGTCCGCTCGCAGGCAGAGCTGGAAGGACATCAGGTCGGGATTTGTGAACTTCAGCCCCGCGAACATCGGGATGCGATCGCGCGCCTGCGCGAAAAAATCGCACATCGGAAAGCTCACGCCGGTCATGCTCGGGATGTCGTAAAAATAGAACGGCGTCTCCGGCGCCGCTGCAGAGACGTCCGCGGCGCATGCGACAAGCGAATCGAGCGAGCGCGGCTTGAAATAACTCGGCGAGAGCGCCGCGATCGCGTGCGCGCCGAGCTGCTGTGCATCCGCCGCGAGATCGCGTGCATCCGTCAGCGCATTCGCGCCGACATGCACGATCACGCGCATGGCGGTGCCGCGCGCGACTTCCATCCAGCACTTCGCCAGCAGGCGACGCTCATCGAGCGCGAGCGAGCTGCTCTCGCCCGTCGTGCCGCCGATGAAGACGCTCGTGACGCCATTCCCCAACAAATGAGCACACTGCTTTTCGACAATGGCGAGATTCAGCGAACCGTCCGCGTGAAACGGCGTGTGAGTCGCAGCGACAAGTCCGCGCAAGCGCTGGGAATCGGAGAGTTTCATTTTGAAAAGCAAGCGCGAGCGACGAAGAAACGTCCATCGCGAAATGCGCGGTGCGCTTACGTGCGACTCACTTCATCGGCCGCTCTCGCACTGTCCACACTTCCGGTGTCCGCAGCCGCGGACGGACTTCGCCATTGGGAATCACATCGCGCCCCAGCCAGCGCACGACGGGCACCGTGCCGCGGGAAAACGGAACTTCCCCGGCGCTACTCCACTCGTCGCGCGCCACATCGTACGCCAGCACGTCGCGAGGAAAACCGGGATGCTCGCGCACAGGCTGGAAGTCCACCTTTGTCCCGTCGTCCCCGCTCACGATGAGCAGGCGCGAACCGCCGGCTTTCAGCGCGGGCGATGGCGCAGCGACCGCCGCACGAGGCATGTCCGCGAGGCGCGTCCAGCCCTTCCCCGGCGTGAAGCGGTATGCGTCGCGCAGATATTCGCGCACCGGCTTCCCGTCCGCACCGGCGTGCAGTTTCGCTCCGCTGAAAATGAAGAACGAATCGCCGACAACACCCGCAACCGCGAACATCCGCTCCGGGCCGGGCCATGGATCGGGCGACTCCCAGCGCGGCTCAACAGCGGCGAGATCAAGTTTCCAAAATGTTTTCAGCGCCTCGATCGCGTCCGGCTTTTCAATCCCGCCAGCGACGTAGATCACACTGCCCGCGAGCGCGCCGCACATGTTCGCACACGGATTCGGCAGCGCGGGGAGCGCGGTCGTGGCGATGCGTCCGCCGTGCCATTCGAGGAGGAAACATTCCGCGTGGTGCCGCTGCGAATCACTGCCGCCGATGCACACGACGCCACGCTCCGTCGTGACGGACACGCCGTAGCCGAGCGCGCGCGGCAGCGTGAATCCGCCACGCCATTTGCCACCCGGTTTTTCGAGCACGAAAGCCGAGTCGTGCCATTGCTTCGTGAAAGTCTCGCCCCACTTCTCGCCCGCGATATTTGCGCCGCCGGCCACGATGAGCGCGCCGTTGCTCACTCCTGCGAATGCCCCTGCAAAACCTTCCGCATCGGGAATCGGCGGGAGCTTTTCCCACGTCATCGTCTCGGCGGCATCTGCGCGCAGGCCGGACGAAATCCCCGCAAACAGGCACGCTGAACACAGCGCAAGCCGCGTGAAATCGGAGAGGGCTCCCACCTTCGTGCGTCAGGCTGGCAGCTTCACCGTACGCTTTTCCCGCGCGCTCCGAACCGCGCCGTCCACGATCTGCTGGCCGATGCGCGAAATCTCGGGCGACAGCGGGCCGTCGAGCGCACGGCCGCTTGCGATGCGATCGAGAAAATATTCCACCGGGTTCCGCTCCGGTGCACGCAGCTTGTCGCACAGGATGTCGAATCCTTCTGGCTTTGCGCGTGTCTGCACGCGCACGATCGGGGCATAGTCGTAGCAGCTCACGGTGCCCGCGGTGCCCCACACGACGAAGCCGCACTTCGGCTGCGGCTGATGCGTCCACGGATCGGTGAACGTCCCCCACCGCGTCTCGCATTTGGAAAGTCCCGACTCGTAGCGCACGACCACCACGCTGTGCTCGTCCACATCGAGGCCCGGCGGTTCATCGGTCACGGCGGTGACTTCGAGCGGCACGCGGCCGCCCATGAACCACGTCCCGATCGTCGTGCCGTAGCCGAGGTAGTCGAACAGCGAACCGCCGCCCGCGCTCTTTTGGTAAAACCAGCTCGCCGCTTTCTCCTCGGCAGTCGGCTCCTTCTCCATCTTGCCTGCGCCGTGATAGAGCGGGCCGCGGTTGCCGCCGTAGTGGTGGAAGCCGCGCGGCTCGCCGATGGTTCCCTCGTCAATGATCCGCTTCGCCGTCACCGCGCTTTCCGCCCAGCGCAGAGGCCAGTTGATCGCGAGCAATTTCCCGCGCGGCATCGCGGTGACCATCGCATCGGCCTCGGCAAGCGATGCGGCGAACGGCTTTTCCACGAGCACATGCACGCCGTATTTCGCCACGCGCGCGACGTATTCGCCGTGCCGCGCGGCTGCGGGACAGAGGATCACCACGTCGGGCCGCGCCTTTTCCATGCAAGCGTCCACGTCGGTGAAAATGCGATCGTCGGGAATGGAGAAATTTTTCTGCGCCTCGCGCATCCGCTCCGGCTGCTCGTCGCAGATGCCCGTGAGTTCCACATCGGGATGCTCGTGCGTCATCCGCAGCAGGTCGCCCATGTGGAAGTGATCGAAGTTGATGCCGGCGATACGGAATTTTTTGCTCATGGGTCGGAGAGAGTCGGGGGATGCGGGCGCGATTAGGGAGTCTGACGCGGCTGGTCAATCGTTTGCGAGACGATCTGTGTTCGGCTTTGGCAGGACGATGACCGGTTGCCGGAGTCATCGTAATTTTTTTGTCCAAATCCATTCTCAGGCGACATTCGATGGTAGCACATGGTTTCCGAACACCAGTTCCTCCGACTCTTCGCCGAGCATAAGCCCCATCTCCGGGCCTTTGCCCATTCGCTCACGCTGCAAGCCGGCGAGGCGGATGATCTGTTGCAGGACTCGTGCGTGCAAATGTGGCAGAAGCTGGGGCAGTTGAAGGTCGAGGGTGATTTCCGCGCATGGGCGTGCTCTTTCCTGCGGTTCAACGCGATGAACCGCAGGCGGAAAAACAGCCGGAGTCCGGTGTCGTTTTCCTCGGAGTTCGTGGACCAGCTCGCGGCGGAAAATGAGGCGGAGGCGGATTTGGCGGACGCGGAACGCACGGCGCTGCAAGGCTGCCTGGAGGAACTCACGCCGATGCAGCAGGGACTCGTGCGGCAGTACTATGCAAAGGCGGAAGTCACCATCGCGGACCTCAGCAAGGAACTGCAACGGCCCGCGGCGGGACTTTACAAAATCCTCCAGCGCGTGCGCGAAGCGTTGCGGACGTGCATCGGTGCGCGACTCCGGAAGGAAGGATTTTCCCATTCAATTACGAACTGACCCATGAAGACGCCCGAACCCGCCGATCCCGAGTCTGTCCTGGACGAAATGCTGGAGCGTCTGCAATCCGGCGATGCGACCGCTGATGACGCAGCGGAGCTGGAGGCATTGCTGAAAGCCGATTCGGATCTGCGGCGGCGGTTTCGATCCCGCATGAGAATGGAGGCGCACCTGTTCAGCATCTTCGGCGCGGACCAGCCCGCCCCGATGCTCGCATCCCGTGAAACCACACCGGCGAATTCATCCGCGGCAGGCTCGCGGATCATCCGGATGCGGCCGCGCGAGATGATCGCGTGGCTGGGGGCGGCGGCCTGCCTGGCACTGGCGGTGTTCATGTGGAGCACGCGTGAGCGGAATGTTGCGCCCGATGGAACATCGCTCGCGCACAGACCCCCGGCGGCGGTTCCGCTCACGGTGGCGCAAGAGCGGGAGCAGTTGCTGGCATCCGGCGGCGACGTGCTGCACATCCAGTTCAAGGGCGGCGGAAATGCGGTGGCGGCGCGGGCGGACGGCGACATCGTGTGGAGCAGCGAGAAGCAGTCGGGCTATTTGCGCCTGCACGGGCTGGCCGGCAATGATCCGTCGCGGAGCCAGTATCAGCTTTGGATCGTGGACGCGGGCATGGGCACGAATGTGTTCATCAACGGTGGCGTTTTCGACGTGAAGAAGGAGACCGGCGAATTGATCCTGCCGATTGTCGTGGAGAATTTCATCCGCGAACCGATCTTGTTTGCCATCAGCGTGGAACGGCCCGGCGGCGTGGTGAACCCCACAGGCGACCACGTTCCCCTCGTGGCTCTGGCTCCCTGATTCAGAACGTATCGAAAGACTCACCTCCAAACTCAAGCACCATGAAAACCAAAACACATCAACACAACATCAACCCAAACCCCACAACCCATACCATGCGAAATATCCTCATCCTCACCGTGTCGTCCGCTGTCTTCTGTTCGACGAACATTTTTGCCGCCGATCCCGTCGCAAATCCCAGCACTCAGCTCAAACCGCAGGCCCAGGCACCGGCTACCAGCGTCGGCGGCGGCGTGATCATCAACGGCCCCCAAGTCGGAAATCCCGGCGGCCCGTTTGCACGCGTCGGCGGCGGAAAATCGGCCTCCGAATGGTACATCGAGAGCATCAACAAAGTCGTGCCGCTCACGCCCGACCAGCAGAACGCGATGATGAAAATCATCGAGGCGCGCGACAAGGCCATCCAAGATTACAACACCGCAAATGCGGACAAGCTGAAGGCCGCCAATCAGGCAATGATGGACGCGTTCAAGAGCCAGGATCGGGAGGCCATCGCCAAGGCGCAGCAGGAAAATCAGGCGCTCTTCGGGGGTACTTCAAAGATCTATGCGGCGGCGCAGAAGGAACTCGATGATGTGCTCACTCCCGAGCAGAAGGCGAAGCGCGCTGAGGCGCGTGTCACTCAGGTAATCAAGTCGTTGACCGACGGCGTGACGCTCACGCCGGAGCAGGAGGCAAAAATCAAGTCCATCATCGCGGAGAGCGGCGGCGAGACCCGCGAGCGCGCAAACTACCAGGCCGTTCAGGACGTGCTGACTGCCGAGCAGAAGGCGGCGATCGCAAAGAACCGCACGCTCTCGATGACGAAGATGATGTTTGGCCGTGCGAATCTGACGGCGGATCAGGTGAAGCAGATCGAGTCCGCCTACGACGATCTCGCGAAGTCGGGATCGAATCCGCAGGAACTCTCGAAGAAGCTGAACGACGCGGTGAACAATCTCCTCACCCCTGAGCAAAAAGAGGCGACGAAAGGCGGCTTCAACACCGGGCGCCCCGGCGGTACGACTCCCGGCGCAGCGATTGGCGCACCGCAAATCCTGCGCAAACCCTGAATCCCGCGCAGCGCCCGTAGCTCGCGGCGATCCGAAGATCGGCGCGAAGCCCCTTCACGCAAAAGCGCCCGCTGGCTCACAGCCAGCGGGCGTTTTCATCCTCCTGACTCCCGCCAATAGATCGCAAGAATCCGGAGCGAGCGGGGACTCATTACTCCTCGGCGAAAATCCGGGATCACCCGATGAGGAAAAGATGTCCGAACCGGCCATCTGCTTTCCATTCGCGCGTTGCAGTGCCGCGGGAATCCCGGTGTCTGCGCACTTTTTTTGTCCACTTCTCCGAGCCTGCGACATTCATGTGGTGACACATGGCAACCGTTCATCACGAAGCCGATCTCGGCGCGCACACCCCGGCTTGCGCACGTTCGATCCACATGGGATGCCGCACGACACGCGGACACACATTTTGAAAAAACCTGTCCTGTCGGCCCAAAAAATCGCGTCCTGCCGATTTGTGTCACTTTTCGCGTGAACATTTCCGACGATTCGTCTGTCCTGTCGCGCCCTTTTCCTCCACCACTGAAAAAAGCATGAGCACCGCACTGTCCCCAACCTCCGCACAGAACACCCCGAACGAAGCCGACGTCATCGCCATTGACCACCTCCGCGAGCTGTATGGAAAAATTCGCGTCGAACTCGCGAAGATCATCATCGGCCAGGACAAGGTGATCGAGCAGTTGCTCACTTGCGTCTTTGCGCGCGGGCACGCGCTGCTCATGGGCGTGCCGGGGCTGGCGAAGACGCTGCTCATCCACTCGGTCGCGGATTTGATGTCGCTGAGTTTCAGCCGCATTCAGTTCACGCCGGACCTCATGCCGAGCGACATCACGGGCACGGAGATCTTGCAGGAGACGGAGACGGCGGGACGCCGCGCGTTCGAATTCGTGAAGGGGCCGATTTTTGCGAACATCGTCCTCGCGGATGAAATCAACCGCACGCCGCCGAAGACGCAGGCCGCGCTCTTGCAGGCGATGCAGGAGCAGGTCGTGAACTCGGGCAAGCACCGCTTCGTCCTCGAAAAGCCGTTCTTCGTTCTCGCGACGCAAAACCCGATCGAACAGGAGGGCACGTATCCGCTGCCCGAGGCGCAGCTCGACCGGTTCATGTTCCTCATCAATGTCGGCTACCCGAGCGCCGCGGAGGAATTGCAGATCGCGAAGACCACGACCGGCGGTGCCGCCGCCACACTGAGCAAACTCATCGGCGCCGAGGAGATTTTGAAATTCCAAGACATCGTGCGCCGCGTGCCCGTGCCCGATCACGTCTATGAATACGCCGTGAAGCTCGTCCGCAAATGCCGCCCCGGCGGAGCGGAAGCGCCGGACTGGGTGAAGAAATACGTGATGTGGGGCCCCGGCCCGCGCGCCGTGCAGTATCTCGTGCTCGGAGCAAAGGCGCGCGCCGTCCTCTACGGCAGCTACCTCACGCGGCTGGAGGACATGCTCGCCGTCGCTGAGCCCGTGCTGCAGCACCGCATCCTGGTGAATTTCCACGCCGAGAGCGAAGGGATAGACAGCGCGGAAATCGTCCGGCGCGTGATCAAGGAAACCGAGAGCTAGACGTCCGCCCCCGGACCTCATGGCTGACGCGCCTCCAAATCTCGAATTCCTCGACCACGGGGTCATCGGCCGCCTTTCGCGGCTGATCCTGAATGTCCGCAATCCGATGCTCGGCTCGGTGAACGGGCTGCATCGCTCGGCGACGCGCGGGGCCTCGGTCGAGTTTGCGGAATACCGGAAGTATGCGCCAGGGGATGACATCAAGTTCCTCGACTGGCGCGTGTTTGCGCGGACGGACAAATTTTTCATCCGCGAATTCGAGGCGGACACGAACCTGCGCTGCTTCCTCGTGATGGACACAAGCGCCTCGATGAAATTCACGAGCACGCCGGAGGGCGGCACGCGCTTCGACTACGCACGCAAGCTCGCGGCGACGATCGCGCACATGCTCGTGCATCAGGGCGACTCGGTGGGGCTCACTTGCTTCGCGGAGAAGACGGTGGATCTCCCGCCGCGCCGCACGCCGTCGCATTTGCGGCAGCTCTACCAGACGCTCGGCGAGGCAAAGCCGGTGGGCGAATCGAACATCGTGCAGACGCTGCATGATTTCGCCGAGCGCATCCGGCAGCGCGCGCTCGTGGTCATCATCAGCGACCTCTTTACCGAGGTGCCGCCGCTGCTCGACTGCATCAAGCACCTGCGTTTCTACAAGCACGACGTTGCGGTGTTTCACCTGCTGGATCGGCAGGAATATGATTTTGATTTTACGCGCCCGGTGCGATTCGTGGATCTCGAGAGCGGCGCGGATCTCATCACGGATCCGAGCGTCGTGCGCGAGGCTTACCTCGACGCGGTGCAGGACTATCTCACGGCGATCCGGCACGGCTGCCAGCAGTTCAATGTGGACTACCACCTCACGTATCTGGATCAGTCGTTCGAGGGTTTGCTGACGAACTTTTTGCTCTCGCGCATCCGGCATTCCAAGAAAGGAGGCAGATGAACTATCTCCAGCCGTGGATGCTTTGGGCGCTGCCGACGATTCTGCTTCCGATCATCATCCACCTGCTCAATCGCCTGCGCTACCGCACCGTGCATTGGGGCGCGATGATGTTCCTGCTGAAGGCGAACAAGGCCGCGACGCGGCGCGCGAAGATCCGGCAATACCTGCTGCTGCTGTTCCGCGCGCTGGTGATTCTTTTTCTCGTCTGGGCGATGTCGCGTCCGATCATCGGCGGCTGGATCGGCAGCGCGGCGGGCGGTGCGCCGGAGGTCGTGCTCGTGGTTCTCGACCGTTCGGCGAGCATGGAAGGGCGCGCGCCGGATTCGCAGGAGAGCAAGCGCCAGCACGCCATCGCGCTGCTCTCGCAAGCCGCCAAGCAGAGCGCAGGCAGCCGCTTTGTACTGATCGAAAACGTGCTGCGCCAGCCGCTCGAAATCGCGGACACTTCGGCGCTCGCCTCGATGCAGATGGCCTCGGCGACGGACACTGCGGCGGACATTCCCGCGATGCTGCGCACGGCGCTCGACTACCTCGTGAAAAACAAACCCGGCAGCGCCGAGGTGTGGCTCGCGAGCGATTTGCAGGCAAGCAACTGGCGCCCCGAGTCGCCCGAATGGCAGGACATTCAGGCGCGCTTCGCCGGGCTGCCGCAGGAGACGCAGGTGCGCGTGCTCGACCTCTCATCGCCCGGCGGCACGAACCTCAGCATCGGACTGAAGGCCGCGGATTTTCGCGTGCGCGACGCGAAGACCGGCAAGGGGCAGCTCGCACTCGCCTTTGAAATCAAGACGAACGGCAAGACGGGGACATTCCCGCTGCTCGTGACGCGCGACGGCGCGAAGAGCCAGACCGATGTGAAGCTCACAGGATCGGCGCAACGGCAGACGATGAAATTCGACGTGCCAAAGCCCGAGGCAGGCGGCGGCTGGGGCAAGCTCGAACTTCCCGCAGACGACAACATGGCGGACAACACGGCGTATTTCGTCCACCGCACGCCGGTCGCGATGCACACGACGGTGATCAGCGATCTCCCGCTGACGGCGAAAATTTTCCGCTTCGCCGCCGCGCCCGATCCATCGCGCGCCGATCGCACGGCGGAGACGCTCACGCCCGCGCGCGCATCCGGCACGCGGTGGAAGGACTGCGCGCTTGTCGTGTGGCAGGGCGCACCGCCAGCGGACGCGGAGGCGAAGGCGCTCGATCAGTTTGTGAACGAAGGCGGCGTGCTGCTCGTTTTGCCGCCGGGAAAAAATGAGGGCGATAGCGCGGGCGTGGCGGGAATTTCGTGGGGCGAGATCGAGAAGAGCGGGAAGGATTCGTTCCGCGTGACAGCGTGGGACGATCTCGACGGCCCGCTGCAACGCACCGACGCAGGCACGTCGCTCCCGCTCGCGCGGCTCGCGGTGATCCAGCGCCAGATGCCGCGCACGGCGACGGCCGCGGCGCATGTGTATGGCGCGTATGCGGACGGCCAGCCGTTCCTCACCGGACGGCGCGCGGGAAATGGCTACGTCTTCGCGTGCTCAACTTTGCCGGATGAGGAATGGAGCGGCCTCGGCGAAGGCTTCGTGCTGTTGCCAATGGTGCAGCGGCTCATTGCGGTCGGCGGAAAGCATCTCGCACCGCCGACGCTCGCGATCGCGGGCGAGTGGAAGCCGGAAACCACCGAGGGAAGCTGGGCACCCGTCGAGACGGATCGCCGGAGCGACCCGCGCTGGAACGCAGGCATCTATCGCAACGGCGCGCAGCTCATCGCCCTGAACCGCCCCGACTCGGAAGACGTTCCCGATCTCGTCGAGTCGGCGAAGCTGCCGGAACTTTTCAAAGGCGCAAAGCTTACCGTCATGGCCGGCGCACTCGAACTGAAAGCCGATCGCCTGATGAGCGAAATCTGGCCGGCGATGGTGATCGCCACGATGCTCTTCATGTGTCTCGAAATGCTGCTCGCCACGAGCAGGGCAATGCTGCCGGTGAAGCTGAAGCCGAAAGCGAAACCCGCCGCCAAGGCTGAGAAGAATGAGGAGGTCGCGGCATGATTGAAGGCTGGCAATTCAACAACGCGCCCTGGGCGCTCGGGGTCGCGGGGGCTTTCCTGATCGCGTCGGTGTGGTTCTTTTTCCGCTCGGTGAAACGCGAGGGCAGCACGGGCGGCATGATCGCGCTGCATCTGCTGCGCATGGTCATCGCGCTCGCGGTGGCGCTCACATTTTTGAGGCCCGAGCGCGTGCAGCTTTCGAAGCGCAGCGAACAGCCGCGTGTGGCGGTGTTGTGGGATGCGTCGGGCAGCATGGCGACGAAGGACGTGGTGCTCGACGGCAAGACCGCCGTGCAGCGCGCCGAGTGGGTGAAGGAGCAGGTGGAGGCAAAATTTTGGACGCCGCTGGAGAAGCGGTATCAGGTGAGCGTCGAGGCGTTCAGCGCGCCGCCGACGGATCCGAAGGCGGATGTGGAGACGGAGATTGGCACCGATCTGAACGGCGCGCTGGAGCGCGTGCTGAAGGCGCACACGGATCTCCGCGCGGTGCTGCTGCTCACGGATGGCGACTGGAATCTCGGCAAGTCGCCCATCACCGGCGCGACGGCGCTGGCGCAGAAGGATGTGCCGGTTTTTGCGATCGGGACGGGCAGCGAAAACTATCTGCCGGATCTCGAATTGCAGAGCGTGCTCGCGCCGACCTACGGGCTGCTGAATGAGCGCATCAGCGTTTTCGTGACGTTGCAAAATCATCTCACGCGCGAGGTGAAGACGACGGTGACGGTGAGCGGACCGGGCGGCACGACGGGATCGAAGGCGGTGACGATTCCGCCCATGGCGCAGATTCAGGACATGGTCGTCATCACGCCGCTGGCGGAGGGCGAGGCGGACTTCACGGTAAAGGTGCCGGTCGAGAAGGACGAAATTTTTCCCGAGAACAACGAGAAAAAATTCCACATGGCGGTGCGCAAGGAGACGCTGAAGGTGCTCGTCGTGGATTCGCAGCCGCGGTGGGAATTCCGCTACCTGCGCAACGCGCTCATGCGCGACCCCGGCGTGCAGGTGAACACGGTGCTCTTCCATCCGCAGATCGGCATGGGCGAAGGTGCGGGCTATCTCCCGTCGTTCCCGACGAAGCGCGAAGATTTGCAGGGCTACGATGTGGTCTTCCTCGGCGATGTCGGCGTGACGAAAGGAATGATCTCGCCCGAGCAGGCGACGATGCTGCGCGGGCTGATCGAACAGCAGGCCAGCGGCCTCGTCTTTCTGCCCGGCCCGCTCGGCTGGCAGAAGACGCTGAAGGATTCGCCGCTCGGGGATCTCGTGCCGGTGGAGACGGATTACGAAAAGGGCGCGGGCATGGTGAATTTCTCGGCGGGCAGCGGCTTCTCGACCGCGGGCGAGACGAAGCTGGAGCTGACTTTCCGCGGACGCGACCACTGGCTCACGATGCTCGCGACCGACCCGACCGCAAACCAGGCGGTGTGGCGCGGACTGCCGGGATTTTTCTGGTACGCGCCGGTCGTGAAGGCGAAGCCCGGCGCGGAAGTTCTCGCGGTGCATGAGTCGGCGCGCAATGCGTCCGGCCGCATCCCACTGCTCGCGACTCGCAGCGCCGGCAGCGGCAAGGTGCTCTACATGGGCACCGACGCGGCGTGGCGCTGGCGCAAGGGTGTGGAGGACACGTATCACTACCGGTTTTGGAGTCAGGTCGTGCGGTGGATGTCGCATCAGCGCCACCTCGCGCAGTCGGACGGGATGCGATTTTTCTACACGCCAGAAGCGCCGAAGCGCGGCGACAAGGTGCGCCTGAGCGCGACCGTCCTCGACAAGCTCGGCACGCCGATCACCGAGGGAAAAGTGACCGTGACTTTGAAAGCGCCCGGCGGCACGAGCGAGACGATCGAGCTTGCGGCGGAGAATTCCGAGTGGGGGGTTTACAACGGCACCTTCACGCCGCGCGAAGGCGGACGCTACGAAGTCGAAGTCGCGAACGACACCGCGGGGCGGCACATGAAGACGCAGATTGATGTGAGCGTTCCCACTTTGGAAAAAGTCGGCCTGCCCGCGAAGCTCGACGTGCTGCGCGAAATCTCGGCGCTCACGGGCGGGAAGTTTGCGTCGCCCGGCGACCTCGCGCAGATCATCAGCAGCCTGAGCCTGCTGCCCGAGCGCAAGCCCGAGGAGCTTCGCTTCCGCCTGTGGTGTGATCCGTGGTGGTGCGGCGCGCTGCTGGTGCTCTTTTCCGCATACTGGATCGGACGCAAGATCGGAGGCCTGGTGTGATTTTGCCCCTCACAATTTCCTGACAACTCCGCGGTTTCCAACCGCGATTTACCCGCTACAATCCCCAAACCCAAATCGCCATGAACTCGATCCAATTGCCGGAGTCACTGGTTGCGCAACTTCAAGCCTACGAGCGGAAATTGCGAAGGATGGAAACCCTCGTCGCCGTGGCCGGAGGTCTGGCCGGGCTGCTCATCACGTATGTGCTGCTGTTCGTATTCGACCGCTTCGTGAACACGCCGATCTGGGCGCGCACGGTGCTCACGATCACGGGCGGCCTGCTCGCCGCGTGGTTTGTGCAGGGCTGGGCGAAGCACTGGCTTTGGGAGCGTCGCGGGCCCACGCAGCTTGCGAAACTTTTGCAGAAGCACTTCCGCGTGCTCGGTGATCGGCTGCAGGGTGTGATCGAGCTGACGCATCTTGAGGAGCTTCCGCCGAACATGTCCCCCGCCCTGCTGCGCGCGGCGATCCGGCAGGTCGCGGAGGATTCGGGCAAACATCATTTTGAAGAAGCGGTGCCGAAGCGTCCCGCACGGCGCTGGGCGCTCGCGGGAATTTCCGCGGCGGCGCTCACGGCGGCTCCGTTTGTCTTCGCGCCGCGCGCGGCGACGAATGCGCTGGAACGCTGGGCGAAACCTTGGGCGGGCATTGAGCGGTACACGTTCACGACGGTCGAGGCGCTGCCGAATGATCTCTACATTCCGCACGGCGAGGCGTTCGAGCTGTCCGTCGGGCTGCGGCCGGATGCGGAGTGGAAGCCTTCGTCGGCCACGGCGCGCATCGAGCGCCAGGAGAAACTTTCCGCGCAGGTGCAGAAATCGAAGGCTCTGTTCAAATTCCCCGGCCAGACGCACGAGGGCACGCTGAGCCTGCGCTTCGGCGACTATCTCAAGGACATCGCGGTGCATCCGCTGCACCGTCCGGAGCTGAAGGAACTCGCGGCGCGCGTGACGCTGCCGGCGTACCTCGGCTACCCCGAGCAACGCGTGCCGGTGGCCGGGACAATGGCGGATTTCCTCGCGGGGAGCAGCGTTTCGTTCGTGGGAAAAATCAACCGCGGCGTCGGCAGTGGCTCGATCACCGCCGGAGACCTGAAGCTCGACGCCGAGCCAAAGGCGGAAACTTTCACCACGCCTTCGACGGAACTCGACAAGCTCGGCAAGGAAATCTCGCTGCACTGGACGGACATCCACGGGCTCACGCCGATCCAGCCTTACGCGCTGAAGCTCGGCACGACGCAGGACGCGCCGCCGCGCGTGGAGATTCAGAACCTCGACGAGCAGGAAGTCGCGATCTTGCCGAATGAGAGCGTGCGCTTCACGCTCGCTGCGACGGATGATTTCGGGCTGAAGGAAATGTGGGTCGGCTGGAGCACCCGCGGCATCAACGAGAAGCCGAAGGAGGTGAAGAAGGACGCCAAGGATTCAAAGGACAAGGGCAAGGACTGGGTCGGCGACCTTTGGAACGAATGGAAATCACAGGCCGAGGTGAAGCCGAAGGCGGACGACTCAAAGCCCGCTGATCCGAAGAAGCCCGCGACCGAGCTGCCGCGCGTCGCAGGCGGGCAATTGGTGCGTGAACTTTCAAGGCCGATCGTCTGGACGCCCGCGTCGCTGGGCGTGCCGGCGGACAGCGTCGTCGAGCTCACCGGCTACGCGCTCGACTACCTGCCGAACCGCGAGCCCTCGACTTCGTGGAAGCTCACCATTTTCGTCCTCAGCCCAGAGAAGCACGCGGAGCGCGTGCGCGAGCGGATGGACCAGGTGCTCAAGCAGATTGACGAGCGCATCCGCGACGAGGAGCGCGCGATCGAGGAGAACAAGGGCATCGCGGAGAACAAGGAGGATTTGAAGACCGACAAGGCCGCGGAGGAAATCAAGCGCGTCGAGGCGGGCGAAAAGACGAACAAGGACGCGCTCGACAAGATCGCCGAACAGATGGCCGAGGTCATGAAGGACGCGCTGCGGAACAAGGACATCCCGAGCGACACGCTGAACGAGTGGAGCAAGATCGCGGACGCGTTGCAAAAGGAGGCTTCGCCGAAAATGAGCGACGCAGCGCAGCAGATGGCGCAGGCGGCGCAGGCACAGCAGTCGCCGCAGCAGCGCTCGGAGGATCTGGACAAGGCGATGAAGAGCCAGCAGCAGGCGCTCGACGCGATGCGGCAGGCGGCGTCCAAGATGAAGACGACGAATGAGAACCTGTTTGCGCGGAATTTTTACAACCGTCTGCGGCTCGCGGCGTCGGTGGAGCAGCAGATTTCCGACGGGCTGAAGAAGCTCGCGAAAGCGACCGTGGGGCTGAAACCCGCGGAGATCGGTGTGGGTGAAAAGAAGTCGTTCGAGGGCGTGGCCGGAAAACAGGACGGGAACGTGAAGGACGTGGACACAATCCAAAACGACATGACCGCGTATCTCCGCCGGATGCCGAACGACAAGTATCAGAAGGTCGTGAGCGAGATGGAAGAGAAGCGCGCGGTGCCGGAACTCGGCGAGCTTGCGAATTTTGTCCGCGCAAACCTCGGCCTGAAATCCGTCGGCCGCGCAAAGGCGTGGGGCGACCAACTCAGCGCGTGGGCGGAGATGCTGCGCGACGAGCAGAAAGGCGGCGGCGGTGGCGGCGGCGGGGAGATGGATCCCGACATGATGGAGCTGATGATCGCGCTCGTCCGCCTCGCGGTGACCGAGGACACGATTCGCGAGCAGACCGCGGAACTGGAACGGACGAAGGACAAGAATCCGAATTACGCGGACGACAGCTCGAAGCTCGGCACGACGCAGAATCAGCTCAGCGGCACGGCGAAGGAGATCGAGGAGAACCCGAAGTTTGCAAAATTCATGGGCCAGGTCGGACCGCTGCTCGACGAGGTGACTTCGCTCATGCACGAGGTCGCGGGCGAGCTGCACAAGCCGAACACGGGCGCGGACACGGCGTCCACGGAAAGCATCATCATCGAGATGCTCGTTCCGCCGGACAAGAAGGGCGGCGGCGACAGCCAGTCGCAATCCATGGCGCAGATGCAGCAGATGATGCAACAGATGATGCAGCAGATGACGAAGAGCCGCTCGGCGGGCGGGAACAATTCCAAAAACCCGAGCAACCTCGAAGGCACGACCGCGCAGGGCTCGACGACGAAGGACAAGAACAACACGCGCACCGTCGAGAAGAGCGGCGGCGCTGCGAATGCGGGCGAATGGCCCGAGGAGTTCCGCGAGTCGTTGCAGGCGTATTTCCAGGCGCTCGAGGAGAAAAAGAAATGATCGCCCGCATCCGCACGGCGATCCTCGGCGGCACGCTCTCGGTGATTTTCACCACGGGAACGGCGCGCGCGCAGACGACGGATTTCCAAGTCTATCGCGGGACGCAGGTGCCGCCGGAGGTCGAGCGCATTTACGAGAAGGGGCTGAAGTTTCTCGTCTCGGCGCAGAATGCCGACGGATCGTTCCCCGGCCAGTACGGCACCGAGCCGGGCGTCGTGGGGATGACGGTGATGACGATGCTCGCGCACGGCGACGATCCGAACCACGGGCCGTACGCGAAGACGATCAAGAACAGCATTGATTACATCCTGAAGCAGCGGAACGAGTCGAACGGCTACATCGGAAGCTCGATGTACAACCACGGCTTCGCCACGCTCGCGCTCGCGGAATCGTACGGCGCGGTGGCGGATGACCGCATCGCGCCCGCGCTGAAAAAGGCCGTCGAGCTGATCCTTTCCTCGCAGGACAAGAACAAGTTCCACGGCTGGCGCTATTCGCCCGAGTCGCAGGACGCGGACTCGACGGTGAGCGGCGCGTGCTTTGTGGCGCTCATCGCCGCGCGGAATGCGGGCGTGAAAGTGCCGGACAAGAACATCGAGGACGCGATGAAATTTTACACCGACTGCCAGAGCCCGGATGGCGGCATCGGCTACATGCCGCGCAGCGGTGGCCACGGAAATGCGACGACTGCCATCGGCGTCGCGGCTTACGCCTACGCGAGAAAAAAGGATGCGCCGACCTTTGCCAAGGCGCTCAAGGCGATGAAGGGCGGTGACGACGGCAACGGCGGAGGCTATCCCTTTTACTACGACTACTACGCGGCGCAGGGATTCTTCCAGGGCGACTTCAAGGCGTGGCAGACGTGGAATGACAAGCAGGTGAAGCGTCTCGCCGACATGCAAAACGACGACGGCGCATGGGACGCGGGCCTCGGCCCGGCGACCTGCACCGCGCTCGCGCTGCTCTCGATCGCGCTGAACTACCGCTATCTCCCGATCTACGAGCGCTGATGAACGCCGGGAACTCCCAGCGCCGCCCGGTCAGCCATCTTAATCTGAATCCACGCGGCCCCTGCTGCCGCATCCACCGATTCCAAGGAGCACCAACACGATGACCATCAGGATCAGGAAAAAACTGAGGACGTGCGCGGCGGTCATTGCGCCGGCCGTGTTGATCGCAGCCCTTGCGATTCCATCGCTCCAGACCCGCGCGGAGCAGATCCGTGCGGATCAGATCGAGTTTTTCAACGGCCTCGACATTTTCGACAACGGCGAATCCGACGACGCCGAGGGCGTGCAGATCGTGAACGGCCGCATCGTGCTCACCGGCGACGCGGCGAAAAAGATCGAGAAGCCGCCGGCTGATCCCGCGGGCGATTCCGTGCTCGAACTCACCGATGGTTCGCAGCTCCACGGCAAGCTCGCCGGATTCGGAAAAAGCGAACTCCTGTGGCAACGAGGGGACACCGCCGCGCCGCTCACTTTCACGCCGCAGGATGTGAAGCGGATACTGTTCGGCGCAACCGAGATCGCAGCCCCGCAGAAGGCGAACGCGACGGTGAAGCTCGTCGGCAGCGACTGGCTCACGGGCGATCTCACGGCGCTGCAGGACGGAAAATTCAGCCTCGCCATCGAGGGCGCGGGCACTTTCGCGATCGATCGCAACAAGGTCGAGTGGCTGCATCTTTCCAAGGGCACTCCGCCCGACGCCTACGAGGGGCCGACCGGGCCGATGGGCCTCGCGGGCTGGGAAACCGGCGGCCAGGCGGGCGCGGCGTGGGACTACGCCGACGGCGCCCTCATCGCGCGCGCCGCATCGCCGCTCACGCGCCGCTTCGAGGCGTTGAGCGACCGGGTGGACATCGAATTTTCCGCAAGCGACGGCGGCAGCGCAGTCCGCGGGCTCACGCTCTGGCTGCATCCCGGCCTCCAGTCGCAGGGCTACTCGAAGGGCTCCGTCTATCTCCGCTTCCAGGCGAACAACATCAGCGCAAACGCGTACGACGGAAGCAACATGAAGAACCTCAGCGCGACCATGTCCGAGGAGAAGAACGCGCCGAAGGAGACGCGCTACCGCATCCTCCACGACAAGCGCGGCGGAAAGCTGATCATCCTCGTGAACGGAAAAAAAGTCGCCGACTGGGATCTGCCGCCGCAGGGCGATCCCTCGAAGGGCGGCTCGCTGAGCTGGCAGCCGACCTACTGGAGTTCGAACATGGCGTGGACGCTCTCGAAGGTGCGCGTGCGTCCGTGGGACGGCAGCGTGGAGCCGGATCCGAAGGGCGACGAAACCGCGAAGGATCTGATCTCGAACCAGCTCCAGGTCGTGAATCCGCCGAAGATCACCGGCTGGCCGCTCGTGAATGGCGAGCGCGTGGATCCCAATGCAAAGCCCATGCCCAGGCCGGTCCGCCAGGCGGGCGCGCTGGAGGCGATCACCGCGGACTCCGTGAAATTTTCCGGCAGGGAAATCCCGCGACAGGATCCGCTCTTCATCCGGCTGAACCGCGCCGCCGCGGGCGATCCGCCGGCGGGCTCGGTGGCTCGCGTGTGGCTCGCGCAGCGCGGCGAGTTCGACGTGACGGCGCTAGGCTTCCGCGACGGGCAGCTCAGGGTGCGCACCTCCTTCGCGGGAGACATCACGCTGCCGATCACCGCCGTGCGCGCGATTGAATTTCCCCACCGGCTCGCCGCCGCGGACAAGGTGATTGCCGAGGGCGGCGACACGCTCATTTTCCGCAATGGCGACGAGCTGCGCGGCTCGCTCGTGAGCGCGAGCCAGGACCAAAAGGTGAAGTGGAAGCCCGTGAAAGGCACGCAGCCCGCCGAATTCCCCGTGAGCCGACTTGCGGGCGTCCTGCTCGCGAAACATGGAAAGTCCGCGGACAGCCCGCCGACCGCCGCCGTGCGCTTCCGCAACGGCGACTGGATTCCCGGCGAACTGCTCCACCTCGACAGGCAGCAGCTCCACCTCCGCTCCCCCATCGCCGACAATCTCCAGCTCGACCGCACCGGCATCCGCGCGATCTACTTCGGCCAGAACAGCGAGGTGCCCGTGTGGGACGGCGCGAGCGATCCTCAATCGTGGATGAAGACGGCTAACCTGGAGATGTACGGCGGACGCCGCCCGACAAAGGACGACGGCTCAAAGCGCAACCCGTGGCGCTACCTCGACGGCGCGTTCAACCTCCCGCGCGCCACGGGCCGCAACGGCTACGGCAACGGCCCGAACGTCGGCCGCTCATTCGACAACCTGCCGGACAAGGTCGAGGTCAGCTTCGAGATTTCCACGCCGAAGACGCAGGCCGGCTATTCGATCCAGCTCTTCCACGACGACCGGCAGCAGGGCCTCATGATCCAGGGCGGCTGGGACAGCGCATACATCTACGACATGTCGCCGCGGAAAAATGGCGGCAACATGTTCAACCAGCCGCAGCAGATCGAATTCGGCGAAAGCGTCGGCTCCGAGGGAAACCGCCGCACGTTCCGCTTCCTCGCCGACCGGCGCACGGGACGGCTCGTGATGATCGTGAACGGAATCCCCGTCGGCGGATTCGGGCAGAAAACGGGCGCGGGCAAGGAATCGCCGAAGCCCGGCAAAGGCATCGCCATCGTCCCGCAGCCGATGAATTCCAGCGTCACGATCTCGAACGTCTGGGTCGGCCCGTGGAGCGGCGACGCGCCCGAAATTCCAAAAGGCGGTGCCCGCAGACGCGGCGCAGGCAATGTCGTCCCCCAAGGCGGAATGATCCTCAACAACGGCGTCCTCCGGCTAGGCAACGCAGCAGGCGGCATCGTTGTGAATGGCAACGCCGTCGTCCCCGCCGACGGAAAACAGGATGACGCAGCCGACAAGCCCGCGCCCACCGCCGGCAAGACGGACGCCCCGGAGCAAAAGCCCGCCACACCCGCAGGCGACCTCATCGCACTCGTGAACGGCGACGAAACCTCCGGCACCCTCGAAGGCGCAAGCTCCACCGAGATTCACCTCCAGTGCGACGTGGGCAGGCTCGACATCCCGATGAGCCGCGCGCTCGTGGCCGAATTCGCAGGCCCGCCGCAGCCGCCCGCAGCCGGCGTGCGGTTGCACCTCGCCGGAAAAGGCAGCGTCACCGTGGACTCGCTGCAAGTCGCCGATGGCCGCGTCACCTGCCACAGCGCCTCCGCAGGCAACCTCACCTTCAGCACGACCGCGCTCTCCGAGATCGTCTTCCAGCCGCGCACCGCGTCGCCTCCGGAAAATGCCGCCGACAAAAAGGCCGGGCAGAACAACGCCAACCCGAACGGCGGCGCGATCATCCTCAACAACGCCGCAGGCGGCATCCGGATTCAGGGCAACGTGATCATCAACGGCATCGGCAACGGAGCCATCGAGCTGAAGGCCGCGCCGGCCCCCGCGCCCCCGGCCCCGGAAGGAAAATAGCCGCCCTTGCTTCGTCCGCTCGCACGAATGCTGGCAACTCCATTCGCCGGGTGATAGCGGTCGGGCGTGCCCCACACGAACCAGAGTTCCGCAGCCCATGACACCGGCCAAAACGCAGGCCGCTTCGAGGCCACGCGCTGGAGCATCGTCGTCGCGGCCGGCCGCGGCACGGCGGATTCGCAGAATGCGCACGAGGCGCTCGAACACCTCTGCACGGCGTACTGGTATCCGCTCTACGCGTTCGTGCGGCGGCAGGGACACTCGCCGCATGACGCGCAGGATCTCACACAGGAATTCTTCGCCCGGCTGCTCGCGCGGAATTTCCTCGACGACGCCGATCCGGCGAAAGGCCGCTTCCGCTCCTTCCTGCTCGGCGCGGTGAAACATTTCCTCTCCGACGAATGGGATCGCGCACGCGCGCAAAAGCGCGGCGGCGGCGTGCGGCCCATCTCGCTCGACGCCGAATCCGCCGAGACGCGCTACCGGCTGGAGCCCGCCGACGAATCCTCCGCCGAGAAAATCTACGAGCAGCGCTGGGCGCTCGCCCTGCTCGATGAAGTGCTGAAGCGCCTTCGCGATGAATTCATCCGCGACGGAAAGGAGGACGTCTTCGAGGCTCTGAAGCCCGCGCTCACCGGCGCGAAAATCCCGCCCGCCGAAATCGCCGGTCGCCTCGGCGTGAAGGAGGGCGCCGTGCGCACCGCCGTTCACCGCCTGCGCACGCGCTACCGCGATCTCCTCCGCGCCGAGATCGCCGAGACCGTCGCCAGCCCCGCCGAGGTGGACGCCGAGATGCAGCACCTCTTCGCCGCACTCGCAGGCTGATCGGCTGCACCGCGACCAACACGCGCACACATTCTCGCCTTTCCAAAAAATATCCCGTAACAACCCGCGCACGATTCCCCAGTAGGAGGTGAACACCAATGAATATGGACACCATCCGCATCTGCCCCACCTGCAGGCAACCGCTCCCCGCGAATGCTCCCGAGGGCCTGTGCCCGCGATGCCTCCTCAAGGCCGCAGCCTCGCCACCGAGCGAGCCGCAGTCCGTGACGACAAGTTCCATTCCCGGCGACATCGTGGACATCGGCGATCCCGTCGCGGTGGGAAAATGTCTGCCGCAGTTTGAAATCCTCGAACTGCTCGGGCGAGGCGGGATGGGCGTCGTTTACAAGGCGCGGCAGCTCAATCTCGATCGCATCGTCGCGCTGAAAATTCTTCCGCCGGTGGATTCGCAGTCGGCGGATTTCGTCGAGCGCTTCCGCCGCGAGGCGCGCTCGCTCGCGAAGCTCAGCCACCCGAACATCGTCGCCGTCCACGACTTCGGCGAGAGCGGCGGGCTGTATTATTTCGCGATGGAATTCGTGGACGGCGCGAACCTGCGCGAGATGATCCGCACGGGGAAGATGCGGCCCGAGGAGGCGCTCGCGGTCGTGCCGAAGATTTGCGACGCGCTGCAATTCGCGCACGAGGAGGGCGTCGTCCACCGCGACGTGAAGCCGGAGAACATCCTCATAGACAAGCGCGGCCGCGTGAAGATCGCCGACTTCGGCCTCGCGAAACTCCTGCGCCGCGAGCAGGCCGACCACACGCTCACCATGACCGGCATGACGCTCGGCACGCCGCGCTACATGGCCCCCGAGCAGCTCGACAAGCCGGAGAGCGTGGACCACCGCGCGGACATCTATTCGCTCGGCGTGGTCTTCTACGAAATGCTCACCGGCGAAGTCCCGATGGGCCGCTTCGCCCCGCCGTCGGAAAAAGTGCGGATAGACGTACGCCTCGACGAAATCGTGCTGCACGCGCTGGAACGCGACGCCGACCGCCGCTACCAGCACGTGAGCCAGGTGCGCGACGATGTGGAAAAGGTGACGAGCAAGCCGCAGGTCGCGCCGATTCCGAAAAGCGATGCGCCGCTTGCGCCCTTAGCGGATGCGGAACAGATGCAGATGTCTGTTTCCGTCGCAAAGGCCGCGCTGGCCGTGCTCGCAATGTGGGCATCGGCGTTTGCTATCATCAGCGTGGTCGGCATGGCATTGAGCGTGTATCTGCTGTGGAGGGGAAAGGATCCAGTGCACACGGTGTGGAACAGCCTTGTGCTTTCCGCGACCCTGGCCATAGCGAGCTTCGTGTCGCTGACAATAGTCGGCAGCTCATGGAGGTATGGTCGGCAGCGGCTCGCATGGATCGCGGGGCTCACGCTCGTTGCCGTCGCTGCGGGCTTTGCGATCGGCCGCCCCGTTCCGGCGGGATTGCTGCCAATAGGTGTCTGGATTTTCTTTGGAGGGATCTCGATCTTCTGCGCACTCTTATTCCGGTTCGGCCCCGGCATGCCTGCGGCTTTCGCAGAACTGGCCGCAGCGCGCCGTGAAGCGCTCGCGCGAAAGGCGGCGGGCGATTCCGAATCAACGCCGACGGCAGAAAGCGACGCCGTGCGGCGCGCGCGGGCGTCGTGGTTTGGGCGGCGCTCGGAGCGCTTCCGCACGCTGCTGCCGCCGGCGCTGGTCTTTCTGGAACTCGTGTTCATCCTCGCCAGCTTTGTCGGCTGGCCATCGCCGTGGCTGGAGTGGACGCAGACATATACTCCCCACGAACACGGTACTGCCGTCTCCGCCAGCTCGTTCGGGTTTCATCCGTTCACGTTTTCGTTTCTGTTGCTGCTGATCGGCTTCACGCTTCCGTTCATCGCGGGGCGGTATTCGCGCATCGACAATCTCGTCCGCTATGGCTGCCGTTTTCGCGAGCTGCGAAAGGACATTCAGCGCCGGGCGAAGATGAAAATCTTCAGTTGCCTTGCCGCAGCCATCCTTCTGCCGTTCCTGATTGCCGTCTTGTTTCAAGTGATCGCCTCGGGCGGGTTGCACCGCATCGCGGGCGCCACCTACACTGAATACATCCTGGAGCCGAACTCGAAGGCTTACGACGAGCTTCTCATCGACCTGCCGTTCTATACCAAATTCGACAACGACGTTGTTCACTACCGTCGGCCCAATCAATGGGACATGGCCATCGGGCTGAAGACCAAGGACAGCGCCGAGCCGGTGACGATGGACATCGAAATGCCGTCGCTGCAGGCAAGTTATCTGGATCCGCGTTGGTCGAATCATCCACACCCGATCGTGCTCGACCTCGACGAGCTGACAAACTGGATGCGCGATGTCGGCACGCTCGATGTGAAAGACGAGAAGGTGAAAAAAGAGGCCACCGAACTCATGTCGCTGCTGAAACGGTTCAGCAGGCAGGCTCCGGTCAATTTTGATGAATACATGAACGCGGCAGCGGAAGTGATGCCCGGTTTCAGGTTCTCCGGCATGCGTGGATGGCCGGGCAGAAACGGCTCGTTTTCATCAACCAATGGCGATTGGTTCACAGGGATTTATCTGGGAAGCGCGGTGATTTTCCTCGCGCTCTACTTCGTCGTGGCGATTCGCATTCAGCGCGCGGCGTTCGCGCTCGACCGCGAAGTGCGCGAGCGCGGCGAGGGCGTGCTGGCGAAGGAGCCGCTGCCGCGTGTGAAATTCAGCGCGCTGCCTGCGTACATCCGTGCAAGCGTAATCCGGCAATCGGTTTTTTGGGGCGGTTTGCTGCTGTTCGTCCTGCCCGCGTTCGTTTCGCGCTGGGAATCCGCGCAGCCGAAGCGCGTGAGGCAGACGTATCACTACGCATTCGTGCCGCAGAACAAGTATGAAAAAGTCGAATTCGGCAATATCGCGAACAAGCCCTCGCCGTTGCTGAAGCATTTTCAGGAGGTCGTCATCAGTGTTCCCTTCGAGAGCTATGAGAGCAACGGCGAGCATTGGTTCGTCCAGCCGCATCCGGCAAAACTCGAAGTGACCTTTTGCCGGCCGAAAAATTTCTCCGACAAGCCGGGCGAGGTAAAATGGGTCGAGCAGCCCGGCAAAGGCGTGCCCGAGGGCGAAAACTTTTCATTCACTGTCGAGCTGCCCGGCCTGCACGCGAACATGGATTACATCACCAACAGGCAAAGCGCGACACTCGACGAAGAGGAGTTGTTGAACTGGATGCAATATACCATTGCGTCCACCATCGAGAAGCCGGCTGGCGGCAACTGGTCTGGTTGGGGTGTCACAAAACCGGACGGCACGCAGGTCCAGCTCTACAGCCTTTCGATGGGCCAGATGCCAGAACTCAAAGCCCTCGCTGCGGAGTTGATGGCGTTCCTGAAAAAATACGCGACCTCCGCGCCGACGACGCAAGAGGCTTTTTTCGCGGCGCTGCAACAGACCGCGCCCATGCTTCCACCGACGGAGCTGAAAACCACAAGCCTGCGCATGACTGGCTGGCATATATTTCCGACCGAGGAGCTGACACACGAAAGCCTGGCGACGGGCTTCGCCATCGCCGCGTCGCTTTTGATTTCGCTCGCACTGTTTCCGCTGCTGAAACGCTCCGCCGTGCGCGCGGCCATGCGGCAGGGAACGCTCAACCTCGCCCCGCAAACTCCAGCACCTGCGAACACGATCCAGCCCGACGCGGAAAACGTCGCGAGCAAGCCGCGGCCCGGCTTCCTGCGCCACATCGTCGTGCCGATGCTGATCCTGCTCGTGCTCTGCTCCGTCGTCGGCACGCTCTGCATCGCGATGTTCGAGAAGAAGGACGACACGGTCCTGAGAATGTGCTGGCGCGTCGGAGGCATCGTGGTGCCGCTCACGGCTGCGCTGCTGCTCGTGCGCTGGGCGCGGCTGCGCGGAATCGCGGGCAGCATCGGCGCGTTTGCGCTGCGCTCCCTCAGCCTGCGCTCGTGGACGTGGCCGCTCGCGGCGCTGCTGCTCGTGCCCGCGGCAATTTACATTCCGCATCCCGGCAAGCTGCCGGAGCCGAAGGAGGTGCAGGAAGTTTTCCGGCCGGCAGTGCTGCTCGCACCCGAGGGCGATTCCTACCAATCATATTCCTTCGACGAACCCGATTGGACAAAGCTCAACAGCGTCGTTTACATCATCAACCGCAGAATCTTCGACACCCAGCAGGTCACGCGTTCGCTCGGCTGGGATCCGAAGGATGGAATGAGCCTCGGATTTTTCCACCGCAGCGCGACGTGGAAATACGAACTCACCGCGCTGCAGTTTGGCAATAAGCGCGACGAATCGAAGCCGGTCTGGCTGCCGGATGAGGAAGTCGCGAAACTGCGCGAAAAAATCACCCTGGAGATGAATCTTCACGATATCCGGGTATCGCATGATCCTGCCCGGAAAAGTCAGATGAAGGAGGATGAGATGTATCAGCGCGCGAATCGTTTTGTGGACATCCTCAACAACGGGCGGCACGCCGAGTCGGTCGTGTGCTGGCAGAACGCCGTCGTGCTGCTCGCGTGGCTCTCGCTGCCGCTCGGCGTGCTCACGCTGATCTGGAAGCTGCGCGAAATCTTCGTCGCGTGCGTCGGTGCGCTGGCGTTCGCGCTCTCCGCCGCCAGCGGGCTCATTGGCGGATACAACAACCTCGACTGGGCCGCGATTCCGCTGGCCGTCATCGCCGCGGTCGGTGTCGTGATCTTGTTTGCGCTGCATTGCTTCGGGCGGCCTGCCGGCATCCGCGCCGCGCTTCCGACTTTCACGCTCATCGTGCTTGGCGCGGGCGCGGGCGCGCTGCCGTGGATGATGGCATTCCTCGCGCCGATTCCGGGCTGGCACCTCTGGCATGGCGTGGCGTTCTCGCTCGTCTATTTCGCGCTCCTGCTGATCCACCTCATCGCAAGCGGTGAAAAGTTTGCGCGGCTGCGCGCCGTGTCCATGCTGATCGGCGGGCTTGCCGTGATCGCCCTCGCTTTCATCTGCACCACATGGCCGCCCGTCGTGGCCGCCTCGATCAACGGCGCACCGACGACCTTCATCGCGAGAGTCGTGCTGCCCGGACTCGTGCTCGCCGAAAACCTCGCGTTCCTCACCGCGATCATCGGCGCGGTGCAGTTGCGGCAGGCACTCGCGGCAAAGCAGGACGCTGGGACAGGCGATGCCTCGTGATTGTCGCGGGGAACAAATTGCATCCGACAAGAAATGCGGACCATAACACAAGACATCTCCCCATCATCACCCTCGCCTGCTGCGCGCTGTTCGCCGCCGCGGGCTGCAAGCAAAAGACCTCCAGACCTTCCGACATCACCGCGGGCAAGCGTAGGGCGGGGCATCCACGTCAATACGGACGGTGGCGCATTCGTGCAGCCGAAGGAAAATCAGTTCATCGTAAAGGTGACCGGCCACGAAATCGTGATCGATCAGGCGCTCTTGCTCGTGGACAGGAAGGAGGCGGCGAAGGTGCCCGCGGGCGCGAAGAAGCGAGCGACCCGAATGCGGCATCCGGATCCAGGGCAACGTGATCATTAACGGCATCGGCAACGGAGCCATCGAGCTGAAGGCCGCGCCGGCCCCCGCGCCCGCGAAAGAATAGCTGTCCAAGCCCGGTCGTTTCATCCGTGCTTATCCGGATCCTAGCAAAAGCGCCTTTGACAATGGCCCGACGATTCATCGCTGGGCTATTTTCGCCATGATTTCCCGCAGCGGTGTCAACAAACCGGACAGGCATGGCCCTCCGACCACTCGATCAATGTCGTGCGACCACCCGATCAATGTCGTGCGACCACTCGACCAATGTCGTACGACCACTCGATCAATGTCGTACGACTACTCGATCAATGTCGTACGACCACTCGATCAATGTCGTAGGACCACTCGACCAATGTCGTACGACCACTCGATCAATGTCGTACGACCACTCGACCAATGTCGTACGACCACTCGACCAATGTCGTACGACCACTCGACCAATGTCGTACGACCACTCGATCAATGTCGTACGACCACTCGATCAATGTCGTACGACTACTCGATCAATGTCGTACGACCACTCGTACGACATGGTGAAACCGCAAAAACAGCCACTTTTTGCCGCTTTCCCATGATCGCCCCTGTTTTTGGCTGATTTTGACCAGCCGCAACGCCCACGGAGCCGCGCGCTCCACCTTGGCCTCCCCTATGAAAGCGCGGGAACTCCTTGCAGCCGCACCCGGAGGAGATCAGCCCGCGCTCTCACGAGGCGCGGCTACTGGGCATCCCGCTCCGCATTCCGGACATGGCTTCATGGTGCTCACAGCATCTCCGTCTGCTCCTGCCCCTTCGCCTTCGCCTTCGGGGCCTTATTGAAGGTCTCATCCACCGCCACATTCCCGCTCGGGCGCTCGATGGCGACTCCGGCGAGGAGCTGCCCGATGGTGCGGACCTGGATGCGCGGAAACTTCTGCCCGTTGAACGCGCTGGTGTAAAAACCGCACGTCGCCGCCCATCACGGAGAAGAGGTTCCTCTTCGAAAATAGCCCAGCGCTTCAGCGCTGGGTGAAGGTGTGGGAGGAATGAAAAGTCCCGGAGGGACGGCAGAAGTCGCCTCGCGGTTCTTTCGTCCCTGACGGGACTTTGGCTGGTTTGTTTGGCGGGGAGACCCAGCGCTAAAGCGCTGGGCTATTGTCAGGCGTTGCCGCCCTTCACGGAGAAGAGGATCACCTGCGGCTTGGCCTTCGCGTCCGGGTGGTCGCGGAAGAAGACCTTGGCGT
>CAIRYQ010000052.1 GCA_903882875.1 uncultured Spartobacteria bacterium | reverse complement strand
GGCACCACCAGTCACCAGTCACCAGTCACCAGTCACAAAACTCCCCACGGCGGCGTGGACCTCTACGTCGGCGGCACCGAGCACGCCGTGCTGCACCTGCTCTACGCGCGCTTCTGGCACAAGGTGCTCTTCGACCTCGGCCACGTCAGCACGCCCGAGCCATTCCAACGCCTCGTGAACCAGGGCCTCATCCTCGGCGAGGACGGGCAAAAGATGAGCAAGTCGCGCGGCAACGTCGTGAACCCCGACGACGTCATCAAGGAATACGGCGCCGACGCGCTGCGGCTCTACGAGATGTTCATGGGCCCGCTCGAAGCCACGAAGCCGTGGAGCATGAGCGGCGTCGAAGGCGTGTTCCGTTTCCTCGCCCGCGTGTGGCGTCTCGTCATGGAGGAAAACCAGGCCGGCGAGTGGCAGCGCAGCGCCGCCGTGCAGGACGTGCCGATGGAAAAGCCGCTCGCCAAAGTCGTCCACGCCACTATCAAAAAAGTCGGCGAAGACATCGAGGATCTCAGCTTCAACACCGCCATCTCGCAGATGATGGTCTGCACGAACGCGCTCATCGCCTCCACCCCGCGCCCCGTCGCCGCCATCCGCCTGCTGCTGCAAGTGCTGAATCCCTTCGCCCCGCATCTCAGCGAAGAACTGCACGCCATCCTCGGCGGCACCACGCTCCTCGCCGAAACGCCGTGGCCCTCCTACGATCCCGCGCTGCTCATCGAGGATGAGATCGAACTTCCGGTGCAGGTGAACGGCAAACTGCGCGACAAGATCGTCGTGAAGAAAGACGCCACGCAGGCCGACATCGAAGCCATCGCCAAGTCCGCGCCAAAAATCGCCGAAGCCATCGCCGGCAAAACGATCAAGAAACTCATCGTCGTCCCCGGTCGCCTCGTGAACATCGTCGTGGCCTGAGCTTCCGCGGGCGCGCTCGCGCTGCTTCACTCCGAACACCGTGCGCCGCGCCAACGAACCCATCCCGAAGCTCGCCATCCCGGAGGCATTCGCGCCATCCGAACCGCAGCTCGTCGGCGTATCCGGTGGACGCGACTCCATCGCGCTGCTGCACTGGCTGCATGCACATAGCTTCAAAAAACTGATCGCCGTGCATCTCGACCACCGCCTGCGCGCGGAGAGCGGCGAAGACGCGACGTTCGTCCGAAAGTTTGCCGATTCGCTCGGCGTCGAGTGCATCACTGGCAGCGCCGATGTCGCCACGTTCGCGAGCGACGAACGTCTTTCCATCGAGACCGCCGCACGCCGCGCACGCCACGAATTTTTTGCGCGCACCGCAATCGAGCGCGTGTGCCCGCGCATCTTCCTCGCGCATCACGCCGACGATCAGGTCGAGACCTTCCTGCATAATCTCCTCCGCGGCGCAGGCCCGTCCGGACTTTGCGGGATGAGCGCGATCTCAACTCTCGAAATGCACGGCACCGCGCTGCTCGTCGCGCGCCCGCTGCTCGGAACTTGGCGCGAGGAAATCGACGCCTACATCGCGCGGCACAAGCTGCCCTTCCGCGAAGATGCATCGAACGCCGACCCGCGCTTCACGCGCAACCGGCTGCGGCACGCGGCGATTCCCGCGCTCACCGCTGCGCTCGGGCGCGACGTCCGCGCTGCGCTGCTGCGCACGACGGAACTGCTGCGCGCCGAGGACGAATTCCTTTCCGCACAACCTGAACTCCGCGGCGCGCCCGACGTGCTGCAAGTCCCGCTGCTCCGCTCGCTGCCGCTCGCGCTCCAGCGACGGCTCATCCACCTCTGGCTCCAGCGTCACAACGTCCGCACCGTCGGCTTCGCGGAAGTCGAGTCCGTGCGCGGCCTGCTCGATTCGCACGGTGCGAAAGTGAACCTCCCCGGCGGCCTGTGCGCACGTCGTCGCGAGAAGCACATCTTTGTCGCGCCGCAGAAAAAATAGCGCCATGTCTGCCGTATGATTTCCATCCCTTCCGCTCCTCGGCTCTCGACGCACGGCGAAAAGTCAGGCAACGAGTCGGATCGTGACCGCCGCGCCCAGTCTCGCCTCCTTTTTTGATCAGTCGTCCGAGATCGTGGCGCTGGCTGCGGCACCGGTAATTTACCTCTGCGCACTCGCGTTTGGCCGCTGGCTGAAGCGCAGGCACCATGTCCCGCTCGGGCTCATGTATCAGTTGCTCTGCGTCGCGCTCGCCGTGTGGGCACCGCTGCGGATGCTGCGCCTGAATCACCAGACGGACGGCTCGGTGAAGGCGTGGCACGACGAGAGCATCCGCGCCTTTCACGCGACGATCATCATCCTCGCCGTCATCTTCGCGCTTCAGTTGCTCCGCCGTTTTTACTGGCAGCGCTGGTTCACCCGGAAGCATGGCGCGGAGGCGCCGAAACTCCTCCAGCAAGTATTCGCGTTCGCCGTCTTCTGCGTGGCGATCACCCTCGTGCTGAAGGTCGCGTATGGCTTCCATGTGGACACATTCATCGCGGGCTCGGGGATCGTCGCGGTGGTCATCGGCTTTGCGATGCAGGAGACGCTCGCAAACATCATCTCGGGCATCGCGCTCCAGTTTGGAAAACCGTTCACCGTCGGCGACTGGCTCATCGTGGATTCGCAGCGCGCCGAAGTCATCGAGATGAACTGGCGCTCCACGAAACTGCGCACGAACGACGACTACTACCTCGACATCCCGAACAAGGCCATCGTCTCCCACACGATCGTGAACCTCAGCTACCCGACCAAGGTCCACTCAAACCGCATCCGCGTCGGCTTCGAGTACGGCGTACCGCCGAACCGCGTGCGCGACATTCTCCAGCGCGCCACGGCAAATGCGGGTGGTGTGCTCGAGTCGCCGCCGCCGAAGGTTTTTCTGAAGGAGTTCAGCGACTCGGCGATCATCTACGAGATCAAATACAGCCTCGATGACGAGCGACGCTTCAACGACATCGAGGACGCCATCCGCACGAACGTCTGGTACGAGGCGCGCCGTGCCGGCCTCGCGATTCCGTTCCCGATGCGCACCGTCGAGCTTCGGCGTCCGGCGGCGCACAAGGAAACACTCACCGCGGATTTGCGCGAACAGCTCTCGCGTCAGGATATCCTCGCCACGCTCGACGAGGTGCAAAAGGACCGGCTCCTCGAACATGCACAGATCCGCCGTTTTGGCCGCGGCGAAAAAGTGATCCGGCAAGACAGCGATGGCTGCTCGATGTTCGTCATCGTCCACGGCGAGGCGGACGTCGTCATCCGCGCCAATGGCTCCGACACGACGGTGGCCACACTCCACGCGGGCGAGGCATTCGGCGAGATGTGCCTGCTCACCGGCGAGAAACGCAGCGCGACCGTCGTCGCAAAGTGCGACTGCGAACTCTGGGAAATAGACCGCGCACAACTCCAGCCGATCATCCACGAAAACGCCGCGCTCGCAGAACGTCTCAGCGAACTGCTCGCACGCCGCCGCCTCGTGACTGATGGCGTCCTCGCCGCGCGGACACCACCGCAGGTCATCGAGCAGAAACGACAGGAATACGCCATCGGCTTCCGAAAAAAAATCCGGTCGCTGTTCGAGATTTAGCGACGCGGCGCAGGCTTCTTTGCGGTGGATGGCCCCGGTGTGACCGGATCGCCTGGAGCGGTCGAATCGAATGCGACGAACGTATTCATCGGCACCGTGGCAACGCTCACAGCGGGCTTCAGGTGCCGGTGGGCGTTGATGAAATCCACCGAACTGAAATACACCGTGTCGTCGTGCGGAAAACGGTGCTGCGCCATCCCCACACGGATGTCCTTGCGCATCTCGAGGTGGAGATGTGCCGAGTAGAGTCCGCCGCCCGTGCCGATGGTGCCGAGCTGCTGCCCGCGCTTGAGCGCCTGGCCTTCGCGCACGAGAATCCGGTCGAGATGGCCGTAGAGCGAGTCCGCGAATTTGACGTGCCCGCCCTCCTCGTACGCGTGTCGCACGATGACCACATTCCCCCACCCGTGTGCGAAATTCTGCGCGAATACGACGACCCCGTGCGCGATCGAATACACGGGATCACCGAGGTCCGTGTTGCCGCCGCCCTTACCGTTCCAGTCCTCGCCGAGATGGCCGTTTGGCCGGTAGCCGCGCGAGCGGTAGTAGCCCTCGCCGTCCGGCTTTCCGACGGGAAAATCAAACCCGTCCGCAGCCAGCGTCGCGACGACATCCCCCGCGCACACGAAGCGCGGGGACAGCGCGAAACAGAAAATGAGGAGGAGGATTCGCATCGTGGAGACGCAGCTTAGGAAACCGCCGCGGGGAAACGCAAAGCCTCAGCGCCACCCGTACCACGCCATGCCGATGAGCAGCGCAGCCGCGACGATGCGATACCAGCCGAAGCCGGTGAACGTGTGGCTCTGCACGTAGCGCAGCAGCCACTTCACCGAGATGAATGAGACGACAGCGGCGACGACAGCGGCAAGTGCGAGCGCCGCCCAATTCTCATGCGGTGCCCCCGCGACGGGATGATGCAGCGCCTTGTAAATTTTCAGCGCGCTCGCGGCGAGCATCGTCGGAATGCCGATGAGGAATGAAAACTCCGTGGCGGCAGGCCGCGCGGTGCCGAGTATCAGCGCAAAAATGATCGTCGAACCGGAACGCGACGCACCGGGGAAGGCTGCGGCGATGAGCTGCGCAAATCCCATGACGATCGCGACGCGCCATGAAATTTCGTCCGCCCCTTTTTTCCCGCGCAGGAGTGCCTCGACACCGATGAAAAGCACGCCGCCGACCAGGAGCGCCACGGCGACAGGCATCAGGTTCTCCGGCAGCTTGAACCCCTTTTTCTCGAGGGTGAATCCCCCGGCGCAGGTGATGAGAAACGCAACCGCGATTTTCGCGAGCAGTGCCTGACTCGCCGGCTCGCGCCAACGCGCCAGCATCTTCAGACGACCGGCGAAAAGCGGTAGCACCGCGAGCACGGCGCCCGCCTGGATCACGACGTTGAAAAGGTCGCTCTGTCGCGGCAGCCACTGTTCCGCAATCAGCAGGTGCCCCGTGGACGAGACCGGGATGAATTCCGTGAGACCCTCAACGATGCCGAGGATGATGGCGATGAGCCAGATGGACATGAGGATGCCTTGGGGATCGAAGTTTCGTGCGCTGCGCCAGCCGACGGATCAGACCGCCTTCTCGCCACGCTCCTCGGTGCGGATGCGGATGGCTTCCTCGATGTGCGTCACGAAAATTTTCCCGTCGCCGATCTTGCCGGTCTTTGCGGACTTGATGATGGCCTTCAGCGCCGTGTCCACGCGATCATCCGCGACGACGAGATCAAATTTCACCTTCGGCAGAAAATCCACGGTGTACTCGCTGCCGCGGTAAATTTCCGTGTGCCCCTTCTGCCGTCCGAAGCCCTTCACTTCGGTGACGGTCATGCCCTCGATGCCGATTTCGGCGAGTGCCTCCTTCACGTCCTCAAGTTTGAACGGCTTGATGATGGCTTCGATTTTTTTCATGCGGGCTCAAGTCGTAGGGCGAGGTCTGCGCTTCGGCAAGCATTCCCTCGCGCTCCCCGAGCCGCTCACCACCACGGCGTCCGGCCCGCCTTGAAGACCGCGCTGAAAAACCACCAGAACAGCGCGAGCACCGCGAGCAGTGCGACGATGCGCCAGAACGGATGCAGACCGGGCTTCGCGCGCCAGCGCACCTTGCCGTCGTCATCCTCGTACGCCTCGTCGAGCAGATCCACGCCGTCGTAAGAATCGGCATTTTCCTTCCAGCCCGACTCGTGGCACGCGCCGCACTCGGGGCACGCGACGGCGTTCGGCGGCACGTCCGTACCGCACACCGGGCACACCGGCGGCGGTCTGCGGCCTGATGGCGGCCTAAGCATCGCCGCGCTCCGCTGCCCGCACGAATGCGGAGTTGATCCGGTGTTTCTTTGCGAGCGCATCGCGCAGCGGATCATCCGCCTCGTCGCTGAAGCCGTAGTGCAGGTGCCTCACCCAGCCCTCGGCGTGCTTGAAACGGCGCGACTGTTTCCCGAGCGCGAGCGAAAATCCGTCCATCGTGCGCAGGTAGCTGTCCATGCCCTGCGTGCGATCGAGCCACTCCTTCTGCGACGCATGGCAGGCGAGCGCGGCCCGTTTGCGCGTGTGGACGGATGCCGTGTCCACGAATGACTCGGGAAAAACGCGCACTCGTGTCGGCGTCCGCTGCCCGTGCGGCATCGCATGATAGACAACGCACGGATCGAGGCACGGCTTGCGCGAAGGCAGCGAGCGGTAGTTCGGCACGCCGCGCGCAAATGTCGCCGTCACCGCGAGCCGCGCGGCGATCATGTGATCCTCCATGTAATCGGCCAGCGCGTGCGTGAGCACCACGCGCGGCTTCGCGGCGCGGACCACCGCGCACACACGCCGGATGTTTTCCTCCGTGTAGAAAATGCCGAGGTCGTCCGCGCACGGCGGATGCCAGTGTGCGCCCATCAGTTTCGCCGCCGCCTGCGCTTCGCCGCGCCGCGTGCGCGCCGTCTGCGCGGCAGTCATCACCGTGCTGCCCATGTTTCCCGTGGAAAGATTGCAGCAGTGGATCTCCCAGCCCGCATCGCGGAGCAGGAGCAATGTCCCGGCCATGACGAATTCGATGTCATCGGGGTGTGCGGCAATCGCCAGTGCGGAAGGCATGGAAAAAAGTGTGGGCACGCGACGCGGGTCTTGCCGAGTGGAAACGTCGCGCGGCAGCACGGGGGACCGAGGATGCATGGCCCCTGCTGCATTGGTTCGCAAAGGAATGCCGGAGCCCGAACCGCTTTTGCGCGCTAATCCGTCCCCAGCGTGCGGCTCGGCGCGGTCGAGGTGAGCAGCACGCGGTTGTTGCCGTTCACCTGCTGGATTGCAGACACAAGTTCGCCGGGCTTGCACTCGGCGCGCAGGGAAATGTTGTAGCGCAGTTCGGTCATCATCCCGGCCTGGATGGACTCGACGGAGACGAGGTCGTGGTGATCGAGAAACTTCGCGAAGACCGCCTCAAATTCCGTGTCGTAGTTGATGTCGTTCGTCACGCGGATGCGCAGGTAATGGCTCGCACGGTTCGGTGCGAACCAGTTGCCGCGGGAAAACACGTAGATCATCGCGCAGATGAGCACGGTCGTCGCCGTGGCGAGGCCGTACTGCCGCGCACCGACGGCGAGGCCCGCAGTCATTGCAAAAAAGATGAACGCCACATCGCGCGATTCCGAGAGCGACGTGCGGAAGCGGATCATCGAGAACGCCGCGAACATCCCGAAGCCCGTGGCCATCGCCTTCTGGCCGTTCCCGCCGCGGATCACCATGACGATGACGGAGACGACGATGCCGAGAATCATCAGCGTGTGGACGTAATCCTGCGAGAGCTTCGGGCCGCGGAAGGTGGCCTTGTAGAGCGCGGCGATGAGCGACATGATCCCGAAGCTCAGCAGCGCCGCGAAGAAAATTTCCGGCAGCCCCGGCGCATCCGAACCAAAGCCCAGCGTGGTGGTGAAAAAATCCACGAGCGATTTGCAACCGGGAATCTCATTGAGCACGCGAAGGAAAGGACCGAGCGCAGGCAACTCGGGCGCATCGGCGGCGGCAAGCAACGGTGAAAAAAATCCGGCGGTGTGAATCATGGGGTGGTTCAACCCGCGACCGGGGAAAATGCTGGCACGGTCATTGGTGAAAACTCTGTGATCTTTTCCACCGCCGCGGCGGCGCGCGCGCGCCAGTTCGGCGAAAGCATCGCACGCAGCACCGGGTCGCGCCCCTCGAGGGCGGTCGAATATTTCGAGTGGCTCTGCATGCGGCAGCCCGCGGCGGCGATCGTCCGGCTGAGCCAGTATGGGATGCAGCCCGTCACTTTCACCTCCATGACCATCGTGCCGTCGGTGTTCAATTCGGAGCCCGCGGAAAAATGCCGGTCGTCCGGCTCGGGCTCAAGACGGTCGAGGCGCGCACGGATTCCTTCGTCGAAAGTCACGCGCAGATCGCTCTCCGTATCGAGCGCGGCGTACGCGGTGCGATCGTAGCGCATGACCACGACCGGCCGGAAATTGCGCCGGAGGACGAGATCGTGCGCCTCGGCGATGATTCGCCGCTGCGGTTCGCCGAGCGTCACGCCCTCGGGCTGCAAGCCCTCGCACACCCGCAACGCCTGTTCGAGCGGGAGCAGCACACGCCGCTTCACGCCGCGGCCATCGCACTTGTGCTTGATCTCGACGAAGGAGGACGCGGGCACCGCACCGTCGCGGCTGCCGTACACCCGCACGCGGAGCTTGCGCCGGCTCGGGAGGCTGCGCGCCTTCTCCCAGTAGCAATCGCGCTCGGCGTTGTCGTAGTAGAGGCTCACCACCGGGTAGCGCGCGCCATCGCCCGCATTTTCATCAGCCCGCAAAAACGAGCCGAATTGCGCCATCAGCGCCGCCCGCTGCGCCGACGTGATCGCAAACTTCATCTCAAATCGATCAATGCGAAGGCTCACGTATTCGGACAGGCTCGGTTCATTCGGAAAAACAACGCGTGGCTTTTCGTCGTGCGCGCCTCGCAAATCAATCCGCATTTTGACCGCGTCCGGGAATCGCTCACTTGCCACCGAAGAACTTCTTGAACGAACGCAGCAGTCCGCCGTTCTCCTTGTCGGGTTTGCGCAGGCCACCGTCATCGTTCGTGCCGCTGTCGGGCTTCGGCGAAATCGGAGCCGGCATTCGCGCCACGCCTTTGCCGTTGAGTGGATCGGCCGGATACTTGTCGGTGGAGGCGCGCTTCATCACATCCACCCACACGGGCAACGCGAGCGCTGCGCCGTAGCCTTTCGGAATGATCGTCACGGGCTTGTCGAGGCCGACCCACACGCCGCACGTGAGCGTGCTCGTGTAGCCGACGAACCACGCATCGTGGTAGCCGTCCGTCGTGCCGGTCTTGCCGGCCGCGGGCTTCGTCCAGCCGAGTGACTTCGCCGACGCCGCGGTGCCGCGCGCGAGGATCTCGCTCATGATGTTCGTCGTCATCGAACACACGCTGCGCTCGAACACCGGCACCGTCGCGTGTGCCGCGCGGAAAATGATTTCGCCGTCCGCGGAATCAATCCGCTCGATCACGTAGGCCTGCCGCCGCACGCCGCCATTTGCGAGAACGGTGTAGGCCATCGTCACGTCCTTCGGCGTCGCCCCGAAATTCCCGATGTAGCTCTGCGCACTCAGCGGGATCTCCGGCAGCCCGGCCTTCGCGGCAAATTGCGCGACGTTCTCGAATCCCGCGCGATTGCCGACGCGCACGCTCATCGTGTTCCGCGAATGGATCAGCCCTTCCTCCGCGGGCAGCATCCCGCCGAATTTGTCGTCGCTGTTCCCTGGATGCCACCCGCCGCCGTGCGCGATCTCGCCGGGCTCGAGCGGGCCGTCGCTGATCGGCGTCTCGGGCGACATGCCTTTTGAAAATGCCGCGGCATACACGAACGGCTTGAACGTCGAGCCGACCGTGCGGTGCGAATCAATCGCGCGGTTGAACTTGCTGTCGCGATAATCGCGCCCGCCGACGAGCGCGCGGATCGCGCCGGTGCGGTTGTCCACGGCGACCACCGCGCCCTGGAGGTAATCCGTCGGCAATTCCATCTTCCGATCGTCCTCGCTGTATTCCGCTTTTTTCCGATGCGAGTAGTTCGGCTTCTGTTCGATCTTCGTCAGCGCGCGGTCGAGCGACTTCTGCGCCTCGTCCTGAAGCTCCGGATCGATCGTCGTGTAAATTTTCAGCCCGCCCTGCGCCTGCTGATCGTCGTCGAGCAGCACGTCGAGTTCGCGCATCACCATGTCCATCGCGTAGTTCTCCTGCGTGGTCACGCGCTTCGCCGCGACGATCTTCAGCGGCTGCTTGCGCGCGAGTTCGATCGCCGCCGGAGAAATGAGATACTGCTTTCGGATTTCCTCGCAGTCGGGCAGCGCGAGGCGCGTGAGCACCCGGTCGCGCTGCTCCTCGGCGAGCGGCATGTTGCGGAAAGGCGACGCCTTCGTTGGCTTGCAGATGATCCCCGCGATCATCGCCGCCTCGCCGAGCGAGAGATCCTGCGCCGATTTTCCAAAGTACACCTTCGACGCCATCTCGATCCCGTACACGCCGCTGCCGAAATAAATCCGGTTCATGTAGTGCGTCAGGATTTCCTCTTTCGTGAAATTCCGCTCCACGCGCAGCGCCACGAAGACCTCGAGCAGCTTCCGGTCAATGCTCTTGCGCTGGCCGAGTTCGTCGAGCGAATTGCGCGCGAGCTGCTGCGTGAGCGTCGAGCCGCCCTGCGGGTTGCGCTTGATCGTCTGCACCACCGCGCGCGCCAGCCCGCGCGGGTCCACGCCCATGTGGTGGAAGAACCGCGTGTCCTCCTGCGCGAGCAGCGACGCGATGAAATTCGGCGACACATTCGCGAGCGCCACCGGCACGCGGTTCTCGCCCTGCAGACGGCTCCACACTTTCCCGTCCATGTCGAACACCGTGCTCCGCTCACGCATCCGCTCGACCTGATGGATGTCCAGCTTCGACGCGCGCCACCAGTAGAACCACAGCATCAGCGCCACGAGCATCGCGCCGATGAGCGTCCATTTCAGGAAAAACCGTTTCCAGCGAAAATGCGAACGCGGCTTGTTCTCTTTCGAGCGCGAACGGCGCGCGGTTTTGGACGAAGGGCGGGACAAGTTCTGCGTTTTGGGTTCGCCGTGAGTAAAAGGCCGATGCTATCCACAAGCCAGCGAACATTCCGCCCGCGCCATCCCATTGAAAATTGACGTCCTCAGCCTCTTCCCCGCCATCGCCACCGCAGCACTCTGCGAGAGCATGATGAAGCGCGCGCAGGACGCGGGCCTCTTCACTTTCAAGTCGCACGACCTCCGCGACTGGACGCACGACAAATACCGCCGCGCCGACGACGCCCCATACGGCGGCGGGCAGGGCATGGTGATGAAATGCGAACCCATCTTCGAGGCCGTCGAATCGCTGCGCACGCCCGAGACGCGCGTCGTCTTCATGGGCCCGTGCGGGCGGCGCTTCGACCAGCGCATCGCGCAGGAATACAGCACGCGCGGCGGCCACCTCATCATCCTCTGCGGCCACTACGAAGGCGTGGACCAGCGCGTCCTCGACCACCTCGTGGACGACGAAATCTCCGTCGGCGACTACGTGCTCACGAATGGCGTCATCGCCGCCGTCGTCTTCGTGGACGCCATCGTGCGCCTCATCCCCGGCGTGCTCGGCGACGACGCCAGCGCGACGGACGACAGCTTCGCCACCGGCCTCCTCGAATTCCCCCACTACACCCGCCCGCCCGAGTATCGCGGCTGGAAAATCCCCGACATCCTGCTCAGCGGCAACCACGCCCACATCGAACGCTGGCGCCGCGAGCAGGCCCTCGCTCGCACGCGCCAGCGCAGGCCGGATTTGCTGCCGCCGGATGTCAGTTAGGCGGCTCAGAGCGATGACGTCGAAATCCCAACTCTATCTCCACATCACTGACTTGTTCCGCCGTGGCGAGTTCGCTGCGGGACAAAGCGAACTACAATCCGCAGCCGATAGTCTCTCGCAGGCCGAACGTCTCGAATGCCTCGGTAACTTCCATTTCTATCGGCACGAACAACAGGCCGCCGTCGATCAGTTCTCCGCGATCTTCAAACAGTTCCCAGAGCACTACTCAGCTAGGTATCATTATATCGTTGCTACACGTTTGGAGCGTTCTGGCGAATTTGCTGAGGCTTTCGATCACTACCGAACAGCAATCGAAGTTGAGCCGACATTTGTAGATGCCTATATCGAGTTGGGAGCGTTGCTCTACAAGCAAAGCGATCTGGTCGGCTCGGCACGATGCTTTGAACATGCCGTAGAGTTCGATCCGAGAGACCTTCGTATCTACGCAAATCTCAGGATCATCTATCGCCAGCTTGCGGAGCACGATCCCGCGACCTACGGCCAGCGTCGTGATCAACTCGAACTCGATTACCCACGACTTGAAACAGAGCTTCCGCCAATCCCGGAAGGACACCAGTGGTAACAACACCAACGTCGCCTAATCCTTCATGCCAGCACCGCCGCGATTTTTTCCCATGACCCGCGCCACCCGCCCCGTCCTCGACATCCGCGGCCTCGTCGTCCATCGCGACGGCACGCTCATCCTCGACCGGCTCGACTGGCGCGTGCAGCGCGGCGAGCACTGGGTCATCCTCGGCGCGAACGGCTCCGGCAAGACTTCGCTCCTGAGCGCGCTCACCGGCTACCTCACGCCGAGCGCGGGCGAGATCGAGCTGCTCGGCGAGACCTACGGCAATTCCGACTGGCGCGAACTCCGCAAGCGCGTCGGCCTCGTCAGTTCCGCCATCCGGCAAAAGGTCCCCGACTGGGACCCCGCCGGCCTCGTCGTCATCGGCGGAAAATACGCCATGCTCGACTACTGGGGCCGCGTCACCCGTGCCGACCGCGCCGAAGCCGCGAAGGTCATGCGCACCGCCGAATGCGCCCACCTCGCCGGACGCGACTGGGGCGTCCTCTCGCAGGGCGAACGCCAGCGCGTCCTCATCGCCCGCGCGCTCATGGCCCGGCCCGCCGTGCTCATCCTCGACGAACCCTGCGCCGGCCTCGACCCCGTCGCGCGCGAGCACTTCCTCGCCTTCCTCCAGCGCCTCGCCTCCCGGAAAGTCGGCGGGAAAGATTCCCCCACCCTGCTCTTCGTCACGCATCACGTGGAGGAGATCGTCCCCGCCATCACGCACGCGCTGCTGCTGCGCGAAGGCCGAGTCACCGCCACCGGCCCCGTGCAGAAAATCCTCACCAGCGCCAATCTCACGCGCACTTTCGCCGCCCCGCTCCGCCTGCGACGCAGCAAAGGGCGCTGGGCGCTTCATTCCATCACGCGGGAATGAGCGGCACGGCATCCGGGTGCGTTGCCACTTGGGCAGATCCGGCAAGGCTTGCATGTCCCACTTCACGGTCACTGAATCCCTCGTCCCAAAACTCGTGATCCGGCAGGGCATGAATCGCCTCCAGAACAGTCCACGCCGCTGCCTCATCCCCTGCTTGTCCGGTTGCAGGACACAGCGCGTGGCGAAAGGGAATGCCGTGAAAATAGCCCAGCGATTCATCGCTGGGAACCGGAGTCTTCAGAAAAACAAAGTCCCGGCAGGGACGGAAGGAGCGTTCTTTCGTCCCTCGCGGGACTTTGTTTTCTTCCTCCGACGTTCCCCAGCGATGAATCGCTGGGCTATTGTCAAAGGCACCTTGGCAACGAACCGGAGAGGCGTGGAAGATTCCGGCTTTGGTGCCGATGATGGGAGGTTGTGCGCGGAGGCTTCCGGGTTTGGCGCGGAGGCTTTGGGGTTTGGCGCGGAGGCTTCAGGGGTTGATGCGGAAGCTTCGAGGTTCGGTGCGGATGGATGGAGAGTTGCGCAGATGCTTGGCGGATCTGGCGCGGATGCTGAAGGCATCGAGACAAAGAATGCCTCTTTTTTTGAATATAAGGCTTTTCTTCACACATCTGATGCCTTGTTCTACAAAAATAATGCCTTATTTTTGAATTCAGATTCATTTTTGTTATAATCTGATTGCTTATTTCTAAACAATAATACCTTTTTATTCAGAGATAATTCCTTCTTTTTTAATGATGATACCTTGTTTTTTGAAACAACTGCTTTGTTTTTTGATTTTGATGCCTTTTTTCAAAACTCCAATGCCTTTTTTTTCTTGACTCTTCGGCCCATTTGTCCGAATATCGGCCCTTTCAGCCAGAAAACGAACGAAAACACACCAAACCTGCTGGCAGGCTCGCTGCCTCGGGATTCACCCGGCTCTTTCTGATGCAGGCCGGGGGCTTTCCTTACGGCTTTCCGCCAGAACCCATTCCCATGAGCAAGACCAAGGCAGCCATTGAATTCAGCGCTTTCAAGGGCGCGGCGCTTACGCCCGTGGCCCTGAACATCCACAGCCAGATGTCGGCAAATGCGGCCACCTTTCCCGACCCGCCGGTGGCGATGCCTGCGTTGTTGGCCATCATCGGGACTTTCGAGGGAAAAATCGCGGCCAAGGCGAGCCGCGCCACGGCGGACATCCATGCGGCGAAGGCCGCCCGCAGCGCCCTCGCGGATGCGCTGGCGAGTCTCGGCAACTATGTGAATTTCATCGCGAAGGGCGATGCGATCATCGTGTCGCAAAGCGGCTTCCCCTCCTACACCACGGCGCGTCCGCCCTCGGGGGTGCCCGCCGCGCCGGCGAATCTCCGCCTCACGCACGGGCCGGTGAGCACGAGCATCACCGCCCGCTGCCGCCCGGACCGCGCGCGCAGCACGAACGAGGCGCAGGTGTGCGAGGGCGACCCGAATGCGGAGGCAAACTGGCGGCACGGCATCGTCTTCAGCGGCGGCAAGGCCATCCTCACCGGGCTCACGGTGGGCAGCACCATCTGGGTGCGCGTCCGCACCGTGGGGGCCAAGGGCGTGATGGGCGCCTGGAGCGACCCGGCCATGATCACGGTGGTCTGAATCGCATACCCGCCGCGGAACACGCGATGCGCCCCGGATGTGTCGAGGGAATCTCCATGCCGCATCCCCGCGCTGCCGGGGCGCATGTCCGTGGGGTGGCGGGGCTCCGGTGGTTGCGTCCGCCTCCGGCGGGCTCCACGCACCGGCACCATTCCGCGCAGACCTCCGGGCTGGGGTGAATAATCAGTCCATGCCTCTTCCTCCTTGATCGCGCCACCTGCGTGCAATATCCATTGCACCATGAAAGCCGCCGTTCGCAAACCCAGCCGCAGGGCCGCTGACAAGGCCCGCCCGCGCATGACCCGCGCACTCGCCGAGGCGCGCGCCGTGGGTGATCCCACGAAACCGAAATTCGACGGAGTGGCGTTTCTGCGCGGACTCAAGAAGTGACCGTTTACACGGACACCTCGTGGTGGCTGGCCTATAAGTCGCGGCGCGATGCAAACCATGATGCGGCGCTCACGCTGTTCGACAGGCATCCGCAGGCGAAGGTGCTTTGGACGCCGTGGCATCGCGTCGAAGTCTTCAATGCCTTCCGGCAGTTGGAGCGCACGGGCGCGATAGATTCCGGCGACGCGCGCCAGCAAATCCGCATCATCGAACAGGAAGTCCGCCTCGGCTACTGGCCGCACGCGGAATTCGACTGGCGCGACGCCGTCCGCACCGCGTGTGAACTCAGCGCAGAGCACGGCCTCTCCGTGCCCATCCGCGGGATGGATCTTTTCCACGTCGCCATCGCCATCGAAACGGGCGCCGATGCGATCCTGACATTTGACGGGGAACAAAAAGCCCTCGCCGAAGCGGCGGGCGTGCGGGTTCTGCACCTCTTAGGCCGCAGGGGGCGATGACGGATAATCTGCCTGTCCTTGTGTGCCGCTATGAGTGATCGCGAAGTAGAATTAAGCGAGAAGTATCCTGTTCCAAGAATTGTCTATCAATACCTTCCTCCTCCAGAGGGAGGCAGGGATACAACCAATATTCTTTCGGCTCGGCGATTCAAATTATCTAAAATAGGGACGATGAACGATCCCTTTGACATGTTGCCTGTTTTTAAGGAGGTCAGAGATCCAAGTATCATACGTAACTATTTAGAGCGAAGTGCCACGAGGTTTGATATGTATGAAAAAATTACACCTGCAATGGTTGCGGCATGGAAAGCGCGATGGGAGGTAATCTATGACAACCCGATCGCCGAGTGGTCGAGGGTCGCAACTGGCACCCGAGTTCTGTGCCTATCAAGCCGCAACAATGGGGTGTTGCTATGGAGTCACTATGGACAAAATCATCGTGGATTCGCTGTTGGATTCCGTTCAGACGTGCTGATCGAAACAAAACCAGCAACGCTATTATTTGAAGTGGAGTATGATGATGAGCGTCCTGAATTTGATATCACTACCGTTCATGACGAGCAATGTTCCGCAGAAAGCCTGTTGCCGCTGTTTAAACGAAAAAGTCGAGAATGGAGCTATGAGAGAGAATGGCGAGCCACTCACCGACCGGAGACTCTGAATGATGGCGAGTATCTCCCTTTCTCCGTAGAGGCGGTTGAATGTGTGATTCTTGGAGCACTTATCGAGAAGGATGTCATCTTAAGGCTGAATCAAGCATGCAAGACCAGCGGGTTAGATTCTGTTCCCTTGAAAAAAGCGCGCCTCGCCAAAAAGAGATTTGAACTTGAAATCTTGCCAACCACTTGGTCGGAAGTGCTAAAGCGGGAACAAGGGACAGACTGATTATTTTCAAGACCGCCGTCAGCACATCTCGCAGTTCGGGAGAGCATCGCTGCTTCGCTACCGGTCGCACTCGCCCATGACGAAGTCGAGGGAGCCGAGGATGCTCACGACGTCGCTCATCATGTGGCCGGGAAGAATCTTCGGCAGGATGCTGAGATTGATGAAGCTGGGGCTGCATGAGCGGAAGGCGGGCTGAGATTTTAAGCGAGCGGCATTCTACTACCCTTCCGCGCGGAGGTTGAGCTGGTCGTCGGAGTTCATTTCCAAAACTTGGATGGTCGTGCGTCCGATGGCTGTCCTTCCGGTGATGCGGATTCCCTCCCATGCGAAATGATCATCCCACTTTTGCTGGCGCGGGTGAAACAGTGGGGTGACTTCGCCGGTCTGCGGATCAATGCCCGTGAGATTGGGGCCTTTGCGCAGGTTGCAGTCAATGCACGCGAGGCAGAGGTTCGACTCGTGGTCGGTGCCGCCGTGCTTGCGCGGGCGGATGTGCTCGATGTGCAGGGTGGCGAGGGGCGAGTCGTCCTGATGAAGCTGGCAATACTCGCAGCGATCCGCAGCGCGCCGACGCACCAGGGTGCGCGTCGCGGCATTCACAGCGAGCTGGTTTTCATCGCACGGGCTTCGCGCCGCAGGGTGGCGACGAATTTGTTGGCGCGCACGTAGCCCTCGTATTCATCGCGTTCCTTGGCGGTGAGTTTGCCTTCGGTGGATTTTGCCGCGAGCTGCTCGATGCGTTCGAGCAGCGCGCGATCGGGCTTCGCAGTCAGCACGGCCTTCTCCTTTCCCGGAAGCAGGAGCCGGAGGAGCGGATGCACGCCACGATGGAAGGCTGTCTGAGTGCTCATGCGGTGGAGACTACATTCCCAACTGTGAAGCGGCAAGGAAAGGCTGTGAGTCCGAGCGGGCTTCCGCTTTTACCGGTCGCACTCGCCCATCACGAAGTCGAGGGAGCCGAGGATGCTCACGACGTCGCTCATCATGTGGCCGGGAAGGAGCTTTGGCAGGATGCTGAGATTGATGAAGCTGGGGCTGCGGATCTTCAGGCGGTAGGGCGTGCCGCCGCCCTTGCTGTAAATGTAGAAGCCGAGTTCGCCCTTCGGGTTTTCCGCGCCGAAATAGACTTCGCCCTCGGGGGCCTTCAGTCCCTCGGTGTGGATGAGGAAGTGGTGGATGAGTTCCTCCATCTTGGTGAGGACGGTGGTCTTCGGCGGGGGATAATTCTTCGGGTCGTTCACATACCACTCGCCGGAGGGCATGGTGTCGCAGACTTGGCGGAGGATGCGGACGCTCTGTTTGATTTCCTCCATGCGGACGAGGTAGCGGTCGTAGCTGTCGCCGATGGAGCCGAGCGGGATGTCGAATTCATACTGCTCGTAGCCGCAGTAGGGCTGGCGCTTGCGGAGGTCGTGGTCCACGCCGCTGGCGCGGAGGTTCGGGCCGCTGAGGCCGTAGTTGATGGCCTGCTCTTTCGTGATGGTGCCGATGTCCTTTGTGCGGTCCACGAAGATGCGGTTGCGCGTGAGGAGCTTGTCCGTCTCGTCCACGACGGGGAGCACGCCTTCGCAGAATTTGCGGACGTCGCTGATGATGCGTTCGTTGATGTCGCGGACCATTCCCCCGATGCGCGTGTAGCTGGTGGTGAAGCGCGCGCCGGTGATTTGCTCCATCAGGTTGTACACGATTTCGCGCTGCTGGAAGGTGTAGAGGAAGACGGTCATCGCGCCCGTATCCATGGCGAAACAGCCGATGCCGAGGAGGTGCGCGGAGATGCGCGCGAGTTCGCAGCAGAGGACGCGGATGGCCTGGCCGCGGGCGGGGAGTTCCCAACCCATGAGCTTTTCCACGGCGAGCGCGTAGGCGACGTTGTTCGCGATGGGGGCGAGGTAGTCGAGCCGGTCCGTGTAGGGGATGAACTGATTGTAGGTCATGTTCTCCGCGATCTTCTCGTCGCCGCGGTGCAGGTAGCCGACCTCCGGCGTGGCCTTCGTGATGTATTCGCCGTCCATCTCCAGGATGAGCCGCAGCACGCCGTGCGTCGCGGGATGCGACGGGCCCATGTTGATGATCATCTTCTCGCCGAGCATGTCGCCCTCCGTCTTCGAGATGCCGGCCTCGGCGCGGGCGATGGTGTCGGGAATTTCTAACTCAACGGTGCTTGCTGCCATGTGTGGAAAATTGGTGCCCGCGACGATGCGAGCGGTGGGGGAGTGGCGCAAGGCATTTTGCAATTTGCGCGTCGTCGCTTGGGAATTGCCGCGCGTGGTGGTGAGCGCGTAGCGTGCGCCCGCCTTGGACATCCCTGACACACTCGCCATCGTCGCCGGAAACGGAAGCTACCCGTTTGCGATGGTGCGCGGCGCGCGCAAGGCGGGCGTGAAGCGCATCGTCGCCGCGTCGTTCACGGATGAGACGAGCGACCGGCTCGCGCCGGAGGTGGACGACATCGCATGGCTACGCGTGGGCCAACTCGGGAAGCTGCTCAAGTATCTCGAAAAGAGCGGCACGCGCCACGCGGTGATGGCCGGACAGATCGCACCGAAAAATCTCTTCGACCTGCGGCCCGATTTCAAAGCGCTCTTCCTCCTCGCGCGATTGAAGCGCCGCAACGCTGAGACGATTTTTGCCGCCATCGGCGAGGAGATGAAAAAGATCGGCGTCGAGCTGCTGCCCGCGACGACTTTCATGGACGATCACCTCGCGCCCGCCGGCCTCATCGCCGGGCCGAAGATCAAATCGCGCGTGGAGGACGACCTGCGCTACGGCCACGACATCGCGAAGGAGGTCAGCCGCCTCGACATCGGCCAGACGGTGCTCGTGAAAAACGGCACCGTGCTCGCCGTCGAGGCATTCGAGGGAACGAACGAATGCATCAAGCGAGGCGGCGCGCTCGGCCGCGGCGATGCCGTGATGGTGAAAGTGAGCAAGCCCGATCAGGACCTGCGCTTCGACGTGCCCGTCATCGGCCCCGTGACACTGGAGAGCTGCCGCGACGCCGGCGTGCGCATCATCGGCGTCGAGGCGGGCCGTACGATCATCCTCGAACGCGACCGCGTCAGCGCCCTCGCCGCGCAGCACAAGCTCTCGATCTTCGGACTCTGATTTATGGCCCAATCCGCAATCCGCCTCGGCGTCATCGGCACCGGCAGCATGGGAAAAAACCATGCGCGCATCTTCTCCGAGCTGCCGGACGCGAAGTTCACCGCCATCTTCGACACACGCGAGGACGTGGCGCGCGAGATGGCCGCGAAGTTCGGCGCGGAGCCGGTGACTTCGCTGGAGAAATTCATCCCGCTCGTGGATGCGGTTACGGTCGCGACGCCGACGGTCACGCATTTTGAAATCGCCAAGAAGCTGCTCGAAGCGGGCAAGCATGTGCTCGTGGAAAAGCCGTTCACCGAGACGCCCGAGCAGGCGCGCGAACTGTGCGCGCTCGCGCAGGCACGCGGCCTCGTGCTGCAGGTCGGGCACATCGAGCGATTCAATCCCGTGATGCCCGCGCTGGAGAAGCGCCTCAACGCGCCGCGCTTCATCGAGGCCACGCGGCTCTCGCCGTATCCGGGGCGCAGCCTCGATGTCGGTGTGGTGCTAGACGTGATGATTCACGATTTGGAAATCATCCTGCATCTCGTGCGCTCGCCGTGGGTGCAGGTGGATGCGGTGGGCGTCGCGATCCTGAGCAAGCGCGAGGACATCGCGAACGTCCGCATCCGTTTCGAGAACGGTTGCGTCGCGAACATCACCGCATCGCGCATCAGTCAGGACAAGGTGCGCAAGGTGCGTGTGTTTCAGCCCGACGCGTATCTCTCGCTCGATTACCAAAAGCAGGAGGGCTACCTGCTGCGGCTCGCCGGGGAAGGGGAGAAGGAGAGCACATTCCTCGGGAAAATTTTCGGCCTCGCGACGGATGCGACGATTGTCACCGAATTCGCCGGCAAGCGCATCGTGCGTGAGCCCGTCGCCATCGACAAAGACGAGCCGCTGAAGCGCGAACTGGTTTCATTCGTCGAATGCGCGCGCGCTGGTGCGCAGCCGAAGGTTTCCGGCCGCGAGGCGACGGCGGCGTTGGAACTCGCGCTCGAAATCACGCGGCAGATCGAAGCGGCCAACGTGAAGCCCGCATGAAGTTCTACGTCGTCGCAGGCGAGGCGAGCGGGGATTCGCGCGGCGTCGAGCTGATGCGCGCGTTGCGCGAAATGCGCCCGGACATCGAGTTCCTCGGCGCAGGCGGACGCGAAATGCGCGCCTTCGCAGGCGACGCGATTTTCGACTGGGCCGACGAGGCCGTCGTGGGCCTCTGGGACGTGTTGAAAAAGTACGGCTACTTCCGCAGTCAGTTCCACCGGATGCTTGCCGAGATCGAGGCCGCGAAGCCCGACGCGCTCATCACGATTGACTACCCCGGCTTCAACATGCGCCTCGCGAAGGAAGCGAAACGCCGGATGCCGAAGCTGCGCACGATCCACTACATCTCGCCGCAAGTGTGGGCGTGGCATCGCGGACGCATCCCGAAGATGGCGAAGTTCCTCGACCTCATGCTGTGCCTGTTCCCCTTCGAGCTGCCGCTGTATGCCGATGCCGGATTGCGCGCCGTGTGCGTCGGCCACCCGCTGCTCGATTCACTCGAAGCGAAACGAATCCCAAAACCTGCCCCTACGTCTGCCGCTGAACCGCACTCCTCCGCGAGCGTGGAGAAAACCGCGCAGCCGAAAAAGCACAAGCATCCCGCGCAGACGGAACTCTCGTTCGAGGGGCAGAGTCAACTCGATCGGTTGGAGAGGGAACGGCAAAGGGAATGGGAACTGATGCGGCAGGATGGGCGCGACATCACGCTCATCGCCATGCTGCCCGGCAGCCGCATGAAGGAAGTGCGCCGGATTTTTCCGATCATGGTCCGAGTTGCTGAGGAGTTGGGAATCCGGTGGAAGGAAATCCGTTTCGAGGCCGCCGCCGCGAGCGAGGTGATCGCCGGCGAAATGCGGCGCATCCTCGAACCGTATTCTTTCGATCCGGGCTTCATCACGATCACGATCGGCTCCGCGCACGAACTCATGCAGCGCGCGGGCGCGGGCATGGTGTGCAGCGGCACGGCGACGCTGGAGAGCACGTTTTTCGGCCTGCCGATGGTCATCCTCTACAAGGTCGCGTGGCTCACATGGTTTGTCGGCAAGCGGCTCGTAAAAATCCCGTGGCTCGGCCTCCCAAACGTCCTCGCGGGCCGCGAAATCATCCGCGAATTTTTGCAGGATGCGGCGCAGCCCGAGCCGATCATCGCGGAACTTTCCCTCCTGCTTAATTGCTCCGAGAACCGAGAGGACCAGCAGCGCGCGCAGCGTGAAGTGATCGCGAGCCTCGGCGAACGCGGTGCAGCGCGGCGTGCGGCGGAGGCGATCCTTGCGGAACCGGGGACGCTATGACGAGAATCTGGCGCTCGCAGGAAAGTGCCGGCCCTACCCGTTCTTCGCGCAGCAATCCTTGAATTTTCTGCCGCTGCCGCACGGGCACGGCTCGTTACGGCCGACCTTCGGCGCTTCGCGGCGCGCGGGGAGATTGATTTTCACCTCGGATTCGGCCTCGGGCTGCGGCTGCGGCTCGGCTCCGCTGCCGGCGATGCTGCTTTCATCGGGCGCGGAGAGGAACTGCGGCAGGTTCGAGAGGAAGGACTCGAAGGCCATGATGTTCGACGTGCTGCGGAAGAGATTGCCCAGCACCTCGTCCTTGATGTTGCCCATGAGCACCCCGAACATCTTGAAGGCTTCCTGCTTGTATTCGATGAGCGGATCCTTCTGGCCGTGTGCGCGCAGATAGACGCCCTCGCGCAGGCTGTCCATGTTGTAAAGGTGCTCCTGCCACAGCCGGTCAATCGCGCCGAGCGTGATGTAGCGTTCGAGCCCTTTGATCTGCTCCGGCACCTCGTGCTGTGACTTCAGTTCGTACGCCTTTTTTACGCGCTCGGCGAGCAGCACGCTGATTTCCTCCAGCGACTTGCCCTCGATGGATTCCTTCGTCACCGAGATGGGAAAAGTGACGTTGGCCCAGTGCAGCAGCTCCGCAATCTGCGGCATGTCGCCCTGCGGGAAAAATTCCTCCACCTTCTCGGGGATGCGATCGTCAATCGCGTCGTAGAGCAGGCCGCGCGGGTCTTCCGTGGTGATGGCCTCGTTGCGCCAGCCGTAGATGACCTCGCGCTGCTTGTTCATCACATCGTCGAATTCGAGCGTGCGTTTGCGGATGAGATAATTGCGCTGCTCGACACGCTTCTGCGCAGTCTCGACGGATCGGTTCAGCCACGAGTGCTCGAGCGCCTCGCCTTCCTTCATGCCGAATCGCTCCATCAGTTTCGTCATGCGCTCGGCCGCGCCGAAGTTGCGCATCAGATCGTCCTCAAAGCTCACGTAGAAACGCGAGTAGCCGGGATCGCCCTGGCGCGCGCCGCGTCCGCGGAGCTGACGATCAATGCGCCGTGATTCGTGCCGCTCCGTGGCGAGCACGTAAAGTCCGCCGACTTCGGCCACGCCGGGCGCGAGTTTGATGTCCGTTCCGCGACCCGCCATGTTCGTGGAAATGGTGACGGCACCGAACTGCCCGGCGCGCGCGATGATCTCCGCCTCCTGCTGGTTGTGCCGCGCGTTCAGCACCGTGTGCGGAATCTTTGCGCGCTGCAACATGCGCGAGACAAGCTCGGATGCCTCGACACTCGCCGTGCCGACGAGCACCGGCTGGCCCTTTGCGTGCGCCTCGCCGATTTCCTGCACGACAGAGTTGTACTTTTCGCGGCGCGTCTTGAAGATGAGATCGTTGCCGTCCTTGCGGATGCACGGCTTGTTCGTCGGGATGACGGCGACATCGAGCTTGTAGATGTCGTGGAATTCATTCGCCTCGGTTTCGGCGGTGCCGGTCATGCCCGCGAGCTTTTTGTACAGGCGGAAATAATTCTGCACCGTGATCGTCGCGAGCGTCTGCGTCTCCTTGTCAATCTGCACGCCCTCCTTCGCCTCGACAGCCTGATGCAATCCGTCGCTCCAGCGGCGGCCCGGCATCGTGCGCCCGGTGTTTTCATCCACGATGACCACCTTGCCTTCGGCGACGATGTAGTGGACGTCCTTTTCATAAAGGCAGTACGCACGGAGGAGCTGCGAGATGTTGTGGATGCGCTCGCTCTGCACGTTCATCTGCTCCTGAGCCTTCGCCTTCGCTTCGATCTTCTGCTGCTCGGTGAGCGTGTCACTGCCGTCAATCTCCGCAAATGCCGTGGGCAGATCCGGCAGCATGAATGCATCCGGATCGCCGGGGCTCATGAATTCGCGGCCCTGCTCGGTGAGGTCGGCCTCGTGCGCGCGCTGGTCAATGTTGAAGAACAGCTCCTCCTTCAGCTTCCACATCTCCTCCTTGCGCACGTCGGCATAGAACGACAGCTCCATCTTCTCGATGGCCTTGCGGCGCTCGGGATCCTCCATTGCGCGGAGGTAGCCCTTGTTGAGCGGCTGGCCCCATTTCACCTTCACCATCATCCGCGAGGCTTCCTCCATTTTGGTCAGCTCGGAACCCTTCGTTTTCGCGGCGATCCCCGCAGCTTGCTCGCTGGCGGCTTCGTCAAAAAGTTTCGTCGCGTCCGACGCGAGGCGGTTGCAGAGCGCCGCCTGCTTTCTCACGATCTGCTCGACGAGCGGCTTGTACTTGTCGAACTGGTGCGTAGAGACCGTGACCGGCCCGCTGATGATCAGCGGCACGCGCGCTTCATCGATCAAAATGGAGTCCACCTCGTCCACGATGGCGAACCAATGCCCGCGTTGCACCTGCTGCTCTTTGCTCGTGGCCATGCCGTTGTCGCGCAGGTAGTCGAAGCCGAATTCCGAATTCATCCCGTAGCAGATGTCCGCGCGGTACTGCTCGCGGCGCTCGTCCGGCGACTGGTCGTGCTGGATGATGCCGACGGTGAGTCCGAGAAATTGGTAGATCTGCCCCATCCATTCCGCGTCGCGGCGTGCGAGGTAGTCGTTCGTCGTGACGAGGTGCGATCCGCGTCCCGTGAGGCCGTTCAAAAAGAGCGGCAGCGTCGCGACGAGCGTCTTGCCTTCGCCGGTCGCCATTTCTGCGACGTAGCCCTTGTGCAGGCAGTAGCCGCCAATGAGCTGCGTGTCGAAGTGAACCATCGCCCAGGTCATCGGCTGGTCGCACACCGTGAACTGCGCCTTTGCCTCGGTGAGCCGCCACGCCGTATTTTTCACCGCGGCAAACGCCTCGGGCAAGATCCTGTCGAGGTATTCCTGCTGCGCGGCCCATTCGAGCGGCTTCAGTTCTTCCTTCCACTTCGCGACCTTCGCGCGCAGCGCGTCCGGGCTGAGCGAGCGGAATTCCACTTCGAGCAGGTTGATGCGCGCGATGACCGGCTTCAGCGCCTTGATCATGCGCGCGTTTTTTGAGCCGAAGAATTTTTTGAGGATCCAGGAGATTGGATTCATGAGTTGTTTTGAAAAAGTGAAAGTGGTGTGCCGGGCTACTTGCTTCCGGGCTTTGTGGCGGGAGTGCCCGCGAGATCGGGCGGGAGCTTGTCGGCCTCGAAGGTCTCGACGTTCAGCTTCATGAGCGAAAAAAACGGCGCGCCAAAGTCCGGCAGATTGCCGCCGGAACGATCCACGATCGCCGCGATTCCCACGACCACGCCGCCGCGCGAACGCACGATGTCAATCGTCTCCTGCACGCGTCCGCCGCGTGTGACCACATCCTCCGCAACGATCAATTTCTGCCCCGGACGAATCTCGAATCCGCGCCGGAGCACGAGCTTGCCGTCCTCCTTCTCCGCAAAAATGTGCGGCAACGAAAGGGCGCGCGCAATTTCATGGCCGACGATGATGCCACCCATCGCCGGCGAGATCACCGTTTCCGCGCCGACGCCGCGCACTTTCTCCGCGAGCGCCGCGCAGATGCGCGCGGCGACCGGTGTCTCCTTCAACAGAAGCGCGCATTGGAAAAACTGCCGGCTGTGCAGCCCGGAGCGCAGGACGAAATGGCCTTCGAGGAGCGCGTTCGTCTGGCGGAAGAATGAAAGGATTTCGTCGTCAGTCATGAGTTCAAGCCTTTGCCCGTTGTTTCGCGGCGGTCACTTCGATCTCCACCTTCGCCCCGCGTGGGAGTGCAAGAACTGCGACCGTGGATCGCGCAGGAAACGGCTGCGCGAAATGCCGCGCATACACTTCGTTCATCGCCGCGAAATCATCCATCGTGGTGAGGAAGACCGTCGTCTTGATCACGTCGTCAAGCGTCATCGCATTCACAGTAAGCACGGCCTTGATGTTCTCGATCACACGCTCAGTCTGCGCCGCCACATCCGAAGAGACGACTGCCCCCGACACAGGATCGAGCGGAATCTGCCCGGAGCAAAACAGCAAATCGCCGAACGCGACGGCCTGCGAATAGGGGCCGACCGCTTTCGGTGCGCGATCACTGGTGATGGCTCGTTTCATGGAAAAAGGACGGCGATACTATCAGCGAGCGACGGGCTGTCAATGAAACCGGGCGACATGACGTGCGGTGCGAGATCTCATGTTGGTGCGAAAATTTGTCGCACGCAGACGAAAGCAGGCGCTTCGGATGAGAAAGTCGTGCGTTCGGAAAATGCTCTCTCGTGAAATTCGTCCCCTCATGATTCCCGAGAGTTTCCCCGGCGAGCGCATTCGCTTTGGCGGGCTGGAACATGCCAAGAAGTCCGGCCTCGGCGGATTCCTTTTCAATGCGGCTCACTTCACTGTCGCATCCGAAATTCCCGAACTCCCACACATTCTCCCCAAAGCAGACAATCATGAACATTCAGCGCAAGAACTGGCAGATGAACCGCCGCACTTTCCTGCGGGCGGCCGGGGTTTCCCTCTCGCTGCCGTGGCTGGAGGCGATGGGTGCGAACTCGGCGTCCATCACGAGTGCGGGAAGCATGGCCCCCGGCGAAATTCCGCGGCGCGCTTATTTTTCCAACTGGGGATTCTTCGAGGCTCAGGCCGCGATGCCCAAGGACACCGGCGTCAATTACACGATGACGCCGACGCTTTCGCCCCTCGAGCCATACAAGAACGATTGCACGGTCATCTCGGAGTTGAGGGCATTCAGCGGCGGCCACTTCCAGCAGCCCTGCCTGCTCACCGGCCTGGACACCCCGACCAACGGGATGAAGCTGGTGTCGGTGGATCAGCAAATCGCGGACTTCTATGAAGGCCAGACGCGCGTCCCTTCCCTAGTGCTGGCTCACAACCGCACACCGACGCTCTCGTGGAGCCGCAACAAGACGCCGATCAATCCCGAAAACAGTCCCAAGGCTGTTTTCGATCGGCTGTTTGGTGTCGAGAATGAGGAGACACGGAACAGACGGCGAACCGAGATGGCCCACACCAGCAGCATTCTCGACCGGGTGAAGGATCAGGCCCGGAAGCTGGAAAAGCGGCTTGGCAAGGACGACCGCGCCACCGTGGATCAGTATTTCACCTCCATCCGCGACTTTGAGGAGAGAATCAAGATAGACCGGGCATGGCTGGACAAGCCCAAGCCTGCCGTCGAGCCGCTCGAGTTCGGAAAGGCCCCGCCGGAAAAGCTGGCGATGACTAATGATGACGGCACCTGCATGAGGAACTATCTCAAGCTCATGTTTGACGTGATCGTGCTCGCCCTCCAGACGGACAGCACACGGGTGATCTCCCACTTCCCGAAAGGTGAGGACGGGCCGGTCTTCAAGGATCGCACGAAGGTCCCGCACGATTACCATTCCCTAACCCATCACGGCCAGCTCCCGGAAAAATTGGAGATGTGGGCAAAGGTGGATCAAGTCTATATGGAGTTCTGGGCTTACTTCATTGGCCGCCTCAAGAGCGTCAAAGAGGGAAATGGCACGCTCCTCGATCATACCATAGCCGCCTGGGCTACGACCAATGGCTACGGCGGCCATGGCCGCGACCATCTCCCGCTCATCCTCTGCGGCGGAGCGGGCTTGGGAATCAAGCATCAGGGGCACATCATCAAGAAGGATGTGATGATTGCCGACGTCTGGAAGACGGTGGTGGACCGCATTGGGATGCCGGTTCCAAAGGATTTTCAGGGCGGGCTGGCGAAGAATGTTATCAAGGAAGTTCTATAGCCGACTTAGCCTTTCGTAAACTAACTATGGCTTCCGCAGACGGAATAAGCCGCAGGATTACCCGAAATCGTCTTTTGATTCACTTGTTCTCACTGATATCGGTGGCGATTGCATCTCTGGGTGCCTTCTCCGCGCTTGAAGCAGCACCGCTTTCGCGGGAGTCGCAGCGCCAGTTTGACGAGAAGGTCGCACCATTTTTGGAAACCCATTGCGTCAAGTGCCACAACGACGAAAAGACCCGCGCAGGCTTTCGAATAGATAACTTGGGCACCGATTTCCTCGCCGGCAAGACAGCCGATAACTGGCAGGAAATTTACGACAACATCGGCCTTGGCAAGATGCCACCAAAGAAAGAGGCCCAGCCCACGGAAAGCGAAGCCAGGGCCGTCATGGATTGGATCGATCAGGAAATTCGTGACGCCACGAGGGTGGCCAGAAACATGTCCGGGCGAACCCGGCGGTTGAACAGGACCGAATACTTCAACACCCTCCGCGACCTGTTCGACCTTGACGAAAACTACGTGCGCAGCCTTGAGGACGAACTGCCGCCGGATGGGAAAGTGGACGGCTTCGATCGCGTGGGCGCATCGCTTTACATCGATCAATCGCAACTGGCCAAGTATCTGGAACTGGCTGAGCGCGTGCTCAGCCAGAAAGTATTCGCGCCACAACCGAAGGCCAGCGTCCCGGTGAAGGATATCGCGAGGGATATGAGATGGGGGCGAGAGAGTCAGGACGGCAAGCTCACAAAACTGACGGTAACAGGCCCTTTCGGTGAACTCTTTTTTCCGCCCAACAGTTGGAACAGGACACTGGCGATGCTCCCCACGGGAGCAAGAATCTATGAGCTAAAGAACGGGGGCATCGAATACCTGGCCGGCGGCCCGGACTCAACCATCGGGAGTCACGGCGACTGGTCGTATAGCGGGGCGGGAGGGGGCTCGTGGATGGATCATGTGGGCAATTTCTTCTTTCGAGCGACACAGGAAGGGAGATATCGCATGAAGTTTCGCGCCGGGGCGTTCGCAGGAAAGGGAAAATACGCAGTGGAAAACGTGAAGTTGCTGTTCCAGTTTGGGAAGGGTGGCGAACAGGTAAATCTGGATCGTGGATCGGTGATTGTTGACGCTCCACTCGACCAGCCCAAAGATTTTGTGATGGAAGTTTACCTGCATCCCCGGCCCGAGGTGAGCGGCACCAATACAATACGTCTTACGTGGAACGGAGTGCGCGCCGGAGCCCAGGAGATAATCCGGGGAGCGACGGTACAAACGGGCCTCATACAAAGAGTGCCGGAATTGAACCGCTTGGAGTCCGACCTCGTTTTGGAGCATTATCGGATTGCCTCTGAGGAGAAGAAGAAGGGAACGCCCCAGGACAAGATCAACGAGTTACTGAAGTCGCGATTTGCAGAAGTGAACGAAAAGCACGACAAGGCCGTGCAGGAATACATCGAGGCGAAGAAGCCGGCATTTGTTTACAACCCCGATTACGACCTTGAGTCCCTTCCGCGGCTTTGGCTGGAGTCATGGGAGGTCGAGGGACCGATTGTCGAATGGCCGCCGAAAGGACGAACGAAGCTGCTTTTCGCTGGCGAAGATCGTCCGATTGACGCGGGTTACATTCGTGAGATCTTCGCCCGTTTTCTTCCGCGGGCGTATCGCAGGGCAGTCGAACCCGAGGCGCTCAACGACTGGCTGGAATGGGTGCTTAAAGCCCAAAAGGATTATTCGCTTTCCGGCGTTGACGCTGTGAAGGAGGGTATCAAGGCGGTGCTTTGTTCGCCGGCGTTCCTGATGATTCAGGAGCCAACGAGTTTGATGAACAAGCCGCAGCAGTTCGCGGAATATGAACTAGCTTCAAGGCTCTCTTATTTCCTGTGGAGCACGATGCCGGATGAGGATCTGCTTAAACTGGCCGGTGAGAACAAGCTGCACGATCCGAGAACCCTGGAATCCCAAGTCCGGCGAATGATTGCCGACCCAAAGGCGACGGGCCTCATTACCGACTTCACAGGACAATGGTTGCAGATCCGGGATTTTGGGAAGACAATGACCGATCGCAACCAGTACAAGACTTATACGGAGGAGTTGCGCAAATCGTCCTGGCAGGAGCCTTACGAGTTTTTCAAGGAGATCCTTTGCAAAGATCTCTCCATCGTCAATTTTTTGGACAGTGATTTTCTGGTTATCGACAAACAACTGGCCAATTACTACGGTATTAACGGAGTGAAAGAAGTTGATGGATTCAAGAAGGTCGCCATCCGGCCGGAACATCATCGGGGCGGCGTGTTGGGAATGGCGGGTGTGCTGACGTATCTGACCGACGGGTTCCGAACCCTGCCGGTGCGACGTGCAGCCTATGTGAAAGACACGTTGTGGAATGAGCCCGCAAAGCCTCCGCCGCCCAACGCCGGCGACCTTCCCGCCGTAAAAGCAAACCTGACGGTCCGACAGCGGCTCGAAGCACACCGGGATTCGGCCAGTTGCGCAAGTTGCCACGCACACCTCGATCCGTTCGGTATCGCGTTGGAGAACTATGACGCTATCGGTGCATGGCGGGAACGCCAGACAGGTGAGGGCTTCAGGGGTGACGACAAGTCGCCCCCCCTCGAAGTGGGCGGAGTCCTGCCAGATGGACGCGAGTTCAAGAACCTCGCCGAATACAAACAGGCGTTGCTGGAGGAAAAGGATCACTTCATCCGCGGCTTCACGAAAAAAATGCTCACCTATGCCCTTTGCCGCCCGGTCGGTGCGACCGACCGTGAGATGGTTGACGGCATCGTCAAGAAGCTCGCGCGGGATGACTATCGGATGCAATCCCTCGTGCAGGCAATCATAGCCACGGAAGCCTTTCAAATGAAATGAGCGCCTTGCCTGGATGGATGGGTTTCCTGCCGGCAGGACGCAACTATTCCATGGTGATTGCAAGGTGTCTTGGAGCGCGAAGGTTATCCCATTGCTGAATAGCTCAACATGCACGGTATCGCCAACATTTTACTCGAGCATCGCCTCCGGGCGAGGCGTTCCTGTGTACCGCTGCTGGATGCCCGGCGTGAGATCCGAATCACGCGTACGAATGTGGAGCGCCTTCGCCTTGATAACTGCAAGCGAAAACTCGCTGGGCATCTAGTTGACGCACTTGGTGAAGATCCAAGATTGGCGCGGGTTCAAGAGATAAGATGAATCGCCCGCTAATTCACGGCACCCCCGCATTTTGGCTATCCAAGCATCGGCTCGTGCAGAAGATTCACCAAGTTTCTCCGTGAATCTGAAATCTGTGCCGATGAAATCCAACTTCTCTCACATCACCGTGCTGCTGTTGCTCGCTCGGCTGACTCCACTTCATTCAGCCGATGCACAGCCGCCGCACCCAACGCCGTGGGTCATCCCTGGAGACAGTGGGAAACTCAGTTACCAACGCACCGGCAATGGGGATCGTATCGTGGATTTTTCCCATGCAGGCTATCGGGGTGGCGGGGTTAGGCTTACGACCTGCCCCGTTCGCAAAGAGGTCGCCCCCTCGGGCGGAGATGATTCATCCGCCATCCAAGAGGCCCTTGATTATATCGCCGAGCTGCCGCTGACGGACGATATTCGCGGGGCGGTGTTACTTCGGCCTGGAACATTCCATTGCTCCAAGCCACTCACCATTTCCCAAAAAGGTGTTGTCCTGCGAGGTTCCGGCTCGGGCAATGGCGGCACTGTGATCGAAATGACAGGCACACCCCATACCGCGGTGAAGATCATCGGCGGGCGGATGTCCTTTCCAAAGGAGAATCCGGCGGGGCTTTTCCCAATCACCGATGACTATGTGCCATCCGGCGTGCAGAGTCTTTCTGTCGGGAGCGTGAAGGGGCTTGAAGTCGGCGACGCCATCCGCATCCGCTGGCCGAGGACAGAGAAGTGGATTCACTTCATGGGCATGGACGCCTTGGTGCGGGACGGGAAGCCACAAACGTGGATCAAAGCCAATTCGCCGACTGTGTTCGACCGCACCATCCGTTCCATCAACGGCAGCCGCCTGACGCTGGATGTGCCGCTTACCGACGCCATTGATGCGCGGCTCCTCGCGCCGGACACCGCCGTAGTGATCAAAACGACGGAGCCGCCCCGCCTCGCACAATGCGGCCTGGAATCGCTGCAGATCCATTCACCCCCTCCCGCTGGCGACCTTGCAGCACCGAACAACACGGCAGTCGAACTCGACCACTGCGAGGACTGCTGGGTCAGGGATGTCACCACGCATGACGCCCTGAACATTGTCAGGGTATTGGGCGGCGCGCGGCGCATCACCATCCAGTCCGTCCACGCCACCCACACCGCGAGCGTCGCCAAGGGTGCGGGTTATCCGTCGGATTTCACCCTCGTTGGCTCCCAGGTTCTCATTGACCGCTGCACTTCGTCCGGTGATGGGGCGTTCTATGTGGCCACCTTGAATTCCGGCGCGGTCCTGAATGTGGCGCTGAATTGCACCTTTGAGGGAAAGGGCGGCATCCAGCCGCACATGCGCTGGTCCACGGGTCTCCTGTTGGATGGCTGCCATCTCCCGGATGGAAAAATTGATTTCATCAACCGGGGAACCGCCGGTTCGGGGCACGGGTGGGCCGTCGGCTGGGCGGTGGCTTGGAACTGCACGGCGAAGTTATTCGACGTGCAACAGCCGCCCGGAGCGATCAACTGGTGCATCGGCTGCATCGGCGGGCTGAAGCAAGGCGCTGTTGAAAAGAGCCCGTGGCTTTCGTCGCACGGGACGCATGTGCTGCCCAAAAGCCTATATCTCGCCCAACTGCGCGAGCGCCTCGGCGATAGTGCACTGGAAAGCATCGGGTATTGAGTCCTATCCATGACGGATGATTGCCCCCGGCACATTCAATCAGGAAGTTCGTCGTGCAGTATCACCCTGAAGCCACATCAGGACGGTTTCGGTTTGCCAGCAAAAGTCAGAAACCGCGCGGCGAAAAGCTGAACACCGGCGACTTTGAACAGCAGCCGGTGAAGCAACAAATCATCTGCTCCCGACGGCATCGGTTCATTGCGGGATTGCAGCACACGCGGAATGCGATACCTTCCCACCGTCATGAACATCACACTGCCCGAGCCGCTCGAAACGACGCTCGCATCCAGTCAGGCTGCGTTGCACCTTGCCATTGGCATTTATACTTCCGGCGAGGTCACGCTTGGTCAGGCGGCGGGAGTTGCTCATCTCAACCAGACGCAATTTCTTCACGGGCTGGGCCGCCGCAAAATCCCGATGAACTGCGGCGTCGAGGACTTCGCGCAAGATCTCATCACCATCGAGAAACTCCGCGCCCGTCGCTGAAAGCCAAGCCTCTCACTCTTCGCCTCCTTCACAAGCAACCCACGACCTTCGCCAATGAGCCGTATCCTTCTCGACGTGCCCGACGATTCCCTGCTTGCCCTCCGCACTTCCGCGGACGCCGCCGGCCCCGAGCTGCTCCTCGCCGCCGCCGTGAAGCTCTACGAACTCAACCGCCTCTCCTCCGGTGCCGCCGCGCATCTTGCCGGCCTGCCACGCGTCGTATTCCTCCAGCGCCTCTCGGATTTTGGCGTGGATGCCTTCCGCCTGAGCGCCGAGCAACTCCAGCGCGAGGTGCGCCTTGCCTGAGTTCATCTGCAACACCTCCCCTCTCCAGTATCTCCACCAGCTTGGGCATCTGGAGATTCTGCCACGGCTGCTCAACCGCGTGATTGTCCCCCATAGCGTCTTGCAAGAATTGGAAGCCGGGCTGGAAAATGGCTGCGACCTTCCCGACCTGCACAGCCTCCCGTGGCTGGAAATCCGCCGCCCCATCAGCACTCCGGCGCTCCCGCTCGCCAGCCATCTCGGTCCCGGTGAATCTGCTGTCCTCGCACTCGCACTCGAATCGTCCGATCCCGCCGTCATCCTCGACGACTCCCTCGCCCGCCAGGCTGCCGAACACCTCCACATCCCGCTCATCGGCACCCTCGGCCTGCTTCTCAATGCCAAACGCGTCGGCCTGCTTCCCGCCATCGCACCGTGCCTCGATCGTTTGAATCAACTGCGCTTCCACGTCTCCTCGCAGACACGCATCGCTGTCCTCCGTGCGGCGGGTGAGGATGCCTGAGGCGATCTTTCTGAGCGACAATTAGTCTCTCTGTCCCTCGTACCGCGGGCCGACGGGGGTGGCCGCGATGTTGTCGTTCAGCCCGTTCAACTGGTTGCGCACGACCTGCGAACTGAGCGCAGAGTGGTCGGAGGGCTGGGTGGGATCGAAGGGCTAGTCTTATACGGTAAGTTACAGGATTCAAAAACTAAGCGCGGCGCGGTGTGGCATACACGCATTGCCAATTATTCTTCTCTAAATGGGTGGATCTTTCTCCTTTTCATCTCCACTTATGGCTGCATGTCCTGCATTTGTTCTTACCAGTCAATGCGCTAAACAAAATAAAAGTGCCAACTATCACAATTGTGCCTGGCAAAAGGAGGGAAGCGGCCGAGTACCACTCTGGCATATCTAGAAAGATGCGCCCTTCAGGAAAGATTAGTTTCGACACTATGAAAGCAAGACTGGTGACCCCAAATGCTGGCCATCCTATATATCTCTGCACTTTGGTGCCCGAGCACTTCGGACAAGATAAGACTTTGGATTCTGGCTGCACAGCAGCGGAGTTATCACTTGATGATTCTTGCTTATCGTCATTCATACTTATGCCTGAGCTTGGTGTTTTTTGAAATATTACTCAAATGCCTATTATGTTATTCAGCAGCGCAAGTGGTGTGTCTGTCTCACAGACTCATATGCTGCATCCCATCGCTCCAGCCGGTGGTGCGGTTGCCGCCGAGGTGGGCGCAGACTTCCACGGAATAGAGGGTGCCGGGGATGAGGTTGCTCACGACCATCGAGCGGCTGTCCGTGAAATGGCCGCCGGACTGGTAGGGGCCGAGGACGCCGCCGGGGCCGACGGGGGCCAGGCGCACGTCGAAGCCGTGGTTGTTCGGCACGGGATCAATGTGGATGATGAACTGGCCGGTGGCGCCATTGGTGATGCTGCGGATGTGGGGCACGCTCTCAAGCTCAGACGCGGGAGTGCGGGTGGTCTTGCCGACTTTGAAGCCAGTGGAGAGCACCACGGCGGGGTCGTTGTTGCAATTCGCCTGCACGTAGGCGGCGAGCTGCCGGAGCAGGGCGATGAGGGCGGCGCGCTTGTTGTCCTTGTCCGCGGTGGCCGCGGGGCCGCCCGCCTTGGCCGCGGCGATGGAGAGGCCGAATGCGGAGTTCGCCGCGTCGAACACGGGCTTGGAGGGGAGCGTGGCGGGCGGGTTTGGGAATGCGGCGCTGCCGTAGAAGCCGGCGCTCACGGCGGTGGCGAGGTTGAAGATGTTGTTGTCGGTGAAATTATCGAAGCCGACGATGACGTGGATGGCTGGCATTTTTCTGGATGGGGTTGAGGGTTGCTGGATGAGGCTGTCCCAGGTCAGGCCGGAGTCGAAGCGCAGGGGGTTGCCCTGGGAGTCCTGCCCGTCCCAAGTTCCGGGTATTTCAGGCATGATGGGTTTGCGGGTTGTTGTTTTTGAAAAAGGGCCGTTTCCGCCGTGACTGTGGCTTTCTGCACAGTTTTCACGGTCATGTCTGCCTTGGACATGGCCGTGTCTGTCGCGGAAATGGTCGTGTCTGTCGCAGAAATGGTCATGTCTGCCTTGGACATGGCAATGTCTGTCGCGGAAATGGTCGTGTCTGTTCTGGACATGGCAATGTCCGTCACGGAAATGGTCATGTCTGTCCTGAACATGGTCATGTCCGGCACAGAAACCTGCCTCACGAAACCGGAAGCATCCGCCCCGCGCATCGCGCCCTCCCCCACCCTGGCAGCGATTTTCGCCGCTACTTTTCCGAAAAAATGACCCGCACCTATCAGGAACGCGGAACGCAAAGGCGCACCGGGGGCACTCTGCGCGATGAGCAAGAAAGCTGGAGGGAAAGCCATCATCGGTGCGGATGAAAATCACCGGCCTGCGAAATGGCAAGAAGAATTTTGAGCCCTTTCATTTCGAGTGTCGCCGCAATGTTTCGGGGATCGTTGGCGCGGTGGAGCGCGTCGCTCCGCGCGCGCT
>CAIRYQ010000051.1 GCA_903882875.1 uncultured Spartobacteria bacterium | reverse complement strand
GGAATCCTCTGCTCGAACGCTACGCGATCTCACCCGTCGTTGAAGTTCCATGCGTTCGGTATCAGTAAGAATCAATGGTTGAATGGCCATTCGCCAATCTTATCTCATGTGTGGCCGAAGTCAATGTTACGTTGCACTAGCTTCCAGCGCGTCCACTCTTTTTAAGGCACTGCTCATTTTCAAACTCGGTAACGATCGAGTGCAGGGCGGACGGTGCATGGTTGTTCATCCCAGTTGGAGTTAAAAACTCTACGCAATTCCTGCGCCCCACGACTTGCAGGTTACCTCAGGGGGCAAACGCGGCCGCCCATCCAAATATTTTCTCCGCGGCTAAGTCCGGCCGAACTGCCGCCGGTAGCGAAGGGGCGTCGTGCCGACAGCGCGGCTGAATACCTCGATGAAATATTTTGCCTCCGCGTAGCCGGTTCGATCCGCGACGTCTGCCACGGAGAGACGGGTTTCGCGGAGCAGTTCCTTGGCGCGTTCAAGCCGCACGCGGGTGACCTCTTCCTTCGGCGATCGGCCGAGGAGTTTCTTAAAGCGCCGGAACAATGCGCTGCGGGCGATAGGTACGTGCTTGAGGAGATCGCCGATGTTTCCATTTGCGCACGCCTGGGCGCGGATGGCTCTCACGGCCTGCACGACGCGGGGATCGTCCACGGCCATCACGTCGGTGGACTGGCGGACGACAATTCCGCGAGGCTCCAGATAGACCGGACGGCGCGGAGGGCGATTGCCTTGCATCATCCGGTCCAGCATCGCGGCGGCTTCGTAGCCGATGCGCTCGGGGTTCACATCAATGCTGGAAAGCGGCGGCGTGGAGAGGTTGCAAAGCAGTTCGTCGTTGTCCACGCCGAGAATTGCGATCTCGTCGGGCACGGCGAGGTTCGCGCGCAGACATGCGTCGAGCAACTGCTGGCCGCGGTCGTCGTGGCACGTCATCACCGCGACGGGCTTGGGCAGCGCATGGAGCCATTTCACGAGATAGGCCTGCTCCTGTTCCCATGTGCGCACCGTGCGCGGATGCATGTAAACGTGGCAATGATGTCCGCGCTTGCGCAAAGTTTCTGCGAAGCCGGTTGCTCGCATGTCCTGATAGTGGTGTTCGCCTGCTGGCGTGCCGTAGAAACCGAAGTGCCGATAGGCGCGCTCGATGAAATGCTCGACGGCCAGACGTACCACTGAGCGATTGTTGATGCCCACGGTGGGCAGCCCGAGGTCGCCGAGTGATGCGCGCAGATCGATCGCGGGCACTTTCGCGCGCAGCACGGCGTCGGCCATTTGCCGGTTGTCAATGCGCGCGAGGATGCCGTCCCCGCGCCAGCGTGTGAGCCAGGGCGGCGGCGGATCGTCCAAGCCGTGGGGCTTGAAATAGAGGGACCATGGCCCATGTTCCTGCTGGTAGCGTGTGATGCCGCGCAGCAGGCCGCGGCCGTACTCGCGGGAGGTTTCGACCAGCAGTGTGACTCTAAGCGCAGGCATGGCCGTGCTGCCGAATCCGGCAAACGATGGGGTGATCAAAAAGTGGCATTTATTTGGACGAACTCTGGTTGTCTGCCGGATCGCAATGGGGGAGATTCCATCCGCTTGCAACGTTGATCGTACTTTCCCAATTGACCATCTCCTCCATGCTGGAAAGCCGGTTGACGAGGCAAACGAAAGCGCAACGCACGCAAACCGCCTCCTCGTGAAGTCCAATCTGCCCCTCATCTTTTTTTTCGGCATTTTTGTGGCACTCGCCGGCCTCAGCGCCGGCGCGCAGACGCCGCAGCCCGCGTTCAACACGAGCATGAAGCCGTTCATTCAGGCGCATTGCGTGGACTGCCACGGTGCGGACACGCACAAGGCCGGGCTGCGGCTCGATACACTGGCGGCGGATTTTTACGACGGAAAGAAGGCGGGCACCTGGGAGCGCGTGTTCGACAAGCTCATGTCCGGCGAGATGCCGCCGAAAAAGCGCGAGCGTCCCCCGCAGCGCGACTTCACCGCTGCGGTGCAATTCCTGTGGACGCAGCTTTATTCCGCATCGCTCGCACAGCAGCAGAAGCAGGGACGCGTGGTCGTGCGTCGGCTGAATGCGACGGAATACGAAAACACGCTCCACGATTTGCTCGGCACGAACGTTCCGCTGAAGGATCTGCTCCCGGAGGATGCCTCCGCTGCGGGATTTGACAATGTGAGCACTGCGCTGGATCTCTCGCCGACACATGTGCTGTTCTATCAGCAGGCGGCGGCGAAGGCGATTGCGTCGGTCGTGCCGCAGCATCCGCCGGTCGTATTCAGCGACACGCGCGATGCCCGCGAGATCGTGAAACGCGCATCGGGCATGAGCCAGGCGATGAACCGGTTTGCGCGAATGGATGGCGAGGCGCTGATCATTTACGGCAAGCTGCCGGAGTTCAATGCGTGCAAGACGGCGGTTGTTCCCGCCGCGGGTCGGTATCGGGTGAAGATGACGGCATCCGCAGTTGGCACGGAGGGCAGGCCGCTGACCGTCGGCCTGCTGACCGCGGAGGAGACCGGGCACTACGAGCCCGCGCTCCGCGACGTGCGCGACATTCCCGCTGACTCGCCCGCGGTGATCGAATTCGAGATGGATTTGGCCGCGCGTCAATCGTTCGTCGTGAACATGCTCAAGCAATGGGACAGGCGGGGCCTCACCAAGCCGCTTGCGGAATACACCGGCCCCGGCCTGCAGGTGGAGCAACTGAGCATCGGGGGGCCGATCGAGGAAGCGTTTCCGCCGAAAAGCTATGAGTCGCTTTTTGCAGGCGTACCGCTGAAGGCGCGTTCGGTCGCGAAGGCTGAGAGCGAAGGAGCGAAGCCGCCGACCATCAATGAAAAGCGGCCCGTAGGTGCGTGGCTCGCCGATCCGCTCATGCCCGCCTCGGCGAATCCGCGCAAGGACGCCGAGCGGCTGATCCGCGATTTTCTCCCGCGCGCGTTTCGACGGCCCGTGAGCGAGGAAGTGGCACAACATTTCATCCAGCGCGTGCTCGCGAAGCTCGACAAGAAGCAGTCGTTCTTCGACGCGATGACCTATGGCTACAAGCTCATCCTCTCGTCGCCGAATTTCCTCTTCCTGATGGAGTTGCCCGCGGCGACGGCGACGGGCGACCTCTCATCGCCGAAGCTCGACGACTACTCGCTCGCCGAACGGCTCTCGTACTTCCTGTGGTCGGGTCCGCCGGATGACGACCTGCTTGCCGCCGCGCGCAAAGGCGAACTGACCAAGCCCGCGACCCTCGCCGCACAGGTGGAGCGGATGCTGAATTCGCCGAGGGTGCACCGCTTCACGGACAATTTCACCGGGCAATGGCTCGACCTGCGGAAGATGAATTTCACCATCCCCGATCCGCAGCTCTACAGCGATTTCGATTACCTGCTGCAATGGTCCATGCCACAGGAGACGCAGCTCTTTTTTGAGGAGGTGCTGGCAAAAAATCTGAGCCTGCTCGAATTCGTGGACTCGGACTGGAGCATGCTCAACGCGCGACTCGCCGAGCTGTATGGCATCCCCGGCGTCGAGGGGAGCAGCTTCCGCAAAGTGAAACTCCCCGCAGGCGTTCATCGCGGCGGCGTGATGACGCACGGAAGCATCTTAAAAGTCACCGCAGACGGCACGCGGACCTCTCCGGTGTTGCGCGGAAAATGGATCCTCGATCGCATCATCGGAAAACCGCCGTCACCGCCGCCGCCAGACGTGCCCGCAATCGAACCCGACATCCGCGGCGCGACGACCATCCGCCAGTTGCTCGACAAACATCGCAACACGCCCGCGTGCGCGACGTGCCACATCCACATAGACCCGCCCGGCTTCGCGCTGGAGACCTTCGACCCAATCGGCACCTGGCGCGACGCGTATCGCGTGACGGCGAAGACGCCGGGCGGCATCATCCCGCTGCCCGATTTCAACAGCCGCCCGGTCTATCGCGGGCCCGCTGTCGAGACCGGCGGACAAACGCCCGACGGCCGCGCGTTCAAGAGCATTGAGGACTACAAAAAAATCCTCCTCGAAAACAAGGACCAGCTCGCGCGCAGCCTCACGCAGAAGCTCATCATTTACGCGACCGGCGCGGACATCCAGTTCGCCGACCGCGAAGTGGTCGAGCAGATCGTCGCGAAGCTTCGCGCGAAAAATTACGGCTTCCGAACCCTCGTCCACGAAATCGTCCAGAGCCGTGTGTTCTTGAACAAGTAGCCCATTCATCAGCCATGCCACTCCAAAGAATTGCCCGCCGCACCTTCCTCCGCGCCTCCGGCATCGCCATCGGACTTCCTTTTCTCGAAGCCATGATCCCAGCCGGAGCCGCCGAGGCGAAAAAGGCGCTCACACAGCCGCCGCGCATGGTCCTCATCGGCCAGCCGCTCGGCATGTATGCGCCGAATTTTTTCCCCGAGAAAGCTGGGCGCGACTACGAGCCCAGCCGTTATCTCAAGGCCCTTCAGCCCGTCCGCGACCACTTCACCGTCTTCTCCGGAATGTCGCATCTTTACACAAACGGCCACGGCTCGGATGTTGCGCTCATGACCGGCGTGGCGCCGGAATTCATTCGCGATCGCGACATCAAGAACGGCATCTCGCTCGACCAGGAGGCCGCGTCGCACATCGGCAATCAGACACGCTTTCCATCGCTCATCCTCGGCGGCGGACTGCTCGCGTGGAACCGCCGCGGCGTCCGCATCCCGGCCGAGAATCGCGCCACGCAGGTCTTCCGCAAACTCTTCCTCGCGGGCACGCCCGAGGAGGAAGCGCGCGAACTCCAGCGCATTCAGGATGGCCAGAGCATCCTCGACGACGTGTGCGCTCAGATCAGCAGCATCAACAAGAGGGTGAGCAACAGCGACCGCCAGCGCCTCGACTCATTTCTCACGTCGTTCCGAGAGGCCGAGCGCAGCCTCCAGCAGGACGAGCACTGGACGACGACGCCCAAGCCCAAGGTGGATTTCAAGACGCCGACCAACGACTTCAACGGCGCGCCCGATCTCGTCGAGCGTTCGCGGCAGTGGTATGAGATCGTCCGTCTCGCGCTCCAGACCGACTCCACGCGCGTCGTCTCGCTCTGGCAGCACACGAATGAACGGCCGGAGATCCCCGGCGTGAAAATCGGCCATCACGATGCGTCCCATCACGGTCAGGATCCCGGCAAGCTGGAGCAGTTGGCATTGATCGAAGAAGCCGAGGTCAAGGCGCTCGGTGAATTTCTCGAAAAGCTGAAGGCGAACGTCGAAGGCGATCACACGCTGCTCGACCGCACCGCCGTCTTTTATTCTAGCAACCTCGGCAATGCCTCCTCGCATCAATGCACCAACCTGCCCGTGCTGCTCGCCGGCGGCACATTCAAGCACGAGGGCCATGTCGCGTTCGATCGCGCAAGAAACACGCTCGCCTCGAATCTCTTCGTCCGAATGCTGCACCACATGGGGATCGAGGCGAAGTCGTTTGGCGCGAGCAATGGCATCGTCAGCGAAGTGTAACGGAACGCTCTGCCGAGTCCGTCCCCGGACGAGCGGCGTGTGTTTTCAGAAAAGTCTCCTAACCTACTCGATCCTCGCAAGCCCTCACAAACGCACTCAACCAATGTTCCCATTCCGCCACTTCCTCTCCGTTCTCATCCTTGGAACCACCAGCGTTGGAGTTCGCGCCGCCGACAATGCGGCTCCACCAAGAGCCCTCCGCGTGGTGAGCAGCGGCAACAGCTTTTCCGGCGGCTCTGTCAGCACGTTCGACGAAGTCGTGCGACTGGCAGGCATCAAAGGCGCCTCCAGGGCGGTTTACTCGGGCATCGGCGGTTCGCGAGTGATCCAGCATTGGGATCTGCCGGACGACAAGAACGTGGCGAAGAAAGCGCTGCTCGAAGGCAACGCGGATGTGATGACGATGAACCCGATCTTCATCCCCGACGAGGGCATCGCGAAGTTCGTGAAGTTCGGCTTTGGGAAAAATCCGAAGATGCGGTTCGCCGTTCAGCAATCGTGGCTCATATGCGATCAGCGCGGCACACCGGAGACTGAGGTGCTTTACGCGAAGCGCAACTACAACAAGAAGTTTGATCCCAACACGCGCACGAGTGGTGACGAAATCCGCAAGGAATATGAGCCCGTGTTCAAGGCGTTGGAGGATCACGTCCGCGAGTTGAACAAACAGATCGGGCGCGAGGTGGTCTTCATCATCCCGATCGGTCGCGCTTCGATTTTGTTGCGAGAGAAAATCGTCGCGAAGCAGGCACCGGGTCTCGATTCGCAAAACGCGCTCTTCGATGTCCGCGACGGCGTGCGTGACGAGATGTGCCACCCGAGCAACATCCTCACGACTCTGGGCGGCTACTGCTACTACGCGACCATCTACCAGCGCAGCCCCGTCGGATTGCCAGTGCCACAAAACTTGGCGAAGACGCACCCAGCGGAGCCCGAGAAGCTGAACCGCCTGCTCCAAGAACTTGCGTGGCAGGCCGTCACCGAGCATCCGCAGAGCGGCGTGAAGGCAGTCAGATAGAGCCGACGCTCAAGCTCCGATGCCTGGGAAACTCATCTTTTTGCCCGTCCATTTTTCTGCCTTCATCCTGTGCCACTCAAAGGCAGAAAGATGAGTGCCGTGCAGTTCCAACAACTTCTCAAAGACGATGATTCCAATGCTTGAAAACCAATCGATTTGCGTTGTGTCGAAAGTGCGCGCTTTCGCCGTCGTTGCTGTTGTCTTTCTGATCGGCGGACTTTCCGAAGCCTCGGCGGCGCTTCGCGCGGGTACGGCCACGGTCAACATCACAGCCGACAAGCCGACCAAGCCGATCCACGATCCGCTGAGGGCCAAGGTTCTGGTGGTGGAAGACGGCAGCAGTCGTGCGGTGATCATCGCCGTCGATCTGATCGAAGTATCCGAATCGTTCGTGAAGGAGATCCGGCTCGGTGTGGAGAAGGAACTCGGCTTTGACCCCTCGACAATTCTGATCAACGCCTCGCACAATCATCGCACCGGTGGTCAGGAGGCGAAGGATGTGACGCAACGGATTATTGCAGCCGTGAAAGAGGCCAGCCGCAAGATGGTGCCAGCGAAGATCGGTGTTGGAGTGGGTCTCGAGGATCGGATCACCATGAATCGCCGACTGCGGATGAAGGACGGCAGTCATTGGACCATTCGTCACGCCACGCCTTTGCCCAGCGATGCCGATGTGGCTGGACTCGGGCCTTGCGATCCGCAGATCGGCTTGCTCCGCGTGGACACGCTCGCCGGGAGGCCGCTGGCATTGGTCTATAACTTCGCCGGGCATCCTTATGCGGGCGTGACGGGCGGCGGCGTGACCGCCGATTTTCCCGGCTTTGCCTCGGCGGTCATCGAGAAGGCGTGGCCCGGTGCAGTCGCGCTCTTCCTTCAAGGAGCTGCCGGCGATATCACGCCGATCCGCTTCAACGACTTCCAAAACCCGCAGCCGACGCAAGAACTCGGCACCAAACTTGGTCTCAGCACGTTGCAAGCAGCACAGGGGATTACGACCGATGAGAAGGCTGATATTCGCGTCGTCAGCGAGACGGTGATGATGCCAAGGCGCACGGACACCGACGAGAAGATCAAAGCGATGCTAGCCGAGCAGGAGAAGATCCTGCAGTTTTACACGGACGCGGGCAATTATTCCCGGCCCACCGGCACCGCGCTCAACTTCGAGAGCTTCCTGCCGCTTTATTTGCAACAGCGCGCAAATCCGGAGCATCCGTCCTCGGTCCCATATGCTTATCGGCAGGAGGAATCCATCGGCGAGCACAGCCTGCGATCATTGGATAAAGAGAATGCCGAGCGGGTTCAGACCTATCGAGCCTGCATCACGCAGATGGACCGATTGATCACTCTGCGCACCAACATGCGTCTGCGGCAGAAATATGCCGGCATGGGCGGCGACGGGCCGATCCCCGCGGAAATCCAGGCCATGAAGATCGGTGGCTTCGTCCTGGTCACGCTTCCTGCGGAGCCGTTTGTCGAAGTCGGCTTGCACATCAAGAAACAGTCACCATTTCCGCACACATTCATGGCCGGTTATTCGAATGGCATGCTTCCCGGCGATTACGCACCGACAGCCGAGTCTTACGACAAGATGGGTTACGAGGAATCCTGTTCGGAACTGGCTCCTCAGTGGCAGGCGATCTACGAGAAGAAAGCCTTGGAACTGATCCGACAGCTCGACTCAGCCGGGAAATAACACGCCACACCGAACGATTCAATCATGCTCGATCCACGTTCATTACTAGCGATTCTCATTCTTGGTAATCTAAGCGCGGTGCCTGGTCGGTTGGACGCGCCTCCGGCCGCGCCCGAAGCCGGATCGGCGAAGCGGCTGAACGTGCTGTGGATCATGTGCGATCAGCTTCGCTACGACTGTCTCGGTGCCAATGGCAATGCGATCATCAAGACGCCGAACTTGGACAAGCTGGCGAAACGGTCGGCGAACTTCTCGCGGTTTTTTGTGCAGTCTCCGGTGTGTACCCCGTCTCGTGTTTCCTATTTCACGGGACGGTATCCGCATAGCCACCGCAACCGTGTGAACTATACGCCGCTGGCAGCGAACGAGGCATTGCTTCCAACGCAGTTGCAGTCGGCAGGTTATCGCACCGCACTCATTGGCAAGACGCACATCTATTACGACTACCCGCCATCTTCGGCGGCGGCCCAGCGCACGGGTTTCGAGCTGGTGGATTTGCACGACGGCGTTCCTTTTACCGATCGCTGGTCCGCGTATGCCGAGTGGCGCAATGCGAATGATCCGATGCGGGACATTCCTTATCGGCGATTTGCCAAAGGCGTGCCGGAACTTCGCGCGAACCTGCTGCCTGGCACTAATCCGAACCGAGCTGCGATCGATGAACGCTACAACGAGACGACGTGGGCCGGCCTGCGGACACGCGCGCGGATCGCGGAACTCGCTGCGGATGAAAAGCCGTTCTTCATCTTCTCATCATTCTGGAAACCGCACGGGCCTTACGAGGTCTGCGTCCCGTTCGACTCGATGTATAACGACGTGGACATCCCGCTGCCCGAGCAGGAGACGATGGAGTCCATCCGCCGTCTCCCGCAGCCCGCGCAGGAGCTAATCCTGCGCGGGAACAACACGGACTACGGCACGGATCGCAAGCAGCTCCAATGGGACTACCGCAGCTACTACGGCACCGTGAGCCACGTGGACCGCGAGATCGGACTGATCCTCGATGCGCTGAAAGCTGCCGGTGCCGTGGACAACACCATCATCGTCTTCAGCTCCGACCACGGCGATCAGATGCTCGAACACGGGCTGTTCGGTAAGAACGTATTCTTTGAGTCGTCGGTGCATGTGCCATTCATGATCGCGTGTCCCGGACGTATCGCCGCTGGTGGATATGATGCGTTTGCAGAGAGCGTGGACGTCGTGCCGACGCTGCTCGAACTAATCGGCATCGAAGAACACGGGAACTGCCAAGGTCGTAGCCTGCTGGCATTGATTGACGGAGCAGGTCGGCCATACACGCCGCGCGAGGCGGTCTTCGGTGAAAATGTGATCCCGGAGGTCATCACTTCGCGCGACATGGCTTTTGAGTTCAAGAAGGGTAAGGGCGTCGGCAGTGTCCGTCATCCGGATGCGAAGATGGTCCGTACGAAACGGTGGAAGTATGTCTATTATCCCGACGGCGATGCGGAGCTTTACGACTTGGAAAATGACCCGCGCGAGAAGCACAACATCGCCAAGGAGCCCGCGCAGAAGGCGGTAGTGGATGAAATGAAGGACCGCCTTCTGAATTGGATGATCACCGCCGATGAGGCCGACCAGATCGCGCCGCGCTGGCTGATTCACTGAGCGGACGACGCCACGTCGACAAGATCCAAACGACCAATCCGATGACTCTCCGATTGCTATTTAGCCTGCTGATCGCACTTACATCACACGGAACTCTCGCGGCGGATCCAGAACCGCTCATGGCGGTGCGCGGGAAGGTGCTCTTTGCCGATGACTTCAAAGGCACGGCACTCGGACCGAAGTGGAAAGGTGGCAAACTTGGCGAGTGGACCGTCAACAATGGTGTCCTCGCCTGCAACGCGCATTCTGGCGACTCGCACGATCCCTATCTCTATTTGCTGGCCGAGTTCGAATTCAAAGACGTGGTCGTGGAGTTTGGATTCAAGTTCGAGCAATCCAGCGAGATCGATCTCTGCGTGCGCGACACAAACTCCAAAGAATACGCCCAGGGCAGTCACGTCCTGCGCTCAACGGTGCGGCCGAATCTCGCGCAGGTTGTTGATTTGCGCGAAGGCGTCATGAAGTGGGAGAACTATCGTATCCGCAAGGATCCGAAGGCCGCGCCCGAACAACAGAAGGCCCTTGCGGAGAAATTGCGCGACAGGAGCGGCAACTTCAAAGCGGAGTTCGACAAGGATGCATGGCATCAGGTGCGCGTGGAGATTGTCGGCGAGGAGATTCTCATGAGTGTGGACGGTAAGCCGCTCGCCTACCTGCAGTCCACCGGCATCGGTCATCCGAAGAAGAATCAGATCGGCTTCAGTTGCGGAAAGTCAGCATCGTTCAAGCCGCTCACGATGTGGGCGGTGACGGCAAATCCGGCATGGGTCGCTAAGCGTGATGCTCTCGTCCGCAGCCTCTCGAAGTAATCGCCCGCATCACTCATTCCACATTCCATGTACAGACCTATGGTCACCATTGCAAATGTCCGCGCGGCACAAGCAGTCATCGCGCAGCACATCACTCCTGCGCCGCTGATTCGTTCTTACGCGCTTGAGAGCGCCTTGGGCCTGCCTGCGGAACGCCGCGTGTGGATCAAGGATTATGGCTGGACGCCGGTCGGCTCGTTCAAGCTGCTCGGCGCGCTCAACTGGATGGCGAACAACCTTGCGCGCATCGGCGACCGGCCGGTGGCTGCGCACTCGTCGGGCAATTTCGCGGCGGGTATTTCCTTTGCAGCGATGCGGTATAAGAAGCGGCTCATCGTCGTCATGCCCGACACCGCGCCGAAGCTGAAATTCGACCTTGTGCGATCCTTTGGCGGCGAGATTTGCACTTACAACATCGCGCGCGATCACGAGACCGGCGAGCGTGACCGCCTGACCCGTGAAATCGCCGAAACGGAGGACGCGGTGCAGGCGTCACCTTATGATGATCCGCATGTCATCGCCGGAAACGGCGTGGGCGGGCTGGAGATCGTGGAAGAGCTGAGACGCGAGGGCCGCACCGTGTCCCACTTTCTCTGCCAGGTCAGCGGCGGCGGAATCATGGCCGGTCATGCGCTGGCAATTGCCGATGGATTTCCGAATGCGAAGATCATCGGCGTCGAACCCGAAGGCGCGGATGATTTCCGCAAATCACTCGCGGCGGGAAAGCGTGTCCGCATCGAGCGGCCGAAGAGCATTTGCGACGGGCTGCTTTCGTACGACGTGGGGGAGCATAACTGGCCGATCTTGCAGCGATACCTTTCCGCCGCCGTGGCCGTTCCGGATCCCGTCACTCAGCGTGCGATGAAATGGCTCTATGAAAAACACGGGCTGCGTACTGAACCCTCGGGCGCGATCACGACGGCCGCAGTTCTGAGTGGTGCAGCCAAACTCGATGGCGACGGGGACATCGTCGTCGTCCTGAGCGGACGCAACGCGGACGAGCGAGCTTTTCGCGAGTGGATCGCGGCGGTTTGATCGGGCCGC
>CAIRYQ010000050.1 GCA_903882875.1 uncultured Spartobacteria bacterium | reverse complement strand
CTCTCTCGCCGACCTGCGCTCCAAGCTCATGCGCTACATCCGCCAATACAATAAAACGGCAACCCCAATCAAATGGACTTACTCCAATCCCAAACAAAGAATCAAACCGTAGCTGATTCATGTGTTACGTTGCACTAGTTTTTACGATTCCAGCACCGCCGCGAACGCCGTGGTAACCAATAACGCTCTATCGTCCGTTTTGTTTCTTAACAGCAGCACTGCGGCCACCGCGACCCTAACCAACGTAGTCCTCGGATCGCAAATTGGCTTTACGGACAGCAGCACTGCGAGCCACGCGACGCTCAATAATACCAACTCTGTGACGTATGTGTTGTTTGGCGGGACCAGCACTGCGGATCATGCGTTCATAAACAACTTCAACAACGCCGGATTCTCGGGAGGGGCTCTCGATTTCTATGAGCAAAGCACCGCTGGCAACGCCACGATCCCGAACAACGGAGCAATCTCATTCAGCAGCAATTCCACCGCGGGAAATGCGGTCATCACCAATCAAAAATTTGGCACCGTCACATTCACTGGTTCGGCCAGCGGTGGCAGCGCCTCTGTGGACAACAAAATCGGCGGTTTGGTGCATCTGAGATGGGCGGCCACGGCGGACGATCTCACCATCGTGAACGAATCGGGAGCTCACGTGGATATTTCCGATTTCCTCTCTGCGACCACTCCCAGCGTCGGAGTCGGCTCACTTTCCGGTGCGGGCAATATTTTCCTCGGTAACAGAAATCTCGGTCTCGGCGCACTCAACCAAAACGACCCCATCAGCGGCATCGTGGCCGACGGCGGTTTGTTTGGTGGCACCGGCGGCTCGCTCACGGAGACCGGCACCGGCAGCCTCACGCTCACCGGCGCGAACACCTTCACCGGAACCACGGCGATCAATGCCGGCACGCTTTTTGTGAACGGCTCGCTCGCGAACGGCGTGGTGGCGGTGAACAGCGGCGGCACGCTGGGAGGTGCGGGCGTCATCGGCGGCGCGGTGACGGTGAACTCGGGCGGTATCCTCGCGCCCGGCAACAGCTCCGGCACGATCACCGTCGGCGGGCTGACGCTCAACAGCAGCTCAATCCTCAACTACCAGCTCGGCACGCCGGGCACCGTGGGTGGCGGCGTGAACGACCTCACGATCGTGAATGGAAACCTCACGCTCGCGGGCGGCACGCTGAACATCGCCGGCCTCACCGGCTTTGGCACGGGCACATACCGCCTCATCAATTACACCGGCACGCTCACGGGAGTTCGCTAAACTTCGGCACGGTGCCCTCGGGTTTCACCGTGTCGAATTTCACGCTGCAAACTTCGGTCGCCAACCAGATCAACCTCATCGTGGGCGGCACCGCCACGCCGCTCCAGTATTGGAATGGGGCGGACATAGTGCCGACCGCGGGCGTGCTCGGCGGCACGGGCACATGGGATAACGTCGTAACGAACTGGACGAACGCGACCGACTCGGCGGTCACGAACTGGCAGCAGGGCGTGGCGGTCTTCAGCGCGGGTTCGGGAACGGCGACGCTGACCGACAACATCGCCGCCGCGGAATTGCAATTCACCTCCGGCTCCGGCGCATACACCGTCGCGACGGGCGCGACGGTGGGCATCGCCATTCACGAATGGTGCGTCGGCGGGAAGCATGACGAACTACACGGTCAACGGCTCGACGACCAACGGACTGAGCGGCGGGCTCATTCAGTTTTACAACACGTCGTCTGCGGGCAGCGGCACGTTCGTCACGACGGACGGCGGCGCGATCATCTCGGGCGAAGGGCGGATCGTTTTTCAGGACAGCGCGACTGCTGCGAACGGCACATTCACGAACAACGGCGGCACCGTGAGCGGTGCATACCCCGGCTTCACGGAGTTCTTCGGCAACTCGACCGCGGGCAGCGCGACCTTCACGAACAACGGCGGCGCTGCAAGCGGCGCGAGTGGTGGACTGACATCGTTTTTGAACAGCGCGACCGCGGGCACTGGCACGTTCACGACGAATGGCGGCAGCACGAATTTCAACAACACCACGAGCGCGGGCAGCGGCACCTTCACGGCGAACGGCGGCACCGTCGCAAACGGCGTCGGCGGCTCGATCGAGTTCGACTCCACCGCGACGGCCGGGAACGGAAAGTTCACGCTGAATGGACGCACCGCGAGCGGCGCGGGCGGAGGCATCGCGAATTTCTACGCAACCACGACTGCGGCGAATGCGACGATCACGACGAATGGCGGAACGGTCGCTGGTGCGACGGGAGGACTCGTTGCATTCAATGGAACCTCGACTGCGGGCAGCAGCACCCTTACCGCCAACGGTGCCACGGTCAGCGGCGCATCCGGTGGCGTCACTTTGTTCGGCAGTCTGGCAGTTTCAAACGATTCCACTGCGGGCAGCGCGACGCTTATCGCCAATGGCGGCACGAACGGAGGCGGTGGCGGTTCCATTCAGTTTCAAGGCACGGCCACGGGTGGCACGGCAGCCGTGAAGGTTTTCGGCAATGGCAGCATGGACATCAGCAGCCACGACTCTGATCCGGTTATCATTGGTTCGATTGAAGGCACCGGAAATGCCTCCCTTGGAATCAACACCCTGATCGTGGGAATCAACAACGCGAGCACCACCTTTTCCGGCGCAATCCAGGACGGCGGGATCCGGGGAGGCACGGTGGTTCGCTCATTAAGATCGGCACCGGGACGCTCACGCTTGCTGGCACGAACACCTATTCGGGCTTTACGGACATCCAAGACGGCACGCTGGCCGTGAATGGCTCGATTGCCAGTCCGGGCACTGTCGTCCATCCCGATGCCACGCTCCGCGGCACAGGCACCGTGCTGGGTCAGGTGACGAACTACGGATACGTGAGCCCCGGCAATTCGCCCGGCACGCTGACCGTCGGCGGCAACTACACGCAGCTCGCCACCGGCACGCTGCAAATCGCCGTCGCTGGCGCACTGCCGGAGCAGTTCAGCGTGCTCGCGGTGGGCGGACACGCGAGCCTCGCCGGCGCGGTGCAGGTGGTGAAATACGGCGCGGCCACGCTGAAATCGGGCGACACGCTGAAGATTCTCACGGCGGTCGGCGGCGTGAACGGGATCTTCAGCACGGCTATCAATCCCTTCGCGTCCGGCTCGATGCTCAGGATGACCGTGCCTCTACGAGGCCAACGACGTGCTGCTCACGTTCACGCAGAATTCCTTTGCGCAGTTCGCAGCCGTCGCGGGCCTCACGCCCAACCAGACCGCCGTTGCACATACGATCGACCAGATCGCGTCCGATCCAAGGGCCGCACAAGTGCTGGCCTTTCTCAATGCTGAACCGCTCGGCAACATCTCCGGCGATCTCAACCGGCTCGGCCCCGCCGATTTGACCGCGGTTTTCCATCTCATCAAATCGCTCGCAGACATCCAGACCGCGAACGTCCATCGCCGACTGGAGGATCTCCGCGGCACGGATGTGCCGGACATCGCGGTGTCCGGCGGCTTCGCCGGAAATGGAAGGGAGTCACGCTCGGCCCGACAGCGAGCTTCCAATACACGAACATGCAGCTCAACGGCTTCACGGAGACCGGCGCCCTCGCACCGCTGAACGTGCAGACGAAGAACGCCGAATCGCTACGGACGGCACTCGGATTTCACGCGACGTACGATGTGAAAATCGGCCGCGCCATTTTCCGCCCCGAAGTGCGCGCCGCATGGCAGCACGAATTCGGCGACACGAGCTATTCGCTCACATCGAGCTTTGCCACGCTCGGCGGCAGGCCCTTCACGGTGATCGGTCCCGCGACGGGGCGCGACAGCCTGCTCGTCGGCGCGGGTTTCAGCATCCGGTGGAGCCCGCGCTTCTCCACCTATGCGTACTATGACGGCGAACTGTTCCGCACGAACTACTCGTCGAACAACGTGTCGGTGGGATTCCGTTGCGAATTCTAGCGACGCGGTTGGAAGTTGACGGGCTCGCGGGACCCGCAACGATGCGGACCATGACGGAGCGCACCCACAGCGGCCACCTGCTGTCCCGGCGATTCCACCTCGTGCTGCTGCACTTGGCGGAAGAGGCGCGGCGCGATCTCAATGCGGTGGCGGCACGCCCCGAGCGCACCATCCACGCACTGCGGACGCGGATGAAAAATCTGCGATCGCTTTTGCTCCTCGTGAAACCGCGCATCCCCAAACCGGCGCGGAAGGCCGTCGCCGTACTGGCCGGAAGGCTGAAAGATTCATTTTCCGAGCGACGCGACGCGCATGTGATCGCCGTGCTGCGTGCAAAATTTCCCGGCCTCGGCGATTCCGCCGTCCCCCGGAATGCCGCACCGCAGAACAGCGGCACGAACACGTCCGCAAAGGCCGACGCCAGCAGGCTGATCCAGATGGTGTCGAAGCTCGGGCTCGACGGTCTCACATGGGCCGACGTCTTTGAAGGATACGTGAGAAGCTACCGCGCCGGACGGAAGGCGATGAAGGCGTGCGAACGCGAACAGACGGCGAAGTCGTTCCACAAATGGCGGCGGCCCGTGAAGGAGATGTTCTACCAGTCGCAGGTGCTCCAGCCGCTCGACGGGATGAAGCACCGCCGCGGCGCAGCGGAGCGACTCAGCGACCGGCTCGGCAAGATGCACGATCTCGACCTGCTGCATGTGGCGGCGAAAAAATCCCGTGCGAAAGACGCACTGAAGGAAATCGCGAAACAGCAGCGCGCACTGAAGCCGGCGATCTTCAAGGCCGCGTCAAAACTCTTCAGCGAACGTCCGCGCGAGATCGAACGGGAACTGGCGCGCTGCGTGAAATTCCATCCGGCGCTCACGGAGCAGGCGGTGCGGCAGGCGTAGCGATCACGCTGACACCGGCTATCGCGCCTTCGCCCGCGGCTTCACCTTCGGGCGGACGATGCGCGGCTTGCGCTTGGTCGCGCGCATCTCGCCGAGCGCGAGCGCCATGAATTCCGACTGGCTGTCGCGTTTCACCTCGCCCTCGGCGCGCGGGATCTGCGTGTAGCCGCCCTCGGAATCGAGCTGCCATGCCTTCGTGTTGTCGGAGAGCTGTGCGCCGAGAATCTGGCTCACGATACGATTGCGCAGCGCCTCATCCTCGACCGGCACGACGAGTTCGACGCGGTTGTAGAAGTTCCGCGACATCCAGTCGCCGCTGCCGATGAAGACTTCGGGCTTGCCGGCATTTTCAAAATAAAAGACGCGCGAGTGCTCGAGGAAGCGCCCGACGATGCTGCGCACGGTGATGTTCTCGCTGAGGCCCGGCACGCCGGGGCGCAGGCAGCAGATGCCACGGACGATCAGATCAATCTTCACGCCGGCCTGCGACGCGCGGTAGAGCGCCTCGATGGTGTTCGCATCGCTGAGCGAATTCATTTTCGCGACGATGCGCGCGGGCTTCTTCTTCTGCGCGTTTTCCTCCTCGCGCTGGATGAGCGCCTTCACGCGCTGCACGAGGTCGAACGGCGCGACGAGCAGCTTGCGCATCGGCTGGAAGCGACCGTAGCCCGTGAGGATGTTGAAGAGATTCGTCGCGTCCTCGCCGATGTCGGGCGAGGCGGTGAGCAAGCTGAGGTCGGTGTAAAGGCGCGCGGTGGTCGGGTTGTAATTGCCCGTCGCGATGTGGATGTAGCGGCGCAGGCGATCGTCGTCCTTGCGCACGACGAGCGTGATTTTTCCGTGAACCTTGTGGCCGACGAGGCCGTACACGACGTGGACGCCCGCGGCTTCGAGGCGCTTCGCCCACTCGATGTTATTGGCCTCGTCGAAGCGCGCCTTCAGCTCGGTGACGGCCGTGACCTGCTTGCCGCTTTCCGCGGCCTGCATGAGCGCGCCGACGATGCGCGCGTCGCCGCCGGTGCGGTAGAGCGTCTGCTTGATCGCGAGGACGTTTGGATCGCGCGCGGCCTGTTCGAGAAAATCCACGACGGTGCCGAAGCTCTCGTACGGGCTGTGGATGAGCACGTCACGGCGACGGATCGTGGCGAAGAGCGAGGCACGGTCGCGCACCGCGGGCGCGGAGGGCGCGAGGAACGGCGCATCGCGCAGTTCGGACGAATGCGTGCCTTCGCAGATCGCCATGAGGCGCGTGGGATTCAGCGGGCCGTCAATGATGTAGAGGTCGTCCTCGGTGAGGCCGAAATTTTCCAGCAGCAACTGCCACGTCTGCTGCGGGCAATCCTCGTCCACCTCGAGCCGCACGGCCTCGCCGCGGCGGCGGTTGCGCAATTCCTCCTCGACGGCCTTGAGCAGATTGCCCGCGTCAATTTCGTCCACGTACAGCTCGCTGTTGCGCGTGACGCGGAAGCACCACTGGCCGCGGATTTTTGTGCCGGGGAAAATGTCGCCGAGATAGTGGCCGATGAGCGTGGCGAGAAAGATGAAGTCCATCGCGCCGTCCTCGCGCGGCAGTCGCACGAGGCGGGGCAGCACGCGCGGCACCTGCACGAGCGCGAGGCGCGAGACGGTGTCGCCGTCCTGCTCGATGTCGAGGCTCACACCGATGTTCAGCGACTTGTTCAGGATGTGCGGAAAGGGATGCGCCGGATCCACCGCGAGCGGCGTGAGCACCGGGCGCACTTGCGAGCGGTAGTAGTCGTCGAGCCACTTGCGATCGGACTCCTTGAGTTCGTTGTATTCGAGGAAGCGGATGCGTGATTTCGCGAGCATGGGGCGGAGTTCGCCGCGCCAAAGGCGGTATTGATCCTCGACCATGCGGCGCACTCGTTTCGTCACGAGCCGGAGGATTTCCGCGGCGGTACGCCCGTCCATGCTGCGCTGCGCGACGTCGCTTTCCATCTGCTGCTTGAGCCCGGCCACACGCACTTCGAAAAATTCATCCAGGTTCGAGCTGACGATGCAGAAAAACTTCACACGCTCGAGCAGCGGGTTCGCGGGATGCGCGGCCTCGGCGAGCACGCGCTGGTTGAATTCGAGCCAGCTCAGTTCGCGGTTCAGGAAAATGTCGGGAGAAAAGTCGGTCATGGCTCGTGTGCTGAATGCCCGCGGCACGTCGGGGCGCGACCACGGCCCGGCACGCTGGCAGGACGCTCCGCCGAGGTAAAGCCCGGCAATGTGACACTTCGCGGCCCGCAAATCACGACTCGAACTTGTAGCCGAATTCGCGCACGGTGCGGATGTGGCGCGGCTTCGCGGGATCCTTTTCGATCTTGTTGCGCAGCGCGTTCACGAAGCGATCGATCGAGCGCGGCGTGACGGCCGCGTCGTAGCCCCAAACCGTGTTCATGATGAGGTCGCGGCTGAGCGCCTGGCCGGGGCGGCTCGCGAGAAAGCGTAGCAGCTCGAATTCCTTCGGCGAAAGTGGCAGCTCCTTTCCGCCGCGCGTGAAGGTACGTGCGTCGCAGTCGAGGCGGCAGTCGCCAAATTCGTACACCTCGGAGGCGCTTCCCCGCTTCTGCCGGCGCAGCAGCACCTCGGCGCGCGCGAGCACTTCCTTGATCGAAAATGGCTTCGTCACGTAGTCGTCCGCGCCCAGCTTGAGGCCGAGGATGATGTCACTTTCCTGATCCTTCGCGGTGAGCATCAGGATCGGCATCGTGAGTTTTTCCGAGCGGATGAAGCGGCAGACTTCGTAGCCGTTCACCTTCGGCAGCATCACGTCGAGCACGACGAGGTCGGGCTGCCCGTCGAGTGCGGCCTTGATTCCCGCATCGCCATCGGCAGCGGTGATCACCTTGTAGCCCTCGAATTCAAAATTGTCCTTCAGCCCGCGGAGCATCGCGGGATCGTCTTCGACGATGAGGACGGTGGCCGGAGTGTTCACGCGAGGAGGATTTTCACGCTGAACACGCTGCCTTTTCCCGGCTCGCCTGCAACGGTGATTTCGCCGCCGTGCGCCTTCACGATGCGCTGCACGATGGCGAGGCCGAGGCCCGCGCCCTCGCGGGTGCGGGAGAGCCGCTGGTCCACCTGGTGGAAGGGCTCGAAAATTTCGCGGCGCTGATCGGGTGCGATGCCGATGCCGTTGTCCTCCACGGTGAATGCGAGCGCGCCCGCCTCGGCACGCGCCCGGAGTGCGATGCGCTTTTCCTCGCCGGTGTATTTCAGCGCGTTGTCCAGGAGGTTTGCAAGCACCTGCGCGAGCGCCTCGCGGTCCGCGCGGATTTCGGGCAGCGTCTCAGGCACGTCCAATGTGAAGATGCAGCCGGGCGCAGCGAGCCTCGCGGAAAACGGCACGACGGCCTGCGCGGCGACGGCGTGCGGTGCGACGGGCTCGAGATCGAGCGCCTGCCGCCCGCGTTCGAGCCGCGAGAAGATGAGAAAATTTTCCGCGATGCGCCGCAGCCGTTCGTTTTCCCCGGCGATGAGGTCGAGGTATTCGCGGAGCTGTTTCTCGTCGCGGTAGCGGCCCTCGCGCAGCGTGTCCACGAGCATGCGCATGGAGGCGAGCGGCGTGCGCAGCTCGTGCGCGACGATGGCGACGGAGGTGCTCTTCAGCTCCTGCAGGCGGATCTGCCGGCTCACGGCCATCGCAGCGAGCACTGCGATCCCGAGCACGAGCAGCGTCGTGAACGCCCCCGTGGTGAGATACACCTGCCGTTGGCCGGCCACTGCTTCGTCAATCACCTCCGGCTTCACGAGGAAAAGCTGGACGAGGGCCTCCAGCCCGGCGGGCGCGCGCTCCTGTGCCATGAGCTGGCCTTTCTGTGAGTCATCACCCGCAAGCAGGCGGCCGGAGTCGTCCACGATCCGGACGGTGATGGACGGCTGCGCATAATTGCGGACGTGCGGGTACAGCCGCGCGGCTCGCTCGGCCTGCGAGCCCTCGAGCGGCGGCGCGGAACGCAGCGCGCCGGAGAGCACTTCGGCCTGAAACTCCTGCGCCCTCGCGACAGCTTCCACGCGATCCCCTTTCAGCATGTCCGACATGAAACGCGCCATGAGCGCGACAGGAATGAGCGGAACGAGCACGAGCAGGAGCAGCAGGGCGCGGAGCTGCTTGGGGCGGATATCGTACGCGGGCATCGTCGGCCTTAGATACTGTGTGCAATGGCGAAATGCCAACGCACTTCATCCGCAACGATCATTGCAAAACGAAGCAGGCTCCCGCTTCCGGGAGCCTGCTGTGGGATTTCAACTCTGCGCACGCGTCGTGGCACGCACAGGCGGATGAAGGCTTTCGAGCAGCCTATTGCGGCAGGAGGATCACCACGTTTGCCCCGAGCCAGTCGGCGGTACCGGTAAAGATGTTGTTGCCGTCAATCGGGCTCTTCACAAAGGTCGCGGTTGTCGAGGTCATGTTCATGTTCGAGCCGGCCGGCTTTGCACTTGCGTCGCAGTAGCCGACGATCGCGTCGGTTCCCTCCCATACTCCGCCCTTCGCCGTCTTGTCGGACGTGTAGGTGTAGCCGGCCGCCGTGGCCGTGGCGATGAGGGGCCAGTTGCCATTGGTCGTGTCAGACATGCCGGAGACATAGAGCCAGTCGTTCTGGCCTTGGCTGAGCACCTTCGAATCAGCCAGGCTGGTGTCCACCTTTGCGCCTTTGCAATAGGCGGAATTCTTGTTGATGAAGAACGTCTTTCCGATCTGGTATTTCGAGATGATGTTTTCAAACGCCTTGTTCGAGAAATCACCACTGGCAAAAGCCGTTCCGGTGGGTGTCCCGGTGGCGGGATCAATGGCGCTCGAGGGGTAACTGCCGTCGTTGTCAGTCGCAAACAGCTTCAGCGTGGTGAGTATCTGCTTGGCGTTGCTCAGCGACTCGGAGAGGCGGGCCTTTTTGATCGCGGCGGGGAATGCCTTCAGCCCGAGGCCGGCGAGGATGGCGATGATGGAGATGACGACGAGAAGCTCGATGAGCGTGAAGCCCTGCGTGCGACTGGTCATCCGGGGATGTGGAGTTTTCATGGGAGTGATTTTGTCTTTTGGTTTGATGTGGGTGCCCGCGGGATCGCGTTCACCTGCAAGCGAAAGAATACGCACACATGTTACCGAAATGTTACCGCCAAGTTCGCTGTTGGTGATTTGTGCGCCGGGAGATGAATTTTGCGTGAGCAAAGCCGGGGGCGGCGATTTTTCACGCGAAAAAATCGCGTGCAGCTTTCCACGACTGGCGCAGACTTTTCCTTGCCGACTCCGCCCAGACTGCCGAGCATCAGCACCGGATGGAACGCCCCTGCGCGAAGCTACACAATTCGGAAATGACCCAGCAGGAGCTGGACGGGCTCCGTGACATCCTGACGACACGCCAGCGCCCCGGACGGCATCTGGAGATCGGCACCGCGGCCGGCGGCACGCTCTGCGAAATGATGCGCGCCGCCACGCACCGCCCGCCCTTCGTGGTCATTGACACGATGAACTATTTCGCCAACCAGCGCGAGATCGTGGAACAAAACATCACCTCGCACGGGCTGCCGCTCGAACAGGTGGAGTTCCGCGTGATGCGGAGCTGGGAAGCATTCCAAGATTCGATCCAGACGCGCGAGTCGTTCGATTTCATCCTCATTGATGGCACCCACAAGTTCCGCTACGTGATGCAGGATCTGCACTGGGCCGGGCTGCTGAACCCGAACGGCATCCTCGCGCTGCACGACTACACGCCGCGCCTCCGCTCCGTGAAATGGGCCGCCGATTATTTCCTCGCGAACAACCGCAACTATCACCGTCTCGAACTCGCGGGCTCGCTGCTTTTCCTCGAAAAGACCGCGCCCGACGGACCCGACGGCCCCAACCTTCTTCCCGATCCCGTCGCATCGCTCATGCACCCGCTCTTCCAGTTTGAGAACAGCGTGCGCAAGCGTCTCGGGATGGAGACGACGGCGTAGGGAAAAGTGGAGAGGATGAATCGTGCGCGGCGGGTGTTCCCTCGTTTCAATTCTCATCCCTCACTCCATCGCTTTTCTCAATTCCGCCACGCGGATTTGATTTGCCATCTCTCATCGGTGCAATAGTCTCATTTGCGAGAACGGCCCGTTCCGAGCCCTACCCAACCAACACTATGGCCAAAATCCTCATCGTGGACGATGAACCAAACATCGTCGAACTCGTCGTCACAGCCTGCAAGGAAATGGGGCACGAGACATTCCCCTTCGTGAACAGCGCGAAGGCCCTCGAAAAACTCGAGGACATCTCGCCCCAACTCGTGATCAGCGACATCAAGATGGGCAAGATTGACGGCTTTGAGGTGCTCCGCCAGGTGAAGTCCGCGCTTGAAAGCTGCGAGGTGATCCTCATGACCGGCCAGGGCAACGAGGAGATCGCCGAGAAGGCCATCGCCGAGGGCGCGCGCTACTACATCCGCAAGCCGTTCAAAATTTCCGAAATGCAGGCGCGCGTGAGGCACGTCATCGAATTCTCCGACACCGCGAAGGAGCGCGACACGCTGAAGAAAGTCGTGAAGCGCTCGGCGAATCCGGAGAACATCATCGGCACCTCGCCGAAGATGGACGAGGTGTATCACCTCATCCGCAAAATCGCGGACACGGACTCAACGATTCTCATCCAAGGCGAGAGCGGCACCGGCAAGGAACTCGTCGCACGCGCACTGCATTTCAACAGCAGCCGGCAGCACCACCCCTTCGTCGCGATCAACTGTTCCGCCCTGCCGGAGAACCTGCTCGAGAGCGAGCTTTTCGGGCACAAGAAAGGCAGCTTCACCGGAGCAGTCGCGGACAAGGCGGGTCTCTTTGAGGAGGCGGAAAAAGGCACCATCTTCCTCGACGAGGTGAACTCGATGGCTCTGCCGTTGCAGACGAAACTCCTGCGCGTACTCCAGGAGCGCCAGCTCCGCCGCGTGGGCGACACGAAGACCGTGCCCATCAACGTGCGCGTGCTCGGCGCGACGAACGAAGGGCTGCTCGAAAAAGTGAAGGAGGGAAAATTCCGCGAGGATCTTTATTACCGCCTCGCCGTGATCCCGATCGAGCTGCCGCCGCTGCGCGACAGGCCCGAGGACATCCCGCTGCTCGTCCAACATTTCCTGAAAAAATCCGCCGGCGGCCCAAATCCGCGCACGCTGAAAATCGAGGCGAAATCCATCGAATCACTCCAAGGCTACGACTGGCCCGGCAACGTCCGCGAACTCGAGAACGCAATCGAACGCGCCACCGCGCTCTGCGACGACGACCTCATTCGCGTGAAGGATCTCCCGCCTCAGTTGCTCAACAGCACTTCCGACGCTTCCAAATCCGGCAACGGCGCGATGCCCGTGGGCAAAAAGCTCGACGACTTCATCCGCGACCAGGAGCGCCGCTTCATTGAGGAAACCATCAAGCACAGCAACGGCAACCGCGAGAAGGCCGCGAAGGTGCTCGGCATCAGCATGGCCACGCTCTACCGGAAGATCGAGGCGAAGACGGCGAAGGCGAAGTGAGGAGGGCCGTTTTTCATTCTTAGTTCTTCGTCTTGGAGTCCGGCCGTTGCGGAACGACGAGGATGCAGAAAACGGAAAACCAAGAACACTCCTCACAACGTCCGCTGATTTCCATAGCTGACCATGCCCTTCCAAACTCCCCTCTCCTTCCGCCCGCTCTTCATGGAGCGCGTATGGGGCGGTGGCCTCCTAGCTAAGATGCCCGGCAAAGGTGCGCCCGCCGGTACGCCGATCGGCGAAAGTTGGGAGCTGGTGGATCGTGAGGACGCCCAGAGTGTCGTCGCGCGGGGCCCGCACGCGGGAACGACACTGCATGAGCTTTGGACAAAATTTCGCGCAGAGGTCTTCGGTGCGAACGTGCCCGATTCGCCGCGCTTCCCGCTTCTCGCAAAAATCCTCGACGCACAGGACACGCTCTCCGTGCAGGTGCATCCCCCCGCGCGCATGGCTGCGGAACTTCGCGGCGATCCGAAGACGGAAATGTGGTACCTGCTCGATGCGACGAAGGACGCAGCACTCTACGCAGGCTTCCGGCGCGGGACGACGCGCGCGGACTTTGAGCGCGCGCTCGGCGACGGTCACGCCGCCGAATTGCTCCACCGCATGCCCGTGCGTGCGGGCGACGCGATGTTCATCCCGAGCGGACGCTGCCACGCGATCGGCGCAGGCTGCCTCATTGTCGAGATCCAGCAGAACAGCGACACGACCTACCGCGTCTTCGACTGGAACCGCACGGGCCTCGACGGAAAGCCGCGCGCGCTCCACATCGCCGAATCGCTCGCCTCAATTGACTTCACCGACCACGAGCCCGCCCTTGCGCAGCCCACGGGCGAGACCGTCGTCTCATGTCCGCTCTTCCATGTCGCGCGCTGGCCGCTCGCCGCACCGCGCACGGACACAAACGGCGACGGCGTGATATTCACCGTGCTCGGCGGCGCGGTGGAATGCAGAGGTGAAAAATTTTTGCGCGGCGAATTCTTCATCCTCCCCGCCTCCGCAAGCGACCGCACACTCACCCCCGTCGCGCCGGACACTTCGGTCCTGCGCACGACGATTCCAGAGCGGTGAGGTGAACGGCACGCCCAGCCCCGTTGGGAGTTCGGCAGTGATTTCGTCGTCCCACCTGCGCCGCCAAATTTCGACTCAACGCCAAGCATCGAGCGACAAAACACGGCGATGCCCGGCGTCGGCACACATTGCGCAAACACGCACATCGCGTATCTTCGTGCCGGAGGCCAACGATGAACCCCGCTCCACAAAAGTTTGTCCGCTTTCTCGCTGACGAATTTCACAGCGAGAGCTGGTCGCTTTGCGCGCAGCGGGCCGCGGAGTTTGCGCACGAGGATCCGCAAAGCTCGTCGTATTCGTACGCGGCGGACCTTCTCGCCAGCCGTGATTTTGAAGTCCTGCGCAACCGCGACACGCCGCTCACGGAAAAGCTCCTCGCGGGCGCGGACGTGCTCGCGCTGCTGCACCCGTGCGACCCGCGCTGGGAGCGCACGACCTCCAACGATCCGCCCGCGCTCGCACCGGAGGAAATTTCCGACGTGCTCGCGTGGGTGCGCGCCGGCGGCGGGCTGCTCGTGGTGACGGAATACGAACACGACAAATACGGCGACAACCTGAACGAACTTCTCGCGCCCGCCGGGCTGCACATCGAGAACACGCGCGTCTTCGACCGCAGCGCGTGCGCGCCGGGAAATCCAGAGTGGCTTTTCGCCAAGCCCGCACCCGGCTCACCGCTCGGCCATCTCGCGGCGAGCGCGTGCTTTTTCCGGGCGGGATCCTGCACGGTGAGGAATGGCGCACGCGCGGCGTGGCGTGCCTCGTCGCAGGCGCACCCTGCGGATGCCTGCGTGATCGGCTGCGCGGAATTCGGCAGCGGGCGCATCGTCGTCGTCACCGATTCGCTGCTCTTCGGCGACGAGCACATCGGCGAACACGATCACCGGCAGTTGTGGTTGAATATCGTCCACTGGCTCGCCGTCCCGGCGTATCGCCGCGTGGACGAGGCGGCGCTACGCGTGGAAAATCCCGTTCCCATCGCATCGTCGGACGAGTGGGTGCGGCTGCGCGGAATCATCAACACGCTGCGCGCACTTCAGGAGCCGGACGCGAGCGTGGGGTTCGCGAATCACGACAACGCCGCGAAGCTCGTCGCGGCGGCGACCGGTGAAATCCGCACGCTCGCACGGCATTTCCCGCACGAGGCGGAATATCTCGCACTAGCAGTCGAAGACTTTTCGGCATGGCAGCGCGACGGATTCGACCGTCCGGATTTCGCGGCCTCGCTCGCGGCGTTCCGGCCCGAGCGAAACCGCCGCGACGGACTCGCGCATCTCGCCGTGTTTCCGATGTACACACCGAACGCGTCGTCCTCCGCGCGCTTCGAGGCGCTGCTCGTGCGGACGGCGTGGCCGGACTGGCTCGCCGCGCTGGAACGCGGGCGCTACCCGAATGCGAAATTCGTCCCGCTCAGCCTCGTGGATTTCACGGACGGCTACGCGAGCGAGTGCGCAGTGCTTTTTCCCGAGACGGTGTCCGTCGCTGGCCGTCCGACGAATCACTTCGGTGGGATTTTCTGCGACCGCGAGGCGCGGCGGCTCCAGTCCACCGCGCTGCGCGCCTCGCAAGCCGTCGGGTTGCAACTTTTCCCGGAACTCGAGTGCATGCTCGCGAGCAGCACGGTGGTGGAGCAAACGTGCGCGCTCTGGGATCTCATCCACGACCAGTCGCACGCGCTCGGCGAACTGCCGTTCGATCCGTTCATGATCCGCCAGCGCGCGCCGTTCTGGATGTATGCGATCGAGGAGCTGCGCGTGGATGTGCGCGCGTTCGGCGAAGCGGACCGGCTCGCGCGCGAGGGCTTCCCGTTCGCGCGCCATGTGTGCTGGGCGATCGTAATGGATCGCATCCTGCGCTTTCCAATCACCGGGACGCGCGTGCGGAATTACGACGCACTCGGCGGGCAGATCCTTTTCGGAGTGCTGCATCAAAGCGATGCCGTGGTCTGGCGCGACAACCATCTCGAAATCCGCTGGGACTTGCTGCCGGACGCGATGTCCGCGCTCGATGCGGAGATCCACACACTCTACAAGGCTGGCGCGGAATGCTCGCGCGTCGCGCTGTGGCTCGCAGCCCACGAATTCGTGAGCAGGCATGTGCGCCCGAATGTCGGCTCGCGCTGGAAGCCCGGTGCGCTGCCGGATGAAAGCGATCCAAAGGCGTGGCTCGCGCTCACGCTCGACGATGAATTTCCTCTCGGAAATTTTCATCTGATGCTCCAGCGGAAGCTCGCGGAGACGAAAGCCTGAGCGCGTCCCTCACGACAGTCCGCATTTCCCCTTCCCATGCGGAATCGCTTTCGCTTTCCTCTCCGCCCCGATGCCGAAGTCCTCAGCCAAGCCCGCCACGCCGAAATTCCGCAGGATCCTTTTGAAACTGAGCGGCGAGGCGCTGCGTGCCTCCGGCAGCCACGAGACGATCACGCCCGAGATCGCGCAGCAGATGGCGGAGGACATCCAGTCGGTGCATTCGCTCGGTGTGGAAATCGGGATTGTCATCGGCGGCGGCAACATCTGGCGCGGCCTGAGCGCGAGCCACCGCGGCATGGAGCGCACGACGGCGGACTACATGGGCATGCTCGCAACGGTCATCAACGGCCTCGCGCTCCAGAGCACGCTTGAGGCGCTGGGCCTGCAGACGCGCGTGCAGACGGCCATCCGCATGGATGCGGTCGCTGAATCTTTCATCCGAAGAAAAGCGGTGCGCCATCTCGAACAAGGACGCATCGTGATTTTCGTCGCCGGCACCGGTAATCCGTTCTTCAGCACCGACACCGCCGCGGCCCTGCGCGCGAACGAAATCGGTGCCGACGTGATTTTGAAGGCGACGAAAGTGGACGGCATCTACACTGCGGATCCGATGAAGGATCCGACTGCAAAGAAATTCGATCGCATCACGCACGGCGAGGCGCTGCAACGTCGCCTGAATGTGATGGACTCCACCGCGTTCAGCCTCTGCCAGGACAACCGGATGCCCATCGTGGTCTTCAATTTTTTCACCCCCGGCGCGCTGCGCCAGGTCGTGCTCGGCGAGCATGTCGGCACGCTCGTCACTCCCGAATAACCCAAACACACACCGCTTATGGATCCCGATGAAATCCTGATGAACACCGAGGAAGGCATGGAGAAGGCCGCCGAGTACATGTCGCACGAATTCGCCGCCGTGCGCACCGGCAAGGCTTCGCCCGCACTCGTGGACAACATTGATGTGGAAGCCTACGGCTCGATGATGAAGCTCAAGCAGCTCGCGCTCATTTCTACACCCGAGCCACGCATGTTGGTCATCAGTCCGTTCGACGCCTCGACGACGCAGCTCATCGAAAAGGCGATCAAGGAATCCAAGCTCGGCATCCAGCCGATCGTGGATGGAAAAATCATCCGCCTGCCGATTCCCGCGCTCAGCGAGGAGCGCCGCCGCGACCTCGTGAAGACGGTGAAGACCATTGCTGAAGAGACGCGCGTGCGAATTCGTTCCGCGCGCCGCGAAGGCATGGACCAGCTCAAGAAAGGCCAGAAGGAAGGCGCGATCACCGAGGACGTGCTCAAGTCGTGCGAGAAGGAAGTGCAGAAGCTCACGGACGATTACGTGAAGAAAGTGGACGATGCCTTCGCGCTGAAAGAAGCGGACATCATGAAGGTGTAACGATGCGCGCACGCCGCATTTTCTCCATCATGCTCGCCGCGCTCGTGCTTTGCGCCAGGCCGGTTTTTTCTGCGCCCGCAGGCGTCGTGCGTCCCGCGCCGGCTTTCACATTTGGCGGAGCGGGCGGGAAAAACTCGCTCGCCAGCCTGCGCGGGCAGCCCGTCGTGCTCGTCATCGCGCAGAAGGCAAAAGCAAAGGCGTTCCGTTCGCAGTTGGGCAGTCTCAGGAACGTCTATCACGACTGCGCGAGCCGCGGTGCAGTCTTCATCGCCGCACTGGCCGACGGCGGCACCGTGCCGAGTGACATCCCTTTTGCCATCGCGGCGAACCCCGCTGCCGTCGCTGCGGCGTACGGGATGCGCGGCGATTTCCTCATCGCAGTCATCGGACGCGACGGCAACCTCGACCTCGTCACCGACAAGCCGATCCCCGGCGCGCGCGTGTTCGAGGTCATCAAGAACAATTTCGACGTCCAAGAAAAGGCGCGGCGCGAATTGCCGAAGGGCCCGCCGCCGCAATAGCCGATGCGCATCGCAGTCGTAGCCGACACGCACGACCGCTTGCCGGAGAGCGTGTGCGCCGCCGTCCGCGGCGCGGATGAAATCTGGCACCTCGGCGACGTGTGCTCGCCTGTGATCCTCGTCACGCTCGAACGGATCGCGCCGGTGCGCGTCGTCCGCGGCAACTGCGATTCGGAAACCGACTGGCCGCTCACGCTCGACTTCACGCTCCACGGCCTGCGGTTCCACCTTGAGCACATCCCCTCGCGGAAGCCGCCCGTGTGCGACATTTTTCTGCACGGCCACACACACGTCCCGCGCGACGAGACCGTGGGCGGCGTCCGATTCCTGAACCCCGGCTGCATCACGCGCCCGAACAGAGGTGCGCCAGCGAGCTACGCATGGCTTACGCTCGGCCACGGCAAACTCATGTGGAAAGTCATGCCCGTGCAGCAGCCACACCGCTGACGCGCGTGCCGGGCCAGCTTCTCACATCCCCAGCAGCTCGACGAGCCGCTGCGAACGCAGGCCGAAAAAATCCATCAGCGCGTGCAGCTCCGCAAGCACCGGCGCAACGTCCCGCTTCGACTGCCGCAGCGTCGCTGCGATCATCACGTTCTTGCCGGTGTGTTCGTTCGAGATGAATTCAAACACGCTCGTGTCATAGCCCGCCGCCTCCAGCGCCAGCGCGCGGATTCCGTCGGTGAGCAGTTCCGCCTGACGTTCCGCGAGGATGCCGTGCTTCAGCACTCCGCGCAGAATCTCCGGCGGGGAAAATTCTCGGCGCACTTCTTTGTGGCAGCACGGTGCGACGACGATCAGCCTCGCACCCACGCGCACTCCGGCGGCGAGCGCATCATCCGTCGCCGTGTCGCACGCGTGCAGCGCGATGAGCACGTCGAGTTTTTCCGGCAGTGCAAACGCGCCGATAACGCCCGGTGAAAAAACCAGCCCTTCGAGCTTCAGATCCGTAGCAATGCGGTTCACCTGCTCCACCAACTCCACCCGCTGCTCGATACCGGTCACTTCCGCCGCGACTCCGCGCGCGCGGAAAAACTCGTGCGTCGCGAAAGTCAGATACCCCTTCCCCGCGCCCATGTCGCACACGCGCACGCTCTTCGCGTCACGCAGCGCACAGCCGTCCGTGAGATGCCCGAGGATTTCCACGAAGCGCTCCACCTGCCGCAGCTTGTCCGCCATTCCCGGTCGCGCCGTGCCATCTGCCGCGGTGACGCCGAGCTTCACGAGGAACTGCGCATTCGCGATCGCGCGCACCTTTGGCCGGTCGTGCGAGGTCGCCAGCGCGGCGGAGAAAGTCGGACGCGCAACCTTCATCTTCCACTCGCCGCCGTGTTCCGCGCGCAGCTTCCAGTCGCCCGCCGTTGTGAAAAGGTGCGCCTCTTCAAAGTCATTCGTCAGCCATTTCTCGATCGCGCTCGGCGCATCCGCCAGCACCTCGTTGCGCGTCACGTCGCGATTTGCGTAACGCAGCGTGAAGGACATCATCGTGCCCGCCTTCAGCTCGACGATGCGCCCATACACATTGCGCAGCCCGCTCTCGCCGCGCCCGCGGCTCAGCGTGATTTTCACAAACGTCTGCTCCTCCACGCTCGCGCGCAGCTTTTCGATAAATCGCCCGAGGGTGTTCATCCGCGCATCACACCGCGCAGAGCCGGAAATTGCATCCGCAAACTGCGACTCGCGGCTTTACTTCCCGTCACGGGAAGTCTGGAATCCGCACCACTTATGAAACAACTCATCGCAGAATTCAAAGCCTTCATCCTGAAGGGAAACGTCATCTCACTCGCGGTTGCATTCGTGATCGGCGCCGCATTCACAGAGTTGGTGAAATCGGCCACCGCGTATTTGATTTCCCCGCTCCTCGGTATGCTCCTCGCAGGAAAGGGCATGGGAATCCTCGACTTCAAGTATTGCCAGCTTGGTTCATTTTTGATGGCCGTGCTGAATTTCCTCATCACCGGCGCGGTGGTCTTTTTCATATTCGTGAAGCCGCTCACCAAGCTCGGGATTATGCCCGGTGAAAAGGCTGATGACAAACCGCCCGGCCCGCCACCGGCGACACTCGACGACGTGGTCGCCGCGCTGAAGGAACTAAAGAAGTAGTCCGTTTCATTTTTCAAAGACGGGCGGCGCTCCAAACGGTGCGCCGCCCGTTTCTTTTTCCGGCAACGACTCGCTGCTTCGCGCTTGCCGCACTCGCGGCGCGCCACTAACACGCTCGCCCGCTCCGAACGCATCCGCGCCCGGCGCACCTTGCTCCAAAACTCCAACCCCACAAAAAATCATGAGCAGAAAAATCCGTTACGGAATGGTCGGCGGCGGACGCGGCGCATTCATCGGCGCAGTCCATCGCATCGCAGCAGCCATCGATCAGCAGGTCGAACTCGTCTGCGGCGCGTTCTCGTCCGACCCCGAGCGTTCGCGCGCGAGCGGCGGCGACTTCTTCCTCCCGCCGGACCGCTGCTACGGCACGTTTGAGGAAATGATCGCGAAGGAGAAGGCGCTGCCTGCGGACAAGCGCATGGACTTCGTCGCCATCGTCACGCCAAACCACATGCACTTCCCGCCCGCGAAGGCTGCGCTCGAAGCCGGCTTCCACGTCCTGAGCGACAAACCCGCGACGCTCAATCTCGCCGAGGCGAAAAAGCTCGCGGCCATCGTGAAGAAGACCGGCCAGCTCTACGGCCTCACGCACAACTACACCGGCTACCCCCTCGTGAAGCAGGCGCGCGAAATGGTCGCCGACGACAAGCTCGGCAAAATCCGCAAGATCGTCGTCGAGTATCCGCAAGGCTGGCTCGCCACGCGCCTCGAAGCCTCCGGCCAAAAGCAGGCCGCATGGCGCACCGATCCCAAGCGCAGCGGCGCTGCAGGCTGCATCGGCGACATCGGCACGCACGCGGAGAATCTCGCGGAATACATCAGTGGCCTCCAGATCGAGGAACTCGCCGCAGACATCACTTCTTTCGTCAAAGGCCGCGCGCTCGACGATGACGGCAACGTGCTGCTCCGTTTCAAAGGCGGCGCGAAAGGCGTGCTGCACGCGTCGCAAATTTCCGTCGGCGAGGAGAACAACCTCAACATCCGCATCTACGGCGAAAAGGGCGGACTCGAATGGCACCAGAACGAGCCAAACACACTGCTCGTGAAATGGCTCGACGCGCCCATGCAAGTCTATCGCACCGCGAACGGCTACCTCGGCAAAGCCGCGCTTGCCGCAGGCCGAACGCCGCCCGCACACCCCGAGGGCTACCTCGAAGCCTTCGCGAACATCTACAAGAACTTCACCAACCACATCCGCGCCCGCATCGAAGGCCGCAAGCTCGCGAAGGACGACTTCGCGCTCGACTACCCGAAGATTGAAGACGGCGTCCGCGGCATGGCCTTCATCGAAGCCGTCGTGAAGTCGTCAAAGGCGAACGCCCGCTGGACGAAGCTCGCGGTCTGATCCGTCACTGATCCACTTGCACCGAGCGAAGGAGCCACGGAAATTCCGTGCCTCCATCAGGACTGCCATCTTGTTTCTGAAAGATGGTGCGCGCGCCGACTGGGTCGGCACACCCGGCAGGTTCAGCGGGTGATCGGCTCGACGGGTTCGGCGTCGGCGTTTTCACGGTAGGCGGAATACTGGTAGTAGTTGCCGTAGCCGTATTCGGATTCGGCAAGGCGCACGTCGTTGCAGACGATGCCGAGGAGGTTGGCCTGCCGCTGGACGAGGAGATTAATCGCGGTGCGGCTGCGACGCGCGGAAGATGTCGAGAAACGGACGACGAAAATGGTGCCGTCAATCTTCGGCGCGAGACTGAGCACGTCGTCGGCGGCCATGACTGGCGGCGAATCGAAGATGATGTAGTCGAACTCGGAATAGACCTCCTGCAACAACTGGTCAGTGACTTTTCCGAGGAAGTGCTCGGCCGGGTGAGGGAGCGTTTTTCCGCGCGGGAGGATCGAGAGGTTCGGCGTCGAGGTGGGGAGGATGACCTCGCGCCAGTGGGTGCGCTGGCGCAGGACATCGGAGAGGCCAGCTTCGCTTTCGATCTTGAACGCCTTCGCGATACGGCCGAGGCGGAGATCGGCGTCCACAAGGAGTGTCCGCGCGCCCGAGAATGCAAAGGTGATCGCGAGGTTCGCGGCGATGGTGGTCTTGCCTTCGCCGGGCGTGGCGCTGGTGACGAGGATGGTCTTCGGACGCGCTCCCTCGATGGGGAGAAAGATGATCGAGGAGCGCAGCGTGCGGAATGATTCGAGGAGCGCGTGGCGCGGATCGTTGGAGGCGAGCAGAGCCACGCCGGCCTTGGTGATCTCACGCGGAACCTGGCCGAGCAGCACCTCGGGGAAACGCTCCCGGTATTCGAAGAAGGAGCCGATGCGGTCGTCCATCTTGTCGAGGATGAAGAGGATCATGAGCCCGAGCGCGAGGCCGCCGAATCCGCCGATGAGGAGAAGCTTGAAAAGCTCCATCTGGAGCTTTTTCACGGCAGAGGGATTGGCATGTTCGAGGATGGCCACCGTGTCCTGCGCGAGGTTCTTGTAAACATCCATGCTGCGAAGCTGGCTGTTCAGGCGGTCGTAATGGACTTTTGTCCGCTCGATTTTCGACCTGATCTTGTCGAAGTCAGCCACCCGCTGGGCGAGATCAAGCGCCTTGGCCTCCCAGATTTTGATGTTTTCGCCAAGGCCCTCGATCTGGGTCTTGATTGCATTGCGCCGACTCGCAAGCGCATCCTGGCCGAGTTGCTTGTAGGTGCCCAGCATTGCCTCGTTCTTTGCGATCTGTTCGTCGAGCGCCACGACGGACGGGTGCCTTGGCTTGAGCGTCAGCAGGAACTCCTGCCGGTCGGCCTTGAGTTGATTGATGGCCTGCTTGACCTTCAGATATTCTGCGAGCGGACCGGGTGAGGCAGCGAGGGAATCCATCCTGCTCATCTGCCCGTCGGCACCGGTCGCGACTCCGGGGTTGCGATCCAGATTCTGATCCAGATCGAGGCGCTGGAGAAGGTTCGACTCCGTCTTCAGCTCGTCCAGACGACGGTTCAGAATGGAGAGATAGGTCGCAGCGCTGTTCCCGTCTTCCTTGAGAAAGCCGATGTTGTTTTTCTGCTGGAATCCATGCATCTCCTCCTCCTCCGCTTTCATGTCCTTTTCGAGGCGGACAAGCTCATCCTGAATGGCCACGGCTGCGCTCTCCCCGCTGTTCTGGCGCAGTTCCTTTTTCTTCGCCATGTATTCGTCCATCAACGCATCCACATACGCCGTCGCGTAAGTCGGCGACTGGGCATAGACATTGATCTGAAAAATCGCTGCCTTGGCGACCTGGCCCACCACTACTTTCACTTCTTCGCGAGGCAGATCGGGGTGCAGTGCCTGCACGCGTGCGTGAGCACCCTTTTTGACTTCGTCGCTCTGCATCAGCTCGATCTGAGTGCCGAAGAAATTCATGAGTTCCTCGGAATACGCGCCCGCATTTTCACCGAGGCGGAGCTGCCCGGCGACCATCATACGCCCTGTTGACATGAACGCCGGCGGCTGCTGCATCGCAGTCCACGCACCGATGCACAGACCGAGGCTGACGAGGAGGACCAGCACCCACCACCGCTTTTTCAGCAGGTAGAGATAACGGATGCCTTGGACGCGGACCCTGTTGATTGCCGACGTGGTGCCGATCGGCTGCGACTTGGGAAGTGACATGGATTCCAACCGGTTAGTAATTGATGAGTCGTTCGGGGACGTAGATGAGATCGCCGACCTTCAGTTCGGGATCGCGTTCGAGGTGGCCCTTTTCGAGGATGTCCACGAGATCCACGGTGTAGGTCACGGTGGCATCGTTGGTCGTTGGCTGCTTCCTGCTGAAGATGCTCTTGAGGAAGCCCGGTTTTTTCGGCTGCACCACTTTCAATGCATCAGCCGTGGTGACCGGCACCCCATCCTTCTTTCGCACGAGGCGAACTTTCCTCTTGTCGGCAAAATCGGCGGTTCCACCCGCTCGCAGGATCGCCTGGCTGACGGTCACCGGCTCACCGGGCATGAGCTCCATCACACCGCCGCTGCGCACCTGGCCAGTGATGAACACTTTTCCTAGCGGCTTTGTGCTGACAAGATCGAGGCCGATGATCACGGTCGCGGTCTTGAAGTATTCTTTTTCAAACAGCGGCTTGATCTCGTAGGCGAGCTGCTTGCATGTCTTTCCGCGCGCCGCCACACGTCCGACGAGCGGGATCTCCATCTCACCGGAATCGGTGACGAAAAGACGGATTGGATCGTGCTTATCTTCCACGATGCGAAAGCTCACATGGTCGCCGATGCCGAGCTTCGTGCTGTCGTTCAGAACCTCCATCGAAGTCGTGAGCCCGACGGTGCTCATCCCGCGCGACTGGTTCGGCGCGAGCGCGCTGTCCAGCATGGACGGGGGCTCGGCGCGCGGTGTGCCCGGCGCTGCAGAAGGTGGCACGCCGAAGACAGCGGATGGAATGGCGGTGAGCGCAGCGCATAATATCCACGCGAAGCGCAGCAGGACGCGGGCAGGACAGGTACGCGATTTCATGGCGGGAATCATAGTGTGTCAGAACCGATATCCAAGTGAGAATGTGACGCTGTTTTGCTGGTAGCCCTCCGTCGCACGCACGGCCTGTTTTTTCAAATACTGATATGCGAGCGAGAGGCCCACGCGTTTGGTGATCGGGTAGCTCGTGCTCAATGATCCGCCGACTCGCTTGTAATTCGATGCGACTGCCCCGGTGCCGCCCAGCGCGCTGCCACTGAGCACGCGGACATCCTCGTAAAATAGGCTCGTCGCCAGAGACATCTTCCGGTTGAACTGCCAAGTGCTCTGGTAACGAACGGAGTTGCCCTGCGTGTGGCCGCTCAGCCCCTCCACATCGTCGCTGTGCGAAAGAACGAGCTGGTCGGAGTAATACCGATTCATGCGATGGGCAAAAGTGAGACTCGCGTAGAAGCCAGTCGGATCACCGGTTGCCGGCTGCGCTGCCACCGACCCCACAGATACGGAGCCCGGCGCATTCGCCCCTGAGTGGTATCCCTTGACGCCCCCATTCAGGAACATGTGCGTGTACGTTGTGACCTGGATCTCGGCAAACACCCCGGCTGCGACACTGGTGTAATTGGTGGCAGTCTGCTTCGGATAATCTGTATAGGAAGCCGTCCCCTCAATGCCAGCGATCACAGTCGGACCGATTTTCGTCGCAATGGACGCCGAGACCTGATCCGTGGAATGATCCAACCGGCTGTATGAGGCTGCTGCTGCGCCCGAACTCGAGTTTGCTCCGCCGAGTGTGATGAAATTGAAGTGGTCATACCCGAAGTTCCAGATCACGTCATTCGTATCCCACAGCACCGAGAATCCAGCAGTGTTGGTGAACCGGTTGATTTCCGCCACCCCGCTCAACGCCCCCTGGCTCGTCGTCTCCTGCTGTATCCCGAACTGGTCGTGGAAACTGATTTTCACATCCCCGGAATAGACATTGAAGACCAGCGCCGAGTCCGGCGTGATCGTCGTCGTCTGCCGGTTCAGTGTCGGATGATCCATATAGAACATGTAACCGAGCCCCATCTTGAACTGGAGCGTATTCAGCTTCGTCACCGCCCACGTCGCATTGATGCCTACCTGGGGGGAAAAAATCAGGTCGGACTTCCCGTGTTGAGCGAGATCCACATTGTCCGAAAACGTGATTGTTTCGGTCGCCTCCACTCGCAGCAGCACCTCGCCGACCTTGAAATTCGCAATCGTCGGCAGCGTCTTCTTCGCCTCCTGCCGCGCATACGACGGGCGCGGAATCTCCTGTGCACCCGCCTGCGATGCAAAGCATCCTGCCAGCAGCATCGCTGCAGCAACCCAAGTGCGATCCCCGGCGACGCCACGGAAAAAATGATCTGTGGCGCGGCGGCGCAGGATCGCGGGTGTTGCAAGGAATGTCCTTCGGCTCATTGGGGCGTTGAACCGGTCAGGCTTGCACGGCAGTTCGCGGGAAGGAAAAACAATTTTGCACCTTTTGTGTGACGCACGGCCGAATGCTGTGGTGACCACCCGCACGTACCCATCAGGCCATCGGAACATCCATTGCTTCCCTCTCCACAGGCGTTCCGCGAAACATGAAAGCACAGGCTTCCAGCCCGCATGTCCGGCAAAACGTCCGGTACACTCAACGGTGTATTTGGCAGCGGCGGGCGCGCACCGCACTCCCACTGCATCGCTCCGGCTCACAACATGGAACTCTGGACTTGGAACTTGGAAGCACGACGGCCATCACCTTTTTCTGAACCCCGCTCATGAAACACCTCATCCTGCTCCTCGCCGCCGCATTCCTCACCAACGCACACGCCGCGCCCGTCAGCCTCTTCGACGGCAAGACACTCGACGGCTGGAATGGCGACACCGCGAAAACCTGGCGCATCGAGGACGGCTGCATCGTCGGCGGCTCGCTCGCGGAGCGCGTCCCGCGCAACGAATTCCTCGCCGCGAAAAAGACATACAAAAATTTCGACCTCACGCTCAAATTCAAGCTCACGGGCACCGAGGGCTTCGTGAATTCCGGCGTGCAGTTCCGCAGCATCCGCATGGAAAAGCCCGCACATGAAATGTTCGGCTACCAGGCCGACATCGGCGACCCGAGCTACTGGGGCTGCCTCTACGACGAATCGCGCCGCAAAAAAATCCTCGCACAATCCGACATGGAAGCCGTCAACAAAGTCCTCCATCGCAACGACTGGAACGACTACCGCATCCGCGCCGAGGGAAAGCACATCCAGATCTGGCTCAACGGCGTGAAAACCGTGGACTATACCGAGGCGGAAAAAGACATCGCCGAAGACGGCCTCATCGCCCTGCAAATCCACGGCGGAGCAAAAGCCGTCGTGTTCTTCAAGGACATCGCGATCGAGGAGCTGCCGTAACGGGGCACCCTCGAATGCCGCTTCCGTTCGTCATGCGTCATGCGTCATTCCAAAATGTCCACCATCGCGATCCTCGGCACACTCGACACAAAAGGCGACGAGCACGGATTCGTCGCCGAACTCATCCGCGCGCGCGGGCACGGCACGCTCGTCATTGATGTCGGCACCGATCAGCCGCCGCGGCTGAAGCCCGACATTTCACGCGAGGAAGTCGCGCGCATCGCCGGGATCGATCTCGCGGCGCTCATCGCACGTCACGACCGCGGCGAATGCGTCACCGCGATGGCAGGCGCCGCGGCGGTCGTGCTCACAAAGCTGCACGCGGAAGGAAAAATGGACGGTGTGATTTCGCTCGGCGGCGGCGGCGGGACGGCGATCGCGACGACCGGAATGCGCGCGCTGCCGCTCGGCTTTCCAAAGCTCATGGTCTCCACGCTCGCGAGCGGCAATACGGCTCAATACGTCGGTGTGAAGGACATCGTGCTGTTCCCCTCCATCGTGGATGTCGCCGGCATCAACCGCATCTCGCGCACGATCCTCACGCGCGCCGCGGGAGCAATTTGCGGGATGGTGGAATCGAACGTGCCGGACGCGGGCATCGCGGAAAAACCGATCGTCGTCGCGAGCATGTTTGGCAATACGACCGACTGCGTGCAGCGTGCAAAGTTCCTCGTCGAGGCCGCGGGTTTCGAAGTGCTTGTTTTTCACGCGACCGGCACGGGCGGACGCACGATGGAATCGCTCATCGAGAGCGGTATGGCCGCTGGCGTGCTCGACATCACCACGACCGAATGGGCGGACGAACTTGTCGGCGGCACCCTCGGCGCAGGGCCGACACGGCTCGATGCCGCCGCAAAGACCGGCACGCCCGCCATCGTCGTGCCCGGCTGCCTCGACATGGTGAACTTCGGCGCGTGCGAAACCGTGCCTGCGAAATTTTCCGACCGCAAATTTTACCAGCACAACCCGCAGGTCACACTTATGCGCACGACGCCCGAGGAGTGCGCGCATCTCGGCCGCATCCTCGCGGAAAAGGTGAACGCGTATCGCGGGCCCGTAACCGTGCTGCTGCCGCTGCGGGCTATCAGCATCATCAGCGCGGAAGGCGGCGCGTTCCACTGGCCCGAGGCGGACGCGGCGCTGTTCGGCGCGATCAAAAAACATCTGCGCACCGGCATCCCGCTCATCGAAGTGGACGCGGCGATCAACGATCCCGCTTTCGCCGAAGCGTGCGCCAACGCCCTGCTCGCCAGCATCGCAAAACGCTGATGCGTGCGATCCGCGCAGGACGGTTTCTGTCAGCCCGCTACGGGCTGAAGTCGCGGTGCTTCGGATCGCCGCCGCTCTCGATGTAGGCGAGCAGGTCGAGGATTTGATCGCGCGTGAGCACGTTCAGCAGGCCGGGCGGCATCGGGGAAATGTTCGACAGCTCGCGGCTTTTCACGTCGGCCTTTTCGATGCTCGTCGTCTGCGGCACCAGCGGGTGCGTGCGGATTGCGATAGTCTTTTCGTCCTCACGCTCGATAGTGCCAATGACCTCTGCGCCGCTCTTGAGCTTGAGCACGGTGTTGCGAAATTTGTCGTCAATCACCCGCGAAGGATTGAGGATTGAGTCGAGGATGTCGCGGCGGTTGAAACGGCTGGCGACGGCGGTGAGGTCGGGGCCCACGAGTCCGCCGCCATTGCCCATGCGGTGACAGAGCACGCACTGCGCGCCGGCGAATGCCTGCTTGCCCGCGTCAAACGATCGCTTGCTACCAACCCGCTCGAGCACCGGATCCAGCTCCTCCATCTTCCACTCGCGCACAAGTTCCTGCGGCCCGCTGGAACGCGGCAGCGCGGCATCGGCTGCGACGGCGAGCAGCGAGGTGACGGCGTCGCGCTCCGCGGGCGTGAGCTTTTCGAGCATCTCGGCGCGGATCATTCTCAGCGAACGCTGGTAGTCGCGCGCGCCTTCGAGCATCTCGGCGCGGTTCAGCGCGGCGAAGCACGCGCGGCGCTGCTCGATCGTCCAACCGTCAGTGACGAGACGGAGGTAAAAAAGATAGTGAAGCATGTCCTCGCTGCGCTTCGAGTCTGCGAGCAGCGCGACCGTCTTATCGCGAAACGACGGCGCCCTGAGGTGCGCAAGCAGTTCGCAGAGCAGGTGGTTCACGCGCCAGCTCTTCGCGGGGTAAAGCATGTCCAGTCGCTGCGTGAGCGCACGCGTATCGGAGGGCGTGCCGAAGCGGAACAGTGCAAGCTGGTAATCGCGCGCCCCGAGGATCTGCTGCTCCTCGGGAAGCTTCGCAAAATCGAGCTTGTCGAGCTTGTCGAAGATTGCACGCTGCACGTCGCCTGTGGCGTTGCGTGCGAGCGCAAGCAGCGCAGTGAGACTCGTAAGCGTGTCCCTCTCCGCAAGCGCGCGCGCCTGCCACTGCGACACGTCCTGCCATTCGAGTGCGATGCGCGCGGCCTCGCGCAACACCGCATCATCGCTGCCGAGATGCGGCCAGATTTTTTCCACCGCGCCGAGCGTAGGATGGCCGTGAAAAGCTTCGAGTTCATGCCGCACTCCGCGAGTCTGTGCGGCCCGTGAGTCCACAGGCTGCGGCTTTTCCGTGATCTGCGGCCCGGTGTAGCTCACGCGATAGAGGCCGGACTGTGTGTGTCTGCCTCCGGTGATGAAATACATCGCGCCCTCCGGCCCGAACGCCAGGTCGGTCACGTTCAGCGGTTTTCCCACGACGAAATTTTCCGCCGTCGCCGTGTAGCTCGATCCATGCGGCGTGAGATGCACGGCAATGATCCGCCCGTAGGCCCAGTCGCTGAGAAACAGCGCGCGCCGCATTTCCGGCGGAAAATTACTGCGCGTGCCGAACTCGATCCCCGTCGGCGACGCGAGGCCGATGTTCAGTGTCGTCGGCCCGCAGTCGGGGAAATACTCGGGCCACTTGCTCGTGCCGCGACGCCAGCCGTAGTCCGCGCCGCTCACGATATGGTTCACGCGCGTCGGGCGATACCACGGCGTACCGGTGTCCCATTCCATATCCGCATCGAAGGTGAACATCTCGCCGTCCTCATTCCACGCGACATCGAGCGGATTGCGCAGGCCGCCGGCGAGCAGCGTCCATTTCTTCCCGTCGAGGTCACCGCGAAGGACGTGGCCGGCGGGCAGCTTCACGTCGCCGTCAAACATCTGCGGATCCCACGGACACGGGATGAGCCGGTCGTCGTGAAAATTCCGCATCGGCGAGTCGGGTGCGACGCTCGGCATTGCCGAGACATTGTTGCCATGCACGACGTAAATCATGCCGTCCGGCCCGAGCTTGATGTGGTTGCGCCCGTGGCCCACGCCGCCCTCGGTGCGCAGCAGTTCGTCCATCGCATCGAACGTCCCGTCGCCGCGCGTGTCGCGCAGTCGCACGAGCATCTTGCTGTTGTTCGCGTTCGCGTAGAGCGCGCCGTTCGCGTAGAGCAGGCCGCGGCATTCGAGCAGCGTGTCGTTGATCACCTCGACCTTTTCCACGCCGGCGCCGGGGCTCAGCGTCATGCGCAGCAGCCCCCTTTTTTCCCGCGCGATCGTGAGCCGGCTCTGCGGGTCGAACGCCATCGAGACCCACGAATCCTCATCGGGCAACGCGGACCGCAACCGCTCGATTTTGAAATTCTCCGGCACGGTGATCGCCGCCGCATCCGTCGCCGTGCCCGGCGTGAGCGCGAGCTTCCACATGTTGTAGGCGTCTGCCTGTCGCGTGACTTCAGTGAGCTTCTCCTGCGCGGGTGAAAGTGCGGTGCTCGTGAGCAGCAGGACACTGACGACATGAGGGCGGAAAAATGCGGGACGTGTGAAGGACATGGGAGGGTGAGCATTCACCACCAGCGGCGGCTGGTTGTGCAAGACTTCTCGGCTGCCGCCGCTTTTGCTTTCCCTCCGGGACAACGCGCCATATTTCCGACACGCAAACGCCGCAAAGGATCGCCGTGCAAAACCTCATCTCCACCCAGCCCTACCGCTTCGTGCCGCCGCGTCCGAATGTGTTTTGGTGGAGGCTCACCGTCTGGTTGATGCTGAGGCAGCTTCGGAAATCGGACGGCGTCACCTCGTGGGAAATTCGCGGCGCCGAGCGGCTCCGTGCCTCGCTTGATGCGGGTGCCGGCGTGATGCTCGCCTCGAACCATTCGCGCCCGTGCGATCCCACGATGTTCGGTGTGCTCTCGAAGGAAATCGGCCGGCCATTTCGCGCGATGGCGAGCTGGCACCTCTTCATGCAGGGCCGCGTGCAGCGGTTCCTGCTCCAGCGTGTCGGCGCGTTCAGCGTGTACCGCGAGGGAATGGATCGCGAATCGCTGAAGTGCGCGATCCGCGTCCTCGCCGAGACGCAGTCGCCGCTCGTGATTTTCCCCGAGGGCATCGTCACGCGGAACAACGACCGGCTGCTGGATCTCATGGACGGCGTGTCGTTCATCGCCCGCTCGGCGGCGAAACAACGCGCATCCGCCGCGAAGCCGAGCAAGGTCGTCGTGCATCCGGTCTTCATCCGGTATTTTTTCGAGGGCGATCTCGCTGAGACACTCACGCCGGTGCTGGAAAAAATCGAGGCCCGCCTGTCATGGCAGCCGCAAAGCCAGCTCGCACTGGGCGAACGCATCCGAAAAATCGGGCACACATTGCTCGCAGTGAAGGAAGGCGAATATCTCAGCGCAGCGCAGCCGGGTACGCTCCACGAGCGGCTGCCGCGCCTGCTGGAGCGCGTGCTCGAACCGCTCGAACGCGAGTGGAACACCGGACGCGGCGCGCAGGACACGATGTCGCGCGTGAAGCGCCTGCGCAGCGCGATCCTGCCGGACATGATCCGCGGCGGACTCTCGGAGGCGGAGGTCGCGCGCCGCTGGCGGCAGTTCACCGATCTCTATTTTGCACAGCAGATGTACTGCTACTCCGCGGATTACCTCGACGGCACGCCGGCTCCCGAACGCCTGCTCGAAACCGTCGAACGCTACGAGGAGGATCTCACCGACAAGACCACCGCGCATCCGCCGCTGCACTCGGTCATCTCGATCGGCGAAGCCATCGTAGCCACACCGACACGCGAGCGCGGCGCGGAAAATGATCCGCTCGCCGACGAGGTCCGGCGGCAACTCGGTATCCTCCTCGATGAGACAAAGACGTGCCGCCGCGTCCCGCGACCGGCGGATGAAAAGTTATGATCCCCGTTTTCGCCGCGCTCGCATGGTCTGCCATCGGCATCCGCGCCGCGGTCGTCGCGGTTGCGCTCGTCATTTGGTTTTGGACACAGTCGCTGATCGGAAAAAAGGCCGCCGCGAAGGACGGCATCGGCGACGTCATCCATGATCTCACCGCGCGCTGGCACGCACACCTCACTGCAAATCCCCGCACCGCAAATGCCGCACTGATCGTCAGCTCGCTTTTCATTGACTTGTTCGGCCTTGCGCTGATCGGCGCGGCGATTTTCGGACACACGTTCACGCCGTTCGTCGCGGTCATCGCCGCATTTTCCATGCGGCAGATCTGCATGAGCATCTGCACGCTGCCGCCGCCGCGCGGATTCATCTGGCGGAACCCCGGCTTTCCGACACTGCTCGTGACGTACGATGTCGGGAATGATCTGTTTTTTTCCGGCCACACGGCGCTCGCGGCGCTCGGCGCGATCCACGCGGCGCACGCAGGCCCACTCTGGCTCGCGATTGCCGCAGGGATCATCGCGTTCGGCGAGGCGCTGGTCGTGCTCGTCCTGCGCGCGCACTATACGCTGGATGTCATCGCGGGCGCGTTCGCCGCGTTTGTGGCGTACGACATTGCGCTGGCGGTGTCGCCGTCGCTCGATGCGTTGCTGCGGTGAGCGCGGTCAGATCAGTTCAGTCGAACCGGGCATCGCCACGGGCGCGACGGGGAGCTTCATGTCCCACGTCATGTTCTTCGGGAAGAGGTCCTCCTTCGAGTTCATCGCGCGGTCCCATGTGACCTCCTTGCCCGAGTAGGCGGACATGCGCGCCATGATCGCCATCATCGTGGTCTTCGTAAAACGGTCGCCCGTGTTGATCGGTCGGCCGGATCGAATCGAGGCGTACATTTCCTGATGCTCGGTGAGGTAGCCGTCGTCCTTCAAGCCCTCGGGCGCCTTGTATCGCCACGGATTTTCCGTGCGCAGGAAGACGTGGCGCTTGCTGCCGCTCTCGCCCTCGTAGGTGCCCTTCGAGCCGATCACGGTGTCCGTATTTGCATTGTAGCAGCTCCCCATCTGCCGCGTGAAATGGTAGCCCTTCACGCCACTCTCCCAGTGGAATTCGGCGCTGAAGTGATCGTAAATGTTGCCGTATTCGCCGGGAGGATCGTTCGGGCGCGTCTGACGGCCACCCGTGCAGACGACGCGCTCCGGCGGCACGTCCTTCATCGTCCAGAGCATCTTGTCGAGGCTGTGCACGGCCTGCTCCACGATGTGATCGCCGCCAAGCCAAGTGTGGTAATACCAGCGGCGGATCATCCACTCGAGATCGGTCTTCGTATTCGTGCGGTTCCACTTCGGGTAGCGGTCCACCGCACCCGTGTAGTAGCTCGAATAGATCGCGAGAATGTCGCCGATCTCGCCGGCGTGAATGCGCCGGTACGCTTCCTGGTTCGCCTTCGTCCAGCGCCACACGAAGCCGTCCACGAGCGCGAGATTTTTTTCCTTCGCCTTCTTCGCGCTCTCGATCACGGAGCGGACACCTGTCGCATCCGTGGCCATCGGCTTTTCGCAAAAGACGTGCTTGCCCGCATCCACCGCGGCCTTGATGTGCAGCGGGCGGAAGCCGGGCGAGGTCGTGAGAAGCACCACGTCCACGCCGCTGTTGATCACCTTCTGGTACGCGTCGAGGCCGTCGAATTTCCGCTCCTCGGCCACGTTGAGCTTGTCCGGCTGCTGCTCGAACTGCGCTTTCAGCACCTGCAGCGACGAGTCAATCTTGTCGCGGAACACATCGCCCATCGCCCACAGTTCCACGTTGCTGTCCGCCTGGAGCGTCTGCGATGCCGCGCCGGTTCCGCGCCCGCCGCAGCCGATGAAGCCGACCTTGATCTTGTCCTTCGCGAGGTCGGCCGCGCGCACATGCTCAGGGATGATGATCGTCGAGGCGAGCGCGAGCGCGCCGGAGGTTTTCAGAAAATCACGACGGGTGGGGTTCGATGGAGGATTCATGGGTTGGGTGTTCGGGATAGCACGCAGACCCGGAATTTGAATAGCAGAAATGCGCGGCTGCGGAACGAGTGCGTTTGTCAGCCCTGCGCATTTCGACTGTGCGCCTCGTCCAGATCACGAGTCGCATGTTGCGCAGGACGACTTGGACAATGGCGAAAATCGGCGGCAGTTTGCAGTGATGCCCGCGACATTCATCAGCGAACCAATCACGCCCGACGCGAGTTTCGATCCGCTCGCGATGGCGCGAGGTGAGCCGGGACTGCCGGGGAAATTCCGCTGGCGCAGTCGCGACTGGATCGTGGCCGAGGTGCTGGAAACCTCGAAGGAATACGGCGACTGCAAGCACGGCAGCGGCGAGCGGTACGTGCGGAGGCATTGCTTCCGGCTGCGAACGTCCGACGGGCATGTGATGCGCGTCTATTTCCAGCGATCGTTCGGCCGCTCGCGGGCGGCTGCGCGCTGGTGGCTGCAGAGCATCGAGGAGCCTGACTGCTCCGCACCGCTTGACATTGGGGCGCGCGAAAAGAACCGTGCGGCATGACGCGCAAGCAATTGGAAACCGTGATCGAGGAAGGGCGACCATTCACCATCAGGCTCGCCGATGGACGCTCGTATGCCGTGCCGCATCCCGATTACGTCTCGCTCCCTCCAAAAAACGCGAGTGTCGCCGTGGTGTATGAGGACGACGGCACGGTGCATGTGCTTCCGCTGCTGACCATGACGGGGCTGACGTATCGCGCAGGGGAAAAAAAACCGGTAACTAAGTTGCAGCAATGCGAGATGCCGGGGGATGCACGCCTTGCGCATTCTTCATCGCACGCCGGACCGAAGGCGCAAAGAATTTCCGCGCACGCCGGTCATTCGGGCATAGCCAAGCCGACGGCCCGTGCCATAGGCTTGCGCTCCTTCACTCCATTGCAAAACCATAACCAACCCATGAATCAGGAACCCAGAATCATCACCCCGGATCAATTTTCCCGCCGCAGCTTCCTCAAGCGCGGCAGCACGGTCCTCGGCGGCGCGGCGCTCGCGAGCACGCTTGCCCCGGCCCGTTTTGCGCTCGGCGCAGGCGGCGGCGACGAGATCAAGCTCGCCATCGTCGGCTGCGGCGGACGCGGCTCCGGCGCGTGCAGCCAGGCGCTTTCCACATCGAACATCGGCCCCATCAAGCTCGTCGCCGCGGCGGACGTTCACGAGGATCGCATGGATTCCGCGCTGAAGAATTTCGAGGCCAAGTTCGGCGAGCGCGCGCAGGTCGCGAAGGAGAACCGGTTTCTCGGCTTCGATGCCTACAAGAAGGCGATCGCGCAGGCCGATGTCGTCATCCTTTCCACGCCTCCCGGCTTCCGCCCGATGATGTTCGAGGAGGCGATCAACCAGGGCAAACACGTCTTCATGGAAAAGCCCGTCGCAACCGAACCCGCCGGCGTGCGCAAAGTCCTCGCCGCAGCAAAACTCGCGAAGGAAAAAGGACTGAAGGTCGGCGTGGGCCTGCAGCGCCATCACCAGAAGGGCTACATCGAGACCATCAAGCGCATTCACGACGGCGAGATCGGCGACGTGACCTCGATGCGCGCCTACTGGAACGGCAACACGCCGTGGCTCAAGAAACGTGCGGATCTCGAGAAGCAGTACGGCCGCAAGCTCACCGAAATGGAATACCAGATGCGCAACTGGTACTACTTCACCTGGATCTGCGGCGACCACATCGTCGAGCAGCACATCCACAATCTCGACGTGATCAACTGGGTGAAAAAAGGCTGGCCTGTAAAGGCGCAGGGTCTCGGTGGATGCGAAGTCCGCAAAGGCGAGGACTACGGCGAAATCTTCGACCATCACGCCGTCGAGTTTGAATACGAAGACGGCTCCCGCCTCTCCAGCTACTGCCGCCACATCGTCGGCTGCTGGAACTCCGTGAGCGAGCACGTGCAGGGCACGAAGGGCAAGTGCGACGTGTCGCGCCACACCATCTCCACCGCGGGCGGCGATGGCTGGCGCTACAAGAACGAGGGCGACAAGGATCCCTACCAGCAGGAGCACGACGACCTCTTCGCCGCGATCCGCAACAACACGCCTTACAACGAGGCCGAATACGGCGCGATGAGTTCGATGACCGCGATCCTCGGCCGCCTCGCCACCTACGGCGGCAAGGAAATCGAGATGGAAAAGGCTCTGAAGAGCGAAGTGACCATCTTCCCGAAAAATCTCGCATGGGACGCCGACATGCCTGTGAAACCCGGCCCCGACGGCATGTATCCGCGCGCAATCCCCGGCAAGACCGTGGTGATCTGACGGAGCGTTTTCAGTCCAAAAAAATCACGCCCCGCGCCGGCATCGTCCGGCGCGGGGCGCTTTTTTGAAATGGCGAATGAGGAAAATTCCCGCGGGGAAAAATCTGCTCGCCAAAAAACAAACGCCGCGGAATCCCATGCGGCGTGCTCAGCGTCTCCCCCACAATCATCCCGCCGCTCGATTCCGGCGTCGTCCATCCCGCGCTGTGGAACCGCGAGTTCCGCAGCCGCTGCGCCACCGGTTCGGAACCTCTCGCCATCGCCCTCGAACGGCCCGACGGCACCGTGTCGCGCTTTGATTTCACGACACTGCCGCACGCGGGTGCCAACGCCGCGCTGAACCTCCGCCACATCGAGCGGCTCGTGAAATTCCTGCTCTGGTCGCGCGGCGCATCGCGCGTGACCATCGGCGGCGAACCGGCACTCGCCGCGGAACTGCGCGCGATCTACTCTGAGGATGGCGCGCGAAAATTTGACGCGGAGTTTTTCCCGAAAATCTACGGCTCGCTCGAAATCGTAAGCTGTGCGTTCGACGACGCGCCCGCGTCACGCGAAACGGCGATCCCGCTCGGGCGGCATCTCGACGGCTGCCGCATCGGCTTCGACCTCGGCGGCTCGGATCGGAAATGCGCAGCGGTGATGGATGGCAAGGTCGTCTTCTCCGAGGAGATCGCGTGGGACCCATATTTTCAGAGCGACCCGCAGTATCACTACGACGGCATCAACGACACGCTGAAGCGCGCCGCCGCGCATCTGCCGCACGTGGACGCAATCGGCGGCAGCGCGGCGGGCGTGTATGTGAACAACGAAGTGCGCGCGGCGTCGCTCTTCCGCGGCGTGCCGCAGGATGCTTTCGAACAACACATCCGCCGCATCTTTTTCGACCTCCAGCGCGAGTGGGGCGGCGTGCCGTTCGAGGTCGCGAACGACGGCGAGGTCACCGCGCTCGCGGCCTCGATGAGCTTCGGCGAAAATCGCGTGCTCGGCATCAGCATGGGCACGAGCGTCGCCGCGGGCTATGTGACTGCGAGCGGCGCAATCACGCCGTGGCTGAACGAACTCGCATTCGCGCCCGTGGACTATCGCAACGATGCGCCCGTGGACGAATGGAGCGGCGACCGCGGCTGCGCGGTGCAGTATTTCTGCCAGCAGGGCGTCGTGCGCCTCGCACCGCTCGCGGGCCTCACGTTTCCGAAAGAGATGAAATTTGCCGAGCAGCTCGTCGAGGTGCAGCACCTGATGAGCGCGGGCGACGCACGCGCGCGGCAAATCTACGAGACCATCGGCGTCTGCTTCGGCTACGCCGTCGCGCACTACGCGGAATTTTACGACATCGGCACGCTGCTCATCCTCGGCCGCGTGACGAGCGGTGAAGGCGGCTCGATCATTTTGCAAAAGGCCGGCGAAGTGCTTCGTGCGGAATTCCCCGCGCTCGCCGAGTGCATCAAGCTCCGCACGCCCGACGAGAAGGACAAGCGCCACGGGCAGGCCGTCGCCGCCGCGAGCTTGCCCGCGCTGCGCAAATAGCCGACGAACACCGCACATGAAGTTCCATCTTCCCTCTACGGAAATCTTCGTTCCCGACGGCAAGCCGGTTGCCGAAGCGTTCGCGCACATTACTCACCTCGGCATCGGCGCGCATCAGGACGATCTCGAATTCATGGCGTTCCACGGAATCCTCCAGTGCTTCCACAGCGACACGGAATGGTTCGGCGGCGTGACATGCACGAATGGCAGCGGCAGCGCGCGCACGGGGCCGTATGCCAATTTCACCGACGCAGACATGATGGCTGTGCGCCGAGAGGAGCAGCGGCAGGCGGCGATCGTCGGGCGCTTCGGCGCGATGGTGCAGCTCGATTACTCCAGCGAGATCGCGAGAGACGCAACGGACACGCGCCTTCGCGAAGACCTGCGCGCGATCCTCGCCGCCGCACAGCCGCGCGTCGTCTATACGCACAATCCGGCGGACAAGCACGAGACGCACATCGCCGTCGTCGTGCCGGTCATCCAAGCCATCCGCGATCTGCCGCGCGACAAACGCCCGCAGGCCGTCCATGGCTGCGAGGTGTGGCGCGACCTCGACTGGCTCGGTGATGCGGAAAAAATCGTCCACGATCTGAGCGGCAATGACAGCCTCGCCGCCGCCCTCAACGGAATCTTCGACAGCCAGATCGCCGGCGGCAAACGCTACGACCTTGCCGTGATGGGCCGCCGCCGCGCGAACGCCACCTTCTTCCAAAGCCACGGCGTGGACGGCAGCGACGCGCTCGCCTTCGCGATGGATCTCACGCCGCTCGCACACGACGACTCGCTCGACATCATCGCCTATGTGACCGGCGCGATTGATCGCTTTCGCGCGGATGTGGTCGCGAAATTGCAGAGGAGGATCGGGGGGTGAAAAGCCGCGCAGAACGGCTGCGGACAAAAGCGAAGGCATCCGCGGCATCCGCGAATTTCGCTGGCGGACGCTGGCGGACGCGGACGTTCTGCGCGCCGCTCAGTTGAACCAAAGCGCGAAGCCGAGGAAATCCCCGCGGAATACACGGTCCGTCGTCTTCCAGAAATCCGGCGAGGTGACTGTGCCCTTCTCCAAATACGGTGCCGCGCCGGTGCCCTGAATCCAGAGGATGAAATCCAGCGTGGCCGGCTCGGTGAACACGCGGCGGAGATTCACGCCGCGTCCGCCCGCATCGCGCCAGAACGGCAGCAGCTTCTTCCCAGCGAGGATCGCGTCCGCTTCGTCGAGGAATGCGAGCCAGCCCTGCACCATCTCCTCGGAGACCTTTCCGCCGCCGAGGACGCTCGTCTGTTTCGGATTCGGGATCCACTCGTGGTCGTCGTCCGTCTCCGCGAGGATCGCCTTCCACGACTGCCGGCTCAGTTTTGTCACCTCCTCCAGATGATGCAGCGCCGACGCCATGCGCTGCGGCTCCTTCACCGGGAAATTCAGCAGGTGAATGAACGTGATCGCATCCATGATGTCCTCCGCCGTGCTCCGCATGAGGTTGTCGCCGCGCTTCCCGCGCTTCAGAAAATCGAACGGCGTGTCCGCGTCCGCGAAGAACACCGGGGCCGTGTACTGGAAGAGCTTCTCCGTATCGTGCGCGAGCACCGCCTCGCCGATTGCCGAGAGCAGGTGGCAGTAGCCCTGCAGCCAGCGCACGTCGCCGAGATCGAGCCTCACGAGGAAACCCTTCGCATCCTCGCCGCTGAAACGCGCGCCGGGCATGAGCCGCTGCATCACCTTCCACAGCACCTCGTCCTCATCGGCCTTGCCGTCACCATCGAAATCCAGCCGCACGAGCCCCGGCCGCAGCGTGACTTTCATCTCCGCATTGTCCGCGACCTTCGCGAGCGTCTCCGACGCCACGCCCAGCCCCGCGACAAAATCCGCGATGGCCTTGCGCCCCGATTCGTTCGTCACGCGCTCCGGGTGCGGATTCGGCGCCACGGGCAGGCGCAGGAAGGGAATCAGTTCGCCGAAGACCGACTGGTGCAGCCCGAGCCGGTGCCAGTCCTGCTCCAGCTTTTCCAGCGCGGAGAAAAACTGCGCGAGGCCGAGCTGGAAACGCAGCGCGTCATTCTTCGCATCGCCGGCGAGCGCAGCCTCCAGCGCCTTCACGCCCTCGTGCAGTTTCCCATCCTCGAGATAGCCCGCGATGATGTCGTCCTTCGCCTCCGCCGCCCGGACTCGGATGCCGGCAAAGGCGATGAAACACAGGAGCAGTGGGAGAACGAAGCGGCGCATAGGAAAACGGAGGTTGCGCGAAGACTACCGCATTCATCGCACAAAGCCACGCGCATTTGTCCGCCCTCCCCGCCCGGTCAGGAATCAATCTTCACGAGTCTCCATTCGCGCCTGGAGCCGTGACAGCATCGCACACGAACGGGAAACCGGGAATTGCGCGGCCCGACCATGAGTCGCCGCTGGCGGCAGGAAGCTTCACCCACGCAGCCGGTGGATTAGGGGAATCCGTCCGTTCCTTTGGCTCATCAGACCATTCCTTTGCCGCATCCGACTAAAAGTCTGCCGCGTCTCTCCGTAGGTCAGCCGCATCTCCGATCGGATATGCCGCATTTCCGATCGGGTATGCCACGTTTCCGATCGGATATGCCGCGTTTCCGATCGGATATGCCGCGTTTCCGATCGGATATGCCGCGTTTCCGATCGGATATGCCACGTTTCCGATCGGGTATGCCACGTTTCCGATCGGGTATGCCGCGTTTCCGATCGGGTATGCCACGTTTCCGATCGGGTATGCCACGTTTCCGATCGGGTATGCCGCGTTTCCGATCGGATATGCGGTGTCGGATGGAGGGGATAATGTAAGAACAGGCCATTTTACGGCCTTTTTACGGAATTATCCCGTTGACAACGGAATCAGAGCGCGTATTCTCTGCGCATGAAGACGACGAATCACGGCACGCCAGACGAGTTCACGCTGCTTGAATTGGCCCGCAGATTTCCCGACGAGGCAACCGCGTTGGCTTACTTTGAAACGCTCCGGTGGCCGGATGGCGTGCAGTGCGTTCATTGCGGGAATGCGGATGCCTCACGGCTCGGCAAGCGCACGCACAACGCTGAGGCAAAGGTGCGCGCTGGGCTGTGGGAGTGCGGCGCGTGCGGCAAACAGTTCCGCTCCACCATCGGCACGATTTTCGAGGACTCGCACATTCCGATGAACAAGTGGCTCATCGCTTGGTATCTCATCTGCGGGGCGAAAAAAGGAATCAGCGCGATGCAACTCAAGCGCCATCTGTGGGGCGACAAGGGGAGCTACAAATCCGCGTGGTTCATGGCGCACCGAATCCGGCACGCGATGGCCGATCCAGCGTTCATCGCGAAGCTGTCCGGCACCGTGGAGATTGACGAGACCTACGTGGGCGGCAAGACGCGCATCGAATACAAGGACGGGCGGATGACAAAGGCGATGGACAACAAGACGCCCGTGGTGTCGCTCGTCGAGCGGGACGGCACGAAGCGGTCAATGGTGATGGAGCGCGTGAACAGCGCGAACCTGCGCGCCGCAATCGTCGAGCATACCGCCGAGGATGCCCGCACGATGACCGATGATTCCCGGCTCTACTCTCGCCTCAACGAAGTGCGCGAGCATCATCCAGTGAATCACAGCAAGAAGCAGTACGCGCTCAGGAAGAACGGCGTCCTGATCTCCACCAACACCGTCGAAAGCAGCTTCGCTCTCATCAAGCGCAGCATCGTAGGGGCGTTTCACCACGTCTCGAAAAAGCATCTTGGCCGATACTTGGTAGAGGCGGATTTCAAGTGGAACCACCGCAAGATTTCAGACGGCGAACGCATGGTCAAAGGGCTGCGCAAGACGGGTGGAAAGCGGCTCACGTACAAGCCACTGACGCGGAAATAAACCGCAGCAGTCGGAAACACCTTGACCGCAAAACGGCGCAAGCGTAGAAAGGAAATGCTCGCGGCGGGATTTGAACCCGCAAATCCGTGAAGATGACGGTCCCCAAGACCGTTGCGTTTTCCAGTTTCGCCACGCGAGCATTAGAAAGGTTTCGGCGGTTTTCACCGCCGGGGCTTTTATCCAGCCGTCAGACCATTGCGCCCTTCAAGTTGCATTAGGTCTGACGGCTGTTCCTTTCCCGACACGCGCCCGTTCTGCGCATCGGGGTCTGGGGCGGCGGTGTGCCGCCGTTCTCATCCGTCTTCTGACGATAGAGAGCGTTGCTCATGGTGCCTCCTGTGTTGCGCCGCTGGCTTGCGGCTGGTTGAAAAAGGCACGCACCCAAGTCTGACAGCCTGCGAGTAAACAGGTCCGACGCCGAATGGCGTAGGATACTTGGGTGCGTGTTGGAAATTGAAAAACTCATTTTGTCACAGCCTGTCAGGGCAGTAATTTGTCGCCTGCTTCATCGGCCTCTCATTTGACAAGACAATTTGAAGAAAATCTTTCAGCCCTGGCTAATGACCTATCCTGACCAGAAAGAGCGCCGTGTCGTGTGCCGCTTGGCAATGAAAGTCCTGTGATGCCAATTCGGCATAAGAAACGGCGCTTGACACCTTAAATGGCATAAGCGAATCAAGCAGCATGAACGACCGAATTGCGACTGCGAATCAATACCGCTCGTTTGTGAAGAACGAAGGAGCCGCGATTTACGGCTGGATCAGCGCGAAAACGGAAGCGGAGGCGATGGCGATGCTACGCGCGAAATATCCGGCAGGCCACGGTCACTCTATAACGCTGTCATCTCCGGCAAACGCATCCAAGTCCATGATTTCCTGCGCAACCCACTGCGATTCACCAGATACGTCAGGCACGATGCACTTGGTTCGGAACAGATAATCGATCTGCTGTATGTCGTGTTCCTCGGCATATCCGCGCGGAAGATCGAACAGATAGATAGCACTCCTACCGTTCACATCCTCTCCGAGAGAGGCAATCTTGCGATGAATTTTTCCCTGATAGCAGACGCGTACTGAAACGCTCAGATGGCTCGGAATCTTCATTTCGAGCAGTGAACGCTGATTGATCCGGCGCGGTCAACCATTGGCTGCCGCAACTCCGCACTCGCCACGTCCCGGCGATCTGCTACCATGCAACCCGTGAAACCGAAACCCACAGCGGAACGCTTCGCGCCCAAGGCCGTCACTGGCGCATCATTCGATGCGATCATGCGTGCGGCCATCGCGGTGCCGCCCCAGAAGGCCAAGAAGCGCAGCAAACCAGCGAAGAAGAAGCCATAGCCGCCACTCAAAAAGAGGGCGGCAGGCTTCAACTCAGTCCGTCAGAGGTTTCCGTTGCGAACGGGATAAGTCCGCCTTTTTACCCTGCTTATCCGGTTGCTTGACACAGACAGGCTCGGCGAGGGCTTCGAGAATAGCCCAGCACTTCAGTGCTGGGTAAAAGATGGTGAAAACGAGCAAAGTCCCGCCAGGGACGGCAGAACGCTCCTTCCGTCCCTGCCGGGACTTTGTTTTTCTGGAACCT
>CAIRYQ010000049.1 GCA_903882875.1 uncultured Spartobacteria bacterium | reverse complement strand
GCGGCCCGATCAAACCGCCGCGATCCACTCGCGAAAAGCTCGCTCGTCCGCGTTGCGTCCGCTCAGGACGACGACGATGTCCCCGTCGCCATCGAGTTTGGCTGCACCACTCAGAACTGCGGCCGTCGTGATCGCGCCCGATGTTGCAAGTGCGAATCTCGCCGCCAAACGATCGCGCAAGGTCGAATTTCAGTTTCGGTGCGGTGTCGGGCATCACGACGATGAGCCGTTTCCTGTAGCGCATCGCCGCGAAAGAAATCCCCGCCGCGAAATTGCCCGACGAGTGCGCAGCCACCGGCCGGTCGCCGATGCGCGGGAGATTGTTCGCCATCCAGTTGAGCGCACCGAGCAGCTTGAACGAGCCGACCGGCGTCCAGCCATAGTCCTTGATCCACACGCGGCGTCTTTCAGACAAGCCCAAGGCATGCTCCAGCGCGTAGGAGCGGATCAAAGGATCGGATGTCACGTGCTGCGCGATGACTGCTTGTGCCGCGCGGACATTTGCGATGGTGATCGTGAGCTGTGACATGGGATGTGGATTGGTGGCGTGGAGTGATCAATTACTTCGCCAAGCTCCGCACGACAAAATCACGCACGACGATATCGTCGCCGATATGATGTCACGCAGCGGTGTGAAACTGCGCTGTGAAGTTACCGAACTCGTCGCGCACCTTGCCGGCGACGGCCTACTGCCGTCCTGACTATTTGCTGTGGAAGAGTTCGCTCTGCACGAGCGCGTGAATGAGCGTGCGCACGCCGTAGCCGTCTTTCGCAGAAGCCTGCACAATGGCCTCGATTGCGAGCTGGTCGAGCGGGGCGGCGGGCTCGCCGGTGGCGTAGGTGAGGAGGTGTCGCGCGAAGCCGCGCGCGAGCGGTTCGGGATTTTTCGCGAGCATTGCGCGCAGTTCCTGTATCCCGGCGAAGGGCTTGCCGTCGGGCGTGACGCCGGTGGGATCCACGGGGAGACCGTCCACCCAGTGCGGTGCGCCCTTGGCGGTCTTGTCGGGATTCGCGGTGCGGTAGTGCGTGCGGAATGCGCCGGTGACGTCGAAGCTCTCCAGTGCAAAGCCGTAAGGATCAAACTTCGCGTGGCACGCGGCGCACGACGTTCCCTTGCGATGCAGCTCGAGCTGTTCGCGAAGCGTCTTCGCTCCGCGCGTGTCGGGCGTGATGGTTCCCGCGGTCGGCGGTGGCGGCGGAATCTTGATGCCCATCAGTCGCTCCACCATCCACACACCGCGTTTGATTGGCGAGGTGAGCGTGCCGTTCGCCGTGGCTTTCATCGTGGAGGCGTGGGTCCACAGTCCGCCGAATGCAGAATCCACTGGCAGCTTCACCTCACGCACGGCGAAGCCTGCGACCTCGGGCAGTTGATAGTGCCTCGCGAGGCGGTCATTGATCATCGCCCACTGCGGCGCGACGAAATCGCGGACGCTGAGATTTTTCTCCAGCATCCTGCCGAATGTGGCGCGCGTCTCCGCGAGGTTGGAGATCTTCAGCAGGTCGTCGAACTCGGGGTAGAGATCCTTGTCGGGCGTCGTGTTGTCGAGCGCCCAGAGGCCGAGCCATTGATCGAGAAAATCATTCACGAAGCGCGCGGACTTGCGGTCGGTGAGCAGTCGTTCCGTCTGCGCGCGCAGCACGCTTGGATTGGCGAGTTTGCCCGTGCGCGCGAGGCCCAGCAGCTCGGTGTCCGGGCCGGAATTCCAGAGCAGATACGAAAGCCGTGAGGCGAGTGCGAAGCCGGTGAGTCTGCCGGGCTGCTCCATCACACAGAGAAAATCGGGCGCGGTCATCAGCGCGGCCATCTCGGTGACGAAGGGCGGCTTCAGCGGGCTGCCGGCGTCCACGGCTGCCATGTAATTCTTCACGAAGCGCGTGAGTTCGGCGCTGCCGAGGTCGCGGCGGAACAGCAGCGTGCCTGCGCGCGCGAAGCATTTTTGCACGAAGCCTTGCAGCTCCTCGCGCACGACGCCGCGGAATTTCAGCGTGCCGTTTTTCATGAATACCTCGGAGATTGAGGGCGGCATGTCGGCGGTGAGCAGGCGCTGGCCGGGGAGGACTTCTTCGAGTTCCTCGACATCCACATATTGCAGCGCGAGGCCGGGCTTTCCTTTGCCCTGCACGGAGGCGAGCGAGTTTTTTGGAACGGGCACACCGAGGCCGAGCGGCACGAGGCGGATGCCGTCGTTCACGGGCGGACCGTCGGTGTCGGTGCGTGTGCGGAGGTAGATTTCCGTCTCGATGATGGCCGGCTTGCCGGGCGGAACCTCGATGACTTTGACCAAATCCACGATCTGCGGATACGCGCCGGTGTGGCCGACGTAGATGCCGACGGGCAACGGTTTGTCCGTCTGGTAGCCGTAGGCGCGGATGTGCAGGCGGTGCATTCCGGGCCGGTCGCACGAGGGGCCGAGCGAGAGGTTCTTGTCGTCGTTCGTGCGACTGCGGCGCAACGGGCCGGAGGTGGTGTCGCTGTTGAAGGAAACATTCCAGCCGTCGGGCAGTTCGAGCACATGGCCTTTCGACTGCTCGCTGCCGACGGCCCAGAGCCGATACGTTTTTTTCTTCTGCGGGATCTCAAACATGCGCGCGATCATGTCCTCGGCGATCTTCATCTGAGCTTCGGTGGTCGCGGTGGAGAAGGGGAGCGCGGCGCTCACTTTGTCATAGCCGTCCACGCGGCCGTCGGCGGGCATCAGTCGGCCGACAGGCGGGCGTACGCCGAAAATGTCGAGCACGGTGTTTGCGTACTCATTGCGCGAGAGGCGGCGGAATTTGCTGCGGCCGACTTGCCGCTGTTCGTCGAGAAGCTGCGCGGAATACTCGCCGCGGAGCCATGCGAGCAGCATGTGCTTCTCGGCGGGCGGCAGCGGCGTCTCGTCCTTCGGCGGCATCTCGCCAGCCTCGACGCGATCCAGCACGCGAAACCAATGGTGCCGTTGTGCGCTGAGCTGTTCCGGCGTGCGTATGCCGGAGAGATCCAGCTCGGCCTTGGCCTTCTTCCCGCTGTGACACTCGGTGCAATGGGCTTTCAGGATTGGCTCGATGCGTTGCGCAAAGCTGGACGAAGCATCCGCGGCGTGCGCCACGGCGGCGGCGAGCAGGAGAGGGGAGAGAATGAGCAGACGCATCGTGTCGTTCAGATCAGTTCCGAAATCGTGCCTTCGCCCGATCCGAATTTCCCCGTCTCGACTCCGAACTTCTGCAGCATCTTCACGAAGAGTTTCCCGAGCGGCGTGTTGCTCTTCGGATCGCCCGCGATGTGCTGGCCGTGTTTGTAGCCGCCGCCTGCGAGGAGGATGGGCAGGTTGCTCGTGCCGTGGCCGCTCGCGTCGCCGAGATTGCTGCCGATGAGCACCTGCGTGGAATCGAGCAGGCTGCTGCCGGCTTCCTTCGTGTCACGCAGCGCAGTGAGCAGCTCGCGGAAGGCGTTCATCTTCAGACGCTCGATGATTTTGAGCTGCTCGATCTTCTGCGGATTCTGGCCGTGATGCGACACGCCGTGATGCCCCTCGTTCACGCCGGGGATCGGCGGCTTGTCGTCCATGCCGCGGATGAAGACGCTCACTACGCGCGTCGAGTCGGTCTGCACCGCGAGCTTCGCGAGCTGGAACAAAATGCGCGCGCGGCCGATGCTGTCGCTGCGATCCGCGAAGGGGCTCGGGTAGCCGTCGTTCGGCGCGGGATCGCTCACACTCGGCTTAGGGCGGTTCACCCACCGCTCCTCGGCGACGAGCTGCTTTTCCAAATCGCGCACGGCCTCGGCGTAGTCGGCGATCTGCTGCCGGTCGTGACGGCTCACCGTGCGGCTGAGATCGCTAAGGCGTTCCTTCATGCGATCCAACATGCTGTGGCCGCGGCGCAGGCGATCCAGTTCCTTCTCGATGTCGGCCTTGCTGCCCGCGAGAAACATGCGCGCGTAAATTTGGGAGGGCAGCGACATCGCGGGAATGCCCGCGCCCGTCGCGGTGTACGACAGCGGGCTGTGGTCGAGCGTCGAAAGCGTGAGCAGCGGAAAGCGCGTCGCGCCGGCGGCGTGCTGCGAGGCGACGACATCGAGCGACACCGTGTTGCGAAAGCCCGGCTGCGTGGGTCGCTTCGCGCTCGTGAGGAAGCACGCCTCCGAGGCATGATCGCCGCCGATGTCCGGATGCGAGATGCCCGAGAACACGGTGAACTGGCTGCGCAAATCGCCGAGGATTCCGAGATACTCGCTCGCCTCGTAATCCCGTCCGGCCTGCTTCGGAAAAAATGCGGGGCCGTAGAGTCCGAAGTTCGTGCAGACATTGATGAGGCGCTTCGGCGGCGCAGGCGTGCCGCCTTTCGCAAACGACTCCAGCCACGGCAGGGCAAGGAGCGTGGTGCTGGTGCGGAGGAACTGGCGGCGGCTGGTTTTCATGGAAGCAGTGGAGGAGGAAAGCGTGAGGTCGTGATGTCTTAATGCAAATGGTCGCGGAAAAGGCCGCCTTGCACAATGGCGTGAATCAGCGTGTGGATTTCATCTGGCTGGGCCTCGCGTGAATGGTGAATGCTGCTTTCTCACCCGGAGGGTGAATGGAAATTAGCCGGTGACGAAACCACCGGACCGCGGTCACCTCCTGACGGGCGTTTTTGCTGCTTCCCACCCTTCGCGCCCTCGGTGCCCTTCGTAGTTAAAAATCCCTAGCCTTACCGGTGAGGCAGGCCGGGATTGCCAAGGATGTGGGGCTGCGCAAAATGGCGGCATGAGCACGACGAAACCTCCCCGCAGCGCCTACGACACGGTTGGTGGAATGATGTATTTTGCCCGGATGCTGGACAAGGTGCGGCTCTTTGCGAGCGGGGAACTGCGGTCGGATTTCCATGCGAACCTCGGCAAGGGCATGGACGGGATTTGCTGCAATTTCCTGCGCGCGGACTATGCGGCGCTGCGCGGGCGCGTGTTCGCGGGAGGGACGGACGAGGAGATTCTGGAGTGGTGTCAGTCGAACGGGCGGCGGCTGAACAAGGAGGACATCTGGGTGTGGAACCAATGCGTGACGCGGGTCGGCTGGCGGGATCTCGCGGCCCCGCGCCTGCAGCAGCTTAAGGAGGAGGGCGGGCTGTCGCACCGGGAGGATCTGGAGACCATGATGGATTACTTCGAGGTGGATGAGGGGAGGAAGCCGTAAGGCGCGGGTTCCTCTCTGACTGCCGGATTCAAAGCATACGTTCAACTCGCCTTGAAGTCCGGAACCTCGGCGGCATTCCGGGGAACGATTCGGAGTTTCATACCGCTGTTCGACTGCTCCGGCGGCTTGAGCAAACGACGGACTTCCTGCCGCTGAATTTCGAGTGCGTAGCGCACCGCACTGTGCTGCTCGAACGCCAGCCGGGACCGATCTGTCAATGAATCGAGACAGGGACGCCGGCTTTCACTTTTGCGGCGAGGCGGACGATGTCCCAATTCGCCAGGCGCACGCAGCCGTGGCTGGCGTTGCGGCCGATGTGGTCGGGATCGTTCGTGCCGTGCATGCCGATGCCTTTTTTGTTGAGCTGAATCCAGATGACGCCCACGGGATTGTTCGGGCCAGGCGGGAGCATGTGAAAATTGCCGCTGCGCACGCCGTGATTGAGCATGGACTTGTCGTAGCGAAAGGTTGGCATCTTTGCGACACTGCTCACCTTCCAATCCCCGACCGGCGACTTCGTCTGTGCGGAGCCAATGGTCACCGGGAAGGCGGCGATGAGTTTTTCGCTTTCATAGACGGCGAGCATGTTTGTCTTCACATTTACTTTCACTGCGGTGGTCGGCGGGGCTGGTGGCACGGAGGGGTCGCTGCCTTTCGCCTTTTTGGCGTTCGCTTCCTCGTCGAAGTCGTTGGCGGCCTGGCCGGGGATTTCATTGCCGGGCTGCATGTCCTTCACATTCGGCAGTTCAAAGGGTTCTACATTCGGGACGCTGAGCGTGTCGCCCGCCTTGATGGACTTGGTCTTGCCGGGGTTCAGCTCGGCGAGGAAAACGGGATCGAGATGGAATTTTTCCGCGATGGCTTCGGCGGCATTTTTGTAGGGCAGGGATTTCTTTCTCGCTTGCACGGACAGGGAAGAGGGGACTTCACCGATGCTCTTCAGGTCCGCCTCCGTCACCGTGTAGCTGAGGAATGCGGGGCCAAAGCCTGCGAGGTCGAGACCAGTGGTGTCCGGAGCGGCTTCCGGTGCAGGCTTGGGTGCGGGCTTGGATTTCTTGCCATGCTTTTCAGGAGCCGGCGCCGCTGCCGATGCTGCTGCCGGCGCAGGTGCCGGTGTCGTGAGCGGCGCGGCCTGCCCGCCGTGGGCTTCGCGATAGAGCGCAAGCGCCTTCAGGGTGAACTCGCCGTAGTGCCCGTCAATTTTCCCCGGCGCGAATTCCGCACGGTCGAGGAAGACCTGCAGCCGCGTGGCTGCCTCGATTTCATCCCGCGTGCGCGCCTGGATCGCCACCGCGGCCTGGCTGGAAACGGACAGGCCGAGGAGGGAGGCGAGGAATGCGGTGCGAAGTTGGGAAGTCATCGCGGTGGAATCGGCGGCTCCGATACCCTTGGCCGTGTGATTCACCGTGGGGCGGGGAATGCGCGCTGGACGGCGGGACTCGGACCTGCGTAGCCTGCGGGCAGGAATCCGACCAATGCCCGCGCAGCCGCCCACGATTTACCTCATTGCCGGCTGCAACGGTGCGGGCAAGACGACCTTTGCCCGCGAGTTCCTGCCGAAGGAGGTGAAGTGCCTGCGCTTCCTGAATGCCGATGAAATCGCGCGCGGCCTTTCCCCATTCGATCCCGGCGCGAGCGCGGTGAAAGCTGGGCGCCTGCTGTTGGAGGAAGTCCACGGGGCCGTCCGGCGCAGCGAGACGTTCGCATTGGAAAGCACCCTCAGCGGCAAGACCTATATCCGTCTCTTTCGCGAGGCGCTCGCGCTCGGCTTCGAGATCGAACTCCACTACCTCTGGCTGTCCAGCCCGGCGCAGGCCATCGCGCGTGTGCGGCAGCGCGTGAAGATGGGAGGGCACCACGTTCCCGTTGCAGACATTCGTCGCCGCTTCGGGCGCAGCATCGCCCATCTGCTCGGCGATTATCTGCCGCTGGCCGTGCGTTGGATGGTCTGGGACAGCCGCGGACTCCCTGCAAAACCGCTCGCCATTTCCTCCACGCACGATAGGGAAGCTGTGCGACAGTTGATCGGCGCATGAAAAAAAACGGACACACCACCAAGTCTCAAAAAGCCCCGGCATTCGTGGCCCGTGCCGAGCGCGCGATGCTTCGCGCCGCGCAAAACGTCCGAACCCAAAACCGCGCGCACCATCTTCCCGTCATCGTCTGGCAGAATGGCAAGGTCGTGGAGCAACCGGCATGAACACCGTGATGTCGAAGGACTCGGGCTGCGTAGCCTGCGGGCAGGAACTCCAGCCATGACCGACACCCCGCCCGAATTCGCCGAAGACGTCCGCCAATGCGCCGGGGATTCGGGCCGCCGGGAAGCGGGCGGGAAGGAACTTGCGAAGCAAAAGGCCGAAGGCCAGAGCTGCGCGGGCAGCCGATGCCAATTCGTGGAAATGAGTGCGGAGGTTTGCGCGAAGGCGTAATATTGTGCGTATTTCAAAGATTTCGATTAAAGCTCCGAACACACCCGTAAACATATGGCACCGAAAACATCAGAGCCAAAACAGCGTTTCTTGAGAAGATTCACAGTTCAGAATATTCGAACGTTCAGAACGCCGGCCACAATTGATTTTTGCCTCGAAGATGGTTCGGTCGCGCAGTGGACAGTAATTCTAGGTGAGAATGGAACTGGTAAGACGTCCTTGCTCCAATATCTGGCGGGAATGATGCCAGTCCAAGACCCTCAACTCAGGATCCCGGAAAACCCTAAGGGAAAGCAAAAAAACATTCCTCCATTTCGGCCCATGATTGGAGGACAAGAATGGTTCGGTTGGAATGCGGGAAATGTCCCGCGTCCTTGGACAAAACCTGCGGTTCTACACACCGAATTGTCAGTTTCTATTCCTGCAGCTGCACTCAAAGATGCAGTTGCTGATCAGATGTATGAGAAAGGGCTGCAATTAACCCTCACATTCGAGCAAACCCCAGAGGCACTACCAAAAATAACCACAAGTTTCACCGTATCGGCGGATATTGAATTCTTCTCACAAGTTCGTGTTTTTGGCTACGGAGCCAGTCGTCACGTAGCTGGACCAGCATCACCGTATCTCAGTAGTGATTCTTTTTTCCGAAACGGAGGAAGGTCTCCCGTAGATACTCTATTTCATGATGATCATCCCTTAATCAGTCCGGAGCAGTGGCTTTTAAGCCTTGACCATATCTCACGAAGCGGGGGCGAGGCGGCAAAACATGCAAAACGTAGTTCTGAAAACGCACGCCGTTGTCTCGCGAACGTTCTTCCTGGAATCTCTTCAATAGACGTTCGACCTTTCGGGATATTAGAACGCGAAACAGTCATGACGGTGGTTTGTGAAACACCTTACGGCCTGGTTCCCTTTAGTGCGCTCAGTTTGGGTTATCGAACAATGGCGGCTTGGCTAACAGATTTTGTTAAGCGAATGCACGAAGCATATCCCAGCCTTGGTCACCCAAATCATGGGCCGGCGGTAGTGATTATCGATGAATTTGATCTGCACATGCACCCCGCATGGCAAAGAGATGCAATGAGATCTCTAAGCCAAGAATTCCCAAATACGCAATTCATAGTTACTGACCATAGCCCGCTTGTGGTCCAAGCAGTGGAAGGGCACGCGAAACTGGCAGTGTTGCGCCGAGTTCATCATAAAGACGGGAGTGAAGAAGTGATAATCGATAGCGATCCACAGTTTGCGGCGGGATGGCGGGTGGATCAAATACTAGCAAGCGATTTGTATAACATGAGCCCACGTTCACCGTCTTACACAAAGCTGATGGAAGAACGCGTGGCGCTGCGACAGAAAGCTGCACTAAATCCAGAAGAGCGTCGTAAGCTTAAGGAAATTGAAGAGCATCTCGATAAGGAGGCTCCTCCCGGGCTGACTGGCAGCAGTTCTGAGCTGTTGGAGCGTCTAAAGCTGGCACTGCAACTTCCCGAAAAGAAAGCGGAGAAATGATTCCGCTGCAGAGGCCTGCAGCCCCAGCTTATCTAGCTGCGAATGCTGCTAATGAAACAAACCTGCTTTGGGGTGCATGGCGTGCGGGGCTTGCTCTTACAATAAAGCGCAGTGTTTATGCTCACACGCAGGTTAAGCAAGCGCTTCGTGAAGCTCAACACGATAAGTGCGCATACTGTGAGACGAAGAGCCCCCGATCGCATGATGTCGTGGAGCACTATCGCCCAAAACAGGGTTGGCGGCAAAAACCAGAGATGACGTTGCGTAGGCCCGAGTATTTTTGGTTGGCCTATGATTGGGACAATCTTGTGTTCGCCTGCGACATGTGCAACGACGGGGGACATAAACAGAACCTCTTTCCCCTTAGCAATCCACGGTCGAGAGCGAAACCCGGGAATCCGAATACTGACGCGGAACAGCCGCTAATTATCGATCCATATCGCGAAGATCCGAACAGATTCATTGAGTGGAATGCTGACATTCCTCGCGCAAAACGACGTAGCCGAAAAGGCGTTGCGACAATGAATATTTTTGGATTGGATCGAGATCAGGGTTTGATTGACGCAAGACGGGGACATTTCAATCTTGTGCAAGCGGCATTACAAAATGCAGAGGGATTGGCGCCTACGGACGGGCGTCGTTTGGAAACCCGTGATATTTTGATCGAATATTTGGCGGATTCAGCTCCATATGCAGCTATGATCCGCACGAGCTTTAGAGCACGCATTGAGGCACTGTAGGTCAGTCACCTTTACAAGAATCCCTTCCAATCCCAACCACCATGCACACCAGCCTCCTCGCCCTCGCCTGCCTCGTCACCGCCACCACATTCGCCGCGGAAGCGCCGAAGCTTCCGGCCATTCCCGACAAGCCGATTGCGAAGAAGAAGGAGCTGCTTTTTGCGGATGACTTCGAGAAGGCGGAGCTGGGGAGTGCTTGGAAGATCGTGGTGCCGACTTTTTCCATCGAGAAGGGCGCGCTGAAGGGGACGCAGATGCGGTTCGATGCGCCGGCGGTGGAGGCGTCGGGGGATGTGAAGGCGAAGGCGGCGGTGAAGGGGCATCAGGCGGTGAT
>CAIRYQ010000048.1 GCA_903882875.1 uncultured Spartobacteria bacterium | reverse complement strand
GGGGTTGGCCCCCGACCATCCGGGGTTGGCCCCCGACCATCCGGGGTTGACCCCCGACCATCCGGGGTTGACCCCCAACCATCCGGGGTTGACCCCCAACCATCCGGGGTTGACCCCCGACCGTCCGGGGTTGACCCCCGACCGTCCGGGGTTGACCCCCGACCGTCCGGGGTTGACCCCCAACCGTCCGGACTCGGTATCCGACGCCCGGAGCCCGGTCCCCGGCCAGCCATCCGCTGGCCCGGACTCTCTGGCCGAAAGCCCCGGCAGTCCGCCCCCGGCGGTGAATCCCTCGCCGATGCGCAGCGACACCCCATGCACGGTGCCGCAGCCGACGGGCGTGGCGATGGGGGACGGTGCGTGTTGCATGGCGCGTTTTTACCCGATGCGCGGCTGCCGTATATCCACAGAATTATGTATAGGAGGGCTGACGGATTTTTGGCATAACGGGCAAATGAGTGCGGCTTCACTCTCCCTCCACGACATCACCGGGCCGATGATCTCGGCGAAACTCCCCATCCTCAGCGACCGCGAATCCGAAGTCCTCCGATGGATCATTGAGGGCAAGACCGATCCCGAGATCGGCATCATCCTCGGTATCTGCGCATCCACCGTCTCGCGCCACGTCCACCACATCCTCGGCAAACTCCACGTCGAGAACCGCCGCTGCGCAGTCAACGTGGCCATCGAAGCCGTCCTCTGCGATCTCCCGCCGCGCGTGCGGTGAGGGCGGAGCGCGCCGCCCCGCGCGCGCTTCGTCCGTAGCCGTGCTTGGAAAACCGCAGGCACTCCTTGCAGCAGCAGCCGGGAAGATCAGCCCGCGCTCTCACGGGGTGCAGCCACGGGGCAGTTCCACCGCGTGAAGTGAAGCTTTTTACGCGGGCTTGACCCGCGCCCCTTCCTCCGCCAGCAATTCGCCGCCCGCCCATGCCACCTCCGACGATGCACGCGACCGATCAGAATCTTTTTCCCAAAGGATTGGGCGTCGAATCCCCGAACCTTCCCTCCGCGCAGAAACCTCCCGCGCCACCCGCCCCGCCCGCGAAGCCATGAAATTCCGCACATTCGTCCTCCTCGCAATGTTAGCGCCCGCGGCACAACCCGCAGAGCCAGCGCCGGAGCGCGAGCGCATCGCACCCTCGCACATCGGGCTGGATGCCGTGCTCACGAGCAACGCCGCCGCATCGAAGGATCATTTCAAGACGGACTACGGAAGCTCGGACATACACACCGAGAAGAACCGTCGCGTGCTCGTCAACGTGCGGAACTTCGGTAGAGAGCCACAGCGGGTCGCGCTGGATATCGTGTGGATCGGCAAATTCACCGGCTCGAATGAGCGCGTCATCCTCCGCCGACAGAGCACGCCGCTCGCGCTTGCGCCCGGCGCACAGGAGCGCATCACCGGCGACAGCGGCGAAGTGAAAGGCAGCGACCTGAAGCTCGTGATGATCGGCGTGCGCGACACGCGCGGCTTCAAGATCGAGGGCTGGATCGCGCAGCTCCGCGAGGCGGGCGAAGGCAACGCCACCGGCGCGCTCATCGGCCTGAAGGCCAGCGACACACACCTCGCCGATCTCGCGCAGACGCGCGGCGCGCTCGCGCTGCTCCCGGCGCGGAAGCAGTAGCGCGGCATAAAAGCACAACGGAAAATCCAAGTCATGATCCCCATGCCACTCGCCGAAATGGAAGATGCCGCGCAGATCGGAATCTCCATCGCCGCGGGCATCCTGAAAGTGCGAATCGTCGATTAAACCCAAGCGGTGAGTGCACCTCGATGGTATTACCAAATTTGGGATGAGAAAAGCCGGGCGTGCAAGGAGTTCGGCCCGATCACGCTTGCGCAGCTCAAGGAGGCCGCCCTCGCAGGGGAGCTGGGGCCGAACGAAGCTTATAACCAGCTCCGGCGCGAAGACGAGCAGCAGTGGCACCGCATGCCGTGGTATCTCGCGGATTTGCCTAGGGTGATCGAGAATGGCCTGCGCAATCATGAGCAAGAGCTTCTTGAAGGCGCGCTCCATTCGTTCCCGGCGCTGGAGCTCGTCGCCTGCAAGCTCCCGTGCATCTACCCCGTGGATTGGGAAGCGCGCTGGGCCGAATGCGTAGGGAAGAGCTATGGCGGGAAAATGATCGCGCCGAAGACCGATCCAATCTGGCAGCGCATGGGAGACCAGGCACGCTACGAGGATGCCCTTGGCTTTGCCCACGCGCCGCTCTCGATGTTCGGGGGCTACACTGCCGGGGTGCCGCACCGCGAGTGCAAGCGCCTTGGAGTGATGACTGAGGCGGAAATCCAAACACAGCAGGAACTCGCTCCCGACCATGCGCACAATGCGGCAAAATATACCGCGTGGCGTGCGAGCCTCGCGCCTGGCGAATGGGAATGCATCAGCAAAGAACTTTCCGTGCTGAGGGACAAGTTCAGTGCGGAAATTCGAGAGGACCTTGCGAAGCTCGGCAACTCGGCGGGCGCTGATTTTCTCAGAAAGGCGGCTGGTCTTGAGATGTCCGCGCTTGAAAATACGCCGGAAGATTCGGAACGCGAAGCCGCGCGCCAGCGCGCCGCCGAGGAAAGGAACCGCGCCTTCACGAATGTCACCGACGTGCAAAACCGGCTGCCGCGACTGAAGGCGGAATACTCAGTGCCGCTCGCCGCAGAGCTGATGGGGCTTCTCACGGTGGCGATCGAGGGCGGACATCTGCGAGCGTATCCGAAGTGGCTGGGGCGCGCCTACCGATATACAGGCGAAATCCTCGAAATCCTCGGCGAGCAAAAACAGGCCGCAGAATATTATGGCTGCGCGCTGCGGGCTGATCCGCAATGCGGCGTGGCGAAACGAATGAGGGAACTGCTCAAGTGAAGCCGCTTCTCGCCGCGCTGCGAGGCTTCGATGACGATTTCACTACATTGCCGTGGGCGAAGGCGCGGTTGACTGCAAAGGAAATCCATGTGCTGCCTGTGTATCTCGGCGCGCCGTCGGACGGTGACTGCGCGTGGCTGACGAAACTGGAGCGCGTGCCCGGCGAGACGGAGGCGAAGAAGGAGAAGCCGAGCAAGGGCTTCCTCACGATGACGCGCGACGGCCTGACCTCAGCAGCGAAGACCTGTGCTGAGATGGCGCCTTCCCTCCTGAAGGCCGCGACGGCGGTGGCCGAGTGGTTTTCGCGATAGGTGGGCGGCGACGCCTTGCCTGAACAGGCGCACGACTGCTCCCGACTTTCGCCTCTCCTGCGGGTTCGCGCCGCGGAGGACGGGCAGGGGATCGCGCGGTGATGCAGGGTGCGGAGGCGGCGCAAATTGGCTTCGCCATGCGGCGAAGGCGTCCATCTCATGCATCATGGCGGCGGCCTGCGCGGCGGTGGTGATGCGGCGGAAGCCGTCGGGGAGGTAGCCGGAATCGAGGCGGCGGCGGAGTTCGTCGAGCGGGCCGCCCGCGGAGGCGCAGGCATTGCCCCGGTAGGGGACGGTTTCGCAGCCCTTGCAGAAGGACATGGCCGGATCGCAGCACCGGACGGCGGGCGTGCAATCCGCGCGTGGGGAGAATCTGCGCGGGGCGGATCTGCGATTGGCTTTTTGGGGCGGGAAATCAGGCCGGCGTTCATTGCGCCTCCCGCGTCGGAGGGAAGGGCGGAGCGCGTTGGCCGACTAGGATTCGAACCTAGACTAGGGGAGTCAAAGTCCCCTGTGCTACCTTTACACCATCGGCCAGTGTGCGCGTGTGCGCGGAAAATGAGGGCGGGAAAATACCGGGCGCGTCGTGTGGCGCAAACGCAAACTACGATTTCGGCGTGCGGCGCTTGAGCGTGATGCGCTTGATGCGTGCGTCGTCCTGCGGGCTCCAGGTCATCACGTCGGGATCGTCCTTGAAGGCGTTGTGGATGACGCGGCGCTGGTAGCTGTTCATCGGCTCGAGCTGGTAGGGGCGGCCGCTCGTGCGGACGACTTCGGCGATCTGCCGGATGCGGTGGACGAGCGTGTCGTCCTGGATTTCGCGCCAGTGCTCGATGTCCACGACCACGCGTGGGGCGTCCTTTTCCAGCGCGATGAGGATGCGGTTCAGGAGGTACTGGATGTCCTCGAGGAGTTCGCCGCGGCGGCCGAGGAGGTGTTCGCGTTCGGGCGAATAGACCTGGAGCGTGAGGCCCTTCTCATTCGGGAATTCCTTGATCTCGAATGAAAAATCCAAGTGGCCGAGCATCGTGTCGAGCAACTCCTTGGGATTCGCATTCATGGCTGTGTGGTCGTGGTTTTACGCGGAAGTCGGAACGAGTGTGACCTTGTTCTGCCTCTTCGTGATTTGCAACTGCACGATGGAGATCAAGTTCTGAATCGTCCAGTAGAGCGCGAGCGCGGAGGCGAAGTTGTAGCACATGAAGATGAAGATGAGCGGCATGAACATCATCATCTTCCGCTGCGCGGGATCGCCGCCCTGCGGGCTGAGTTTCATCTGCGCGATCATGGTCACGGCCATGAGGAGCGGGAGCGGATTGATGGAGAACCCGAGGAGGTGCGCGACGGTGTCCGGCTGCGAGAGATCCTTCACCCACCAGAAGCCGTGGTGGCGGAGTTCGACGGCTTTGCCGAGCATGTTGTAGAAGCCGATGAAGACGGGAATCTGGATGAACATCGGCCAGCAGCCGCTGAGCGGATTCACGCCGGCCTTCTTCCACACCTTGCCCATCTCCTGCTGGAATTTCACGGGCTCCGCCTTGTATTTTTCCTGGAGCCGCTTCATCTCCGGCTGGAGCGCGGACATCTTTTTCATGTTGTTGTTCGCCTTGTTCTGGAGCGGCCAGAGCAGCGCCTTCACGCAGATGGTGAGCAGCACGATGGCGAGCGCGTAGCTGCCGGTGAGCGCGTAGAGTCCATTCATCGAGTTCAGCAGCCCGCGGCTGAACATGCCTGTGGGAATGCCGAGGAAGGAACCGTAGTCGAGGACGTCGCTCTCCTTGTTGGCGAGCAGCTTGAGGCGGCGCAGTTCGCGCGGGCCGGCGAAGATGCGGAAGTGCTTCGTGGTCTTCGCGCCCTTCTCCAGCGCAAAGCCCGGCACTGCGAGCGCGCCGTCCACCTTGTGCAGCGGGCCCTTCGCGGGATCGAGCAAATGGCCGGCATTGCGCCATGCCTCGGGGGTGACGTCACTGCGCTTGGCCCACACGCCGACGCCGAGATTTTTCACGAGGTCCTCGCTGTTTCCGCCGTCGTAGCCGAGGATGGTGACCATCGTGGTGAAGTATTGGTTCGTCACCGCGCTCCAGCGGATCTGGTCGCCATTCTGCCGGAAGACAGGGCGCTCCGGATGGCTCCACATGAGGATGCCGCCGGCGGAAAACCAGTCCACGGCCTGGAAGTTATTCGTGCCGTCGCGCCACCAGTCGAAGCCCTGATATTGGCGCGTCTCCGCGGCGTTCACGGGCGCGGCACTGCCCGTGTGGAGGAAAAGCGTGGGCATCATCAGCGGCTGGTCGCCGGTGTTTTCATAGGTCACGTCGAGGTCTATCGAATACTCGGAACTCAGCGTCTTTTCGCGCGGGAGGACGAAAGTCTTCGTGAGCTTCACGTGTCGCGCGTCGTCGGCGCGTTCAAATGTGATGGTGTGCTCGATCTCGTTCACCGTCATCTTCCACGGCAGCCTGAGCAGCGCTTCGTCGCCCGGCTCCTCGGTCGTCGCGCCGATCGGGATCGCGCCGAATTCATTGATGACGACCGGCGTGCCGTTCTTCTTGTCCTTGAAATGCTCCAGCAGTGTCCCTCGGATGATGCCGCCGCCCTGCGACGTGAACTCATACTCGACCGTGCCGGGCACGCTCTTCAGCGTTTTGCGCTGCTCGGGCTCCGAATTTGCGGGAGCCGGAGCGGGCGGGGGATTCGTCCTCGGTGTGCCTGTCGTCGCGGCGGTCGTGCCGGCGGGCGTTGTGCCCGGCTGTGTGGGAGTCGTGCTGCCGGGAACGGGCGTGGCTGAGGCCAGCTTCGCCTTTTCCGCCTCGGCCTGCTTTTGCTTCATCTCTTCAAATGCCTTCCGGTCCTTCTCCGCGAGCGGGCCGTAGTAGAGTTTGTTCCACCCGAGCATGACGCCGACGGTGATGATGATGATGATGATTGCTTTGCGGTCCATAGGTCAGCTTGAGAATTTTTGTGATTCGTGAACGGGAGTCTGCGCCGGAGGGACGGGATCATGGCCGGCTTCGCACAACGGATTGCAACGGCAGATGCGCACCACGCCGAGCCGCGTGCCGCGGAAAAAACCGTGCGTCTCGACCGCCTGCGCAAAATATTCGGAGCAGCTCGGTGTAAAGCGGCAGCCTGAGCCCGGCCCCGCGATCCAGTGGAGCATCGGCGAGAGCGTCACCTTGTAGATGCGGTGCAGCAGGCGGACGAAAATCTTCATGTCGTGATTTCGCGGAATATCCTGCCGCGCTGCGCGAGTTGCGAGAATTCCTCGCCGAGCGCCGCCGAGGTCGCCTTCGCCGCGGGTGACTTCGCGACTACCACGAGCCACAAGCCTGGAATGAGCCGCGGCCTCATCGCGCGGAAAATCTCGCGCAGCCTGCGACGCACGCGGCTGCGGATCACCGCATTGCCCACGCGCTTGCTCGTGACGATGCCCACGCGCCCTTCGTCCGGGCCGCAACCTTTCAGCACGCCGAGCGTGATCATTTTCCCATGCACGGGCCTGCCTTCCGTCCGCACGCGCGCAAACTCCGCCGTCTGCGTGAGCCGCGCGGCTTTCGGGAATCGCAGGCGCGCACTGCTCCCGCGAGGAAGCGGGTTCCGCCCTTCCGGTCCCCCGGTCGTGGCGTCGTCGGGCACAGGAGAAAGGACTATGCCTCGGTGTGACGCGCGAAATGCACCTCGACGCCCTTCGGCAGGAGGCGCTTGCGGCCGCGCTGGCGGCGGCGTGCGAGAGTCATGCGGCCCTTCTTTGTGGACATCTTCTTGCGGAAGCCGAATTGCTGTTTGCGGGTGCGCTTGGATGCCTGATAGGTGCGTTTCATGTGTGGAAAGGGTTGTCAAAAAGAGCGCGCAGAATAGCGGCGGACTCTGGCGTGTCAACCTGCCGAAGCGGGTTTGTTTCGTCCCTTTCACCGCTTCGCCGCGCTGCGTGGTGCGCCCCGCTTCATTCCGCAATGAGCCGTCCGTGGCGGCGCACTTCCGGCCAGATCAGCGCCACGGCGAGGACGACCGCGATGGTCCCCACGCCGCCGATCACGACCGAGAGCACCGGGCCGAGCCAGTGCGCGACCATGCCGGACTCGAAGCCGCCGAGTTCGTTCGAGGTGCCGATGAAAAGGCTGTTCACCGCGGACACGCGCCCGCGTTTGTCATCGGGTGTGAGAAGTTGCACGATCGTGTGGCGGATGATCACGCTCACATTGTCCGCCGCGCCGCAGAGCACGAGCATGAGGAAGGAAAGCGTGGGCGATGTCGAGTAGCCGAAACCAATCGTCGCCAGCCCGAAGACGACCACCGCAGAGAGCAGCGCGCGTCCGGCCATTTGGATGGGAGGCCGGTGCGCCATCACGAGCGCACACAGGAGCGATCCAACGGGAAGCGCCGCCTGCAGAAAGCCCAGCCCGTGCGGGCCCACATGCAGGATGTCCTTGGCATACACCGGCAGCAGCGTCGTCGCCCCGCCGAGCAGCACGGCAAACATGTCGAGCGTGATGATGCCGAGGATGATCCTCGTCGAAAATACGAACCGGAACCCGAGCGCGAGGCTCGCCAGCGTCATCGGTTCGCGCTTCGCGGAAGTGTGATGGTAATGCACCAGCCACAGCAGTGTCAGGCATGTGAGTGCCGCCGCCGCATTCAGCACAAACACCGGCGCGGCGTGGTCCGTGATCGCGATGACCGTGCCGCCCGCCGCGGGCCCGATCACCGACGAAAGCTGGAAGGTTCCCGTGGACCACGTCACCGCGCGCGGGAAGTCCCGTCGCGACACAAGCTGCGGGAGGAACGATGCGCTCGCCGGCCACATGAAAGTCCGCGCCGTCGCCGCCACGAAAAGCGCCGCATACGTCCACACCACCGGCGCCTGAAACGCCGAGGCCGCGGCCATGCCCGCGCTCGCCAGCGCCGACAGCGCGAGCATCGCCATGATGATCCGCTTTCGGTTCAGCGTGTCCGCGAGATGTCCCGCAGGCAGCGTGAAGAGAAACATCGGCAGCATGTTCGTGAGCCCCACGAGCCCGAGGTTCAGCGCCGAATGCGTCCGCTCATACAGCTCCCAGCCCACCGCCACAGTGAGCATCTGCTGCCCCATCGAAGCCGCGAAGCGCCCGATGAGGTAGAGGAAAAAATTGCGGTTCCTCAGCACCTCATACGGATGCTCCGGCTGAGGCAGCGGATGAATCGCGCCCTGTTCCGGCGAAGCTTCGGGGTCGTTCATGCCGGAGGTTTCATTCGGCCGAAATGCGTTTCCGTAGCGCCGCCGCTAGATTTCAAAGCCTTGCTCGTTGGCTACCGGCTTGTGAAACCGTCGCGCTTCGTCATTCCACGCCCACGGTGTCCTTCGCGCCGGCGACGGCGTATTCGCGGTTGAGCTTCGCGATGACGGTGGCGGGGATTTCGGCGGGGCAGACGGCTTCGCACTCGTAGTAGTTCGAGCAGTTGCCGAAGCCTTCCTTGTCCATCTGCGCGACCATCGAGAGCACGCGGCGCTGGCGCTCGGGCTGGCCCTGCGGGAGTTCGGCGAGGTGCGTGACCTTTGCGCCGACGAAGAGCATCGCGCTGCCGTTCGGGCACGCGCCGACGCATGCGCCGCAGCCGATGCACGCGGCGGCCTCCATGGCGAGGTCGGCGTTCTGTTTCGGGACGAGGATGGCATTTCCATCCTGCGCGCTGCCGGCGCGCGCGGTGATGAAGCCGCCCGCCTGCTGGATGCGCTCGAATGCCATCCTGTCCACGCACAGGTCGCGGATGACGGGGAATGCCTTCGCGCGGAACGGCTCGATGTAGATGGTGTCGCCGTCGCTGAACTTCCGCATGTAGAGCTGGCAGGTCGTGGTCTCGCTCGGGCCGTGCGGGATGCCGTTGATGGAGAGCGAGCAGGTGCCGCAGATGCCCTCGCGGCAGTCGTGATCAAACGCGATGGGCTCGTCGCCTTTGCGTGTGAGTTCGTCGTTCACGATGTCGAGCATCTCGAGGAACGATGCCTCGGGCGGGATGCTGTTTGCGGTGATGTCCACGAGGCGTCCCTCGCTGTTGCGGTCCTTCTGGCGCCAGACTTTGAGTTTCAGGTTCATTGCGCGGTCGTTCGGTGAAAATGTTTGGTCTCAGCGGTAGCTGCGCACGGCGGGATGCACGACTTCGTAGATGAGCGGCTCGGTGTGGCGGAGCGGCTTCAGCGTGGTGCCGCCGTATTCCCAGCACGCGACGTGGCAGAAGTTTTCGTCGTCGCGCTTCACATCGCCGGCGCAGACTTTGCCGCTCTGCACTTCTGGATCCTTCTCGGTGTATTGGAATTCCTCGCGGAAATGCCCGCCGCAGCTCTCGCGACGTTCGAGTGCGTCGAGGCACATCAGCTCGCCGAATTCGAGGAAGTCCGCGACGCGTCCTGCTTTTTCGAGCGAGACGTTCAGCGAATCGCTGCTGCCGGGGACGTTCACGTTCGTCCAGAATTCCTCGCGCAAAGTCGGGATGCGTGAGAGCGCGCGCGTGAGTGATTTTTCCGTGCGCGCCATGCCGCACAGGTCCCACATGAGCAGGCCGAGTTCGCGGTGGAATTCGTCCACGGTCTTCTTGCCTTTGATCGAAAGGAATTTCTGCGTGCGTGCGTTCACCGCCTCCTCGGCGGCGCGGAATTCGGCGTGGTCGGCTTTCGGCCGTTTGTCGGGCGCGACGGTCGCGAGGTAGTTGCCGATGGTCGCGGGCAGGATGAAGTAGCCGTCCGCGAGGCCCTGCATGAGTGCGCTCGCGCCGAGGCGGTTTGCGCCGTGGTCGGAGAAGTTCGCCTCGCCGAGCACGAAGAGGCCGGGGACGTTGCTCATCAGGTTGTAGTCCACCCACAGCCCGCCCATCGTGTAATGCACCGCGGGATACACGCGCATCGGCTGCTCGTAGCCGCTCTCCGCGGTGATCTGGTGGTACATGTCGAAAAGATTTCCGTAGAGCGCCTTCACCTTTTCGGTGCCGCGCGCGTGCGCTTCGGTCTCGGAAAGATTGGCACCACCGATCGTGCCGCGGCCGTAGCGGAGGATCGCATCGCGGAAATCGAGATACACGCCGAAGCCGCCGGGGCCCACGCCGCGTCCGTCGTCGCACTGCATCTTCGCAGCGCGTGACGCGATGTCGCGCGGCGCGAGATTTCCGAACGCGGGATACATGCGTTCGAGATAGTAGTCGCGCTCGTCTTCGGGGATGTCGCCGGGCTTGCGCGTGTCGCTTTTTTTCTTCGGCGCCCAGCAGCGTCCGTCGTTGCGGAGCGATTCCGACATGAGCGTGAGCTTGCTCTGATACGAGCCGCTCACCGGGATGCATGTCGGGTGGATTTGCGTGAAGCACGGGTTCGCGAAAAGCGCGCCCTTTTTGTACGCGCGCCAGGGAGCGGTCACGTTGCAGCCCTTTGCGTTCGTCGAGAGGTAATAGACATTCCCGTAGCCGCCCGTCGCGAGCACGACGGCGTCGGCGGAATGCGACGAGATTGCGCCCGTCACCATGTCGCGGACGACGATGCCCTTCGCGTGGCCGTCCACAATCACGAGTTCGAGCATCTCCGTGCGCGGGAACATCTGCACGGAGCCCGCGCCGATCATGCGGTTCAGCGACGAATACGCGCCGAGCAGGAGCTGCTGCCCCGTCTGGCCGCGTGCGTAGAAAGTGCGCGAGACCTGCGTGCCGCCGAAGCTGCGGTTTGCGAGCAGCCCGCCGTATTCGCGCGCGAACGGCACGCCGAGCGCGACGCACTGGTCAATGATGTCCACCGAGACTTCGGCGAGACGATGCACGTTGGCCTCGCGCGCGCGGAAGTCGCCGCCCTTCACCGTGTCGTAGAAAAGCCGGTGCACCGAGTCGCCGTCACCCTGGTAATTCTTCGCGCCATTGATGCCGCCCTGCGCCGCGATGCTGTGCGCGCGCCGCGGCGAATCCTGATAGCAGAAACATTTCACCTGGTAGCCGAGTTCCGCGAGCGAAGCCGCCGCGCTCGCGCCCGCGAGACCGCTGCCGACGACGAGCACGGAATACTTTCGCTTGTTCGAGGGATTGATGAGCTTCGACTCGAACTTGTGGTTCTCCCACTTCGAATCGAGCGGGCCGGACGGGACTTTGGAATCAATTCTGCCGATCATATTACTTCGCTCCTTTCGTCGCTGGCGCTTCGCAGCACGATGGCGTTTCCGCGTTGCCGATGTGCTTCTTGTCGTAAAATCCCGTCAAGACCGCCACCGGGATGCTCACGTAGCCCGCGCAGATCACCCACGCAAAAATCTGCGCGCACAGTCCGAGGCGGCACGCCATTTTTTTTGTCCGCAATCCGAGCGTCTGGAAAAGACTCGCCGCCCCGTGGCTGAGATGCATCGCGAGCAGCACCATCGCGACGATGTAGAAAATCGCGACGGCCTTGTTGCTGAAGCCCGCGACGATCATCCGATACACGTCGTGATCCTCGCCATCCATCCAGTGCGCGTAGTCGGAGTTGATCGTGTGCGTGGTAAAATGCAGCAGGTGAAACACGATGTAGCTCAGCAAAATGATCCCGCTCAGCGCCATGAGCCGCGTGGCCACCTTCGCCTGCACGCTCGCCTTGAACTGATACCCCGCGCCCTTCGCCGCGCGGTTTTCCTTCACGAGCATCAGAGTGGTGAAAATGTGCAGCAGCACCGCGGCGATCATCCCGATGCGCACCACCCAAAGTCCGCCGAATGGGAGATGCCGGAGCTTGGTCCCGTATTCATTGATGACGTGAGGCCCGGCGAAGAATTGCAGATTGCCCAGCAGATGCCCGATGACAAAGGCGATGAGGATGACGCCGGTGATGGCGACGAGAAGTTTCTTCCCGATGGAAGATCGTAGAAAGGTGCAACAGCTATTCACAGGTAGTTTTCACAAGAGTATTCGCCCAACAACTGCCGACGGACGCGCCGGATTGGGGCTGTGGCAGCGATGTCTCCGCCTCCGTTGGTGAGAGGCTTCGCGAATTGATACGCGCAAAAGCCGCCGCGTGGCAACTGGCGCGAATGCCAAATTTTTCGCGGGCGTCTCACTCACCCTCCGCCCTTCTCCGCATCGGAGCGGAAAATACGGATCCATTTCTCCACGTCGGACACCATCATGCCTGAACCGATTTTGCGCTTCAGCCCGAGCCCGCCCTCGATGCCCGTGGTGCTCACGAGGCTGCCCTCCCAAACGAGCGTGCACGCCTTTCCGCCGATGGTGACCGGGAGCATTTCGTAAAGCGTGAACGACACGAGGTAGCCATTCGACGAATACCACGTCACGTCGAGCACCTGCCGTCTGTCCGGCATTTCCGCGCTGTACACGGCCCCGAGCGAGACTGCCGCTTTTTTGTCCACGACCGACAGATCCCAGTAGGAGAATTGCGGAGTCCCCGGCGCGCCCTTCGCCGACAGCGGTGCGAGCAGCGGGCCGAAGTGCTTCGTCATCTTGTTTTCCTCGGCGAGCAGGGCGCGGAGTTCGCCGCCGGCATCGTGTGCCCCCACGCTGCCGAAGTCTCCGGCTTTGGAGAATCGCGTCCATCGGTCGCGTAAAATCGCGACGAGAAACGGCCTCGCAGCATCCGCGGTGCGGGTGCGCGGCATCTGCGCCACCTCGACTTTTGAAAGCTGGATTTCGCTCGCGTCGCCCATTGAGCGGATGAGCTTCGCGGTGGCGGGGTCCTTGGGATTCAGCACGAGCTTCTCGAAACCCCAGTCTTTTTCGTCGTGAAAGACGTGGTGCTGGTAAACTTCGAGTTCCGGGTGCTTCACCGAGTTGAATTTCAGCAGCGTCGCATGCGTCGTATCCGGCGGCGCATTCACGACGAACACGGCCTGGCACGACATGCCGCGAGCGATGCTCATCGAGGCATTTTTTCCGGTCGCGATTTTTCCCGTGGCGAGTTCGCCGAGATTGAGGCTGTCCACGGAGACCCATGTGCGGAGCGAGTCGAGTGCCTCCACCGCAAACGACGTGGTGGAGAGCGCGAATGACGCGAGCGCGTGTGCAAAAAGGCGTGCCATGACATTTTCCGGTAATCCGAATCAGCCGCACGCGCAAAGGCGAAGTGGCGGGCGGAGCGCCTGCCGGAGCAAACGCATTGAGCACCGCAACAATTTGCTGATGGCGGCTACAAGCTGAAGAACCGTCCGGTTGTCGCCTGTGTCGCGGCGGCGAGTTCTTCGAGGGAGATCCCGCGCAGCTTCGCGATGTGTTCGGCGGTGTGGCGCACGAACGCGGGTTCGCATCGCTGGCCGCGGTGCGGGACGGGAGCGAGGAACGGGCAGTCGGTCTCGATCATGAAGGAATCGAGCGGGACACTTGCGGCGCTCGCCTGCGCGTCGGGCGCATTTTTGAAAGTGACGATGCCGGTGAAGCTCACGAGGTGGCCGAGCGCGAGGACTTCGCGTGCATGGTCGGGCGATTTTCCGAAGCAGTGGAAGACGGCGCGCACTCGTCCGGTGTATTCGTGGAGAATGGCGAGCGTGTCGTCCCACGCGGCGCGCTCGTGGATGATCACGGGCTTGCCGAGTTCGACGGCAAGGCCGAGCTGCATTCGGAATGCCGCCGCCTGCGCGATGCGCGATGCGGTGTCGTCCTTGGCGAGGCGGAAATGGTCGAGGCCGGTCTCACCGATGGCGACGACGCGCGGATGTTGCGCGATCTCGCGGAGCACCGGCAGAAAGCCCGGCTGCTCGTCCGGGACGTGATTTGGGTGGACGCCTGCGACGGCCCGGACTTGCGGCCATTTTTCCGCGAGCGCGACCGCGCGTCGGCTGCTCTCGATGCCGGTGCCGATCGTGAGAACGCGGGTGACGCCCGCTTCGGCGGCCCGCGCGAGAATGGCGGGCACGTCGTCGCGGAATTCGGGGAAGTCGAGGTGGGCGTGGGTGTCGGTCAGCACGCGAAGATGATGTCCAGAAATGCGTGCGGCGGAGCGAGGTTTTTCGGAGATTGTGCGTTACGGAAAATAAAGCCGCGACGTTCTGGCAGCCGGAAATCGTTGTGCCGCCGAGTCTGTGCGCAGGACATGAAAAGGATGGCGATAATACCTTGCAGATACATATAGGATATGTATCGTGTGCGCATGAAGCTCACACTCAACATTGACGACGAGCTCCTCGATCGCGTCCGTGAGATGACGGGAGCCAAGACAAAAACCGACGCGATTCACATCGCGCTCAACGAAATGGACAGAAGGCACAAATTGATCGCCATGTTGGCGAAGGATGATTTCGGCATGACATCCGCCGACTGGAAATCCGCGTGGGCCGATCCGGGGCCGGATGCGGAGGATTTCGTCGCGAAGGTCGCCGAGAAGCCGGGCAAGCCCGCCAGCGTTGCAACTGCGAAGAAGCCCGTAAAATATGAGCGCAAGCCCCGTCCTCGTAGATAGCTGCTGGTACATCGGACAGATGCGCGAGGGGCGGCATCCGCTGCGGGAACTGGAGCCCATCGCGCACACCCGCGACATCGCCACATGCGGCATCGTGCGTGCGGAAGTGGCGCGCGGCATCCGCGAGGAAGGGTTGCTGAAAAAATTCCGCGCCCGCTGGGATGTGATGCTCTACGTGCCGATGGACAATAAGCTCTGGCTCGAAGCCGAAAACCTCGCCTGGCAACTCGATCGCCGCGGCGTGGTCCTGCCGCTCACGGACATCATCATCGCCTGTTGCGCGTGCCGCATCGGCGCGGTCGTGCTCACATTCGACAAGCACTTCTCGCACATCCCCGGCCTTCGCTGCGCAGAAAGGATCGTGTAAGCCGCCCGGAGCCGCGCCTGCGAAAGCGCAGGCCGATCTTACCGCGTGAAAGCAAAGCGTGCCTCCGCTTTCACAAGTGCGGCTACGATTAGGCGCGATGCCTCGAACGGTATTCGCTCGGACGCCAGCCGACCCATTTCTTGAAGGTCGTCGAAAAGACGAACGGATTTTCGTAGCCGACGTCGTGCGCGATGGTTTCGATTTTGTCGTTCGTCGTCGTGAGCAGGCGCGCGGCGAGCTGCATGCGCAGGTAGATGACGTGGTTCATCGGGCTGCGGCCGAGTTCGCGACGGCACAGGCGGCGCAGGTGCTCGGCGCTGAGGTGGCAATATTTTGCGAGTATGCCGAGCGACCACGGTTCGCCGAGACGCGATGCGACATGCTCCCACAGGTGGCCGAGCCGGTCGTCGGTCTGCCACGGGCTCGCGAAGCGCGTGACGTAAATCTGGATCAGTTCGACCCAATGCGCGAGCGCCGCGGGCGCGGTGCGGCTCTGCATCTCGTGCCACAAGCCGAGCACTGCGGCGCGCAGCGGCTCGGGATCGAATTTCGCGACGGCAGGCGAACTCGTTGCGATGACGGGCTTTTGATCCGCCGGCTGCTGGTAGCGCACCCACGCGAAGCGCCAGCGCACGCCCAGCACGGCCTTGAACGCGAGCAGCGCGTGTGGCGGCGCGAGGCAGCATTCGCCCGCGCGCAGCACGCGCCAGCCTCCATCGAGGAAAATGCGGCCGCGTCCCTCGAAGCACGCGAGCATGTAGGTGCCGCCGAGATTTAGCCGGACGATTTCGTAGGGCACCGCCGCGTCCGCGATACCGGTATGCGCGATGTGGTGATTCGCCAGCGCAGGGCAGTCCGAGGCGCGCACGCGCATCTCGCGCGTGTCCGCGCCGAGGCGGTTGGTTTCTTCGAGCTGTTTCTCGTTCGGCGTCACCGGCACGTCAGCGCGCGGATTTCTTCTGTGGCGCGGTTTTGTTGGGGGCGAGTGTGGGCGTGATGAAGCAGAACCAGACATTCTGCTCGGCTCGTGCGACGAGGCCGTTTCCAGGTGGAAAACTCAGCGTGCCGATGAATCGCGGCGAACCTATCGGCGCACTAACAATGGTGTTGATTTTCTGCGATTCAAATTGCGGCTGCTCTATCTCTCCCAATCCATGACCCCATTTTTCTCTTCCCACAAAGGTTACATGGCTCACTACGATTTGAAGATCGACTGTCCTATCGTCTGGCGAAAGTGTGGGCTCAATGTCCACGCTGTCGCCGAGTTGCCTCATTTCAAAGGCAGTAGGGGTAGTCGGGTTTGCGCAAAAGCTGCCCGATGGCAGATCCGATGGCGCGGTGGCGCGGACACCCCTTTTTTCGTCAGGACGTTTGTCACCGGGATCGGCCGGCGGATGCGGCGGCGAGAACTCCGTCGGGTAGAGGTAATCAGTTCCGCACGTCACCACAGCACGGTTGTTGGGCTTCCCTTGCACAACGATGAGTCGCTCAAGTTTCCCGGCGGCAAGCAATTCGGCATAGAGATTTGAATCGGTCAGTCCCTTGCGCCGAAGTTCGGCGGCTTTCGCGAGGGGCAACGAGAATGCCTCATAGGCGATCGAGATGTCCGTCGCATCTTTTCTAACATCTTCTGGAGGAAGCCCAATAGGTGAAACACGCCCTTGCAAAGCGGATTCACCACCCTTGCGTCCTGTCTGCGGATCTGGTGATGGGGTCTGCCCACGGACATTTGGAATGAACGCCAACACGAGCGATGCGACGGTGAGCTTGAGGGTTGTGTGAGTTTTCATGGGGAGGCGTGCCGTCCTTCTGCCTTGCGCGTGCGGGACAAACGAGCATTAAAAGCGAGCCCTCTGTCGCGCGTTCAGCCAAGCCGATGCGGCTGGCGATTCGATGAGCTGCGATGACACGCGGTGTTTGTGGGACTTGTCGGCTCGCGGTGCATCCGCCGCTATTTGGCGGACTTCTGTGAAGCCTTCGATTTGATGCTGAGAATCAGAAACACATCAATCATCTCGAAATCCTCGTCCACGGTCGTGACAAGCAGCGTGCGACCTGCACGGGTGATCGAAATGAAGTCGGGATGGGGAACGTGAATCTTCCGGCCATCCGCAAGATGAAGCGTGAATGGTTGCCAAGGCGTGGCGTGCATGAATTTTTTCACTGCATCAGGACTCATGGCGGTGCTGATACACCTCCTTCGTGATCCTTGCAAGGTGCTGCGAAAGCGCGCGTGCATCGGCGATAGTGGGTGGTGCGTTTTCGCGATGGAGTTTGGGCAAAGGGGCGGGGATGCTCGGCGGTCGTCGTGCTGCGCGCACAGACACTTCTCCCAATCACAAAAAGCACCGCCATGAAACGCATCCTCATACTCCTCGCTGTCGTCCTTTCACTCGTGAGCGCGCAAGCTGCCGAGCCGCTGCGCGTGTTCATCCGCGGCGGGAAAAAATCGCATGGGCCGGAGCAGCATGAGCATCAGCGCTTTCTCGAAAAGTGGCAGCCGCTGCTGACGGATCGTGGGATGAAAGTGGACGGGGCGCTCGAATTTCCCAGCGAGGCGCAGCTCGAACAGACGGATGTGCTCGTGATGTATGCGCAGGATGGCGGGAACATCACGATGGAGCAGCGTCCGCGACTGGAGAAGTTCATCAGGCGTGGCGGCGGAATCGTGGTGATTCACACGGCTTCGGTGGCGAACAAGCCGGACACTTCGCCGTATTGGAAATCCATCATCGGCGGCTCGTGGGTGGCGGGGCAGACGAAGTGGAAGGAGGGGCCGATGGATATCTACTTCACGGAAAATCAGCGGCTCGACGGCGGGCATCCGATCACGAAGGGCGCGTCGAACTTCCATTTCGACGACGAGATTTACTACGACATGGACATCTCGCCGGACGTGCGCGTGCTCGCGACGAGTTACACGCCGAATGTGAAGGAGGGCAAGAAGCCCGCGGCGGGCGGGAAGGCGAACATCTACGACATCCAGCCGCAGATGTGGACGTATGAGCGGGTCTTCGCAAAAGACGGCGAGGACGTTACCAAGGGCACGCCGTATCGCGCATTCGTGAGCATCCCGGGGCATTTGTGGAGCACGTTTGAGCGGCCGAATTACCGCGCCATCCTGCTGCGCGGAATCGCGTGGGCGGGGAAGCGCGCGAACCTCGATGAGTTTTGCAAGCCGGAGGAAATTTCCTCGCTCACGTATCCCGACGGCGGGCCGGAGAAGCCGGAGCAGACGCTCACGAATCTCGAAGTGCATCCGGATTTCAAGATGAGCATCGTCGCGTCGGAGCCGCTGATCACGAAGCCGATCAATTTCGACTGGGATCCCGCGGGCCGGCTGTGGGTCGCGGAGACGCCGGAGTATCCGAATGGCCGTCGCGGGATGCGGCCCGATTACCGCGGCAAGGAGTGGAAGGATCACGGCGGAATTGATCCCACGGTTCCCGAGCCGAATGTGACGCGCGAACCCGATGGCAAGGAGCACACCGTGCTGGAGCAGACGCGCAAGGCGCAGGACAAAATCAGCATCCTCACATCGAGCAAGGGCGACGGTGTGATGGACACGAAGCAGGTCTTCTACGAGGGCCTGGAGCTCGTCACGGGCTTCGTCTTTCACAAGGACGGCGTCATCGTCACGCAGGCGCCGGACATCCTTTTCATCCACGACGCGGGGCCGGACGGCAAGGCGCGCAAAGTCGAGAAGCTCTACACGGGCCTCGGCACGAGCGACACACATGCGGTCATCAACAACCCGCGCTGGGGTTGGGACGGCTGGATTTATTGCACGCATGGCTACAGCGCGGGCGACGTGACGAGCGGCGACGGCTCGAAAAAATTCGGCCGCATCGGCAGCGGCGTCGTGCGCTTCCGGCCCGACGGATCGAAAATCGAGCAATACAGCTCGAAGGGCGGCAACACGTGGGGCCTCTGCATCACCGCCGACAACCGCGTGATGTGGACGCAGCCCACGAGCGGCCAGCTCCTCATGCAGACGGTGCTGCCCGAGTATGCGCTCGCGCGCGGAAAAATCGGCAATACGCCGAGCTACAACGTCGTCGAGCCCTCGCTGAAAGTCTTCCCGCTCATGTCGTGGGAGCAGATGGCCTACGTGCAGATTGACTGGGTGGGCAGCTTCACCGCGGCGGCGGGCTGCGCGATTTACGACGGCGGCACGTGGCCCGCGGAATACAACGGCGACTACTTCTGCACCGAGCCGACCGTCAACATCATCCACCACGCGCGCCTCACGCCGCAGGGCAGCAGCTACACGTTTCACAAGCTGCCGGGCCGCGAGGAGACGGAGTTTGTGCGCAGCAAGGACATGTGGTGGCGGCCCATCGAGGCGCGCGTCGGCCCCGACGGCGCGCTCTACATCGCGGACTTCTACAACCAGGCCGTCATCCACAACGACACGCGCGGCCCCGACCACAACAAGGTCAACGCCGCCGTGCGCCCCGACCGCGACCACTACTTCGGGCGGATCTGGAAAATCGACCACAAGGACGCGAAGAAGATCGCGGTGCCGGATTTGTCGAAGGCGGGTATCGCTGAGTTGGCGACGGCGCTGGAGCATCCGAATCGTTCGTTGCGGATGACGGCGAGCAGGCTGGTGGTTGAGAAATTCACCAAACTTCCCGAGCCTCCTCCCACGGAGAAACGTAGCGTGCGTCCGCTGGATGAGATTCAGCAGTTGCTAAAATCTGGGTCTCCCGAAACGCGAATTGCGGCCATGTGGACGGTGTTTCGCTCTGGACGGCAATCTGGCTGTGGACTGAGTGAGATGATTAGCGAGGTGGATGAGGGCGTCCAACGCGCGGGATGGAACATCTTGGAAGAATGGAAAGACCGATCAGCTTCAACGGTGATCCAGAAACTTGGGCGTGTAAGCGCCCCAGTCAGAGTCGCAGCGCTGCGTGCGTTTGCAGCGGGAGATGCGAGGACGGTTTCGATTACGCCCGAAGCGCTCGTCGATCTTTGGCCAAGGCTCGACGACGACTTCCAGCGCAGCGCGGCGGTCGGCGCGGCTTCGCGGAATCCGGCGGCGGTCATCACGGCGGCGCTCGACAGCGCGGATGCGGCTTCGCTCACGCCCCTCGTCAGCGCGCTCACGCAAAATCTCACCGAAGCGGCGGACGCGGCGAAGCTCGTCGTCGCACTCGCGGCCAAACCCGCGAGCGCCGATGCGCTCAAGCGCAGCATCCTCGGCACGCTCGGCAATTCGCTGAAGGCCGAGCCCGCGATGACGCCCGAACTTTCCTCCGCGCTCGGCAAGCTGCTCACCAGCGGCGCGAGCGGAAGCGCGCTGCCCCTCGCGGCGAAGTGGGACAAGGCCGGTGCGCTCAAGGGCGAGATCGAGAAAATCACCGCTCAACTTTTCACCGAACTTCAGACGCTCAATGAACCGGGACGTCTCAACGCGCTAAGCGCACTTCTCGGTCTCCGGCAAAATCATCCTTTTCAACCAACCTTCGAGAGCGCCTTCATCGAGGTGGTTGACAAGCAACTGAAGGGCGAAGGCGAAGCGGTTTTCAAGAGGATGATCGTTCAACAACTGGGTGAGCACACCGACATGGCATTTGCGAAGCTCATCATTTCCAACTTCCCAAATCTGCGCGGCGACGACGGTTCGGCGCAGAGCGTCGCCTTTGACACGCTGCTGAAGCGGCCCGAGTGGGCGCTCGCTTTCCTCGACGCGGTGGCGTCGAAGCAGGTGGACGTGACGACGCTCGGCCCCGCCAGCGCCGCGCGCCTTCGCACGCATCCCGACCGCGCGGTGAGCAAGCGCGCCACGCAGATGCTCGACGAATTGAACCCGCTCGCGAAGGCGAAGAAGGACGCCATCGCGAAGCTGCTGCCCATCGCCGAGCAGCCCGGCGACGCGGCGAAGGGCAAGGCGCTCTTCACGGTGACGTGCGCGATTTGCCACAAATTCGGCGACGCGGGCGCGGACATCGGTCCCGGTCTCACGGGCATGGGCGCGCACGGCGCTTCGGAATTGCTCACCGCGATCGTGGACCCGAACGCGGAGGTGGATCCGTCGTTCACGCAATGGAACATCGAAACGAAGGACGGCGGCGCGTTTGCCGGAGTCATCGCGTCGGAAAATCCCGCGAGCATCACGATGAAGAGCCTCGCCGGCGTGCAGGAGATCAAGGTGAAGGACATCAAGACGCGCGTGAACACCGGCCGCTCGCTGATGCCCGAGGGCTTCGAGGGCCTCGGCGGCGAGACGCTGCGCGACATCATCGCCTACATGCAGAGCGTGGACGGCGGGAAATTCCGCGTGGTGGATCTGCACGACGCTTTCACCGCGACGACCGCGCTCGGCCTCTACGCGACGCCGGAGGCGAAGAAGGACTCGTTCGTCTTCAAGAAGACCGGCAACGTGAATGTCGAGGGCGTGCCGTTCAACATCGTCGCGCCGGAGAAGGCGCCGATGAACATCATCGTGCTGAATGGCGGCCACGGCATCGCGAAGACAATGCCGCAGAAGGTCGAGGCGAAGCTCGGAGGATTCAAAGCGAACCGGCTGCATTTCCTCGGCGGTGTGACCGGATGGGGCTTCCAGAACAACGGCGACACGAGCGACGTGCTGAAGATCACCGTCGTGTATGGCGACGGGCAAAACGAAACGATCGTGTGCAAAAACGGGACGGAGTTTTCAGACTACTTCCACCGCGTGGACGTGCCGGGATCGAAGTTCGTGGACGTACTCTCGAACAATCACCAGATGCGTTTCTTCACGAAGCTGCTCGCGCGCACCGCGCCGATTGAGAAGGTCGTGCTGGAGTCCTTCGGCGCGAGCGCCGCGCCGACGATCGTCGCCGTGACGGCGGAGCTGGCGGATGCAAGTGCGCCGCTGCCGACAGTCCCCGCGCCTGAGCCTTCCGCGCCGCGAAAGCCGAGAAGCGCTTCATCAAATCCCACTGACATTGCCAAGAAAGGGAGCGGCACGATCGCGCTGAACGCCGCGGAGATCAAGAAAGTGGATGCGTTTCTTCAGGGCCAAAACGTCGTTCCCGCGAGCAATATCAGGGAACCCATTTTCAGCAAACAGGGAGCGCCTGTTGCAGAGGTTGCGGATTCCAATTTCAAACCACAGTTCACCGATGAGGTGCCGCAGCCGCCCGTGGCAAAACCGGCGAATGGTCCGCGCGTGCTCATCGTCGGCGGAGGCAGCTCGCACGACTTCGTGAAATTCTTCGGCGGCACCGACAAGGCCACGCTCGCGCCCGTGTGCGGTTGGGTGGACTTCACGCAAAACGCCAACGGCGTCCCCGCGATCCTCGACCGCGTGGACGTGCTCGTGTGGAGCGCGAACCAGCCCGTTTCATCCGCGACAACGAAGGCGCTGCTCGCCTACGCGAACCGCGGCGGTGCGATCGTCGCGCATCATCCCGGCACCTGGTATGCGTGGAAAAATTTCCCCGAGTGGAATCTCCAAATCGTCGGCGGAGGCACGCGCGGGCACGATAAGCTCGACGCATACCCGGTGAAAGTAACCAATGCCTCCCATCCGATCACGAAAGCCGTGCCTGCGGATTTCGAGATCACGGATGAACTCTACAACTACAACGCCGATCCCGCGGGCAACGCGATCGAAGTGCTCGTCGAAGCGACGAGCCCGAAGACGGGGAAGACTTTTCCGCAGGTCTTCGTGGTGAAGCATCCGAAGGCGCGCATCGTCGGCATCACCCTCGGCCACGACGCACGTGCGCACGATCTTCCCGCCTATCAGACGCTGCTGAAAAACGCGGTGCTCTGGGCCGCAGGAAAGTAGGCCGCGCAGCGCAGGCTAATAAGGATTCCGCTGACATTCGATGGCGACTCTCGGGTGGAGCACGCGGCACATGTGCCAGCACGCGAGCCGAGTGCTCCACCCGGGATAACGTGTCGGCCGCCGCCGACACTTTTTTCGAGTCGCCGCGTGAAGTCCGCGGTGCGTATCGTGCGTCCGAACGCGCCGCACGTCCCATGAACAAAATCCGATCCCTCATTTTCACCCTAGCGTCCTTTGCATTGGGCGCATTTTTCGACGGCGGAATTCTCCGCGCGGAAAACCCGCCGGCGGCGCAGCCTGCGGTGCCGCTCGTGCGCACGCAGCAGAAGATCGCGCCGCGGGACAAGCATCAGAAAATCGCGGACGCATTTTTTGCCGGGCCGATTGTGCATCTGGAATTCAAGTTTGATCCGAAGGAGTGGGAGAACCTGAAGAAGGACAACCGGCGCTATGCGGAATGCACGATGATCGAAACCGCGCCGGACGGGAAGAAGACTGAGTATAAGGATGTCGCGGTGAAGCTGAAAGGTTCTGCGGGGAGCTTTCAGGGGCCGGATCAAAAGCCGGGTCTCACGGTGAGCCTGCACAAATTCAAGGGTGCCGAGCGGTTTCACGGGATGGAGAAATTCCACCTGAACAACGGTGCGCAGGACGCGAGCCTGATCAATGAATTCATCGGCGGCGAGATGTCGCGCGCGGCGGGTGTGCCGGCGTCGCGCTGCACTCATGCGATCGTGAAATGGAACGGACGCGACATGGGGCTCTATCTTTTCAAGGAGGGCTTCACGAAGGATTTCCTGAGCTACTTTTACGAGAGGACGGACGGCTCGCTCTACGACGGGCATTTTATCGCGGAGATTGATGGCGCGCTGGAGAAGCAGCAGGGTGGTGACAAGTCGGACAAGCACGACCTACAGGAACTTGCCGCGGCTTGCAAACAGGGCGACCCGAAGGTGCGCTGGCAGAAAGTCGCGGAGCGGCTCGACGTTCACGAATTCCTGCGCTTTCTCGCGATGGAGATTTTTCTTTCGCACTGGGACGGCTACAATTTCAACCGGAACAATTACCGCGTCTATTTCGACTCGAAAACCGGGAAGGCGGATTTTTTCATCCACGGGATTGACCAGGTGTACGGCGATGCGAACTGGCCGATCGTGCGCGATCCCGGCGCGCTTGTGGGGCAGGCCGTGTGGAGCAATCCCGATTGGAAGGCGCAGTATCCGGGCATCGCGAAGGAGATCTACGAGAAGGCGCTGAAGCCGGTGGATTGGGAGGCGCGCATCACGGAGCATGGCGCTAAGGTGAAGGAGGCGCTCACGCGTGCGAACCCGCAATGGGGGAAGGATTACGAGGGCCAGATCGCCGCCGCACGCGCCCGCGTGAACGCGCGGCTCGTCTCGATCGGCAAACAGTTTGGCGACATGCCGAAGCCGATCGAGTGGGTGAACAACACCTACAAGCTCGGCCCAAAGCAGTGGAATGCGCAGGGCGGCGGCGCGCTCGATGAACAGACGGTGGACGGCCAGCGATGCCTGCACGTCCGTGCGGACAATGCGGCGGCGGCATCGTGGCGTCGGAGCGTCGCTCTTCCGCCGGGGCGGTATCGCTTCGAGGCGGTGGTGAAGACCGCGGGCGTCGAGGGCGGCGATGAAACCGGCGAGGGCGCGGGCCTGCGCATCAGCGGCGGGAAGCGCAAGGGCGTGAACGGACTCACGGGCAATGCGGCGTGGCAGAAGATCGGTTTTGAATTCGACGGCACGGGCGCGGAGGCGAACCTCGTTGCTGAAGTCCGCGCGGCAAAAGGTGAGGCGTGGTTCCAGATTGAGAGCCTGCAGATTGTGAAAGTGAAGTAGGGCGCGTCTTGTTGCGGAGCACTGACGGAGAATATGCATTCGCATCGCGGAGGCTCTGCTTGCGCGGCGGCGTGCGTGTGAGCATCGTCGCGGGCATGTTTCTCCGAACCCTGATCCCGCTCATCGTTTTCTCGTTCTCCGCGCTTGCCGCAGATGGCGATGCCGCCAAGGAGGCGCGCTTTTTGTCGAACACGCGCCAGCTCATCTACGAGGGAAAACGCAGCGGTGAGGGATACTTTTCACCGGATGGGAAGCGGATCATTTTCCAGAGCGAGCGCGAGGCGGGGAATCCGTTTTACCAGATCTATACGCTCGATCTGGAGAGCGGGGATTCGCGGCGCGTGTCGCCGGGGATGGGGAAGACGACTTGCGCGTTTTTCCAGCCGGGGACGGATCGTGTGATATTCGCCAGCACGCACGAGGACGCGGAGGCGGCGGCGAAGCAGAAGGCGGAGATCGAAATGCGCGCGAGCGGGAAGCAGCGGCGCTATTCGTGGGATTACGACAGCACGATGGACATCTACTCGGCGAAGGCGGACGGCACGGACATCGTGAACCTCACGAAGTCGCCTGGCTACGATGCGGAGGGATCGTTTTCGCCGGATGGAAAACAGATCGTCTTCTGCTCGCTGCGCTCCGCCTTTCCCCTGGAGAAACTGACGCCGGAGCAGCGCGCGCGCTTCGAGAAGGACCCGGCGTTCTGGGGCGACATCTACCTCATGAATGCCGACGGCTCGAATGTGCGCCGGCTCACCGAAGCGCCGGGCTACGATGGAGGCCCGTTTTTTTCGCCGGACGGGAAGCGAATCGTTTGGCGGCATTTCGATGAGAGCGGGATGATCGCGGACGTGTGGACGATGGGCATGGACGGCAGCGACAAGCGGCGCATCACGGATTTCAAGTGCATGTCGTGGGCGCCGATTTTTCACCCGAGCGGGAAGTATCTCATCTTCACGTCAAACAAGTTGGGCTTCGACAATTTCGAGCTGTTCCTCGTGGATGTGGACGGGAAGCACGAGCCGGTGCGGGTGACTTACACGCCGGGATTCGACGGGCTGCCGGTGTTTTCGCCGGACGGGAAGAAGCTGCTGTGGGCGAGCGGGCGCACGAGTGATGGGAAGTCGCAGCTTTTTTTTGCGGACTGGAATGACGCGGAGGCGCTGAAGGCGCTCGACGAAGCGCCGCTGCGGGTGGCATCGCTCGATGATGAGAAGCTGAAGGCACGGGTGGCGGCGATCGAGGCTTACCTTACAAATGCAGACCCGGCGTTGCCCAAGCCTGGAAACTCCGCTGTGGGCGTCGTGATTCGCGCGCCGGGTGTATCCATTCCTGCGCCAGTCAGCGGGCCGCCCAGCATCGGCGGGCACGAGTTGAAGCCGGAAATTTCCGCGGAGGACATGAAGCTCGAAGTTGGCATGCTCGCCGACGACGCGCACGCGGGCCGTGCGACGGGCAGCGAAGGTGCGAGGCTCGCGTCGGAGTGGCTTGGCGAGTATTTTGCAAAAGCGGGACTCAAGCCGTTGCCGGGACATCAGTCGTTTTTTCTGCCGTTTGAGTTCAACGCGGGCGAGCGCGTCATCGCGGAAAAGACATCACTCAGCATCCAGTCGGACGCCTCTCAACCCTCAGCTTTCAACCCTCAACTGGATCGCGATTTCCGCCCGCTCGCATTCAGCGACAACGGTGAGGCCGAGGGGGAAGTCGTCTTCGCGGGCTACGGACTCAGCGTGCCCGAGGGCGCGGGGCAGCCGCGCTACAACAGCTACGAGGGGCTCGATGTGAAGGACAAAGTGGTGCTCATTCTCCGTTACGTCCCCGAGGATGTGGAGCCTGCGCGCCGCGCGCATCTCAACCGCTACGGCGGGCTTCGCTACAAGGCGATGATGGCCCGCGAGCACGGTGCGAAGGCGGCGCTCGTCGTCACGGGGCCGAACTCACCGAATGCAGGCGAGCTTCTGCCGCTAACCGGCGACGGCAGCAGCGCGGGCAGCGGGATCATCGCGGCGTCCATCAGCGGAGACGCGGCTGCGGCGCTCCTCGCGGGCAGCGGGAAAAATCTGAAGGACTTGCAGAAGGCGCTCGACGGGGAGAATCCGCACGCCGAGGGCGGCTTCATTCTGCCGAAGGTGAAGGTGAAAATCGCCGCGGGCGTGGAGCACATCCGCAAGACGGACCGCAATGTCGTCGGCTGCATTCCTGGCGATACGGATGAATGGATCATCGTCGGCGCGCACTACGATCACCTTGGCCTCGGCAAGGGAAGCTCGTCGCTCGCGCGTGCTGGCGAGGAGGGGAAGATTCATCCCGGTGCGGATGACAATGCGAGTGGCACGGCGGCGGTGATCGAGATCGCCGGTGCGTTCGCATTTGGAATCGGATTGACACCGCCGCTTCCGCCCAATGCGAAAAAAGATGATTCCGCCACTGCTGACTACACCGCGTTCCTGCAGACGATGCCGAAGTGGAAACCCAAGCGCGGAATCATTTTCGCGCTCTGGAGCGGTGAAGAGATCGGGCTCATCGGATCGAACTCCTTCGTCGAGAAACCGCCCGTGCCGCTGGAGAAAGTCGCGGCTTACATCAACTTCGACATGGTCGGGCGATTGAAGGACAACAAGCTCACGATGCAGGCCGTCGGCTCGTCGAAGGCGTGGCCGCGGCTGCTGGAAAAGCGCAACGTCGCCGCGGGCTTTCAGCTCGGCATGCAGGAGGATCCGTATCTGCCGACGGACGTGACGAACTTCTATCCGAAGCGGATTCCCGTGCTGAATTTCTTCACCGGCTCACACGACGACTACCACCGCCCGACGGACACCGCGGACAAGATCAACTACGAGGGACTCGAGCGTATCGCGAAGTTTGCGCGCGCGATCATCGAGGACGTGGCGACCGCGCCTGAGCGGCCCGGCTTTTCGCGCGTCGAGCGCAAGGAGCAGGGCGGGGGACGCGACTCGATGCGCGCCTATCTCGGCAGCATTCCCGACTACGCGACCGAGGTGAAAGGCGTGAAGCTCAGCGGCGTGCGCGGCGGCAGCCCGGCCGAAAAGGGCGGACTGCGCGGCGGCGACGTGATCGTGGAATTTGGATCACAAAAAATCGCGAACATCTACGACTACACCTACGCACTCGACGCCGTGAAAATCGGCCAGCCCGTGAAGATGGTCGTCGAGCGCGACGGCAAGCGGGTGGAACTCAGCGTGACGCCCGAGGCGAGGAAGTAATCCGTGGCCGCGCTTGTGAAAGCGCGGGCTGACTTCCGTCACGAAAACAAAGTGTGCCCGCGCTTTCACAAGCGCGGCAACGGAGGGTCGTTTGGAAAAGCGGAGTTGACCCGCTTTCCGCGCAGCCCGTAG
>CAIRYQ010000047.1 GCA_903882875.1 uncultured Spartobacteria bacterium | reverse complement strand
CGCTTCCTCCGGCCGCAAGCAAGCCTTGCAATCCACGCCGAAACGCGCGCGGAGCGACGCGTTCCACCACGCTACCGATCCCCGAACCATTGAGGCTCCGCTTAAACTGAAAATGCCCCATTTTCCATGCTTGCAGGCGAGGTTTCAGACCCCGCCTGCACGTGCTACGCGACTTCGCCCGCGGCGTGGCCGCTCGACCAGGCCCATTGGAAATTGTAGCCGCCGAGCCAGCCGGTGATGTCCACGATTTCGCCGATGAAGAACAGGCCCGGCAGGCGGCGCGACTCCATCGTCTTCGAGGAAAGCTCCGCGGTGTCCACCCCGCCGAGCGTCACCTCGGCCTTCGGGTAGCCTTCGGTCCTGGCGGGCAGGAACGGCCACGCCCGCAGCAGCGCGAGCGTGTCATCGAATTCGCGTTGCTTGAAGTGAACGAGCGGCTTCGCAGGCGCGTGGCGCGCGCACCATGCGTCGGCAAAACGGCGCGGCATCCACTCGGCGAGCACCGAGGGCAGGTCGCGCCCGGTCGCGCGCGCGCGCAGCAGCGATTCGATCGCGCGGGCATCCGGCAGGAGATCCATTTTGATCACGCCGCCCTCGCGCCAGTAGCTCGAAATCTGGAGGATCGCCGGCCCGCTCAGTCCCCGATGCGTGACGAGCATCGCCTCCCCGAACTGCGCGCCGTCGCAGCGCGTGACGACGGGCAGCGCGAGCCCGCTGAGTTCGTGGAGCGGCTCATCTGGCTTTGAAAATGTGAGCGGCACGAGCGCCGGGCGGAGCGGCGTGATGCGGTGGCCGAACTGCTTTGCGATGTCGTAGCCGAGCGGCGTCGCGCCGAGTTTTGCAAACGACAGGCCACCGCTCGCGATGACGAGTGACTGCGCGGTGAATTCACCACGCGAAGTCGCAATGCAAAAACGATCCGTTTTTTCCACGCGCTGCACGCGGCAGTTTGTGAAGGTCTCGACACCCGCCGCCGCGCACTCCGCCTCCAGCATCGCGATGATCTCGCGCGAGCTGCCGTCGCAGAACTGCTGGCCGAGCTTTTTCTCGTGGTAGGCGATGCCGTGCCTTTCGACGAGGGCGATGAAATCCCATGCGGTGTATCGCGCGAGCGCCGAGCGGCAGAAGTCCGGCCGCTCGGAGAGGTAGCAGCCGGGCTCGATGCCGGTGTTCGTGAAGTTGCAGCGTCCGCCGCCGCTGATCGCGATTTTTTTCCCGACGCGATCATTGTGCTCGATGAGCGCGACCTTTCTCCCGCGCTGCCCTGCGGTGAGCGCGCACATCATCCCGGCGGCGCCGCCGCCGATGACCGCGACATCGAAGTGAGGCCCGTTCACGCGGCGAGGGTGAGGTGAGGCGGTGTCGCCGGGTTCCACGGATTCTCCGTGAAGCCGGAACGCTGGATGCCGTGCGCAAGCGTCTCGCAGAGCGTGCAGACGGCGGCGACGTCGAGCCGCAGGTGCCGAGGGCCGTACGGCGCGATGTGATCTTTGCCGCGGAGGAAAAGCCGCGCCGCAGGGCGCAGCCGCGTGGAATGTTTTGCGTGCGACGGATGCTCGCGCTGCTTGCGCAGGTGGACGAATGCGCCGGCGATCTGGATGAGGCCCTTGAAAAAATCGCGGTCGCCCCCGTGCGTACGGAGCCAGAGCACTTCGAGCGCGTCGTGCGCCTCGTAGTATTCGCAGGCGTTGAAGTGCGCGAGCCACGCGAGGTAGCACGGGTCGTGCGCGTGGCTGTCGCAGGTGCCGTGCGGAATTTTTTTCATCGCATGAATTTGTGCGGCCACTATTCTGCGCGGGCCTGTGCAAGACAAGCGGACGCTGACTCAACTTCGCGGGATTTCCCGAATGCCTGCCGAAAGGATGGCCTGATGCCGCCCCAAGCTACACTCATCCTTGCAGGCGGGCTCCTGGTCCTTGCCGTGATTTCGGCGGTGGTCTCGGCGCTGGAGACGGGATTTTTTGCGCTGCCGCCGTCGAGGATGGACGCGCTGCGCGCGCGGCGCCCGGAACTCGCCGGGGTGCTCTCGCGCATCATGGAAAATCCGCGCCGTCTCCTGAGCGCGCTGCTAATCGCGGATGCGCTCGCAAATGCGCCGCTGATGCTCGGAAGCCTCGCGCTGATCGAGGGACAGCGGGGGCTCGCGATTCCGTTCTGGGTTTCGGCGCTGCTGCTCTTCGCGCTCATCGTCTTTGCGTGCGATCTCGTGCCGAAGCTGATCGGCCTCGGTGCGCCGACGCTCGTTCTGGGGCTGGGCGCGCGGCTCATCGGAAAAGTGATGCCCCTGCTCGATCCGCTGACGCGCAGGATGGAGTCGTGGAGCGAGAAAATCGCGGACGCAATTTTGCCGAAGGGCACGGGCATGCAGCGGCATCTCACGGAGGAGGAACTCGGGACGCTCGTGGAACTCAGCGCGGCGGAAGGCGCGATCCAGACGACGGAATCGGAAATGATTTCGGAGATCATCAAACTCCGCGACAAGACGGCGAAGGACTGCATGACGCCGCGCGTGGAGATGTTTTCGCTGCCGGATGATCTGACGAATGACGAGGTGATCCCGCTCGTGCGCCAGCGCCGCCTGCGCCGCGTGCCGGTGCATGGCGAGACGCCGGACGACATCGAGGGCGTGCTCGATGTTTCCGCGCTGCTCCGGGATTCGGGCGTGCATTACACGGAGCGGCTTGGCGTGCCGTCATTCGTGCCGGAGACGATGAAGGCGATCACGCTGCTGAAGAGCTTTCTTTCGCATCCCCAGGGCATCGCGTTCGTCGTGGACGAGCACGGCGGCCTCGGGGGAATCGTGACGCTGCGCGATCTCGTCGAGGAAATCATCGGCGATGCGGTGCCGCAGACGAACACCAAGTTTTACATCGAGAACATCGGCGAAGGGCGCGTGCTCGCGAGCGGAAGCGCGCGGCTGGAAGACATCACGGAGGAACTCGGCGAGCGGTTCGAGGAGGAGGGGATTGACACGATCGGCGGGCTGATTTTCACGCGCCTCGGGCAGTTGCCGAAAAAGGGGCAGCAACTGAAAATCGGCCGGCTGGATGTGACGGTGCGCCGCGTGTCGCGCAAGCGTGTGGACGAGGTGATGATCGTCCGCGATGCAGAGGAGGGGAGCGCATGATTTTCACGCTGCTGATCATCTCGTGCTGTGTGGCCGTGTCGTTTGTCTTCAGCGGCATTGAGGCGGGGATTTTTTCCGTGAACCGTGTGCGTCTCGCGCATCACGCGAAGCAGCGCGAACACGCGGCGCTCGTCCTGCAGGCGTTGCTTTCGCATTCGGATCGGATGCTGGTGACGGTGCTCATCGTCACGAATCTCGCGAACATTTTTGCGCTCGTGCTCGGCTCACGACTGCTTGTGTCGGCGTGGGGGCAGCGCGGGTATCTCGTCGCGCTCGCCATCTATCTGCCGGTGTATCTCTTCGGTCTTGAACTGCTGCCGAAGGCGCTGTTCCGCCGTTTCCCATACCGGGCGCTCGCGCTTTTGTCCGGCCCGCTGCGCCTGCTCGATCTGGTCCTCACGCCGCTGCACTGGATCGGGATGAGTGCACAGCGGCTGCTCTTTGGCTCCGGTGCGGCGGACCGGCAGCGGCTTTTCCTCGGGCGCGAGGATTTCAAATACATGACGACCGAGGGCGAGCGCACGGGGATGATTTCGAGGACGGAGCGCGAGATGATTCACAACGTCGTGGACTTTCGCAGCGTGACGGCGAAGGACGTGATGACGCCGATGGAGACGGCGCAGGTGATCGGTGCGGATGAGCCGATCAGCCGCGTGATCGCAGCCGAGGGAAAACGGAGCGCGGAACTCTGGTTCGTACGCGATGCGGCGGGGAAAATCACGGGCGTCGTGGATCCGTTTTCGGTGCTGCTCGACGGGCGGCGCGATGTGAATGCGGGCGCGTGCCAGCGGCGAATCGTGACCGTGGGGCCGGATGAGCCGGCGTTCAACGTGCTCTGGAAATTGCGCGCGGCGCGCAGCACAGTCGCCGCGGTGCGCGGGCCGGGCACGCAGCCGATTGGGCGTGTGACGTGGGAGGATCTGATCCGCCGGCTCGTGAGCACGGCGGAGAAGCGCGATCCGGACGGCTCTCAGGCGCGCGCGTAGCGGTGACCGGGAAGCGCGCGGATGAGGCGCTTCATCTCGAGGCCGAGCAGCGTGCCGCTGATTTTTCCGAGCGGCAGGCGCGTTGCCTGTGAGAGTTCGTCAATCGTGAGTTCACCGACTTCGAGCGCGGTGATGAGCAGGGTTTCGTCGTGTGAAAGCACGGGCATCGGTGCTGAATCTTCGGAGCCTGTGTGCGCGCTTTTTTGCGATGAAGACGCAGATGCGGCGCGCGGGATGAGTGTGCCGAGTTCGTCGAGGATATCGTCGGCGGAAGTGACGAGCCGCGCACCCTGCTGGATGAGGCGGTTCGTGCCGGCGCTCGTGGGGCGATCGATCTGCCCCGGCACGGCGAAAACGGTGCGGCCTTGCTCAACGGCCTGGTTTGCGGTGATGAGCGCACCGCTGTTTAGCCCCGCTTCGACGACGAGCAGGCCGCGGCCCCAACCGGCGACGATGCGGTTGCGGTACGGAAAAGTCTGCCGATCCGCGGGACGTTCCATCGGGTATTCGCTGACGACTGCGCCGGACTCGGTGATCTTTTCCGCGAGGCCGAGATTTTCCGGCGGATAGAGAACTGAGAGTCCGCTGCCGAGGACGGCGATGGTGCGGCCCTTTGCTGCGAGTGCGCCCTGGTGCGCGGCGGTATCAATGCCGCGCGCGAGCCCGCTGACGATCGCGTAGCCTGCGAATGCGATCTGGTAGGAAAGCTTTTTCGCTGTCTCGGTGCCGTAGTGCGTCACGTTGCGGGAGCCGACGATACCGATGGCGTAGGCATCCGTGGGCAGGAGTTCGCCCCAGACATAGAGGACGACGGGCGGATTATGGATCGTGCGGAGTGCGGCGGGATATTCTGGAGAATTCACCGTGATCACTTTCGCTCCGAAGTCCGCGATGCGTTTCAATTCCGCCGCGAGATCCACGCTCGATTCCCATGACGCGATGGCGTCGGCGGTTTCCTGTCCCACGCCCTTCACGGCACGCAGCGCGGCGCGGCCTGCGGCGAGGATTCGCTGCGGGGTCTCGAAGGTCTCGAGCAGCGCGCGCAGCCGTACCGGGCCCATGCCAGGCACCATGTTGAGGGCGATGCAGGCTTCCGTGTCAGTCACGCGCGCGGTGTATCGGCTGCGCGCGGCAAAGCAAGTATTACTCCGGCAATATGGCGGGCAGCACGCACGCGGCATGCCGGGCGCATTGATTGTGGAAGTAAGAGCCGACGTGTTCCGGCGGCCTGCCGAGTCGGTGCATGTGAGATTAGGGGGTTCCGCGCCCAGCCGGGGCGCATGATTTTTTGGACGGCACGATCCGGTGGTGTTCGCTCGCTGCGCTCGTTCGACCACCGGCTAATTTCCTTCCGCCCTCCGGGCGGAGAATCACGCACGATGATCAGTCTATCCCTTGTTCCGTTTACGACTTTGCCAAATGGATTTCCAAAAACGTCCACGTCGCCCAACTCGCCGTGAATGTCCTTCGACTACGACACCGTCTGACTTGGTGTAAGGCTTAACCCAATGTTTGCTGTTTGCCTTGACGTTGTGGCTGACAAGCTCTCGATGCCGGTAATATTCTTGGCTCATATGACAGGCATGACAAAGTGTAATCAGGTTTTGGAGACTGTGGCTGCCTCCAAATGAAATTGGTTTGATATGGTGAACGTGCAGACGCTGCGTTGAAGCGCAGAGGCGGCAAGAATGGCTATCGCGCTGTAGGCAGTCCAATCGCCGTCGATCCCAATCTGGAGGATAACCATTTTGGAATGTGGAGAAGACAAGATTACCGTCTGCGGCAGTGTTCGGGGTGAACACAACTATCGGCTGCCCGAATCGTGCTTGTGGATCAGGAGTGGGCCGATTGGGCGGATCGGGACATGAGTATAATTTAGCAAGGGTTCCGAAGAACACAGCCACACCTGCGCCAATTAGGATGAGATGCCCGAATGATCCGGCGTGTCGCTGAAAAAATGTGAGCAACAACACGCCAAAGCCGGATAGAACAAAGGCGACTTCGGAGCAACTCCGGAGAATGGAGCAAATCTTGTGGCGAGCACCATAGAGAGTGTTCCATGCAACGCGATCATGGTCGAATTGCCGCATAGCTATTTCGAATGGTTCTCCACCGCGTTTATCCAGGCGATACTTACACGGAAAGCAGAGCAATCCACGAATCCCTTCGATTGCTGGTTCAACCTCAAGGTTCCGACTGCATCTGGTGCATATTCGTGTCATTCACGCTCACAGATACCCCGCCGCGTGCAGCCGCTTGGTGAGGTCGCTCTGCTTGGCGAGGAGGCGGGCGTAGGTTTCCTTGTTGCCGTCGTCTGGCTTGCAGCGGGTGGACTCGTCGAGCTTCACGTGCTTTTTCGCGAGGTCGCGGAAGCGCACGGGCTTGCCCTCGGCGGCGGCGAAGGCGTAGGCGGCCTGGAGCGCGGCGCCGAGCGCGGCTCCCTCGGCGCTTTGCAGGCAGACGGTGGGGACGCCGAAGACATCCGCGCAGATCTGCCGCCACGCGGCGCTCTGGCTGCCGCCGCCGGTGAGGCGGATTTCCGCGGGTTCGATGCCGAGCTGGCGGAAGCGGTTCAGGCCGTAGGCGAGGCCGAGCGTGGCGCCTTCCATCACGGCGCGCGCGAGGTGGCCGGGCTGCATGGTCTCGGGCGTGAGGCCGTAGAGGACGCCCTTGCCGAGCGGGAGGTTCGGGGTGCGCTCGCCGTTGAGATACGGGAGGAAGAAAAGTCCGCCGGCACCGGCGGGCGCGGCGGCGATGTGCTTGTCCATCTCCTCGTGCGACCAGTTGAAAAGCTTGCGCGCCTGCTCGGTGGCGACGGTCACATTCATCGTGCAGACGAGTGGCAGCCAGCGATCCGTGCTGTCGCAAAATGCGGCGACCTCGCCCTCGGGGTCCACGACCGGCTCGGAGCTGTAGGCATAGACGGTGCCGCTCGTGCCGAGGCTCACGGTGACGACGCCAGGCTCCACATTCCCGGTGCCGATGGCGCCCGTCATATTGTCGCCGCCGCCGGCGGAAACGACGGGGCTTTTCGCGAGGCCCCAGTCTTCGCGGAGGCTATCGGTGAGCAGGCCGATGGCGCGGCGCGAACTGCCGGGCACGGGCAGGCATTCCTCCAAGCCCTCGTCTATGAAATCCACGAGCGGCTTGCACCATTCCTTCGTGCGCACGTCGAGGAGGCCGGTGCCGCTGGCGTCGCCGAACTCCATCGTGCGCTCGCCGGTGAGGTAGAAATTGATGTAGTCGTGCGGGAGGAGGACCGTCTTGAGGGCTTTGAAATTCTTCGGCTCATGCTGCTTCAGCCACAAAATCTTCGGCGCGGTGTAGCCGGGCAGCATTGAGTTACCTGAAAGTTTGATGAGTTCCTCCGCGCCGCCGAACTCCGCCTCGAACTGCGCACACTGCTCGGTCGTGGACGTGTCGCACCAGAGCTTCGCAGGGCGGATCACGTTGTTCTTTTTGTCCAGCGGAACAAAACCGTGCTGCTGGCCGCTGACGCCGATGGCCCGGATGTCGTCCTTCCTTTTCCCGAGCTGGCCGATGCAAAAGCGCACGCAATGGTCCACGGCCTTCAGCCATTCCTCGGGCTCCTGTTCGAGGTGGCCGGGCGGCAGGCCGGCGACCATGCCGTAGGATTGTGACGCGCTGGCGACGATTTTTCCGGTGCTGTTGTCGAGGGCGATGCACTTGGTGCTCTGCGTGCCGCTGTCAATGCCAAGGGTGATCATGGATGTCGGCGGATACTCGGCGCGCGGGGCCGGGCGGCTCAATGAGAAAATGGACGGCACTCCGCCGCTGCGGGATCACTTTCCACCGAGCAGCCCGCGGATCTGAGCATCGGGATCATCGAGCGCGTCGAGTGAGCGGAGGATTCCGTTTTTGTCGAGCAGCCATGTGGTCGGCACGGAGTTGATGCCGAGGGCGCGCATGAGCGGGCCGTCCCATCCTTTGCCATCCCAGGTCACAGGACAGGTGATGCCCTTTCCGCGGAGGAAATTTTCGAGTTCGGCGCGCTCCGCATCGAGGCTGATCGCCGCGAGTTCGGCGGCGGGACCGGCGGCTTCGACTGCGCGCCGGAGATCGAGGAGCGCGGCTTTCGACGGTGCGGACCAGGTCGCAAAAAACACGATGCAGACCACTTTTCCCCGCCACTCCTTCACGTCCACGCGGTGGCCGTCGAGCGCGGTGAAGCGCAGCGGCAGCGGCTTGCCGAGGAATGCGAGGCGGCGCAGGTCGTCGGCGATTTGCGCGGTGAGTTCGGGATCTTTCGCGAGTTTTTTCGCGCGCAGGAGGAGGTTTTCCTTCGTCGCAGGCTCGAAGTCGAAAAGCGATGCGATCTCGGTGAGCAGGGACGCGATCCTGCGGTCGCCAGGGTGCGCGTTCTCGAATTGCCTCGCCTGTTCGAGCAGTGCGCGGCGCTCCTCGATCGGCGGGCGCGCGCTGCGCCATTTGCGCATGCGCCGCGCGAGCAGCGCGAATTCAAACTCCGCCTGGCGTGCGGCGGTGGTCGTGAGCTGCGAGGCTTTTTCCAGAATACCAACGACCTCGGGCGACTGCGGCCCGGCCTTCATCTCGGCGCCGAGATCGAGCACCCGTGCCAGACGGAGCAGCGCCTCGAAGACATTCGCGTCCCCGGGGTGTGCGGTGAGAAATGCGCGCAGGGCCTTCTCCTGTTTTTCATTGTGCGCCAGCGATTGCGCATAGATTTCGGCGGCGCTGTGTTTCGCAGTGAGGCCGGGGCCGGCATCGAGTGCGGTGATCGCGACCCAGTCCTCGCGTGCGTCGCCGGCGAGGAGGCTTGCAGAGCAGAAAAACACGAGGACAGGGAACGCGCGGAACATCCTGCGATCTTTCAGCCTTGCTCATGCACTGGCAAGAAAACGGACACGCGGTACGTCGCATTTTTTCCGACCAGGAGGAGCGCGGTTTTTTGCAATCGCCCGCCAAGTCCGCTGCTCTCAGCGCCGCTTTTCGACGGGGACGATGGTCACGAACACGGGCCGGTGGTCGCTCGCGATTTCCCAGAATTCGGAGCGATAGACTGTCGCGGTTTCGCGTTTCACCTCGGGCAGCAGGCCGGGTGAGGCAAAGAGGTAGTCAATGCGCGCATACTCGTCGGCGACGGGCCAGTGGTGTGTCCAGCGATCGCCGAATGCGTCGCGCGCGGCGAGATCGGTCATGTGGCCGGGTGTGCCGCGTGCGCCGGTGATTTCGCTGAACATCGGCTGGTTTTTCGCGTCGTTGAAGTCGCCGTAGCAGAGGAGATTTGCGGCGGGATTCGCCTTGAGGATCGCATCGAGGTGCTCGCGCAATTTTGCGGCCTCGTGCCGGCGGATGAGCGCCTCGCCCTCGGGCGTGGGGAGCTTCGATTTCAAGTGCGCGCCGACACAGCGCAGCTCGTAGCGCGGCGTGACCTGCACGGTCACGTCGAGGAAGCCGCGCTTCACGGACTGCTGCGTGCCATTCAGCGGGTAGCGAACCTTTCCGGCGGAGTCGCGATGCACGATGGGGAAACGGCTGAGCAACGAGAGGTGACGATCCTCGTCCTCGGCCTGCACGTATTCGCTATCCTTGAAAGTGAGGCCCGCCTTTTCCAGCCGCGACTTGAAGTCCTCGAACGCGGCGAGCGATCCCATTTCGCAGACGCCGAGCACGTCGGGCCGGATTTCGGCGATTACTTTGATCAGCGCTTCGATTTCCTTTTCCGGTTTCGGCTTCGTCCTGCGTTCCGCCGATGCCTGATCGGGGCCGAGGTAATTTTTCACATTGTAGCTGCAAAAAACGATTCCCTGCGCGGGATCTCGTTCCTCCGCGGGCAAGGCGGAACCGAATGCAAATAGCAGCAGCAGGGAGAACGCGCACCTCATGCCCCGAAAGAAAAGAAAAGGCCCGCCTTGTGGGCGAGCCTTTTCTTGAAAGCGATCAGTGAATGCCGATCAGGCGTGCGTCTCGGTGTGCTGCGCAGGCGCGGGCGCCGACTGGGTGGCCGATGTAGGCTGCGTGCCTGCGGGCTGCGGGATCGAGGCGGTCTGAACCGGCTGCTCGATGCGCGGAGTCGGGTTGTTTGCCTCGCGCATGATCTCGTCATGGACTTCGTTCTTTGCCTTGGAGAATTCGCGGATGGCTTGGCCTAGGCCCTTTGCGAGTTCGGGCAGCTTCTTGGCCCCGAAGAGGAGAAGCAGGATCATGAAAATGACGAGGCCTTGTGCCCCCATGAGGTTGGCGACGACGGGTGTGAATGGGATGTTCATGTCTTGTGGGTTCGATTGTTGGGGTTGAATAGCACCACTGGTAGTGATGCGCAATGAATGAATGGTGGCTGGCGAAACAATCCGATGCAAGACATCCGTCTTAGGATGTGTACCGCAAACCGTCTCCCGAACCCATCAACACGGAGCTGAACGGAGACGCCCGCACAGCCGAAAAAATCCTGCCCGCATTTCTCCGCACCTCTGCTTTGAAAATGAATCGTCACGCTTGCAGGAACACCGCGGAGAATGCCGCAGCGGCCCGTTTTCAAGCACTGGGTGCTGTGCTCTTCACGCCCCGCGGCACATCAAAAGGAAGATCATGCGCTTGAAGATGATGACGCTTGATTAAGACTGCGCATCCGGGCATTCGTGCGCCCCGCTATGTCCACCGCCAACAGGCCTTCCATCCTCACCACCTCCGTCGTCACCGCCGCAAAGGCGATCATTTTTACCGCCGCGCTCGCCATTTTCCCGCACGCGGATGCGCAGGACGCAGACGCGCCCGCGAAGAAACCGGCGGGGAAAAAATCCGTCGTGGAGTCCGCAAAAACTGCGGAACCCGGAGCACCCGCCGAGAAGCCGGCGGACGAGGACGTCGCACGCTGGCTCGGAGGCATCGAGCCGAAGGGTGATGCGCTGAAAAAACTCGCGGAGTCCGCCTCGTGGAAGAACCACGCGAAGGGCCTCGAAGCCGCGTGGGAACAGAGCGAGAAACGCCGCATCGGCAAGGTGCGCGCATGGGCGCCCGAGGCGCTCGGCGAGATCAACAAGAGCGACTCGCCGGTGTTCTACTTTTTCAGCGGCGCGGATTTTCTCTATCCGCATGCGCTCTACCCGAACGCCAAGACCTATGTGCTCTGCGCGATCGAGCCCGTAGGCTCGCAGCCCAATCCCCTGCGCATCCCGGCAGGCGAAGTCGGCTCGTCCCTCACCATCTTCCGCAGGTCGCTCGACGCGTTGCTCGGCTTCAGCTTTTTCCGCACGATCGATCTGCGGAAGGACGTCGTGCAGCGGCACATCCCCGGCATCCTCCCGGTGCTCGAGATGATCCTCGCCCGCGTCGGCGCGGACGTCACCGAGGTCACGCTCGTAAAGTGCGATGAAAATGGCGCGCTCTCCAGCGAGGCGGATGCGAAGGGCACGCCGGGCGCGCGCATCAAATTCCACGTCGGCGACAAGCCCGAACAAACATTGTATTACTTCTCCGGCGACATCTCGAACGACGGGCTGAAAAAGAACGACGGCGTCCTGAAATTCAGCGAGACGCTCGGCACGGGCCGCAGCCTGCTGAAGGCCGCGAGCTACCTCCCGCACGAGGGCTTCTTTTCCAAAATCAACGAGTGGGTGCTCGCCCACAGCAGCGTGATCGTGCAGGATCCGAGCGGCATCCCGCTGCGCGGTTTCCCGAAGGATCAGTGGACGTTCAAATTCTGGGGCCGCAACCCCACGCCGATCGGCCTTTTCAAGAACAAATACGAGTCCGCGCTCGCCGCCGCAATCAAGGCCGCGCCCTCGCAGCCGCTCCTGTTCGGATTCGGCTACCAGCACGAGCCCGCAAGCTCGCTGCTGATCCTCGCGGAGAAAAAGTAGCGCGCATCGCCGGACGCTGGACTTTGAGCGTTTGACGTTCGACCCTCTGCAGGCGTCGTTCTGCAAGCATCCCACCCTCCATGATCCGCACCGCGCTCCTCGCCGCACTTTGCCTCTCCTTATCCTGCGCCTCGGCACAGGACGCCCCGCTCGCGAAGCCGCCGCCAGCGCCGAACGACAACGACATCGCACGCTGGCTCGCCGGCCTCGCACCTGGGAGCGAGGCGCTGCGGTCGTTTTCCCTCGTCCCCGCGTGGAAGGAGCACGCAAGGGAACTCGGGAAGGCGTGGAATGAGAGCGAGAGTTTGCGGATGGCGAAAGTCCGTGCATGGGCGCCCGCCGCGCTCGGCGACACAGGCGCTGCGGACTCTCCGGTGTTCTATTTTTTCAGCGGCGCGGACTTTCTCTTCCCGAGCGCGCTTTTCCCGAACGCGAAGACCACCGTGATGTGCGCGCGCGAACCCGTCGGTTCGCAGCCGGACCCGACACGCATCGAGCCCGCCGAACTGAACGCGGCGCTCACGACATTCCGCAAGTCGCTCAGCGGGCTGCTCGACTTCAGCTATTTCATCACCACCGACCTGCGGCGCGACGTGGAGCAGCGGCACATCCCCGGCATCCTGCCCGTGCTGGAACTCATCATCGCACGCAACGGCGCGCGCGTGATCGAAGTGCTGCCCGTGCGATGCGACACGAACGGCACGCTTTCGCTCACCGAAAAGGCAAAGGGCGGATCGCCCGGCGTACGCATCCGTTTCCAGCGCGCCGAACGGCCCGAGCAGACGCTGTTCTACTTCTATGGCGACCTCTCGAATGACGGGCTCAGGACGCACGGCGGCCTGCTGAAATTCTGCGATTCGCTCGGGCCCGGGCGCAGCCTGCTGAAGGCCGCGAGCTTCCTCCCGCACGAGGGCGGCTTTTCGCGCATTGACGAGTGGATCCTCTCGCACAGCAGCGCCGTGGTGCAGGACACGAGCGGAATCCCGTTTCGCAAATTTCCGAAGGATGCGTGGAGGCTCCGTTTCTGGGGGCGCAACGCCGAGCCGATCGAGATTTTCAAAAAATACGCCGAGCCGGATCTTCAAACCGCCGTGGATGCCGCGGACCCGCTCCGCATTCCATTCGGCTTCGGCTACCAGTACGAACCGGCGAAGGCGCTGCTCATCCTCGCGGAACGCGCGGAGGGAAGATGACGCCGGCCGGATAGAACGGTCATCGGAAACCCGGCTGCGCGATTTTTCCGCGCAGCGCCGCACTCGTCACTCGACACGCACCGCGCGCCGCTTTTCACTCCGCACCGCATGAAATCAGGCCCGCTTGTCGCTGTCATCATGGGCAGCAAATCCGATTGGGAAACGATGAGGCACGCCGTGGAGATTCTCGAAAAATTCGGGATTCCCCACGAGGCGCGCATCGTGTCCGCGCACCGCACGCCCGCGCTCATGGCCGAATACGCGGGAGCGGCGGCTGGGCGCGGAATCCATGTCATCATCGCAGGCGCGGGCGGCGCTGCGCATCTGCCGGGGATGGTCGCGGCGTTCACGCATCTGCCCGTGCTCGGCGTGCCTGTGCAGAGCCGCGCGCTGAAGGGACTCGATTCGCTGCTGAGCATCGCGCAGATGCCCGGCGGGATTCCCGTCGGCACGCTCGCGATCGGCGAGGCGGGCGCGAAAAATGCGGGCCTGCTCGCGGCGGGAATCCTCGCGCTGCACGATGGAAAAATACGGAAAAAACTGATCGCGTTCCGTGAGCAGCAGACTGCCGAAGTGAAGGCGCAGAAGCTGCCATGAGCGACAGCGGGATCATTCTTCCAGGGGCGACACTGGGCGTGATGGGCAGCGGGCAGCTCGGGCGCATGTTTGCCATCGCCGCGCGGCGCATGGGCTACCGCGTGCATACATTTTCGCCCGACAGCGACACCCCGACGGGGCAGGTCGCGGATGTCGAGACGGCGGCTTCGTATTACGACGAGCAGGCGGTGCGCGCATTTGCGAAGTCCGTCGCGGTGATCACGTTTGAATTTGAGAACGTCCCGTCGCGCACGATCGAATGGGCTGCCGGGCACTGCCCCGTGCGGCCCGCGGGAAAGGTGCTGCACATCTGCCAGCACCGGCTGCGTGAGAAGGAATTTCTCACTGGCGCCGGCATTCCCGTCGCGCCGTTTCGGAAAATCGAAAGCGCCGCGCAGCTTGCCAGCGCTGCGGCGGAAATCGGCCTGCCTGGTGTGTTGAAGACCGCGGCATTCGGCTACGACGGCAAGGGCCAGCGCAAACTGCGGCCCGGCGACGATCTCGCGGAGGCGTGGCGGCCATTCGAGGGCCAGCCCGCGGTGCTGGAAAAATTCATCACGTTCGAGCGCGAGATTTCCGTGATCGTCGCGCGCGGTCTCGATGGCTCCATGACGACCTGGCCCGTATGCGACAACGAACACGCAAACCACATCCTCGACGTGACGCTCTGCCCCGCGCGCCTGCCCGTCGTCGTCGCGGAGCACGCGGCGGACATCGCGCGCTCCATCGCACTCGCGCTCGATCTTGTCGGCGTCCTCGCGGTGGAAATGTTTTTGATGAGCGACGGCGGCATCGTCGTGAACGAACTCGCGCCGCGTCCGCACAACAGCGGGCACTTCAGTTTCGATGCGAGCATCACGAGCCAGTTTGAGCAGCAGGTACGCGCCGTGTGCGGCCTGCCGCTCGGCAGCACCGAGTCGCTGCGCCCGGCGGCGATGGCAAATCTCCTCGGCGACGCATGGGCCGGCGGCGAGCCAAACTGGGCTGCTGCGGCAGCTTTTCCCGATGTGAAAATTCACCTTTACGGCAAGGCCGCCGCGAAACCGGGGCGTAAGATGGGGCACCTCACCGCATTCGGCGCGACCGCCGAGGAAGCGGCCGCCACCGTGCGCGCCGCACGCGCGGCACTCGCGCACAGGCCATGAGGACGCAGATCGCACGCGCTGGAAATCCGTCGCAGATTGACGATGCCGTCGAGGCAGCGACCTATCTGCTCAGCGGCGGCTACCCCGTCGCGCTGCCGACGGAGACCGTGTACGGACTCGCAGCGTGGGCGATGAATCCCGACGCGGTGCTGCGCATTTTCAATGTGAAGGACCGTCCGAAATTCGATCCGCTGATCGTACACCTGCCAGATGTCGGCTGGCTGAATGGCGTGGCGAAAGTTCCCGTGGCGGACCGTCCGCTCGTGGACAGGCTCGTGAAAAAATTCTGGCCGGGGCCGCTCACGCTCGTGCTGCCGAAAAAGGACATCATCCCCGATCTCGTCACCGGTGGCCTGGAGACGGTGGCCGTGAGGATCAGCGCGCACCCGATTTTCCAATCGGTGATCCAGGCATTCGGCCAGCCGCTCGCCGCGCCGAGTGCGAACCGGTTCGGTCGCATCAGCCCGACGACCGCGCAGCATGTGATGGAGGAGCTTGGCGGAAAAATTCACCTGATCGTGGACGGCGGGCCGACGCAGTACGGCGTGGAGTCCACGGTGATCACCGTGCGCGAGGAAAGCATCTGGATCCTCCGCAGCGGGCCCGTCACCGCGGAGCAACTGCGGCCATTCGCCGAGACTGTCGCGATCGCAAACCGCAGCGCGCTGCCGAATGCTCCAGGGCAGCTCAAGAGCCATTATGCGCCGCAGACACCGATGAAATTCCTAGAGCCCGACGTGAGGCCGTTCGCCGACCGGACAAAGCGCATGGGCCTGCTCGCGTGGTGCAGCGACGACGACGCGCGCGGCTTCCACATGGTCGAGGTCCTCAGTCGCAAAGGCGACATGCGGGAGGCGGCCGCGTCGCTTTTTGCAAAGCTGCGCCTCCTCGATGCCGAGGGGCTCGACCTCATCGTGGCGGAACCCGTGCCCGACGAAGGGCTCGGCGCCGCAATCAACGACCGACTCCGCAAAGCCGCCGGGAATGGCTGAGAAACCACCGCGCACCGGAAAAGCGACGGCCATCGTCGGCGCGGCGGTCTTGTGCTCGCGTCTGCTCGGGCTTGTGCGCGAAATTTTGTTCAACGCGCTCTTCGGCACGAAGGCGCTGCAGTATTTCATCACGGCATTCCGGGTGCCCAATCTGCTGCGCGATCTTTTTGCCGAGGGCGCGCTGTCCACCGCGTTTATCACGGTCTTCTCGAAAAAAATCGCGACCGAAGGTGATGCGAGCGCGTGGCGGCTGGCGAACCGCATCGGCACGCTCACGCTGTCGGTGATGGGCGTCATCACCGTGCTAGGGATGATTTTTTCGCCCCAGCTCATCGGTGTGCTTGCGGGCGGCTTCACCGGCGAGGATGCAAAACTCACCTCCCAGCTCACGACGGTGATGTTCCCGTTCATCCTCATGGTGTCGCTCGCGGCGCAGGTCATGGGGATGCTGAATGCGAAGAATGTCTTCGGCTGGCCCGCGATGGCGTCGTCGTTTTTCAACATCGGCAGCATCGCGGGCGGGCTCGGGCTCGCATGGTGGATGGATCGCGGCTTCGGGCGGCACGCGCTTTTCGGGCTCGCATGGGGCACGCTCATTGGCGGCTTTTTGCAGCTCGTGATCCAGTTCCCCTCGCTGCGGCGCATCGGGTATCATCCGCGGCTGGATTTCCATTTTCGCGATTCGGGAGTCGCGGAAGTTCTGCGCACGATGGCTCCTGCTGTCGTCGCCGCGAGCGCGGTGCAGGTGAATGTGATGGTGAACACGAGCTTCGCGACGCATTGCGACGACGGCGCGGTCGCGTGGCTGAACAACGCGTTCCGCCTCATGCAGCTCCCGCTCGGGATGTTCGGCGTGGCCATCGGCACGGTCACGCTGCCGTTCCTCTCACGCAGCGCGGCGCTGGGGAACCGTGACGAGTTCCGCGAGGCGCTGGCGCGCGGAATGAGGCTCGTGCTTTTCCTCACGGTGCCGGCGAGCGTCGGGCTGTGGATGCTCTCGGAGCCGATCCTGAGCGTGATCTACCAGTACAACAAAGTGACGTGGCACGACATCGAGCAGAGCGCCGGCGCGCTGCGCTACTACGCGCTCGGCCTCGCGGCGTACGCGGGGATGAAGGTGCTGGCCCCGGCATTCTACGCGATCGGAAAACGCAAGACGCCGATGGTGATCAGCTTCATCGCGATCGGTGTGAACTTCGGGCTGAACTTCTGGCTCACGAAACTCGGCTTCGGCCACCGCGGCCTCGCGCTCAGCACAGGCATCGTGGCGCTCACGAATTTCGGCCTGCTCTACTGGTGCATGAGGCGGGAGATCGCGCACCTCGAAACGCGGAAGCTCCTCGTGGCTCTGGCAAAGATTTTCCTCGCGAGCGATGCGCTCGCGCTCGTGTGCTGGGGTGGCAAATGGCTGCTGCTCGAACGCTGGCAGACGATGGGGCTGCTGCTCCGGATGAGCGGACTCGGCCTCACCATCGCGCTTTCCATCGCGGCATTTTGCGCGGTGGCAGCCATGCTCGGCGTGCGCGAGATGCGCGATCTGCTCAGTGCGGTGCGCAGAAAATTTTCACGCGGTGCGCGTCCGGCAGACGGCGCGTAGGGCCGGACCATTCCTTTCTGCTTCCCAGGCTCCGCCAGTCGTGAAACATGCGCGCCACAACGATGGACTCCGAATCCGCCGCGAAGAAAAAAATCGCAGAGCTACGCAGGGAAATTGCGGAGCACGACCGGCGCTATTACGTCGAGGCGCAGCCGACGATCAGCGATGCGGCCTACGATGAGCTTTACCGCGAACTTCGCACGCTGGAGGCCGCACACCCGGAACTCGTCACGCCCGATTCGCCGACGCAGCGCGTGGGCGGTGCGCCGTCGAAAGGTTTCAGGCAAGTGCACCATGAGGTGCCGATGCTCTCGCTGGAGAAAATCGAGCCGCCGACGCTCACGGGCGCGGATGCAGAGCTGGAGTTTGCCAAGCGCGTGCGGCTGCAGGACGAGCGGACCGTCGAGGAACTGCGATGGTTTGATCAGACGATCCGCAAGCAGCTCGGCGCGGAAAACGTCGGCTACGTGATGGAGCCGAAGGTGGATGGCGTCTCGATTTCCGTCCACTACCGCGACGGCGTGCTTGCGCTCGGCGTCACGCGCGGCGATGGCACGACGGGCGACGACATCACGGCAAATCTCCGCGCGGTGAAGGCCATCCCGCTGCGACTCGACATGCAAAATCCGCCCGCGCTGCTCGAAGTCCGCGGCGAGGCCTACATGCCGATCAAGGACTTTGAAAAAATGAACGCCGCGCTCGAAGCCGCGGGCGAGAAGACGCTGCCAAATGCGCGCAACGCCACGGCGGGCACGCTCAAGCAACTCGACTCCAGTGCAGTCGCGAAGCGCCCCGTGCGCGCCGTCTTTTACGCTGTCGGCGCGCTCGACGGCATCAGCTTCGCCACGCACGGCGACACGCTGCGTGCGCTGAAAAAGTTCGGTCTGCCGACGCAGGAGCTGTGGTGGGAGTGCGACGACATGGAGGACGTCATCGCGAAGTATCAGCACGAAGTCGTGTATCACTACGACGAGAGCCGCGACCTGCGCACAAAGCTCCACTACGAGATCGATGGCATCGTGATCAAAGTGAATGACCGTGCCGCGTGGGAGCGCATTCCGACAAAGGCGAAGGCACCGGGCTATGCGATCGTTCACAAACCGGTGCCGTGGATTTCCGGCGCGGTGACGGAGCTGCTCGGTATCACAATCCAAGTCGGCCGCACCGGCGTGCTCACCCCGGTCGCCGAGCTGAAGCCCGTCTTCGTGCAAGGCTCTACCGTCTCGCGTGCGACGCTCCACAATGACGACGAGATCAAGCGCAAGGACATCCGCATAGGCGACACGGTCATCATCCGGAAGGCCGGCATGGTGATTCCCGAGGTGATCGAAGTCGTGAAATCACGGCGCCCCGATTCGGCAAAGGCGTTCGACCTATTCGAGTTTGTCGGCGGAAAATGTCCCGCGTGCGGCGGTACGATTTCGCGAGCGCAGGTCTCGACTGGCAAGAAGGCCGAGGTCGCGTGGCGCTGCGAAAACATCTCCGGCTGCCCCGCGCAGCTCGTGCGGCGCGTGGAGTTCTTCGGCCAGCGCAGCGCGCTCGACATCGAGGGTGTCGGCGGAGTCGTCGCGGAAAAACTTGTCGAGCGCGGCCTCGTGAAGTCGCCGCTCGACCTTTTCGACCTGCAACTCGATGCGCTCGCGAAACTGAATCTCGGCACCGACGAGGAGCCACGCATCTTCGGCGAGAAGAACGCCACGAAAGTCATCGAGGGCATCGCGCGCGTAAAGACGCAGCCGCTTGCTCGCTGGTTGCACGCACTAGCGATCCCGGACGTTGGAGAACAGACCGCTTACGACTTAGCTCAATTTTTTCCGGATCTAAAATCGCTACTCACTTCAGACCTGATAAGGGACACTGCTGAGCTCGGCAGAATCAGGCATCTCTTTGAACAGAACAAGAAGGGCAAGGATGAGACGGACCTTTCAACCGTAGAGAAAACAGAGAGGAAAAGACGTCAGGAGGAAGCGAAGGATTTGGGTAATCCAATCGGCCAGCGGTTGGTAGATGCAGGCTTCGCCAAATCGGCTACTCGTCCGTGGCAGGCAAAGACGCTTATAGGTCCGAGTGCTGCACAGGCCATCGTGGATTGGGTGGCAGGACCATACGGACAAGTCGCTTTGCAAAAGATGGATGCGCTCGGTCTCAATCCCAGTGCAGCGCGACGGTATCATTTGAAGACTGCGCCCCAGACTGAGGTGCAGCTCGCATCAAACAGACAGAAGAAAATCCTGAAGTTCTTCGGAACTCCATTCACCGCTCGATTGTCCGCGGGAGCAGCAGGTTTCGAAATCAAGAAGCTAATGGCCAACGAGGCCAATCGGGAGCTTTGGAGAAAGTATGTCTTTCTCACGCAGGATTTCGATTCCGAATCCGATGAACTTAAACACTACGATGCGGATGCCTTGGTCTCTGTCGTGGTGCCGGAGAATTGGAGTAGTTCGGATGCCGTATCTGAATACCGCAAGGAATTCGCAGCGGATTTGCTGCGAGATCATTCACCATACGACGATCCTCAGCCTCCAATCGAATTTGTGGACCGCGCCTTCGTGTTTACCGGTGCATTTGGTTTCGGGTCTCGCTCTGAGTGCCAGCAAGAGGTCATCCGTAGAGGGGGCAAAACCCAGAATGCGGTCAGTCGGACAGTCGATTACTTGGTGATAGGAGAGGAGGGTAGCAAAGCGTGGAAGGAAGGTGCGTATGGAAGCAAAATAGAAGCGGCGGTAATTGCTCGCAGGGAATGCGGTATGCCTGCAATCGTGTCTGAAGCGCATTGGATTGATGCGTTGCATCGCAATCCAGTCGAGGAAAAGCCGCAGTTCGATGAACAAGGCGGCCTTCCTGAACGTGGCGACGCACAGAGCGAGCTTTTCTGAACGCCCCACCGAATCTCGTGACGGTGACGCGACGAGGGAGATCTTCAGCGCGCCAGCTGCATGATCTGGTTTCCGAGGAAGATCATGAGTCCGACGAGCAAGAGCAGAAGCGCCACGGCTATCCCATTGCGCCGTCCGGTCCGCACTTGGAAAATGCCGGTCGCCACACAGACGAGGCCGAAGATGAAGACGGTGCCGAAGAGCTGAAACGTCCTGGCGGTCATCTCGGTACTGCCGGTCCATCGTGACGTGCCGCCCGACTGGCCGGGATAATGAATCGCCCGCCAAAGGAAGAATGAGATCGCGGCCATCGCGAGGCTGAGCATCGCTCCGATGACGATCAGCAGCCAGCCGCGCGTGCGGTTGCTTTTTGTCTCCGGCGTCGGATTCGTTTCCATGTTCGGCATGAAGATGGAAAGACGCGGCGGGGTCAATGCGAAGCAAGGAGTCCGGCGGGCAGCATGTCGCGAGGGCGGCGGTGAAGTTGCTTGCTGGGGGCCTTTGGTACTCAGCCCTGTTTATCACCACGAGCCGCGGAAGAAGCTCTAAATCAAAAGCAGGGGCGCGTCGCTGCCGAACATCCCGATGGCGAAGAAATGAGCGAGGACCGCCGCGAAGACCGAGCCGAGCAGCCAGAGTGCGAACCGGTATCGCCGCCACGGCTCCCGAAACTCGGAGAACTGCACGGGCAGTTCCACGAGATAGGCCGCGCAGTAAGCGGCGTTCGCCAGCACGGCGAGGAGGAAGAGCGTGAGCAGCGCGTGAAATTCCAGCGCGCGTTTCGACTGCGGAAAGTGCCGGGCGAAATCGAATGTGACGACTGCCGCGAGCACGAGGTTGTAGAACAGCCGCCGCCATTCCCAGAAGCGGATCGCATCGGTGAGGATCTCGCGTATGCCGGGTTTGTCGGTGGAATTCATGATCGAATCAGCGATGTGAAAGCAAGTCCTGGGGAACCCTCGAAAGATGCGGATGAACACGAAAACGGATGAATCTCACGGCACAATGCGCAACACGCGGTTGTTGTAGCTGTCGGTGATGATCAGTTTCCCGTCCGGTGCGATGGTTACGCCGTGCGGACGCACGAGTTCGCAGGCGAGGGGATCGCCGCCGACGCCTGCCGCGCCCTTCTTCCCGGTGCCTGCGACGCGCGTGATTTTCCCGGTCTTCCGATCATAGCGGCGCACGGTGTTCGTCTCCGCGTCGGCGATGATCACACTGCCGTCGCGGTCGAGGCATAGGTGCTTCGGGCCGCCCATCGTCGCTTCGAGCGCGGGGCCGTCGTCGCCGGAGAGGCCCGGCTTTCCGTTGCCTGCGACGGTCTTGATTTTCCCTGCGGGGTCCACGAAGCGCAGCGCGTTTCCTCCGCGCTCGAGGATGTAGAATGATCCGTCCGCTGCGGCCACGACCGCGCGCGGATCGCTGAGCGGCGCGCTCTTTGCATCTGCACCGTCGTCGGGCTTCCCGGCCTTGCCGTTGCCCGCGATGGTTTCGACGACGCCCGTTGCGAGCGCGATTCGGCGGATGCGCTTGTTGTCAATGTCCGCGACGTAGAGGTGCTTTGCCTCGGGATCGAGCGCGATCTGGATCACCGTGCCGAATTCAGCCTTGTCCGCCGGGCCGCCGTCGCCGCTGAACCCCTTTTTTCCCGTGCCCGCAAACGTGGTGATTGTGCCCGTCTTGCCGTTGATTTTGCGGACGCGGTTGTTAAACGCGTCGGAGAGATAGATGTCGCCCTCGGGTGTGACGGCTATGTTGTGGACGCCGTTGAACTGCGCCTTACGCGCGTCGCCGCCGTCGCCCACGAAGCCTTTCACGCCGGTGCCGCCGATGACTTTCATCACGCCCGCCTTGTCCACGCGCAACAGCCGGTTGCCCGAGGTCATTTCGATAATCGCGAGCGTGCCGTCCGGCAGAAATTCGGTGCCGAAGGGCTCGCGCAGCACGCACTCCGTCGCCGGTGCGCCGGACTCCTTTGTGCCGCCGCCGGCGATGAGTTCGATCTTCGCGGCGAAAGTGGAGACGCCAAGCGTGAGCAGTGCGGTGAGTGCGGAGAGGAGATGTGTGTGCATGTCTGGAAAGGGGAATGGTGAAGCGCAACCAGTCACCATTCGCCAGCCGGCAGTCACGATCTTTTCTCCGCGTCTCCGCGTTGAAAAATCCCCGCAGGCTATTCGCCGAACCGCTTGCGGATGCGCGCGAGCTGAGCCGTGACGCTGCCCTCTCCGGTCTTTGCTTCGCACGCGACAGGCTTGCCGTCGGGCTTCACGATCGTCTTTTTCGCACCGCCATAGCTCGTCGCATTTGCGGAAAGCTGCATGTCATCCGCGAGCGAACGGTGTGCGGTGATGCCGAGCGATTGCAGCACGCCGTGGTACGCCTTCACCGCCTCCTCCGGCGTGATCGCGCCTTCGACGATGCGCCGCAGAAACTCGATGAATGCCAGCGGGTTTTCCGCATTGTTGATCTTGCGACCGAAGAGCGCCACGCGCGCGCCGTGCTTCTGCGCATCGGCGATGAGCTTGAACGCATCATACGTCGTTCCCGCGCTTCCGCCGAGGATGCCCACGATGAGCTGTGGGTCGTAGGCCACGAGTTCCTCCATCGCCTTCGGTCCGCGCCAAGCGATTTTCAAAAAGAGCGGCCGTCCTTTTTCCGTTACGCCCGCGAGGCTGCGGATGATGTGGTCGTTGATGAACCCATCGAGCTTTTCGGGCGGCAGACCGGTGTTCACATTTGGATCGAAGACTTCGAGGAAGTAGCGGAAATTTTTCCGCTCGGCTTCCTCGCGGAACTCCTTGAACGCGCTGAGCGTCTCGTAGTCGCGCTCGAAGTTGTTTGTGAAAGTCACCGAGTAAAGCCCGAGGTCCGCGCCGATCACCGCCGCATCGGGAGCGCAGTCCACCTCGCCGCACTTGATGTGATCGAGAGTCGCACTGCGGAAGGGCCGCGACGGTTCGCGGATGTATTCCGCGCCACGCACCACCCAGATGTCCGTCGCGTCGTTCGCACGCGCTGCGGGAGTGATGTGCGAATTTTCAAACAGCCGCTCCTTCATCGCGAGCTGCTCCACGTTCGATGCCGAAAGCAGCATGATGTCCACGAGCCCTTGCCGGATCACGCCGCGGATCTGCTCGCGGTATTCCTCCAGAGTCTTCCAGTGGAATTCCGACTTCAGCACGCGTTCGGGATTCATCGGGCGCTTCTGTCCCGGCGCCGTGATGCCGAACGCCATGTCCGCGTCCTTCGCATCGGCGATGATGAACGCCTTGCTGCCCGAGGGATTCTTGCGGATGTCCGCGATCTTTGCGTCGAGGGATTTCATGGAGCGGGGGAGACTAGACGCTTTTCCCAACGCCGGACTAGCGCGAATCACGTTTTCATTTTCGATGTGGGCGTGCCCGGAACTGCCGTCCCTGAAGCTATCATTTGTCGTGCCGACGGGAAGTGCGGCACAGGGCATGGTCAAATCGTGGATGATGCCCGTCGCTCGTGCTTGCCCCGCGCGCGCTGGTGCGCTTCCCTCTGCCGACTTCACCACAAGAGACATGAGCAACGACGCATTCAAGACACTGACGAAATTCGAACTAGGGAACGGAAAACAGGGCACACTCTTCAGTCTGCCTGCGCTGGAAAAATCGGGCATCGGTCCGATTTCAAAACTGCCAATCTCCATCCGCATCGTGCTGGAAAGCGTGCTGCGCAACTGCGACGGCAAGCGCGTCCGCGAGGAGGATGTGAAGCTGCTCGCGAATTGGAACGCGAAGGCGCCGGCGCAGGTGGAGATCCCGTTCGTCGTGGCGCGCGTGGTGTTGCAGGACTTCACTGGCGTGCCGCTGCTCGTGGATCTCGCGGCGATGCGCTCAACGGTTTCGCGTCTCGGGCGCGATCCGAAAATGATCGAGCCGCTCGTGCCGGTGGATCTCGTCGTGGACCACTCGGTGCAGGTGGATTTTTTCGGCAGCAGCAATGCGCTGCAAAAAAATCTGGATCTCGAATTTAAGCGCAACCGCGAGCGTTACGAGTTGCTCAAGTGGGGCCAGCAGGCGTTCAAGACTTTCGGCGTCGTACCTCCGGGCATCGGCATCGTGCATCAGGTGAACCTTGAATATCTCGCGAAGGGTGTGCTCTCCATCGGCGACACTTTTTACCCCGATACGCTCGTCGGCACCGACTCGCACACGACGATGATCAATGGTCTCGGCGTCGTCGGATGGGGCGTCGGCGGCATCGAGGCAGAGGCGGGGATGCTCGGGCAGCCCGTATATTTCCTCACGCCGGAAGTCGTCGGGGTGAATCTCACCGGCGCGGTGAAGGAAGGCGTCACAGCGACGGACGTGGTGCTGCACATCACGCAGATGCTGCGCAAGGCAAAGGTTGTCGGGAAGTTCGTGGAGTTCTACGGCACCGGCGCGAAGGCGCTCGCCGTCGTGGATCGCGCGACCATCGCAAACATGGCACCCGAATACGGCGCGACGATGGGCTTCTTTCCGATTGATGAGGAGACGGTCGCCTACCTGCGCGGCACGGGCCGCAGCGACGAGCACTGCAAGACATTCGAGAACTACTACAAGACGCAAGGCCTGTGGGGCGTTCCGGCGAAGGGCGACATCGCATACAGCGTGGATCTCGACCTCGATCTCTCGACCGTCGTGCCTGGCGTCGCCGGTCCGAAGCGCCCGCAGGATCGCATCAATCTCAACGACCTCAAGAGCACGTTCACATCGCTCTTTGCGAAGCCCATCACCGACGGTGGCTACGGCAAGCCCGCGGATGATCTGGTTGGGAAGAAAGTGGAGCTTTCGCTCACGAGCGAAAATCCGACGCAGAACGGCGCGGCCACCATTCGCAATGGCAGCGTGCTCATCGCCGCGATCACCTCGTGCACGAATACGAGCAATCCGAGCGTGATGCTCGGCGCTGGCCTGCTCGCGAAGAAGGCCGTCGAGCGCGGACTGAAAGTGAACCCCGCGGTGAAATCCTCGCTCGGGCCCGGCTCGCGCGTCGTCACCGATTACCTGAACAAGACCGGCCTCTCGCAGTATCTCGACACGCTCGGATTCCAGACCGTCGGCTACGGCTGCACGACGTGCATCGGCAACAGCGGCCCGCTGCATCCCGCCATCGAGGAAGCCGTGACAAAGAACGATCTCGTCGCCGCGTCGGTGCTCAGCGGCAACCGCAACTTCGAGGCGCGCGTGCATCAGAACATCAAGGCGAACTTCCTCATGTCGCCACCGCTCGTCGTTGCGTTCGCGCTCGCGGGCCGCGTGGACATTGATCTTTCGAGCGAGCCGATCGGCATCGGAAAAGACGGCGCGCCCGTTTTTCTCCGCGACATCTGGCCGAGCCAGAAGGAAGTCCGCGACGTGATGAGCACTGCGCTCTCGCCGGAAATTTTCCGCAAGCTCTACACCGACTTCGCCTCGCAAAATCCGAAGTGGAACGAAATCCCCGGCACCGTCGGCGATGTCTTCGAGTGGAACAAGCAGAGCACCTACGTGCAGGAGCCACCGTTCTTCACGGGCTTTGGCATGTCCGCCGGCAGCATTGGCGAGATCAAGGGCGCGCGTCCGCTCGGCATTTTCGGCGACAGCGTGACGACCGATCACATCTCGCCCGCAGGCGCGATCAAGAAGGCGTCGCCCGCCGGCAAATTCCTCACGGAAGCCGGCGTCGCGTTCGAGGATTTCAACAGCTACGGCAGCCGCCGCGGCAACGACCGCATCATGACGCGCGGCACTTTTGCGAATGTGCGAATCAAAAATCTCATGTGCCCCGGCACCGAGGGCGGCGTGACAAAGTTCAACGGCGAAGTGATGCCGATCTACGACGCCGCGATGAAATACGCTGCGACGAAAACGCCGCTGATGATTTTCGCCGGACAGGAATACGGCACCGGCAGTTCGCGCGACTGGGCCGCGAAGGGCACCGCGCTGCTCGGCGTGAAGGCCGTCGTCGCGCAGAGCTTCGAGCGCATCCACCGCAGCAACCTCTGCGGCATGGGTGTCATCCCGCTGCAATTCCCCGACGGCATGACCGCGCAGACGCTCAAGCTCGACGGCACGGAGACATTCGACCTGCTCGGCCTCAGCGACGACATCAAGCCGATGAGCGACGTCACGCTCGTCATCCACCTCGCGAACGGCAACGAGGAGAAAGTCACGCTCCGCAGCCGCATAGACACCGCCATCGAGGTCGAATACGTCCGCCACGGCGGCATCCTGCCCTACGTGCTGCGGCAGTTGCTCGCGTGAGCCTGCGCTCCGCGAAGCGGTGCAACACTGAGGCTCGCGCATGAGCGCCGACGTAATCCGCGAGCGCTACGATGCGGTGCCGTATCGACACGGCGCAGTTTCGGATTCGCACCCTGCGCGCGTCGGAGCGATTGCGCGGCTGCTCGGCATCAATGCCGCGCCGCCGGATCGCTGCCGCGTGCTGGAACTCGGCTGTGGTGAAGGGATGAACCTGCTGCCGCTCGCCGAGCGGTTCCCGAAATCGGAATTTGTCGGCATGGATTTTTCCGCGAAGCAGATCGCGGTTGCCGAGGCTGCGCGGGCGGCGTGCGGGATTGGGAATGCGCGCTTCGTGTGCGCGGATTTGCGCGAGTGGAAGCCGGAGGGCGCGTTCGATTACGTCATCGCGCACGGCGTTTATTCGTGGGTGTCGTCGGAGGTGCGTGATCGGCTGCTTGCGCTCTGCGCCGGGGCGCTCGCGAAGAATGGCGTCGCGTATGTGAGCTACAACACGCTTCCCGGCTGGGCGCTGCCGGGCGGGGTGCGGAAGGTTTTGCTTCAGGAAATTGTCGGCATTGCTTCGCCCGAGGCGCAGATGGCGCGCGCGGTGCAGGTGCTCGATTCGCTCGCGGAGTGCATGAAGGATCAGCCGGGCTCGTACGCGGCGAATTTGCGCGACACGCTCGACGACATGCGCGCGAAACCGTCGGGTCTGCTCTTTCATGACGAACTCGCGGCGGTGAACGAGCCCTGCACGTTCACGGAGTTTTCCGTAGACGCCGCGCGGCACGGGCTGAACTACGTGGCCGAGGCGCACTATGCGACGATGCAGTCCGCGCACCTGCCCGCGCCGATGCAGTCCGCGCTCGCGCCGCTGCAACTGGAGTTCGCGCGCACGCAGCAGTTCATGGACGTGCTTTTCCAGCGCTGGTTGCGCAACAGCCTGCTCAGCAGTGCGCCCGTCTCGGCGGAGCGCGCGATCCGCGCGGGTGTGATTGCCGACTGCGCGCTCGGTCTGCGCATGACGGTGGACGCGGGCAGCATCAGCCTCACGCCTGGATCGCCGATGCAGTTCAAGGGTGTCCACGGGCTCGTGCTCGAAGCGCGCGAGCCGGTGGAGAAGGCGGTACTCACGGTGCTCGCCAGATCGTTCCCGGAGCGGCTGCCGTTCCCGCGGCTTTGTGCGATGGCGAATCAGTCGCTTGCCGACTGGGGCCTGCCGCCTGTGAGCGATTTCTCCGCGCTGCATGATTTCCTGCACCGCCTCTTCGCGCTCGATGCGCTCGACGTGATGCTCTGCGGCGACGGCGAGTGGCTGAGGATGAATGCGACGCCGGGGCTGAGCACGCTCATGCGCTATCAGGCTCAGAACGATTTTCCGCTCACGAACCGCTGGCACGAGCCCGTCGCGCTCACGCCCGAGGGAAAACGCGCGCTGATCGATCCTTCCTCACGCGCAGATGAGGCCGCGCTCGAACGCGCAGGGCTGCTCGTCTGACCGCAGCGGACTGCCGCCGTCGTCGCTATTTCCTCCGCTTCGCTTCGAGCAGCGTTTCGATTTTCCCGAGCGGCAGCGTGTTCACCACATCATGCCGCGTGAGCCAGCCCTTGCGCGCGGTGCCGATCCCGAATTTCAAAAACTGAAGCTGCGAGGTGTGGTGTGCGTCAGGATTGATCGCGCACTTCACGCCTTTCGATTTCGCGAGCGGCCACCAGCGCCAGTCCATGTCGAGTCGGCGTGGGTTTGCGTTCAGTTCGATGATCGTGCCGGTCGCGGCGGCGGCCTCGATGACTGCGGCGTGATCCACCGGGTAGCCGTCGCGCATGAGCAGCAGGCGGCCGGTGAGATGGCCGAGCATGGTCACATTTTTGTTCTCCATCGCGCGGATGATGCGCTTCGTCATCTCCGCCTCTGAGAGATTGAATACGTTATGGACGCTCGCGACGGTGTAATCGAGCTGCGCGAGAATCTCGTCGTCGAAGTCGAGCGTGCCGTCCTTGTGGATGTCCACCTCGCTGCCGGTGAAGATGCGGAAGTCTGGTGCGAACTCCTCGTTCAGTTTGCGAATCTCCTTCACCTGCGCGAGCAGCCGTTTCTCGTCGAGGCCGTGCGCTTGAAATGATGCTTTCGAGTGATCCGCAATGCCGAGGTATTGCAGGCCGAGTTCGATCGCGGCGTCCGCCATTTCGCGGAGCGTGCTGCGGCCGTCGCTCTCGGTGGTGTGATTGTGAAAAGTGCCGCGCAGGTTTTCCAATTCGATCAGCTTCGGCAATGTGTGCTCCTCGGCGGCCTTGAACTCGCCCATGTTCTCGCGCAGCTCCGGCTCGATGAAGTCGAGCCCGAGCGCGCGGTAGAGGTCCGCCTCCTCGCGGATTTCGGGAATTGGTTCCGGCTTCGTCTTCGGCGCATCCACTGGCCCAAGGCGGTATTCATTCAGTGTCCAGCCCCGGGCGAGCGCGCGCTGGCGCATCACGATGTTGTGCTCCTTCGATCCGGTGAAGTAGTTCATCGCAAACGGGAACTCCGAGTCCTTCACCACGCGCAGGTCCGCCTGGATGCCGCTGAGCCAGCGCACCGACGACTTTGTCTCACCGTGCGCGATCACGCTCTCGACGAATTCGTGCGCGACAAAATCCTCGCTTACGATCTTCGGCTCGCGCGTGGAGACGAGAAAGTCGAGATCGCCGCACGTCTCGCGCTTGCGCCGGAAGCTGCCGCACGCTGCGACACGGATCACCTCGGGATGCGAGCGCAGATCGTCGAGCAGCCGTTCCGCATCCGCCGCGATTTCGCCCATGCGGAAACGCCCCGCGTGCTTTTTCCGATCCTCGATGCCTTTCAAAATGTTCGTTGCAGTCTTCTCGCCGAAGCCCTTCAGCCTCGCCACACGTCCGTCGTGGCAGCCTTTTTCCAATTCCCCGATCGTCGTGATCGAAAGCTCCTTCCAAACCGCGTGGATTTTCTTCGGCCCCATGCCGCTGATCTCGAACATGTCGAAGAGCCCCGGCGGAAACTCGGCCTTGAGATTCGTGTGATAGTCGAGCGTGCCCGTCGTCACGAGCGTGGTGATTTTCTCCGCGATGGCCTCGCCGATGCCCTTGATGTCGCCGAGCGTCCCGGCCTCCGCAGCCTGTTTCAGATTTCCCGCAAAGGTCTCGATGGCACGCGTGGCGTTGCGATACGCGCGGATCTTGAAAGGGTTCTCGCCCTTCAATTCGAGCATCATCGCGATTTCTTCGAGCGTGTCGGCGACTTGGTCTTTGGAAACTTCCGGCATAGGTGCCGACGCTAGGTGTTGCGTCGCGGAGCGGCAAGCGTGTGAGGGGATGTGTTCCATGTGGGTGATTTTTATGTGTCCGCCCCAACTGCGCTCCCTTGCGGCATCTGCTTGATGGCGCTACTTCATCCTACTTGGAACCCGCCGCCGCACTGCAAGACTTGCTCGATCGCCCGGAGTCGATCCTCGCGCTCGCGCCGATGCAGGAAGTCACCGACCTGCCGTTCTGGGGGCTCATGACGCGCTATGGCGGCGCGGACGTGTATTTCACGGAATACTTCCGCGTCCACGCTGACTCGCATCCGGAGAAATGGATTTTGCAGTCGCTCATCTCGAACCCCACGGGCCGCCCCGCCGTCGCGCAGATGATCGGCAATGACATCCCGTCGCTTGTCCGCACTGCGAAAAAATTGCAGGAGCATCCCGTTGCCGCGATCGATCTGAACCTCGGCTGTCCCGCGCCCATCGTTTACAAAAAATGCGCCGGCGGCGGACTGCTCCGCGAACCGAAGCGCGTGGATGCGATCCTCGGTGCGCTGCGCGATGTGGTGAAGGTGAAGTTCACCGTGAAGACGCGCATCGGCTTTGACGACCCCGCCGTGTTCGATGAGTTGCTGCCCATCTTCGCAAAGCACTCGCTCGACCTGCTCACCGTGCACGGCCGCACCGTGCGGGAGATGTACCGCAGCGAAGTCCACTACGACTTCATCGCGCGCGCCGTCGCCGCCGTGCCATGCCCCGTGCTTGCGAATGGCAACGTGCATTCCGCTGCGAAGGCTGCGGAAGTCCTCGCGCTCACGGGCGCACGCGGGCTGATGATCGGGCGCGGCGCAATTCGCAACCCGTGGATTTTTTCCCAAATCCGCCAGCACCTGCGCGGCGAAAAAATCACGCTGCCGTGCGGGCGTGACGTGCTCGGCTACATCGCCGCGCTCTACGAGTCCGTCTGCACGCCCGGCGTGCCCGAGCGTTCGCAGGTGCAGAAGATGAAGCGATATCTGAATTTCATCGGGCTCGGCGTGGAGCCGCGCGGCGCATTCCTGCACGACATCCGCCGCGTGACGACGCGCGCGGAATTTTTCCGCGTGTGCACGGCGTTCCTCGATCACAGCGATTCGATGCCGCTGGAGCCATTCGCCATCGCGCTGAAGCAGACCGACGTGCTCGCGGGGGAACACCTGTAAAGACCTCTGCAAAAACGCATGTTATTGAAAACAGGTGTGGCGATTGGAGCAATATGCGAGACGGCAGGGAGGGTGATGGCCGGGTGATTCGATGGCACACGGTGCTATGCGACCTGCTGCTTGAGGATGCCGGCGGGACGCTTGAGTGGGAGTTCGAGATGGTTCTTGGCCAAGCCCAGGCAGCGCACGCGCCGGCAGTGCCGATGGGCGCGGCGAGAGTGTTTCCCGGAACCGGAATTCGAAGGCGGAGCACCTGGTACGACTGTCAGCCCAATGTCAGCCGCACCGAAAGAAACTCCGCCCTCGAATTCCGGGCCCGGGGAAATCTTATGCCGTCATGAGCAGGGAGGCATTTTTGGAGAGCACGTTGCTGACGGTCCGGAGGAGCTTGCCTATGTCGTAAGGCTTCGCCATCGCGGCGCAGAATCCGTAGGTGTGGCAGTCGCGCATGACCGGGTCGGTATCGTAGCCGCTGGAGACGATGGCCTTGATGTCCGGATCGATTGCGCGCAGTTGCCTGAGCGCCTCGATGCCGTCCGTGTCGCCGGGCAGGCTGAGGTCGCAGATCACGAGTGAAAACGGGCTTCCCGCTTGGAGCGCATCCTCGCAGGCACGCCGTGCGTCTGCGACCGAGAACGCTGAGGAGACTTCGTAGCCCGACGATTCAAGGACACTGGAGATGAGCATGCAGATGGCCTCCTCGTCGTCGAGGATGAGGATACGCGAAGGTCCTGGTGCGGGTTCCGAACGCATCGTGGAAGGAGATTTGGCGGGCATGGGAAGGATGGTGCAGTTCATGTCGGTGGTGTTGGTTTTTGCGGATGGTGATTCGGCGAGGGGATCGAGGAGCGACTGCAACTGCTGGCTGAGCGCCTGTGCGCGGATGGCGGTCTTCTTCGCATTCAGCACGCGCTCGTTTGTCGTGGGGTCGCCAGGCCGCGCCATCAGTGCGAGCGAGAGATTTCCCAGCAGGGAGGTGAGCTGGTTGTTCAGATCATGCGTGAATTTTCCCACGGCGCCCCGGAGTTCCGAGGCGATGGCGGGATTCTGCTCCAGCTCCGTGCCGTCTGACTGGCGGGCGCGGTGGACGACCGCGAGGTAGCCTTTTCCGCCGCTCAGTTCCACGGGCGACAGGAGCATCTCCACTTGCGAAAATTCCGCCTCGCCGTGCTTTGCGGTCGTCTCGAAATTTACCGGGCCGTGCTTGGTCAGATCGCCGAGCGCGAGAGGCTGCGCGAAGATCTCCGTGAGATTTTCGCCGAGAAAATCATCCGCTTCGCGGCCGAAGAGTTCCTCGGCCGCTGGGTTTGCGGCGCGTACGACTCCGTCTGCGGAGAGCACGAGCACCGCCTCGTCCGTGACCATCAGCAACGCGCGTTGTTCCGCCTCCGCATTTTCCGCGCGGCGGCGAAGCTCCTCCTCGCGGTGGTGCATGTGCCGGTAAAGGATGGACGCCGAGAGTCCGAGGATGAGCGCGAGCACCGAGAGAATCGCAGTGAAGACCAGGCCGGTCTCCGTCGTCGCTGCTGCGAATCCATCACCCTGAAACGGTGCGCCGAGAAACGCTACGCTGGCGAGTGCGCTGCTGCGCTGGATTCCTTTCGGCCTGCTGCCGGGCACCCGCACGGGGAGTTCCTGTTTGGACTGAATGGGCTGGTGTCGCATGACAGCCCCGGAGAGAGCGAGCGACGTGCCAGAATTATAGAAATTATAATAAGTCTAGTAAATCACGAGACTCACCACCGGCGTGGCGCCCAGTTTTTCGCGTCCCGAGAGGAAGCCCAGCTCCATCAGGAATTCCGCACGCACCACCACCGCACCGCATTCTTCGAGCAGATGCACCGCCGCCGCTGCCGTGCCGCCCGTTGCAAGCACGTCGTCAATCAGCGCAACCTTCTCACCCTTTTCCACCGCATCCACATGCACCTCCACGACCGACTCGCCGTATTCCAGTTTGTATGCCGTCGAACGCGTCGTCCACGGCAGCTTGCCCTTTTTGCGGATCGGGATGAAGCCGAGCCCGAGCTGGCTCGCGACTGCTCCTGCAAAAATGAAACCGCGTGCGTCAATGCCGACAATCTTCGTGACGCCGAGCCCCTCCAGCTCGGCCGCGAAGCGATCGGTCACACTGCGGAAAAGCCTGCCGTCGGCGAGCACCGGCGTGATGTCCTTGAACACGATCCCCGGCTTCGGGAAATCGGGGATGTCGCGGATGGTGGAGCGGAGTTGTGCGGTCAGATCCATGCAAACCATCTCGCAGACCAGGCAGCGCGAGGCAAGCCCGGTAAAGAATGGCGTCATTGCATTTGTGAGGCGCGGAGAATCCGCACCGCCGGATACCCGGCTTGGCCTGTGCCGAAGGCCAAAGCAGCAGGCGACGCTCCGTACTGCCTGTTCCGCCCTCTTGGGATTCCATGCAACACACCGCCGGATTTGCCAGCCCTTCGGAATCGGAAGCAATGGGCTCGTGAAAATTTTCACAAATTCCCGTTGCAATCTGCGGGGGATCGGTGAAAGTGAAATTGTTCTGGGGGGAACAGCCGGGTCATTGGCCAATCGGTCAGTGGCCCGGCACTTTTTTGCAGATGTGGGATCTGCACCTGATCCGCACCGCACCGTCAAATTTCGACTCGCGGAATGGTGATCTTTCCCGCACATCGTCAACCGGATGAAACGTCGCAACCGCATAATGCGCGACACGGATATCGCTACGCTGGCAACCGTTCTCGGAGTCCTTGCAGGACAGTTATTCCCACCCCATTGCCGCAGAACGAAGCTGAACGACTACAGACGCATGTTCGCAAGTCGCCTTCGATTTTCGAGAATGATGCGAAGTGTTGTGCGTGCACATTCAAACAGCGCCGCAAATCCTCGCGCTCGCAATTGAATCTGCGCGGACTCACGAGCACACCGCGTTTTGCTTTCCAGTCCTCGACTTGCCTTTGCCCGATGGAGCGCACCGGACGACCGACGACCCGAGAAAAAAGTTTCAGCACGCTCACGATTTCGTCCAACCTGCGCCATGAACCGAGGCGCAGGTTGGATTTCTTTAGTGCAAGCCAGCGTTCGGCGAGGTGATCAAGATCATGCCCCTCTGCTCGCCCGCAAGACCGTGGACGTTCGTCCTCAAGTCAGCGAGGAGACGCCGTGCGAGAGCGGCGACTCGCTGACTTGAGCGACCGTTTGATTTGCTTGCCCCTGACCTGGATCAGAGCGAAATACGTCCCGTGCCCGTTTCGATGCAGACATTCCGCAACCTTCGTGAGGGGTTGATTGCTGCTCACAACGTCACAGAAGCTACTGGGATTACGAATCCGGGTTACGATCGCAAATACAATCGGATTCAAATTGCACAAGTAGCTCATAATGAAAAAAAGCACCTGTAGCTCAACTGGATAGAGCAGCGGTCTTCTAAACCGCAGGTTGGGAGTTCGAGCCTCCCCGGGTGCGCCATTGGAGTGAATGACAAATGCCGAGGGCAGTGTGTTGTTTGGCGGTCGTTCGCGCCTTGCGATACGGGTGCCACGCGGATATTCCCTATGCGCATGAGCCGCACGGACGATGAAAAATTCATGCGCCTCGCGCTGCGCGAGGCGGCAAAAGGCGTGGGGCGCACGTCGCCGAATCCCTCGGTTGGCGCGGTGATCGTGAAAAGCGGGCGTGTGATTGCGAAGGGCTGGCATCGCTGCGCGGGCGGGCCGCACGCGGAGATCGAGGCGTTGCGCGCGCTGAAACGTTCGGCCCTCGCGCGCGGTGCGACGATTTATGTCACGCTCGAGCCGTGCTGCACGCACGGGCGTACGCTGCCTTGCACGGGTGCAATCGTGGAGGCAGGTCTCGCGCGCGTGGTCGTGGGCGCGACCGATCCGAATCCGAAACATGCGGGGCGCGGGTTCGCGATTTTGAAAAAGGCGGGTGTCGCGGTGACTGTGGGCATCCTTGCGGAGAAATGCTCGGCGTTGAATACGGGATTCAACAAATGGATCGCGACCGGGATGCCGCTGGTGATTGCAAAGGCGGGCCTGTCGCTGGACGGACGTCTCACGCGTCCGCCCGGGGAAGGCCGCTGGCTCACATGCGAGGAGGCACGCGCGGATGCGATGCGGCTGCGCGCACATGTGGATGCGATCCTCGTCGGCGCTGGGACGGTGCGTGCGGACGATCCGAGGCTCACCGTGCGCGGTCTGCGTGGAGCGGCGATTCGGCAACCGTGGCGCGTCGTGCTTACGCGTGGCGGACGGTTGCCTGCGGACGCGCATCTTTTTTCCGATGCCCGTCGCGAGCGCACGCTCGTCTTTCGTGGGAAGTCGTTGCGCGCCGTGCTGCGCGATCTCGGTGGGCGTGGCTGCACGAGCGTGATGTTCGAGGGTGGGGGAGTGCTGCTCGGGTCGGCGTTCGATGAGGGGCTTGTGGACCGCGTGCATTTCTACTTTGCACCGATGCTGTGCGGCGGCCCGGATGTGATCGGCGGGCGTGGTGCAGGCAGCACTGGGGAATCGCTCAGGCTGCACAACGTGGCGTTCCGAAAAATCGGATCGGACATTCGCATGACCGCGGATGTGAGGCGATCGGATTGAGCATGCGTTCGTTTGCGAACTGATGTGCCGCATTTTCGACCGCGGACGAACGCAGCCGATTGAATCATGCCTGCAAAATCCTTCGCGGATGTGCGTGTTCAGATCCGCTCCGCATCGCGGAGCGCCTCGGTGTAAGGCGTGTAGAAGCTGCGGTTGCGCACCATCGCGCGTCGCAGGACGTGCTTGATGTTGGGCACATCCGCGAGGTTCACGACGAGGTTCACGCTGTGCTGCCAAGCCTCCATGTCGCTGTCCGTGTGAACGCTGCACCCGACGAGCGCGATGATCTGGTTGCGCCGCTGATCGGGCAGGATTTCGAGCGTGGAGGCGAGGATGGGATTGTTCTGGAGATCCGATCCGCCGAAGTGCTCGGCGATGATCACAATGTCGTAGGCGTGCGTCTGGAGCTTGAGCAGGATGTCCTCGGTGAAGAGGCCCGTGTGGATCTTGCAGCCAAGCTCGGTGAGATTTTCCACGACGAGACGCTGCACCTCGGGCACGTCCACGCAGATGAGCGCGGTGGTGTCGCCGGGCTCGAAGAGATCGATCCGGTGGTGAAATTCCTGATCGGAGATGACGCTCATCGGGTGGCGGCGAAGGAGTTGAGGTCGAGTTTCAAGCCGGTGGTGTCCACGTCCACGAGGTTCATTCGCTTCTTCGCATCGTCAATGTAGCGGCTCATCTTGCCCTTGTTCGTCGAGTAAAGCAGCGCGGTTTCATCCGTGATTCTCCGCGCTTCAAACGCCGCGACAATCGCCTGATCGAACGTGCCCCAGCCGAACGTCTGGCTCTGCTCGATGATGTCGTAAAATGTGCGCCCTTCGTCTTCGCCCAGTTGGATGGCCTCGCGTGTGCGGAGGTTGCTGCCCATGATTTCCTGCGCGAGCTGGCGTCCGCCGCCGATGCGCGGGAGCAGCCGCTGCGAGATGATCCACCGAAGTGTGTCCGCGAGGCGGATGCGGAGCTGCGCTTCCTCCTCGCGCTCGAACATGCCGAGAATGCGGTTGATGCTCTGGCCGGCGTTGATCGTGTGGATGGTGGAAAGGACGAGGTGGCCGGTCTCCGCCGCGGTGATCGCGATCTCGACCGTGGCGCGGTCGCGCATCTCACCGACGAAAATCACCTTCGGCGCCTGCCGCATCGCGGCGCGCAGTCCGCTCGGGAAATCGTCAAAGTCCGGCCCGAGTTCGCGCTGGTTGAATGTCGCCCGTTTGTGCGGGTGCAGGTATTCGATCGGATCCTCGAGCGTGACCACATGCACGGGCTGCGAGCGGTTGATCTCGTCGAGCACCGCGGCGAGCGTGGTCGTCTTGCCGCTGCCGGTCGATCCGGTCACAAGGATGAGTCCGGTTTTTTCCTTGGCCACTTCCTTGAATGTTGGGGGCAGGCCGAGGCTCTGGATCGTCGGGATTTCCGTCTGCGCCTTGCGCATGACGACGGCGAGCTGGTTGCGCTGGCGGAAGACATTCACGCGGAAGCGCAATTTCTCATTCACCATGTAGGCGCAGTCGCACGAGCCGCGGACGGCGAGTTCGCGGAGCAGGCGCCGCTCGCCGCCGATGATGTTCAGCGCGATGCGTTCCGTCTGGAAAGGCGTGAGCTTCGCGACATGCGGGGGAATGTCCGCGGTCTTGAGTACGCCAAAGGCCTCGACCTGTGGAGGCCGGTTGCTCGTGAAATTCACGTCAGAGATTCCCGGTGCCACGTCCATCATGGCGGTCAGGAGGGCGTCGAGTTCGGCGCGCTTCATCGGCTAGTCCTCCCAGTCGCCGGCGTCCTTGATGAAGGCGCGGAATTTTTTCTTGTCCATGGCTTTGTCATACGCCTCTTCGGGAGAGATTTTCGACGCGCGGAGCAGCTCCATGATTGCGTCGTCCAGCGGTTGGTTGCCCTTTTTCTTGCCGACCTGCATCATGCCCGTGATCTGGTGCGTCTTGCCTTCGCGGATGAGGTTCGCGATCGGGCTGTCCACCACGAGGACTTCGAGCGCGGCGCAGCGGCCCGGCTTGTCTATGCGTTTGAAAAGGTTTTGCGCCACGATGCCCTTGAGCGATTCCGCAAGGCCCGAACGCACCTGGTTCTGCTGTCCGGCGGGGAATACATCAATGATGCGGTCAATCGTCTTCGGCGCGCTCGGCGTGTGCAGCGTTCCGAAGACAAGATGGCCGGTCTGTGCCGCGGTCAGCGCAAGCTCGATCGTCTCAAGGTCGCGCAATTCGCCGACAAGGATGATGTCCGGGTCTTCGCGCAGCGCGCCGCGCAGTGCGGCGGCAAATGATTTTGTGTGAACGCCGACCTCGCGGTGGTTGATGAGCGACTGCTGGCTCTTGTGGACGAACTCGATGGGATCCTCGACGGTCAAAATGTGATCCTTCCGCTGGAGGTTCGCGTAGTCCACCATCGCGGCGAGCGTGGTGGATTTTCCCGAGCCCGTCGGCCCGGTCACGAGTACGAGGCCCTTTTTGAGCATCGCAAATTTCTTCGTCACCGGCGGCAGGCCCAGCTCATCCGCGGTGAGAATCTTGCTCGGGATGAGACGGAACACCGCGCCGATCCCGTACTTCTGGTTGAAGAAATTCGCACGGTAACGCGCGAAGCCCGGATACTCGTAGCCGAAGTCCACGTCGCCCGTTTCCTCGAACTGTTTGATCTTGTGCTCCGGCGCGATCTCATAGACGAGCGCCTTCAGATCGTCGCCGCCGAAGGGCGGGGCATCAATGCGGACCATCTCGCCGTGAATGCGGAGGATGGGGGGATTGCCGGTGGAAAGATGCAGGTCTGAGGCACCCTGCTCCTTCATGAATTTGAAGTAATGATCAATGCGGGCCATGTGCGGTGAGAAAGCGAGAAGGATGCCAGACGCCGTCGCGGAATTTTCCATTCCTAACACCGGCGCGGTGAAACGACTTTCAACCCGCGAAATGTACGTGTCACCCACGCGCCCCCAATCCAGAATCCAGCCATGAAACCCCACCGTTCCTTCCTCCTCGCCGTGTTCGCCGCGGCGCTCCTGTTTACTCCGCTCGCCGCCCGTGCGGATGACACTGTGGACGTCGGCCCTGCTCCCTCTCCCGAGGAAAAGCAGGCCGCCGAGACGCTCTCAAAACGCGGTGCCCTCGTGCAGCCGCTCGCCTCGGGCGTGAACTGGAGCTACGTGAATTTCCGCGGCATCGAGAAGCCGGACGCGGCGGCCTACGCGCTGATCGGAAAGATCCCGTCCATCGTGGAACTCGATCTGTCCGGTGCGCAGTTCCAGCCCGCGGACCTTGCGGGCATCGCCACGCTGAAGAACCTGAAAAAGCTGAACCTCTCGCGGAGCAACGCGACCGATGCAGTGCTCGCGCATGTGAAGGGTCTCGCGCAACTTGAGTCGCTGAATCTTTTCCACACGGACGTGACCGACTCGGGAATTCAGCAGCTCGCCGGGTTGAAAAATCTCAAGCGCATCTACGTCTTCGAGACGAAGGTGACCGACGCCGGAGCCGCCGCGCTTGCGAAGGCGCTGCCCGCGCTGCGCATCGAGCGCGGATGGGATCTCAGCAAGCTTCCGCCGGCAAGCGTCGTCGCCGCGCCGGCTCCCGCGAAACCGGAGGCGCCAAAGCCCGCGCCTGCTGCGAAGCCCGCCGGGCTCGTGGTCGCGAAACCCGAGGAAGCCGGGATGGATTCGGCGAAGCTCGCGGCGATCAAGCCGGCGATGGAGGAATTGCTGAAGCAGAAGCGCGCCGCGGGAGTCGTCACGCTCGTCGTGCGCGACGGGAAAATCGTGCATCAGGACGCCGCGGGCATGGCGAATATCGAAAAGAAAAAGCCGATGACGCCCGACACGATTTTCTGGATCGCCTCGATGACGAAGAGTCTCACCTCGACCGCCGTGATGATCCTCGTGGACGAGGGCAAGCTCACGCTCGACGAGCCCGCAACGAAGTGGCTGCCCGAACTCGCGAAGGTGAAAGTCGGAAAAGACGGCGCGCTTTCGCGTCCGATCACGCTGCGCGACCTGCTCTCGCACACGAGCGGCATCGCCGACCCGGCGCGCAAGCCGACCGATGGCAATGTTCCGATCGCACAGTACGCGCTCGACCTGCTGAAGGAGCCGTTCGAGTTCCAGCCCGGCGCGAAATTTGAATACGGCTTCGGCCTCACCGTCGCGGGCCGCATCGTCGAGATCGCGAGCGGGAAAACTTTCGAGCAGTTCGTCGGCGAGCGTATCATCACGCCGCTCGGCATGAAGGACACGACATGGCACCCGGATGCCGCGCAGCGCGAACGCATCGCGCGCACCTACAAGCTCAGCGGCGACGCACTCGTTCCCGCGCACAACGCCTTCCTCACCTCCGAGCCGGACATCAAACGCGAGGCCGAGCCGAGCGGCGGCCTTTTCTCCACCGCCGCCGACATGGCGCGCTTCTACCAGATGGTGCTCAATGGCGGCGAACTCGACGGCAAGCGCATCGTGAGCGCGAAGGGCGTCGCCGAAATGACGAAGCCGCACAGCGCGTCGGGCAAGACGATCCAATACGGCCTCGGCTGGTTCAACAACGCCGCGGAGAAGAAGTCCGCGCCGCACATGTCCGACAAATCATTCGGCCACGGCGGCGCCTTCGGCACGCACGGCTGGATCGATCCCGAGAAAAAGCTGATCACCGTCTTCATGGTGCAGGACGTCCTCGTCCCGAAAGGCGGCGAACTGCGCGACAAGTTCCTCGAACTCGCCGCGGGTGCGGTGAAGTAGGGCGCTCTTACGGCAAGTAAAACTGGCGTCTGCTCAATCCAACAAGCCTACGGTTTTTGCAAACTGGAAACCCAAAGAGGTTCGCGTCAAAAATCCGCCCTTGTAGGTCACACTTAGGCCAGGTTTTTCATGTACCTGTTTCAATCGCAGGAATTCTGGTCGAGTCTTGACCCATGAGTAGGCGTTTTCACCCATAAGCTCGCGAAGATATTCGACTTCGACGAGCCCAAGACGGATCCAATTATCGACGATGACTGGTAACCGAACATTTTCTTGTAGCTGCTTCGTTTTAGGATTGAAGAGAGGCATTACGTGTTTCAGCAAGATATGGCCTGCTCCGTTTGCATCACTTTGCCGAATCTCTGCCATGGGCGTAAAATCGTCCTTTTTAATAACGAGCTGTAGCATTCCTGCATCCTCCGCACTCAGTTGTTTTATGATCTCCACGAAGGCGGGATGAGCATCATTCGAAACACGACCGTCCATCGCAGTAGCAAGGAGCTTGAGATACATTTCCTTTAGATTCGGCTCTTCGTGTGTGAATGCGAGTCCTTGGAGTGCGGGACCAGCGATGGACGCTTTTGGCTCGACGATATTCTCGGGCGGTATTGCAGCGGCTTTAGCCGCGAGATCGTCTTGGAATTTCTCCGCGAAGTAGGCTCTTGCTTTATCGAACGCGAAATTGACCGCTGCGAGTGGGAGCAAGCAGACGTTGATCGTCTTTGTGATCGTGAGAGCGGCGCGACTCAAGTTTTTCCCTGCCTCCTTCACTTCGGGATTCTCGCCCGCGATTTTCATCATCTCGCCGACGACGCCGACGACTGCTTGTGCTGGCTCAACTGGATCGCTCATTTGATGGAATTGGACAACGAACAAAGGATGACGGAAAGACTTATTCTGAAGCCCAACGATGAGGGTCTGAGGCGCAGCGGTGAGAGTCCGAGGCGGCGCTGCCTCGCGGGCCAAAGGCCCGAGACAAGCCAGCCCAGGGCAAGTCCGCGTCTTTCGCGGACGCCGCCCTGGGATCTGTAGGAAGAACGAGAAAAGCCCTGAAGGGGCGCGACAACATGCGCCGCCCCTTCAGGGCTTTGTCTTTTTTAACGCACCACCCAGGGCGGCGCTCGTCCCTCGCTTGCCCTGCGCTGGCTTGTGCAGGGCCTTTGGCCCTCGATGCACCGACGTCTGCAAAAGTTGCGCCGCCTTCAAAGTGCATGGCACGCTCCAGGGAACGGGAAGAAACGAGTGACAGCCAAATCAATCTCCGAAGAATGCCCCTGCGACCCCGGTGAAGGGATGAATCACCCTTTTTTGAAGGTCGCCCACCCATAAAAAGGGGTAATTTACCTTTCTTTGGGGCGAATCATCCCGAGAAAGGGTGCGGCAGACCTTTTTAAGGATGCCTGACCCTGACGAAAGGGTGCCGCAGAGTTTTCGCGGGAAGGGTTGGTTACGGCTTCGGCGGCTTGGGGGCCTTGGGAGGGCGGCCGGGGAAGTGGGGGGACATGCGGTCGAAGTAGGCTTGGGCCTCCACGTTGCCGCGGGCGGCGAGTTCGGCGAGCTGGTTGTAGATGGCGAGCGTGGCGCGGCGGGTGTCGTGCGCGGCGAGGCGGCGCATGACGACAATCTTGCGGGCGACGGTCTCGGAAACGGTTTCCAGGGGCGCGGTGTCGTTGAGGAGCGTGCGGTCCTTCGGATACTGGCGCAGGCTGCCGGCAAGCCACATTAGCGGCAGATGATCTGCAAATTTGCACGCGACGCCGGATCGGCGGGGCCTACCGCGCCTTCATCCGTTTGCCGACTTCCTCGAAGTCTTCGCATGACGCCAGCGGTGGCAGCGGGATGATGCGCGAAGGGGTGTGCATTCCCGTCAGCAGTTCCATGCGCCCGCACTGATGCTCGACGAGCGCGGAACAGCTCTCCACCCAGTCACCGCAATTATAGTAAGTCACGCCCTCGATGGGGCGCACGACTGGGGTGTGGATGTGGCCGCAGACGACGCCGTGGACACCGTCCTTTTCCGCATAGCGCACGATGCTCTCCTCGAATTTGCCGACATAGTTCACGGCGCTCTTCACTTTCTGCTTTGCATAGGAACTGAGTGACCAGTAGCCAAGGCCGAACATGCGACGCAGAAAATTCAGCGGGCGGTTCAACCATAGCAGGAACTGATAACCAACATCACCCAGCAGCGCGAGCCAGCGCGCATTTTGCACGACCGTGTCGAGTTCGTGGCCGTGGATGACTAAGAGCCGTGTGCCGTCCACAGTCGTGTGGATGGCGCGCTCCTGGACTGTCATGCTGCCATATTCACCGTGGTAATGGGCGAGGAACTCGTCGTGATTGCCGGGAATGTAGATGATGCGTGTGCCCTTGCGTCCTGCGCGGAGGAGCTTCTGGATCACGTCATTGTGGGACTGAGGCCAATAGATGCCGCGCTTGAGCGACCACACGTCAATGAGATCCCCGACGACGTAAAGTGTCTCGAATTCATTGGCCTTGAGAAAGGAGAGCAGGGCATCGGCCTGCGCACCGCGGGTGCCAAGGTGTACGTCGGAAATCCAGCAGGTGCGATAGTGTTGCATGGGAGTTAGTCGAGGACTTATTCACAATAATTCACAGTCTTCAACACATTCCCATTGAAGATGCCCACGTTTTACAAGACCTCCATCATTCTGAGACACGAACGACACAATACAGCGCGTATTTCATGCTGTTGGGCAGAACAGGACAGGCGTTGTTAGATAATTAACCCGGATTGGTAAAGAGCCGAACTTTCCGCCCTCCAATCTTCGATGCCTGCCATCTGAGGCGTGGCTGTCGCCATGCTATCTCAGTATGGCAGTCGCAGAATTGTCACCATAATGTCAACGGAGGGTCATGCGAGCGTAACAATGGCGTGCGAGATGAATGGCGTGCTTTTGACATGGACATCATTTTTCCGAACTGCTGATGACGCTGAGGCGTCACATTTGACATGTCATCCCACTACGTGCGTGGGTCACAGGAAGGAGCGAAAGCTTTCCGAAAAAGCCAAGTGCATCGTATGAAAGTTGAGAAACCGGTGCTGAGGATTTTGGTGGCGGATGGTGACGAGGGATCCGCGGCGATCATCCATTCCAATCTGGTGAATACGGGCTTCAGCGTCGTCCATGCGACGGATGCCGCAGAGGTCTTGAAGATGACGGGCGACCTCGCACCGGCGCTGGTGATTCTCGATATGATGGTCGAGGGCATGGCGGGCAAGGAGGTGCTGAGGACGATTAAGGCCACGCCCTCGACCAGCGGCATCCCCGTGATCGTCCTTTCGGAACGCTCGGAGGAGATAGACCGCATTGTGGCACTGGAACTCGGCGCGGATGATTATTTGGCGCGGCCGTTCAGCGCACGTGAACTCGCGTTGCGCGTCCGGGCGATTCTTTCGCGGCGGGCCACCGAGCAGCCGCGTCCGTCGCGTCTCAGCATAGGGGCGTTACGGCTGGATGCGGAGAACCGTGCGGTGACGGTGAATGGAAAGCCGGTGGACATCAGCGCCCTGGATTTCAGGCTACTCACGGTGCTGATGGGTGCGGGCGGGCGCGTCGTCTCGCGGGAAAAGCTGATCGAGGTGGCATGGGGATCGGAAAGTGAGATTTCGCCGCGGACTGTGGACACGCAGTTGCGCCGCCTGCGGGAGAAACTCGGTGCGGCCGCGGAGCAAATCCAGACGGTGCGCGGCTTCGGGTACCGGATTGGCGAGTAGGCGCACACCACGGCCCGACAAATGAACATCGGCATTTTCGGAATACCCTCAATCGGTGCCGCTGATTTGTCATGGATGTGCCGCAATTTGGACATGTGTCGGATTGGCGACACGGACGCGGCCTCTGCGCACAGGGAAAAATCCCATTTTGCGGCCGGTGTCGCACACCCGTCACTGAAAGGTAACAATGCGTTTCTTGCCGGTGATCCGGTGCAGATGAGATAGGCGGCGGCTCATTTGTTCAGACGACATGAATCCGCGCACGCCAACCATTTTCCCGCCGATCCGCGTGTGTGCGGTCGTGGCGCTGTGCGGCATCGCGAATGGTGCGCAGACGGAACCGGCGAAGACCGCCGCGACAGGGCAAATGCCGCCCGCCGAGGTGCAGCAGAAAATTTTCATCCGCGAAATCCGCGTGGCCGGCACGCAGACGCTGTCGCGCATCGAGGTCGAGGAGGCGGTGTATCCATTCCTCGGGCCTGGGCGCACTTTTTCCGATGTCGAGGGCGCGCGTGCTGCGCTCGAAAAGGTGTATCACGACAAAGGCTACAAGGCCACGCAGGTCGTGATCCCCGAGCAGACGGGCGGTGGCGGGCTCGTGCTGTTGCAGGCGCTCGAGGGGAAAGTGGGATCGTTGCGGGTGAAGGGCGCGAAGTATTTTCTGCCGAGCCGCATCAAGCAGATGGCGCGCTCGATGGCCGAGGGAAAGGTTCTGAATTTCAACGACGTCACCCGCGACATCGTCGCGCTGAACAAGACCGCCGACCGCCGCGTGGAGCCGAAGCTCACGCCGTCGGGCGATCCGGGCGTGTTCGACATTGATCTGAATGTGAAGGACACGCTGCCGCTGCACGGCCGCGTGGAGTTGAACGACCGCCGCAGCCCAAACACGACCGACCTGCGCGTGAACACCTCGCTGAGCTATGCGAACCTCTGGCAGCTCGGCCACACCGTCGGCGGCTCCATGCAGATCTCGCCCGAGAACCAGAGCGAGGTGAAGGTCTTCTCCGGCTTCTACATCTGGCGTTTTGCGGATCCGGACTGGCTGAGCGTGCTCGTGAGCTACACGAAGCAGAACAGCAACGTCTCCACGCTCGGCGGCTCGGCGGTGCTCGGCAAAGGCGAGATCCTCGGCGTGCGCGGCATCGCGACTTTGCCCGGCGCGGAGAATTTCTTCCACTCGTTCAGCGCGGGCTTCGACTACAAGCACTTCAACCAGACGCTGAACACCGGCACGGTGAGCGATGTGACGCCGATCTGGTATTTCCCGATCAGCATGTCGTGGGACGGCACCTGGATTCACAAGAAGCACGACGCGGAAAAGAACGAGGACGCGGTGCGCGGCACGACGGAGATGAGCATGGGCGTGACGGCCAATGTTCGCGGCATCGGCAGCCCCGCCGCGAAGCTGGATCGCAACCGCTATGGATCGGACGGGAATTTTTTCGTCTTCCACGGCGAAGTCTCGCACACGGAGAAGCTGCGCAGGGATTGGGAGGCGTTCCTGAAAATCCACGGGCAGGCAGCCGACCAGCCGCTCGTGAACAGCGAGCAGGTCGCGGGCGGCGGCATGAGCACGGTGCGCGGCTACATCGAGGCGGAAGCCGTCGGTGACAACGGAATTTTCGGCACCGCCGAACTGCGCACGCCGTCGCTGCTGCGTGAGATCAAGGTGAAGACCAACCCGTCCGATCCTGACGAGCGCACGGGCGACGAATGGCGCTTCTACGGGTTTCTCGATGCGGGCGCCATCACGCTGCACCAGGTGCTCCCTCAGCAAATATCGAGCTACCGGCTCGCGAGCTTCGGCCTTGGGACGGAGCTGCAGTGGCGCAAGAATTTCCACGCCATCGCCGAGCTGGCGCTGCCGCTTACGCACGTCGGGGAGACGAGCGTCCACGAGGCGCGCGTGAACTTCCGGCTCTGGGCGGACTTTTAGAAAATCACCATGGATATCGCACTGAAGAAGACGGCCGTTTTCACCCGCATCCTGCTCGGCGCAGCGGCGCTCCTCGCATTCTGCACGACCGCGCTCGCGGGTGGATCGTGGTGGGACGACGCTTGGACGACTCGGAAAAAAATCACCATGGACACGACGGCCGCGGGCGGCGGGATCAGCGAGCCAATCGGCGGCGCGACGGTGCTGCTGCGGCTCTACGATGCGACTTTCACTTTTGCAGCAGCGAAGGAGGATCTCGGCGACCTGCGTTTCGTCGCTGAGGACGACAAGACCGTGCTTCCGCACCACGTTGAGAAACTGGATGCGCTCATGGGTGAGGCGCTTGTGTGGGTGAGGCTGCCGGACGTGAAGCCCGGCGCGAAAAATTCGTTCTGGATGTATTTTGGCAGCGGCGATCCGAAGGCAGTTAAGAACGAGGACTCGCGCGCCTGCTACGACGCGGACACGGTGCTCGTGTTTCATTTCACCGAAAGCGGAGCGGTGGCCGTGGATGCGACGAAGAATGCAAACACCACCGAAACTCCGACGACACGCGCCGAGGGCGCGATCGGCAGCGGCGTGAATTTCAACGGCAAGAACGCAGTGAACATCGTCGCTTCGCCCGCGCTCGTGTGGAGCGCCGGCGCGCCGCTTACAATCTCCGCATGGGTGAAGCCTGGAGCGCCCCAGCCGAACGCGACGATCCTCAGCCGCAGCGAGGGCGGGCGTTCGCTCGCGATCGGCGTGAATGCGGGCGTGCCTTACGTCGAGGTGAACGGCCAGCGCGGCGCGGGCACGCAGGCGCTCACTGCGGGACAGTGGGCGCATTTCGCCCTCGTGTGCGAAGCGGGCAAGACGACGCTCTACGTGAATGGCGAACTCGCCGCCGCAGTCGGCGCTGGTCTCCCGGCGCTGAACAGCAAGCTGATCCTCGGCGGCATCGAGGGCGGCACGGGTTTCACCGGCGATCTCGATGAATTGCAAATACACAAAATTGCGCGCGCGCCCGGTTTCATCCAGCTCGCGGCATTTTCACAGAACGGCGACAAGGTCGCGAAGACGGTCACATTCGGCGAAGCAGAGCAGCCGAAGAACTGGCTGAGCTGGCTGAAGAGCGGCACGTTCGGCGTGATCATCTCGAACCTCACGTTCGACGGCTGGGCGGTCATCGTCATCCTCGCGCTCATGGCCGTGCTGAGTTGGTATGTGATGGCGACCAAGGTCGGCTACCTGAATTCGCTCACGAAGGGCAACGAGATCTTCATGAAGCACTGGCGTGCCGTGTCGAGCGACCTCACCGTGCTCGACGACGACAACGAGGAAACGACGCGCACACTCGGCGGACGTGTGGCCGTTGCCGAGGGGAAAAAGCTGCGCCAGTCCTCCGTGTATCGGATCTACCACATCGGCGCGGAGGAAATCCGGCACCGTCTCGCGGTGGATCGCGGCTACCGCGCGGACCAGTCGGTCGTCAGCACCGATGACACCGCACGCACCGCGGTCGCCACAAAGCGTGAACCCCGCACACAGCGCGGCCTCGCGGGCCGCAGCATCCAGGCGATCCGCGCGAGCCTCGACGGCGGGCTCGTGCGTGAGACACAGAAGATCAACAAGCTCATCGTCATTCTCACGATCTGTATTTCTGGCGGCCCGTTCCTCGGGCTGCTCGGCACGGTCGTCGGCGTGATGATCACCTTCGCCGCCGTCGCCGCCGCGGGAGAGGTGAACGTGAACGCCATCGCGCCCGGCATTGCCGCCGCACTGCTCGCGACCGTCGCGGGTCTCGCCGTCGCGATTCCATCGCTCTTCGGCTACAACTACATCCTCTCGCGCGTGAAGGACGCGAAGGACGACATGCACATCTTCATTGATGAGTTCGTCACGAAGATGGCGGAATTTTACAAGGAGCGGAACGACACCTCCGCCGGCGCGGGAGGCCACTAGCGCGAGCCCATGCAAGTTCAGGACGACAAGCCATACGACGACATCAACATCACCCCGATGTTGGACCTCGCGTACGTGCTGCTCGTGATTTTCATCCTCATGTGCACGGCCACGGTGCAGGGCATCAAGGCGAATCTCCCGCGCGGCGGCGCGTCGTCGAGCACGCCGTCGAAGAACAAGGTGCAGTCCATCGCGATTTCGCCGGAGAACAAAGTTTTCCTGAACAACAACGAGGTCACGATCGAGCAACTGCGGACGCAACTCGCGCAGGCGAAGGCTGCGAATCCCGCGGTGCAGGTCGTCGTGAAAGGGGAGAGCCTCACGCAATACCAGAGCGTCGTGCAGGTGCTGAACACGCTCGCGACTCTCGGCATCAGCCAGGTCGGACTCGCCACGAAAGCCTCCAAACACTGACGACATGCAAATCCAGGACGACAAGCCCTACGACGACATCAACATCACGCCGATGCTCGATCTCGCGTACGTGCTGCTCGTGATTTTCATCCTCATGTGTACGGCGTCCGTGCAGGGGCAGAAGGTCGCGCTTCCAGACGGCAGCAGCGCGTCGAAGAGCCTCGCGGGCGAGAAACTCCAGGCGATCACAGTGAACCAAGAGGGGAAATTTTTTCTGAACACGCAGCAGGTCAGCCTCGCCGATCTCGAGCGTCGGCTCGGCTCGGCGAAGGCGGCGTTCCCCGGCATGCATGTCGTGGTGAAGGGCGACGCGACGACGAATTACCAGGGCATCATGGACGTGCTGAACGTCGCGGGACAGATCGGCATCACGCAGGTCGGGCTCGCAACAAAGAACGCAAGCAAATGAACACCGAACTCGAAGACCCGAAACACAGCGCGAACGCCGCGCAGCCAAGGGCGAAGGCGCAGCCCGCGAAATCCTCGTGGGACGACGAGGCGGATGAAAAGACGGCGTTTCAAAAATATCGCCTGCCGGTGATCGTAGGCATCGCGCTCGCGGCGGGCATCGGCTTTGTCGCGAAGTCGCTCTCGGGAGGCTCGTCCGCGCCGCCGCCGAAGCAGGAGGTGATGGTGGTGAGCACGCTGCCGCAGGCCACGCCGCCGCCGATCGCGACGCCACCTCCGCCGCCGATGGAGGAGAAAAAACAGGAGATGATCGTGGAGGAAAAGCAGGAGGAAGCCGCGCCCGATCCGACGCCGCAGGTCGAGACCGCACTCAAGGGTTCGGGCAACACCGGCATGGTGCTGAAGTCGGGAAATGGCAGCGGCGCTTTCGCGCAACGCAGCGCGGCGAATGCGGAAGCGATGCGCCGCAGCGCGTACGCAGGCAAGGTGAAGTCGCGCATCCAGCAGGCACTCGAGGGCAACCCGCGTACGCGCAAGGCGGGCATGACGATCGAAGTCCGCGTGTGGCCCGATGAGACGGGGCGCATCAGCCGCGTGAAGCTCAACAACTCGACCGGCGACAAGGAACTCGACGCCATTGTGGAGCAAGTGCTCACCGGACTGCAGGGCGAACCGCCCCCGGAAGGAATGCCCACGCCGATCATCATGCGCATCACCGCGCGGCGCCCGAACTGATTCGTCACCACTGGAAACACTGAATGGCATCCGAAAAGCTCAAGCTCAACCCGCGCATCGTCCTCGCGGTCGCATCCACACTTTGCACCGGTGGCATCGCGCGGGACATGCCTGAAAAATCCCCGGAGCCACCTGCACCTGCGACGCCCGCATCGCCTGCGCCCGCGACGCCGGAACTGAAGCCCGAGGTCGTTGCGCCGGAGCAGAAGCCGGCGGATCCCTCGCCTGCTGCCGATGGTGAAAAATCGAAGCCCGCAGCGGAGCCGAAGCCCGCTCCGCAGGCCGCGCCCGCGCCGGTGGAGGCGGATCTCATGAGCGGCCTCGCGACGAACAAGCCGACATCGAATGTGACGATCAATTTGATCAAGCGCATGGTGAAGAAGGGGCTGCTGACGGGCGACGAGGCGGCGGAACTCATCGCGCAGTCCGAGCAGGATGTGATCATCGCGCGCAACCAGGTGCGCGACGACGCGCAGATCGCGACACAGATGGTCATCCAGGAGGCGGTGACGCGGAAGGTCATCCCGAACCTCGATCCGATGTTCGATGACTCGGTGCGCGTGACCTACATTCCCGAGACGGTGAAGAAGCAGATCAAGGACGACTTGCGTGCGGAACTCGCCGCGGAAACGAAATCGCAAGGCACGGAACTGCCGAAAGGAATCCCGGAATGGATCACACGCTTCCGCGTGAAGGGCGACATCCGCATCCGTTACGAGAACGACTATTATCCCGGTGGCAACGACAACACGGGATCATTCCCGAATTTTAACGCGATCAACACGGGCGCGCCGTACGATGTCGCGGGCACGGTCTTTGCGCCGCAGTACAATGTGGACAAGAACCGTTCGCGGATCCGGCTCCGCGCACGCATCGGTGCGGAGATTGATCTCGGCGAGGGATTCACCGCCGGCATGCGCATCGCCACGGGCGAGAGCAGCACGCCGGTGTCGCAGAATCAGTCGCTCGGGCTCGCCAATGGGGGGCAGGGTGGAAACTTCAGCAAGTACGCGATCTGGCTCGACCGCGGATTTCTGAAATACGAGGTGGGCGGCGATCCCGACAGGCATCTGGCGTTGACGGCCGGCCGATTCGACAACCCGTTTTATTCGACGGACATCATCTGGTACAATGACATTGGTTTTGACGGCGTTGCGTTGCAGGCCCGCTACCGGATCGCATCCGGTGTCACGCCGTTCCTCAACGCCGGCGCGTTCCCGATTTTCAACACCGATCTGAACTTTGCCTCGACGAACCCGTCGAAATTCAAGAGCACGGACAAGTATCTCTACGCGGTCCAGATCGGCACGGATGTGAAGCTGTCGGACAAATTTCAGGCGAAAGTCGCAGCCGCTTACTATTACTTTGACGGAGTGGAGGGAAGGCTCTCGACGCCGTTCACGCCGCAAACCGCGAGCGACGCCGGCGACACGGATGATACTCGCCCGAGCTTCGCGCAAAAAGGAAACACCTACATGGCGCTGCGCGACATCGTGCCGAACGTCACGAACAACTTCGGCACGATCAACCAATGGCAGTATTTCGGCCTCGCCTCGAAATTCCACCCGCTCGCGGTCACGGGGCAGATTGACTACAACGGCTTCGAGCCGGTGCAGGTGACGCTCAATGGCGAATACATCAAGAACCTCGGGTTCAACCGCACGGGCATCGCAAGCAAGGCCGTGAACAATCTCGGTGCAGCCACGGCAGCAAACCCGTTCGGTGTATTCGCCGGCGGCGACACCGCGTGGATCCTCGGTGTGCGCGCGGGACATCCGGCGCTGCAAAAACGCGGCAACTGGCAGGCGGGGGTGAACTACCGCTACATGGAGTCCGACGCGGTGGTGGATGCCTTCAACGACTCCGACTACGGAATGGGAGGCACGAACATGAAAGGTCCCAGCATTTGGGGAACCTACGCCACCTCCGAGCGCACCGCTCTCACTCTGCGCTATATGAGCGCGAGCCAGATCGCCGGGCCACCGCTGAAGTCGGACATCTTCATGATTGATTTTTCGGGAAAATTTTAAGCCATGACGACAAAGCCCCACGCAATTTTCGCAACGATCCTTTTTGTCGCGGTCGCGCTGATGACCGCACCCGTGGCCGCGCAGAATGCGCCGTCCGTCGAATCGCGACTGCGCGAGCAGATCAAATCCCTGACCTTGCAACTGAGGACGGCCGAAACGGACAAGGCCACGCTTGCTGCGGACAAGGCCGCGCTCGAGGAAAAGATGAAAAAGAGCGAGGCAGCCATTGTGACGCTCGGCAAGGATCTCGCCACGGAGGCTGAGAAGGCGAAGAAGGACGGCGAGCGGATGAGCGGGGAAATCGCGGCGAAGGATGCCGAGATCAAGCAGACGAAAGCGGAGCTGGCGAAGGCGACCGAATTTGGATCGAAAGCCGCGCAGCTCGCGAAGAAGACCGAAGGAGAGCGTGACAAGCTCGCGGCCGAGGCAGTGCAACTCAAGCGCGTCGTCGCGGATCAGCGCGTGAAGAACGGGAAGATGTTTGAGCTTGGGAACGAGATACTCACGCGTTACGCGAAGTTCGGATTCGGCACGGCGATCACGTCGCGCGAGCCGTTCGTGGGCATCACGCGCGCGAGGCTGGAGACACTGAGCGAGGAGTACGGCGGCAAGCTCGCCGAACAGCGAATCAAGGCGGTGGGCGGAACCCCTGTCGCGAAATCTTCACAAGAGCCGTCGAAGAAATCCAACGCCGCGCCGTCCGAGACAAAGCGCCCGAAAGACTGATTTTCCGGCAAGAGCATTTCTGCACATGAACCCGAACCGCCCGAAACGCACGCAGCATCCCAATCTGAAAATCCGTGCTCTGGCGACTGCACGCGGGCGGAAGTTCTCGCGCTGCCCGTTTCGTTTTTCCGCGGCGCTTGGAGTATGCGTCGCGCTGGCTGCAACGGTCACGGCGCATGGACGCGACATTCTCCGGCCCGGCAGTGGGACCATTCCGTCCGCGCAGGGAATCGCAACCGGTGCATCGAGCGGCGCGATCGCCTCGCAGGCGCGCGCGAATGCGCTCGACGCGATGGCGCGTACGACTCGCGCACTGCAATCGGTGCAGGCCATGCAGACCGCCGCACGCGCAGCGGCAATCGCGGGGCCGAACAACCTCGGCGTGAACCCGAACAACAAGGCGTTGCAGTTGCCGAATGTGCCGAATGGAATTGTCGCCGGTGGACTGGTGCCCGATTCGGGCCTGCCCGCTGCGGGCGCGAAGACCGGCTCGTTCGTGGTGCCGCCATCGTGGACGGGCGTCGGCGGGCTCACGCAGACATCCGGCGGATCTTCCGGCGGAACGACGACGGTCAACATCCAGCAGACTTCGCAGCAGGCGGTGCTGAACTGGAACCAGTTCAACATCGGCAAGCAGACGACGGTCGCTTTTGATCAAAGTGCGGGCGGCGCGAACGCAAACCAGTGGATCGCGTTCAACAAGATCACCGATCCATCGGGCGTGCCGTCGCAGATTCTCGGATCGATCACGGCACAGGGGCAGGTGTATGTGATCAACCAGAACGGCATCATCTTCGGCGGCTCGTCGCAGGTGAACACGCACGCGCTTGTGGCGTCTTCGCTGCCGATCAATGAGAACCTGATCAGCCGCGGGCTGCTGAACAATCCGGACTCGCAGTTTCTTTTCACGTCATTGCCGCAGCTTCCTGGCAGCAATGGGACGCCGGGATTTACTCCGCCGGCTGCGCCAAATGGACAGTCGGGCGATGTCACCGTGCAGGCGGGGGCTCAGTTGTCCTCGCCGACGACGGCGGATCACACGGGCGGGCGGATCGCGTTGGTCGGCCCGAATGTTACCAATGCCGGAACCATTGCGACACCGGACGGCCAGACGATCATCGCCAGCGGCCAGCAGGTGGGATTTGCGCCGCACTCCTCCTCGGATGCGTCGGTGCGCGGACTGGATGTGTATGTGGGTGCTGTGGATGCTACGAGCGGGACGGCGACGAATTCCGGACTGATTGATGCGCCTCGGGCGAACGTCACCATGACGGGCAAAAATGTGAACCAGCTCGGTGTGATCAACAGCACCACGTCAGTTTCGCTGAACGGATCCATCAGCCTTTTTGCGGACTACAACGCGGTGAGTAATGTGCTTTCCAGCAACCCGAGCAGTAACGCGAGCAACGGTGGACTTCAATCGTTGGGTCCTTATCTTTTTCTCCCACAGGCTTCCGGCACTGTCACGCTGGGCCCGGGAAGTGCGATGCAGATCCTTCCCGAGATGGCGAGCACCGATACTGTAACCGGATCCATGCTCGCTTTGCAGTCCCTGGTGAAAATTCAGGGCCAGGCCATTTACCTTGCCCCAAACTCCACCATTCTCGCGCCGAATGCGATGATCAGCCTCAGTTCCGGTATCTGGAAGCAAAACTCTGGTGCAGATTATTTCGCCTATACCTCGGGTCAGGTCTATTTGGATTCCGGCGCGCTGATCAATGCCGCGGGTTCGGTTGATGTTGCCGCATCGGTCACGGAGAATATTATTCAAGTGCAACTGCGCGGCGCTGAACTCGCAAATTCCCCGCTGCAGAGAAATGGTGCATTGCGCGGGCAGACTGTGACGGTGGACATCCGGGATACTGGTGTCTATGACGGGGTTAGTTGGATTGGCAGCCCCATCGGCGACCTTCAAGGATATGCGAATCTCGTGGCCCACACGGTGGGCGAACTGACGACGAACGGGGGCACGGTCACGTTGAACGCAGGCGGCTCGGTTGTCATGCAACCGGGATCGAAAATAGATGTCTCAGGCGGATGGATCAACTATCAGGGTGCCACGGTTCAGACGACCCGGCTGATTTCCGGGGGACAGATTGTTGACATCTCCCAGGCGACGCCGGATCGCATCTATTCGGGCATTTTTACGGGCCAGTTTGCCGACACACACCCGAAATGGTCCATCACGAACAAATTCGCAAGCCCACTTGCCCCGACCGGTTCCCACTATGAGCAAGGTTACATATTTGGCGGTAATGGCGGACAGGTCACGATATTCGCCCCCGGCATGGCGCTTGATGGCACATTGCTGGGCACCACGGTTGCCGGGCCGAAGCAGAGGCAGCCACAAACCACAGTCCCATTCTTCTCGTCGCTTTCGCTGATATTCAAAACGCAGGATTCCTCAAATGCGAATGGTGCGAATCTTTCACCTACTCCTCCAAATATCATCTTTGATGATTCGACGGCCCTGCCTGCGGCGTATGCGTTCAAGCTGGATTCCTCGGGTGCGCCGCTTCCTCTGCGACCCGAGCGCACCGCCACGGTGTTGCTTTCGTCCACACTGACCACGACAGGCGGGTTCGGAAGTCTCTACATTGAGAACAACGACGGCAACGTGACAGTTCCATCAGGTGTGTCACTGGCGACCCTGCCTGAGCCGAAGGCAGTGCCTGTGACGGGCCCGGTCGTGATGCCCGGCATCACAATCAAGGCGGCCAATATCTACGTGAATGGCAGTGTCAGCGCACCGGGAGGAGCCATTGAATTCGACGCCTATAATCTGACCATTCAACAGGCATTTGATGCGAACACAAACGGGGCCGTCTATCCGCCCAATGTCGGCAGGGGACTGTTTTACCTCGGCCCGACAGGGAGCATCTCGACGGCAGGTCTGGTCACCGACGATCGTCCGGGCATGCAGGCTGGGGATTACCTGCCGCTTATCAACTCGGGTGGCACGATTGCGATCAATGGTTACAAAACCGTGTTGTCCACCGGCGCATTGGTTGATGTTTCCGGCGGCGTGTATCTGAGTGCGACGGGAAAGCAATCTTATGGCACCGGCGGCACCCTGTCCATTTCGGGAGCACGGGATCTGAATATCCCGTCGGTCCTTGGCGGCAGCCTGACCTTGGGGGCCGCACTGGCCGGATTTTCCGGCGGAGTGGGGGGAACGCTCAATATTCTCGCCCCGGCGATTCAGATCGGAGGCAGTTCAGCCAATTCCAGCACTCTGGTCCTCTCGCCCGATTTTTTCTCACAAGGCGGATTCACCAAATATTCGCTCACCGGGATTGGCATAGGGACGGGTGTCGGCCAGTCCATTCCGGGCGTGCTTGTGACGGCCGGTGCGCAAGTGACCCCTGTCGCATTTCGCCGCATCGCTTACCCGTATTGGAACGGCACGACATCGGTTGGCTTCAAGGAAGTCCTGCCGGACGCCGGAGTCCGGACGCCGGTGAACATTACGCTCAAATCGATCGGCCAAAGCGACCCAGACAATGCCAACAATATCCTCGCCGAGGGCGACACGGTCATTCAGAAAGGAGCACTAATTCGCACGGATCCGGAGGGAAACATTACGCTGTCGGGCAATACGGTCACCGTGCTCGGCTCTATCATCGCACCAGGAGGGAACATTACGGTTCAGGCAGGCTTTCTGTCCGGGACGCTGGCGATTACCGTCGGGCAGGTGCTGCCAAATATCGATCTCGGGCCGATGAGTGTCCTGTCCACGGCCGGGATAACAATTCTGACGCCAGACCCCAGGAATCACCGGACTGGAATCGTGCTGAACGGCGGGAACATCACTCTTTCCGGGAACATTGTCGGGGAAGCCGGCTCCGTGATTGATGTTTCCGGTGCAAGCGGAATCTTGGACATCGCACCGACGGCCACTTCTTTTGGCGGTACGCTTCAGGGTTCCTTTCGTGGTTCGAGGGTGGTGGCGACCCGCATCGAAAGCAATGGCGGCGTTATTAGCCTCAAGGGCAAGCAGGAACTGTTCATGGACGGGACGCTGCTCGGCACGCCAGGCGGAACGAGTGCTAATGGAGGCAGCCTCATCGTCCAATCGGGCATCTATCAAGAACCAAACTCACAAGTCCAACTGACTCCGCTGGATGTTAGTCTGCTCATCATCCAGCGCGGACCCACAATCTCCGTTCCATTCTATCCAGCCGGAGGAATGGCGGTCGGACATCAGGTGTTGGACAAGACGGGGAATCCGTTTGCCGGTCAGGGCTATTTTGCGGCGGATATTTTCAATGGGCACGGTTTTGACAATCTGACGCTGAATGGGACGGTTCAGTTTTCCGGGCCGGTCACATTGGTAGCGAATCGCAGCATTGCTGCGGGATCCGGTGGTGTTTTGTTTGGAGATTCGACTGTGAATCTCGTCGCACCTTACGTCGTGCTCGGGACCGGTTTCCAGCCGCCAGTCTTGCCCAGCCAGGTGGTCGGTGCATTCCCCACGGGCTCGGGAGCAATCAATTTCCCCCCAAGTTACGGTGCCGGAGTGCTGAACGTGCAAGGACGCCTGATTGACATTGGCAATCTTTCCTTGCAGGGATTTGGCACAGTGAACCTGGTCGCCGCCAATGGTGACATCCGCGGCAACGGGACTTTGGACTTCGCTGGCAAGATATCACTGACGGCGAACCAGATTTACCCGCCCACCGCCGTATCTTTCAACATTTTCGCCTACGACTATACCGCCGGTGGAAAGTCGCAGATGGGAACCGTAACCATCGCGGGATCCAGCACATCTCAACTGCCGTTGTCGGCGGGTGGTCAGTTAAACATCTACGGCTCCGTCATTAATCAGGGAGGCGTCCTCCGCGCTCCGTTCGGATCCATTAACATCGGATGGGATGGCACGGCATCCTCCACGCCGACGGATCTGATCGCGGGGGGGACTGCTACAATTCCGGTGACGCAGCAAGTGACACTCCAGCCTGGCAGCGTCACGTCCGTCTCCGCTGTGGATCCGAGCACGGGGAGGGCGATCATTGTGCCCTACGGCACGAATCTGAACGGAACCTCATGGATCGATCCTTTTGGCACGGACATCACACTGAGCGGACTTGGCGGAAAGGGGATAACGGTCTCCGCGCTAAGTGTCGTTACACGGCCCGGTTCCGTCCTGAATATTCAGGGAGGTGGCGATGTGTATGCCTATCAGTGGGTATCAGGGCTGGGCGGATCATCGGATATTCTGGCTTCGAATGGAAACTTTGCAGTCATTCCGGGCTATTCGGCAAGTTATGCCCCATACGCCCCTTTCAGTACCCAGCCGATCACGACGAACCTCGGCTCGGATCCCGGATACGTGAACAGCAACCTGAACGTGGGTGATTCGGTCTATCTTTCCGGAGGAGGCGGACTGGCCGCGGGGACTTATACTCTGCTCCCTTCACGCTATGCCCTGCTCGCCGGAGCCTATCTGGTTACACCTCAGGGCGGCACCCCTGTCGGGACACTTGCACTCCCATCGGGAGGCAGTCTGATGTCCGGATACGCCTTTAACGCGTTGCGCCAATCCGGGACCGCCCCGTCTGTCCTTGGCAGTTATTATGTTGCCTCGGGGAGCGTGATGCGGCAATCGGCCCAGTATGAAGACTATTATGGCAACACGTTTTTCACCCAGAGCGCGGCGGCGAATAATGCGGTGCTCAACCGGCTGCCAGGGGACGCGGGGTTCCTCGTGCTCAGCGCCAGTCAGGCGGTGACCCTTCGAGGGTCTGTTTTTGCGGAGGCACCGGCAGGCAGCCGAGGCGGGGTGGTGGATATCAGCAGCGCGCTCAACATTTTCATCGGCGGCCCTGGGGCAACCGCAGGCGCGGGTGTGGTCGTGTTGGATTCCTCGGAACTGACTTCGTTCGGTGCGGAGAGTTTGCTCATAGGCGGCGCGCGGACCACGAATGGGGATTCCACATCCGTGAAAGTCAGCACCGGCAATATCACGGTGAGCAATGCGGGTGGCGTGCTGGCCGGCACGGATGTGATTCTTGCCGCGACGCAATCCATCACGGTCACGGATGGCTCGCAGATTTCCGCGGTCGGCGTTTCTTCCTCCATTGCGCAGCCGCTCACATTCGGCACATACGATGCAAGCGGCAATCCGGTACCCGGAAGTGGCAATGGCGTCCTTCTGCGTGTGAGCACCGATCCTTTGGCAAGCATCAGCCGCATCGGTGTGAACTCGGCGACGATGCCTTTGGAGACGGTTGGAAAAGCTACGCGCATCTCCGGCCGGAGCGTCATTCTCGATTCGACGTCGGCGACGAGCCTCGACCCGACGGCAAGACTGAGCGCCACCGCGATCACCCTCGACAGCGGACAAATCAGCATCCAGCTCACCAATGCTGGCCCGTTGCAGACCAATAACGGAGGTCTGGTGCTCGCAGGGCCTGCGGTGCAGAGCCTTCAGTCCGCCCAGACGCTTTCATTGCTCAGTTACTCGTCTGTGGATGTCTATGGTAGCGGGACCGTGGGTTCGGCGGCGCTGGAGAACCTTCAGATCCATGCAGCCGAGATTCGCCGGATGGATTCCGGCCTTGGGGGAAGCGTGAGCATTGCCGCGCAAAATATGCTGCTCGACAACAGCGCGGGCGGCACATCGCCGGGCCCCGGCGCAGCCACCCCGTCGGGCACGCTTTCATTCGGTGCCGCCACCATTCAACTGGGAACGGGCACGCTTGCGGTTGATGGCTACTCGAATGTTCAGTTCAACGCGTCTTCGAGTGTGATCTCATCCGCGTCCGGCGCGACTGTGACGCAGGGTGCGCTGACCATCGCCACGCCTTTCATCACGGGGGCCGCGGCTACAAGCCGGACGCTCGCCGCCGGTGGTGCGCTCGCGCTGGTTTCGCCGGGCGCCGCGGGCACGCCTACGGCTGGCGGGCTCGGTGCGAATTTTTCGTTTACGGGCACGAGTGTGACTGCGAACACGGCGATTCTTCTCCCGAGCGGGACTCTTGCCATGCAGGCCACGGCGGGGGATCTCACTGTCGGCGGCACCCTTGATGTCGGTGGATCGGCCGAGGCGATTTTTGATTCGGTCAATTACACGAATGGCGGGCAAATCACGCTCGGTGCAACTGGCGATGTCACGGTACAATCCGGCAGCGCGCTGCGTGTCTCGGCAAATCCCGGTGGTGGCAATGCGGGCACGCTCTCGATCACTGCCGGCGGGAGTTTCATCTTGGCGGCGAACACGCTTTTTGGCAGCGCGGGCGCGAACGGAAACGCCGGCAGTTTCTCGATCGATGTCTCATCCATCCCGCTCACCGGATCTTCCGCGGTGCAGAGTCTGAAGCCGATCAATGATGCGTTGAACACAGGGCAGTTTTTCTCCTCGCGCACGTTCCGTATCCGCAGCGGAGATGTCGTGGTGGACGGTCTCGCGACGGCGCAGACCTTCAGCCTGTCGGCGGATCAGGGATCGATTGCCGTCGCCAAGAATGGCGGCTCCATTGACGCCTCCGGCGTGACTGGCGGCACGATTAACCTGATTGCGAGCGGCAGCGTGATCCTCGAGGGAGCCACTGCGCCCGGAGACAAGGGCGCGGTGTTGAATGTCGCGGCGCAGCAATTCAACGATGCGGGCAAGGGAGGTGCGATTTCGCTGGAGGCGGGTTCTTCCACGAACGGTTCATTTTCCAACCTCGCGCTCGGAGCCGGGCCGCAGTTGGACATCCAGTCCGGCTCCAGCATCAACCTTACTGTCGCGGCGGCGACCACGCCTGCGGCGGATGCGGCGCTCGGGCATTTCACCGGCACGCTGCACCTGCGCGCCCCGCAGACCGCGGGCAACACTGATTTGCAGATCCTGCCGATCGGAGGGACGATCACGGGGGCTTCGCTCATCAGGGTGGAAGGCTACCAGCTTTTCAATCTCCAGCAGGGCGGGCAACTGACCAACAGCGGCAGCATCCAGGCCGCGGGCGGCAACATCGGGGCGGGCGTCAATGTGCAGGGCAGTGTGTACGCGAATGGACAGCTCTTTGGCGGCAACTCGGTGGCGATTGCGAACCGTCTGCTTCCCGGCAACGGCGCGGTTGTCGTCGAGCCCGGCGCGGAAATCATCAACCTCACAGGAAACATCACGCTGGGTGCCATAAACTCGACGGCGACGAGTGACTGGAACCTCTCAACTTTCCGCTACGGTACCAACAACGCACCCGGCGTGCTCACGCTGCGCGCCGCAAAAGACGTCGTTTTCTACAACATGCTTAGCGACGGCTTCGCGACTAACGTCATCACGCTGGCGAACGCGACAGGCGTCGTGCAAGTCGGACAGTCTGTGACCGGTGGAAGCTTGCCGGCCAACACTGTCGTGGCAGCAGTCAGTGGGAACCAAGTCACCATTGTGAGTTCGGCATCGGCCACAGTGCCCACGGGAACTCAGCTAAACTTTGCATCGGGGACCGCCCCGGTCGTCACCGCCACGGCAACTGCCGATGTTATCTTGAGCGCCTACAATTCCATGTTGCTCGGGCAGAACTCGCTGCTGCCTGCGAACGCGCAGTCATATTCTTATCGCATCGTCTCCGGCGCGGATCTTGCCGCGGCGGATTTCACGCGCGTGCTCCCGCTCAGCCAGTTGGTGGATCCTGTCACGCACGTGCCTTTCGGCTCGCTGCTGCTCGGGAAGGATTACGGAACCAATGTTTTCACAACCGGGGTCAATGCCACGACGAGCAGCATCGTCGCGACCCGCTATCAGGTCATCCGCACCGGCTCGGGCGACATCACAATCTCCGCAGGTCGCGACGTGCGATTGTTGAACCAGTTTGCCACCATCTATACGGCAGGTACGAGGGTGGGCGACCCCACGATGGGCGGCACTTTTGATGTTCCCACGCTCAGCACGAACGGCGGAGCAAGCAGTCTGGGTGCGATTCAGGAGCCAACACCTTACGCCGCTCAATATAGCATGGCTGGAGGAAACGTGGCGATCACTGCACAGGATGACATCGCGCACAAGACGGTGCTGAACGGCGTGCTTTTGGACGATTCGTCCAAGGAACTTCCCATCAACTGGCTCGACCGCCGCGGATGGGTCGCCGCAGACGGCACATTCGGAAGCGCGAAATTTGGCGGAACCACCACCACGATTGCCTCGACCACTTGGTGGACGGATTTCAGCAATTTCTTTGAAGGCGTCGGAACCCTTGGGGGCGGGAACCTCACGATGTCTGCCGGCCACGACGTCAGCAACGTGGACGGCGTCGTCGCGACCAATGCGCGGATGCCGAAAGGCACGCCCAATGCCGCGAGTTTGCTGGAACTCGGCGGTGGCGACCTTGCGGTTCGCGCTGGCAACAATATCAATGCCGGAGTTTATTATGTGGAACGAGGCAATGGAATTCTCTCGGCGGGCGGGCAGATTCTCACGAACAGCACCCGTGCCCCGTCCCCTGCGCTAGTCAACGGATCCACCGCTCCTATCTCGCCGCTGTCCTGGCTGCCCACTACTCTTTTCCTCGGAAAGGGCAGTCTCGATGTGTCTGCGAACGGCAATGTGCTGTTGGGGCCGGTCTCGAACGCCTTCCTCCTCCCGGAAGGCTATAACAACGCCTTCTGGTACAAGACCTATTTTTCCACCTATGCAGCTTCGGACGCAGTCAATGTCACGTCCGTGGGCGGCTCGGTTACCGTGCGGACTACTGCAGTTGCCCCGAACAACTCGACGGGCGCCACCCCCCCTGCGACGCCGCTCCTATTAAGCTGGCTGACCTATGTCTCGCTGTTGAACAATGCCACGCCGACCGCCTCGCTCTCTTACTACCAGCCTTGGTTGCGACTGGATGAGACGGACGTCAGACCATTCGCGACGCTGGTTACGCTGATGCCGCCTACCCTGAAGGCCACGGCACTTTCCGGTGATATCAATCTCGTCGGCAATCTTACGCTTTCCCCGTCCCCAACCGGTAATGTCGAGCTTGCTGCCACGGGTTCGATCAACGGACTTCAGCCCGACGGATTTGCAAAACCGCTCAACACCGTCTTTAATACGTGGGCTCCCAGCACGATCAATCTGTCCGACGCGGATCCCAGCCGTCTGCCGGGAATTACCTCGCCTCTCGCGTACCGTTCGGCTATCATAGGGAACGCGAATGCAATCTCCCAAAATAGTTCGACCAATTCCCTGACATTCCTCCAGTCTGTTGACCTGTTGTTTGAGGAGACGGGTTCCTTCACGGGCACGAATGCAGTCCTCCAGACCAAACAGGCGCTCCATGCACCAGGCATCCTGCACGCATCGGATGCAAACCCGCTTCTTTTGTACGCGGAGTCCGGCGACATTTCGGGGGTGACGCTTTTCTCGGGTAAGGAAGCCCGAATCGTGTCCGGTAAGGATATCGCCGATTTTGCTTTCTACATTCAGAACACCACTTCAAATGACATCACTCTCGTTTCTGCTGCCCGCGACATCATCGCTTACGATCCTACCGCGGCATTACGCACGGCGGCCACCTCGGGTACAAATATCCTGACCGGGGGCAACCAGACGCCTCTGGCGGGCGACATCCAGATCAGCGGTCCTGGTGCGGTCGAGGTGCTGGCAGGTCGGAACCTGACTGCGGGCATCGGGCCGAACAATGCAGACGGGACGGGCGTGGGCATTACCAGCATCGGTGATCAGCGTAACCCTTACCTGCCATCCACCGGTGCGCAGATTATAGCAGGTGCGGGCATTAGTTATAGCCTGCCCGATTTCAGCAATTTCATCAGCCTGTTCCTTGATCCTTCGACGGGCGGAGCTTCCGCATCGCGTTATCTGCCCGATCTCGCGGGGATTTTGGGCATCCCCGGCGCGAGTGACACCGACACCTGGGCGGCCTACAACAAACTGGCAAAGCCGCAGCGGGAACTCCTGACACTCGATACCTTCTATCTGGTCCTGCGGGATGCCGGACGTGACTACAACGATCCTTCCAGCGCGGGCTACAAGAGTTACTCTGCGGGCTTCGCGGCGATCAGTGCGCTTTTCCCCGGCAATACTGTGGGTAACATCGATCTCACTTCCCGGGAAATCAAAACACAGAATGGCGGCGGCATTCTGTTGCTCGCACCCGGCGGAAAGGTCATCGTCGGCATAGACCTCGCAGGCAATCAGGCGCTCGATCAGGGCATCCTCACCGAGGCTGGCGGCGGCATCTCCATCTTTGCGAAGGGCAACGTGGACGTGGGCACCTCGCGCATCTTCACGCTGCGCGGCGGCGATGAGGTTATCTGGTCCTCCACGGGCAACATTGCCGCAGGCGCCTCGTCCAAGACCGTCCAGTCCGCGCCTCCCACGCGTGTGATCGTGGATCCGCAAAGCGGCGACGTGAAGACGGACATCTCCGGTCTCGCCACCGGCGGCGGCATCGGCGTTCTCGCGAGTGTCGCGGGCGTCGCACCCGGCAGTGTGGATCTCGTCGCACCCGGCGGTGTGATTGATGCGGGTGACGCCGGCATTCGTTCGACGGGGAAACTCAATGTTGCTGCGACGCAAATTTTGAACGCCAGTAACATCCAGGCATCGGGAGGAAGCACCGGGACGCCGACTGTCTCCGTCTCCGCGCCAAATCTGGGCAGTGTGGCCGCGAGCAGTTCACAGGCCGCCGCAACGAGTTCGAACAATGATCCGACTAGGCAGGCCACGGGGGGATCCACACCCCCACCGAAAGACGAACCGCCCTCCGTCTTCACCGTGGAGGTGCTCGGTTACGGCGGTGGCGAAGGATAGCCGGGAGTGTTCGCTTATCGGCAAAGTATGTCAGCTATCATCCGAAATTTGTGATTTCCTGAAGCAGTTTTGTTTAGTTAAGCCATGAGAGTCCATCCTTCCCGCATCCTGCCAACGCTCCTGTCCCTCACCTTTGCGGCATTGCATGGGGCAATAGCCGACGCGGATGTCACTGGGCAAGACTTCGCAGCCACGGCTGCAGGGGCAGCCAGTGGTGATGCCGAGGCGCAGTTTCTCACCGGACGGGCTTATGCGAACGGCCAGGGGGTGCCTAAAGATTCTGCGAAGGCCGCCGATTTTTACCGCAAAGCCGCCGAGCAGGGAAATGAAAAGGCACAGAACAATCTTGCGTGGCTCTATCTCGACGGTATCGGTGTCCAGAAGGATCCCGCCGAAGGATTGAAATGGCTGCGCAAGGCCGCCGAACAGGGCGTCGCGAAATCGCAGGACAGCCTAGGTTACATTCTTGCCAAAGGTGATGGAGTCCCAAAAGATGTTCTGGAAGGGGCGAAATGGCTTGGGAAAGCAGCCGAACAAGGGATTGTCCGAGCACAGACGCAATTGGGTTTTATTTACTATTGGGGCGATGGAGGTGTGGTTCAGGACTATGCGCTTGCGGCGAAATGGCTCACCGTGGCAGGCAAACAAGGAAATGCGGACGCTCAAAATGCGATGGGAGTTCTGCATGAAAAGGGCTGGGGAGCATTTCATAGCGCAGGCCTTGCGCTGCTTTGGTTTCTCAAGGCTGCCGAACAAGGCCACGCCAAAGCCCAGGCCAGTGCCGGCCACGCGATTGCTCTTGGCAACGGTACGGATCGGGATCCCGTCACTGCATATATGTGGTTGAAACTGGCCGCGGACGCGGATGAGCCAACCGGGGCAAATTTTCTCGCAGAATATATTCGTGGGATGACTAGGGAACAAGTCCAGGAAGGTGATAAGAAAGTAGCCGAATACCGCGCAAGAAAGGGTCTGAAAGCTCCGCCTTCGAAGCCGCTGCCGCTCGTTCCCGGCCTCCTGCCCGGTGTTGCAAAGCCCTGAACTCTGGCTGTTGTGAGCCGCACCCCGTATTGCGCATTTAATGAATCCTCAACAAGCGATCGAACTGGCGCTGAAGCACCACCAGAATGGTCGCCTGATGGAGGCCGCAGGCCTTTATCGCGAGGTGCTGGAGGCGGAACCGAAAAGAGCCGACGCACTCCATTTGCTCGGGGTGGTCGCCCAGCAGCAACGCCGTTGTGAGGAGTCGGTGGATCTTATCCGGCGGGCGATTGCCATTTCGCCCCAATCCGCCGTCTATCACTGTAACCTTGGAATAGCGCTCGACGGCCTCGGCAGGAAGGAGGAGGCGTTGAGCGCATGCAACAGGGCGCTGGCTCTCAAGCCGGACTACGCCAAAGCCATGAACACATTGGCCATTGTGTTGACAGGCATGGGCCGACTGGATGAAGCCGTCATCGCTTGCCAGCGTGCGATCCGGATCCAGCCGGGCTCGGCCGAGACCTATCGGACTTTGGGCAACGTATTGACGGACTTGGGACGGTTCGACGAGGCTGTCACAGCCTGCCGGCGGGCGATCCAGCTTCAGCCGGGTTCTGCCGAAGCTTATAACGGTTTAGGAATTGCGTTGGCCAAAAAGCAATTGCCTCACGATGCTGTTGCCGCCTACCGGCGGGCGACTGAGTTGAAACCCGACTTTGCCGAGCCGCATAATAATCTTGGAATCGCGCTAAATGGAATGGCGCAGATTGAGGAAGCGGTCGAATCTTACCAGAGGGCGATCGCCATTGTTCCGAATGATGCCAGCTTCCATAGCAATCTGATTTACTCCCTGCACTTTCACCCTGCCAAGACTGCGATCACCATCCGGGAGGAACACGAGCGATGGAACGGGAAGTTTGCGGCTCCGCTTCGTTCATTTCACCGGCCCCACAATAACGAACGCGACCCCGACCGCCGTCTGCGTGTCGGCTATGTTTCGCCAGATTTCTGGGGGCAGGCGGAGTCCTATTTTGTTGTTCCGCTATTCGAGGCGCATAATCACCTTCAGTTCGAGATTCATGCATACGCCAGCGTCCGGCGGCCGGATGACACCACCGAGCGTCTGCGGCGCAGCGTGAGCGCCTGGCATGATGTGCTCGAAATGGACAACGAGGCGCTTGCGGAAAAGATCAGGCATGACGGCATGGACATCCTCGTGGATCTGACGATGCACATGGGCGGTGGCGTGCGGCTGCCCGTGTTTGCCCGGAAGCCCGCGCCGGTGCAGGTGACATGGCTGGCTTATCCGGGATCGACCGGACTGAGGGAAATGGACTACCGAATCACCGATTCGTTCATGGATCCGCCTGGCGGAAGCACCGAGGGGTATTCGGAGGAAAGCATTCGATTGCCGGACTCCTGGTGCTGCTATGATCCGCTGTGTGATATTCCGCCCTCACCGGTCCAAACCGCGCATTGGGGGCGATTCATCCGCTTCGGCAGCCTGAATAATTTCTGCAAGAACAACCACGAGACTCTGCGCATCTGGGCGCGCGTGCTCGGCGCGGTGCCCGGTTCGCGGCTGCTGCTCATGGCGGCCAGAGGCGGGCATCGCGACAGCCTATGCCGGACTCTGGAGCGAATGGGTGTGGAGGGCTCGCGCATTGAGTTTGCCGAAAGTTGCCCCCGGGAGGAATATCTGCGCCTCTACGACCAGATAGACATCGCGCTCGATCCGCTCCCTTACAACGGAATCACCACGACCTGCGACGCACTGTGGATGGGAGTGCCGGTGGTGAGCCTCGCTGGAAACACCGCCGCCGGCCGTGCGGGACTGGGCCTGCTTTCGACTGCGGGTCTTCCCGAACTTGCAACGGGCAGCGAGGAGGAGTTCACCGGCATTTGTTCCAGTCTGGCGCACGATCTCCCGCGGCTCGGCGTGCTGCGTTCCACCATTCGCCGACGCCTGCTGGCATCACCGCTTTCGGATTTTCCAGGCTTTGCACGCAATATGGAAAGCGCGTATCGTTCCATGTGGCGGAAGTGGTGTGAGATGTCAGCGACCGGCTCGAAATGACTGGCAAAGCTGCACTCGAACTGGCTCTCAAGCACCACCAAAGTGGCCGGCTGCAGGAGGCCGAATCGCTTTACCGGAAGGTGATCGAGGCGCAGCCGAAAAATGCAGATGCGCTCCATCTCCTCGGGGTGATTGCACAACAGCAGGCCAGATATGAGGAGGCCGTCACTCTCATCGGCCAGGCCATCTCAGCGTCGCCCAGGGCTGCTGTCTATTACTGCAACCTTGGCATCGCGCTTGATGGCCTCGAACGCGTGGATGAGGCGCTTGCCGCGTACGAACGTGCCGTCGCATTGAAGCCGGAATACCCCAAGGCGCTCACGAACATGGGGGTGACGCTTCGGGCCCTTGGCCGACTGGACGAAGCCATCGCGGCTCACGAATGTGCGATCGAGTTCAAGCCGGACTTTGCCGAGGCGCACCACAACCTCGGGGTTGCGCTCGTTCAGGCGGGACGACCCGACGACGCGATCACGGCCTATCGCGATGCGATCCGGCTAGAACCTGACTATGCCGAGGCCCATAATGGCCTCGGTATGATCCTGTGCGGAAAGGGCCTGTTCGAGGAAGCGATTGCCTGCTATCGCCGCGCGATTGAGCACAAGCCCGGTTACGCCGAAGCCCACAATCACCTCGGTGTGGCCCTTTCGTATGCCGGGCTGTTGGACGAAGCGGTTGCCTCTTATGAACGTGCAATCGCGCTGAAGGCGGACTTCATGGGTGCCCGGCTCAATCTGGCGGCCGAGCGGGCGGCGCAGGGGCACTTGGAGCCCGCCATGGCTGCCTGCCGTCACTTCATCGCCCTCGATAACGGGAACGCGGAAGCCCACGTCGGTCTGGCTCACGCCCTTTTGATGCGCGGGGAGTTTCGCGAAGGCTGGGAGGAATACGAATGGCGCTGGAAGTGGAAGGATTTCACCTCGTTCAAGCGGGACTTCGTGCAGCCGCTCTGGGATGGAAGTCCGCTGGAGGGACGCACGATCCTGCTCCACGCCGAACAGGGGCTTGGCGATGCCATTCAGTTCGTCCGGTACGTGTCACTCGTGCTGAAGCAGGGAGGAAATATCATCCTCGAATGCCAGCCGGAGATCTGGCGTCTTTTCCAGACGATCAGCGATGCGGTCACCGTGGTGAAAAGGGGAGAGCCGCTACCTTTTTTTGACTTTCATTGTCCGCTGTTGAGCCTGCCAAGAATCTTTGGGACCGAACTGGCCACCATTCCCGCCGATGTGCCTTACCTGCACGCCGAGGCTTCGCAGGCCAGAGCCTGGAGGGATCGTATCGAATCCGAGCTGGGTCTGGCGGCACGGACGCTCACGGTCGGCCTAGCATGGGCGGGCAGCCCGAAACATGCACATGATCGAAGACGATCTCTGAAACTTGCCAGGCTCGCGCCGCTCACCGGAATTCCGTCTGTCCGTTATTTCTCCTTGCAAAAAGGCGGGTCTGACTCGGAGGCCGGAGCACCTCCCGCAGGGATGAACATCATTGACTGGACGGTGAATTTGAAAGAATTCGCAGATACGGCTGCCCTCGTCTCATCGCTTGATTTGGTCATCGCCGTGGACACCTCCGTCGCCCATCTCACTGGGGCGCTGGGCAAGCCCGTGTGGACGCTGCACGCGGCTGCTCCGGACTGGCGCTGGCAGCGCGACAGATCCGATAGTCCGTGGTACCCGACGATGCGTCTGTTCCGGCAGCGAAAGGCAGGTGACTGGGAATCCGTCGTCGCTGATGTGCGTCGTGAGATCCAAGCGTTAGCGGAGTCGAAAACCAGCCATGCACATTTCGCAGGCGCTTAAGACGGCGCTGGCGCACCACCAGTCGGGCCGACTGGCGGAAGCCGAAGCAATTTACCGGCAGGTGCTCGCGGTTGATCCACAGCAGGCCGACGCGCTGCACCTGCTCGGACTGATCGCCCAGCATGTCGGCCATCATGACGATGCGGTGGAACTGATCCGGCAGGCGATCACCATCAATCCCCAGGCCGCCGTCTTCCATTGCAACCTTGGCATTTCGCTCGACAAACTGAAGCGCAGGGAGGAGGCGCTCGTCGCCTACGGGCGTGCGATTGCGTTAAAGCGCGACTACCCGAAGGCTCTTGCCAACATGGGCATCGTGCTGAAGGCACTCGGCCGTCTGGAAGAGGCCGTCGTTGCGTATCAGGAGGCGATCCGGATCCAGCCGGATATTGCCGAAACCTTCGGCAATCTCGGCAATGCCCTCAAGGACAAAGGCGAGCCCGAGGAAGCCATCGCCGCCTGCCGTCAGGCCATCTCACTCAAACCCGATTTTATTGAGGCCCACAGCAGTCTCGTTTTTTTTCTGAACTACCAGTCCTGCTGGGATGCCCAGGCCATCCTCAGGGAGCACCGCCAATGGGCCGCGCAGCACGCGGAGCCGTTGCGGAAGTTCATCGAGCCCCACCGCAATGAGCGCAGCACGGCTCGCCGCCTGCGCGTCGGCTATGTTTCGCCGGACTTCGAGACCCACCCGGTTGCTTTCTTTGTCGAAGGCCTGCTTGCGAACCACGCCCCGGCAGAGGTGGAGGTGTACTGCTATGCGGACATAACCAACCCTGACGCCATAACGGCCCGCTTGGAAAAGTATGCCGGGAAATGGCGGAGGATCACCGGCATGGTGGATTCGAGGGTCGCCGGACTGGTGAGGGAAGACGGCATTGACATCCTCGTGGATCTGGCCGGGCACACGGATCGCAACCGGCTTCTGGTCTTCGCCCGCAAACCGGCCCCGGTGCAGGTGAGCTGGCTGGGCTATCCGAACACGACCGGGCTGGAGACGATGGACTGTCGGCTGACCGACGCATTTGCCGACCCGCCGGGAACCACCGAGAATCTGCACACCGAGCGGCTGATCCGGCTTCGCGGGTGCGCTTGGTGCTACCGGCCTCCCGAAGACGCACCTCCAGTGGGTGCGCCGCCGGTGCTCGAAGCAGGCCGCATCACATTTGGGTGCTTCAATGCCATGCCGAAGATTAACGGACCGCTTCTGGAGCTCTGGTCGCGGATACTGCATAGCGTGCCGGGTTCGCGGCTGCTTCTTAAGAACGGCGCGCTGCGTGATCCATCTGTGCAGCAGCGTGTGCGGGCCGTGCTGGAAGGCACCGGCATTGCGCCGGAACGCGTGGAACTCATGGGCCATGTTTCCGGGATGGCGAACCATCTTGCTGCCTACGGGCGGGTGGACATCGCGCTGGACAGCCATCCCTACCACGGCACCACGACAACCTGCGAGTCATTGTGGATGGGAGTGCCGGTGATTGCCCAGGCGGGAAAAACGCACGTCTCCCGTGTGGGCGTGAGCCTGCTGTGCAATGTCGGCCTGCCGGAACTTGTGGCCGCTTCGCAAGAGGAGTATGTGCGGATCACGACGGAACTGGCCGGCGACCTTACGCGCCTCGCCCAACTGCGCAGCACCCTGCGTGAACGTATGGCGCAATCCCCGCTCATGGACGCTCCGCGCTTTGCGCGCGACGTGGAATCTGCGTACCGCCAAATGTGGCAGGCGTGGTGCGAAAAGTAAAATCCCCCCGCAGACGGTCATTTCGTCGCCTCCAAATTGAGGCTGATCGGCTGGCCTCCGAACTTTATGGTGCTGCAATCCTGGAAAAGCCGGAACGATTCGACCCTGCGCGCTGAAGTGAAATCCAAGGTGCTCGTACACATGGGAAGCACAGACTTCATCAACGGATTCATCGGCAAATTCCGAAAGCTCCGAGCAATCACCGACGATGTCCACGAGGGGGCTGGGTTGGACGTCCAGAATTTTCCAGCCATCACGACGTTCGGTGCCTCCGATGTGCAGGCGGAAGCAGTTCTCTGTTTTGGAGTCTGGCTTTGACACGGATGAAGAAGTTCAGGCGCCCGGTTCGGGATGAAGTCTCCAGGATGTTGTTGGATTCATCCTAAAACCGGAATGGAGTCCGGGGAACACACGGAAGTGCGAATCATCCGCTCGTATCGCTCTGCTCACCCAAAGGGTGAACGCGCCGTTTTTTCAAATGCTCTCCTTCCGTGTCCTTTCGTGTGTTCTGTGGACTCTGCATCGCTGGATTGAGGTTCATGGCTCAAATTTGAAACGGGGATCATCCTTGCATGTCGGGAATCGCCCTGAGTGCAGGTCCCTCGCGCGCGCATGCGCGCGCTCCTTATTTTGCGTCCACGACTGCCTGGCATGGCGGGACGGCTACGACAGCGATGTGGAGAGAATGCCGCAAAACCTCCACCCGGTTTGGCCGGAGATGTTCAAACTTGAGCCATCACCGGCCCCATTGTGTCTATCGTTGTGGCTGGGCCTGCTGCTGTGCCTGTGCCTCGCGCTGGGCCTGCAACTGGAGGGCCACGTAGGCGTAGTCTCCGTATAGGAAACGGAATCGCTGGTCCGCCTGGCTCTGTGCTTCGATCCATCGCTGGCGGTAATCAGGGTTTGACGGATCCTGATTCGGGCCGCCGATGGCCTGCACAAAGTCATTCCTCAGCTTTTCCCATTCTGCGAGATGGGTTTCATCACGCAGGGTTGCAGGCGGGGTGCTGGCCATCACGGCAGGCATGATCGGTGCCTTGCCGCCCGCATCTTCAGGAGTCCCGTTCACGGATCCCTGCAGTGGAGCCGGTCCATCCTGTTTTTCCTCGGAGCCGACGAGCCGTGCAATGAGGGCTCCCTGTTCGCTGTTCAGGCGGTTGATTTCATATTGGAGAGCCGCACCGTCTCCGTGCGGATTTTTGGAGCGAAGAGCCGCCCGCCGGGTCTGGTATGCGGCGGTGATGCGGCTTGCGACCAGTTCCCGGACGGTGTTCTCCGGCAGGCCCTTGGTGCGCAGCTCGGCGGCATAGTCTTGAAATTCTTGAACCTCGGAAGATGCGTCCCGGCTGCTTGCGGAATCGGCAGGCTGGCTCCCGCTGCCGTGGGCGGACTTCCTCAATATGGGTTCGTTTGGCAAATTTTCCCTCACGGCAGGGGCATCGGAACCTTCGGTTGCCAACACCCACCACGATACAATCACCACGGGCAGGCTGAACAGCACCGCACTGATAAGAAGCCTACGGGGAATCTTGGTCGCTTTCATGGAATGGAATTGCCGGTTCGGGAAATAACGTGTTACGGATGCTTTTCCAAGAAAGAACCAGTGCGGGCGTTGCCGCCCGCACTGGTCTTTGCCTGCAAGAGCTAAACTTCAGTTCCCCCAAAGGTGGCTGCACCCTGGGAGAAAAGGCTTAGAGGTTCTTGCTCGTGATCGGGCCGCCGTCTGAGCCACGCGTCACCTGCATGTCGGATTCCTTAACATTGCCAGACAGGGATGACGTGGCTGTACCCTGGATATTGGACACCAAGCTGGTGTAGAACGTGTTGACAGCACCGCTTTGGTAGGTGCTGGCGGCGGACTGGGTGCTGATGCCAGCGTACTCATAACCCCAGAAGGTGTAGCTGCCATTCTCGATGTTGGCGATGCTGAAGGGCACGCCATTGAAGTTGAGCGGCACCGCCGGGAGGCCGGTGGCGTCGCTGCCGGTCAACCCCGTGTCAAACACCGCACCGGTGACCACTTTCGGGTAGTCGCTCATGCCGAGGGAAGTCACGAAGTAGGAAGGGCCGGCCTCGCCGTTCGGCAGGCCACCCGTGGATGCGGCGGTGAGCGTGCTCGTCAGGAATGCACGGAGGGTGCTTCCCGAGCTCTCACCCGTTCCCGAGGTGTAGGTGTACCCGTTGATCGTCGCAGTTCCCGGATAGGTGGCCAGCGAGGTGACTTGATGGGAACCGTTGATGACCGGATGCCATTGCGTCACAGCGTTTGCGACACCGTGGCCGATCTCGGCGAGAGTGGTGATACGGGTGCCCGAATCGGGGTCGCGGCCCGTGGCGTAAACAATGCTGTGTGCAGCGTCCGCTTGCGTGGCGTTGCCATTGTAGGTGGAGAGCGGGACGTAGCCCAGGCCGGTGAAGGTATATTCGAATGCCTGCTTGGTCATGCTTTGGCCGGTCGGGAAACCATTGCTGGCGGCAAAGATGAAGGTCACGACGCCGACTTTGCTGTTCGTCGCGAGGGAGTTCGCGGTGAAGTTGGTCGAGGACTGCTGGCAGTCCGCGAAGCAGATGTCCGGAATATGCGTATCCGCAGGATTCGAGGTGTTGCGCGGATCCGCCGCCGTGTTGCTGGTCGCCGCCGCCGGGAGGAAGCGGGCGGTGACACGGTTCGACACGCCCTGAACGCCTTGGGCCGAACCCGACCAGGAGGTCTGGACGAAGTAGCTGGCGTTGCTCCAGGTCTGCGCATTTGCGCCCTGATAGGCGGCGAGGGTGACGGAGCTGTCAACTGCCACTGGCGTGGAACCGACAACGGCGGTGATAGCATTGGACGCGGCGGTACGGAAGGCCGTGGAGCCGGAGATGTAAACGGTCGTCACCGCCGAGGCGGTGGTGACCAGCGAGGCAGCGGCAAGAATGCCGGTTGCGAGGATTTTGCGAGTGTTCATGTATTTGTTTGGATTGGTGTTACTGGTTGTTACAGGGTCTTTTGTTGTTCTGTTGGAGACGGATTAGGCGCGGGCACCGCGCTTGCGGCGGATCATCCCGATGCCGAGGAGTGCGGCCGAGGTGAGCGCACCGAAGCTCGCGGGTTCCGGGACCGGAACCGAGTCCACGCCGAGCGTGACGATGCCGGCACTGTCAACGGCCAAGCTGAACTGGTAGCTGCCGGCACCGGTGCCGGTGGTCGGAGATGCCTCGGAATCCGTGGCATTGGAGCGAACCATGCGGTACACATCAAGCGCGCCGACTGCATCGGAACCGGCTGCTGCACCGACTGCGGTGGAGCTGAAGGACTGCGCGAAGTTTGCCTCGCTTGTGAATCCGCCGAACGGTGTGTTTCCGAGACCGGAAACGTTGCTGCCGCCGACCATCCACGATTGCCAGTTCTGGGTGCTGCCAGCCGCCTCGATGGCGACATTGCTTGCACTGCTGCCCGTTGCCGATTGGCTGAAGCCGCCGGTTCCGGTGGCCATGTTTTGGAGGATACGCTGGGCGACAGGTGCCTGGGTGCCGTTGGTGGCGCGGTTGAACGCCGTCGTGCTCGGTGCCGCGGCCGGGTTGAAGGCCGAAACCGCCTGGCTGCCGTAGATGGTGTTTGTCGGGTCGGTGGCGATGTTACTCGGCACGGAACTGCCCACGGCTGCGACCGCTCCCCAGGAGAGATCCGTGCGCGTGTACCAGGTGGAACCGAACGTGCTCACGAGGTCCGCGCCATACTGGCCCAGGCTCAGGGTTGTGCCGGTGGGCGAGTTGGAGAAGGCCAGCGCGTTTCCGAGGTCAATGACGACGGATTTTCCGGCACCGGTGCCGCCGGTGGCGGTGAAGCCGACGAACAGTTCGCCAGCACCGGTGGTGCTGCCGTTTTGGAGCGACGCGGCGTGGGCCACGGTCGCACAGAGGGCAAGCGAAGCCATTGCGGCGATCGACTTGCTGAGGATGGTTTGTTTTTTCATGTGGTGTTTGTTTGTTCTGCTATTGTTTCGGGTTGTTATGGGAGGGCTGGGTCTTGGTTGTTTTTTTGTGTGTGAAGCGACTGATTGGATTGGTTGTCTGACTGGCGGGACGAGTGATAGGCAAGGACCGGGTTCAAGCCAAGGTGTGTAGTGCAACGTTATTGCGTCGAAAATGAGGCAGATATGTGGATTTGCTGACGTTCTTTCCCGTCACGGCCGGATTTAGCCAACGGTTGCCGTGGAGGCACCGGTGCCGCGGCGGCGTGAAACCAGAAAAAGAAGGCCGCCGGTCACCAAGAGGCAGATGCTGGCCGGCTCCGGGACGGGGAGCACGGCACCGCTGATGTTGCCATTGACATCGATCGTGAGCGTGAACTGGTAGCTGCCGGGGCCGGTTCCGGTGGTCGGAGATGCCTCGGGATCCGTGGCATTGCTGCGATCCATGCGGAACACGTCGAGCGCGCCTTCCACGCCGGAGGGGAGTGTCGTCGATCCGAACGTCTGCTCAAAGCCGGTCGCGCCGAAACCTTTGAAGGGGGTATTGCCGGAACCGCTGACATTGGCGCCTCCGGGCATCCATGTGGCGTAATTATTTCCAAGCGATGAAGACTCGACGGCGATGTTCGAGGTTGCTCCCTGCGGCGCGGAAGTGAACCCGCCGGTGCCAGTCGCCATATTTTGGACGATGTTCTGGGCGATGGGATTCTGGGTGCCGTTCGTGCTCCGGTTCCATGCCGTCCCGGAAGGACCAACCCCGGAATTATAGGTCGGATTGGCAACACTGCCATAAAGGGTGCTCGTGAAATCGGTGCTGGTGCTGGGGACGGTACTCTGCACTCCGGAAACCGCGCTCCAAAGCAAATCCGTCCGGTTGTACCAAGTGGAACCGAAGGCAGTGGACAAGTCGCTGCCCACATTGTGGCCGGGAGCCGCCGAGAAATTCAGTGTTCCGCCGATGGGCACGGCTGCATAAGTGCTGACAGCGCCGAGATCGATCACGATGCTCTCGCCGACGCCTTGGTTGGCGGTGGCATGAAAGGCGACGAAGAGTTCGCCTGCGCCGTCGGCAGTGGTGCCAGTATTGACGAAAGTGGCAGTTTGTGCGTGGAGTGCCGCTCCACAAAGGAGAATCGCCACGGCGGGTGCGATGGTTTTGCTAAGGATGGTGTTGGTTTTCATGGTTGATTGGTGTGATGATGAATACGGTCGTTTCGGCGGAAAGCGTGGCAGTCTGTCGTCTGTATTGGTTTTGTTGGTTGGTGTTGGCCCGATGCCGTGACGGATTGCTGCCGTTCGCGGTTGTTCAGGCGGTGCCTGCGGACGAGCCTATTTGAATATGCCGTGTCACCAGCGACAAGAAATGGGACGTAACATTTCTGTGTCGGGAATTGACGGATGGAACCGGGTAGCTTGCGGATGCGACTTGCTGCAAACATTTGCGTCCCGGTTGCAAAAATACGCTGCAAGCAGAGGCAGTGCAGGCATTTGAATATCATGTAATGAGCCAGCCGAATAACGGCACCGAAGCGGCGGCAATATCCGATACATGACGAAATGACGACACTTGTAACAACTAACAGTCTAATGTCTCACGCGGGACTCTTTTTAGGAATGCGGAGCCGTTGACCTGAAGTCTCTGGAGTTTTATTTTGGGTTTTTGGAAAATAGCGTGGACCGATGAGAAACCCGATTGCGCCGCATAGGTGGGTTCAATTCTGTGCCGTTTGCCCGAACTGTCTCTCCAAGTGATCTTGGGGAGGATGGAAAAGTCCCACGAATGTCACCTTAGTGACTTCATATCGTCATTTGCGTCGCAACACTGGGGTTTCATCTTGCGACGCAGTTCATGCGTCCCGCCGCATCTTATCTCAAACATTCACCAATCCGACAAATGGCCTGGAACATTCCCAAATCTAAACGGTGGTATTCACATTGGCTGATGTGGACGGTTCTCATTATGGCGGCATCCGCCTTCTTTGGCTGGTCGAAACTGAAGTCCCGATATGCGCGATGGGATTCCGATAGGAAGGTCGTGAAGGCTGAACAGGCCATCGCGGCGGGGGATTTCCGCCATGCGGTGCTTCAGGCAAAGATGGCCCTCAATGCGAACCCGATGTCCCCTGCGGCGGTGCGGGTCATGGCGAAGGCGCTCGAAGGGGCAGGCATGGATTCCTTTGCAGCGACATGGAGGAGCCAGCTCGACTCGATCCAGCCGGGCGACCGGGATAACGTCACGGCGTGGGCGTCCGATTCGCTGAAGGCCGGGGATATCAATGCGGCAGAGCGGATTCTCGCGATACTGAAGCCCGAGCCAAACGATGATGCTGAGTACCATGCCACAGCAGCCGCGGTCGCGACGGCCAGGGGTGACGCTGCCGCCGCGGAGCGACACTGGGCTCAGGCGGTCCGGCTGGCCCCTGGGAATGACGACTTCCGTCTGCGGCTTGCGATCCTCCGTCTGAATTCCAAGAGCGCGGCATCGCATGATGAGGCGGTGGGAAGCCTGAGAGAATTTAGGAAGAATCCTGCGAAGGGACTGGAGGCACTGCGCGCCTTGCTGGGCGACGCGATGAGATACAAGGATTTTGGGAAGGCGTTGGAATATCTGGATGCGGTCGTGGCAGATCCCCGTGCGATTTTCGTGGACAAGCTTGCGCGTCTTTCCGCGCTCCGGGAAATGAGGGCCGGCGAGGCGACCGGATATCTCACTGAATTGCGGACCCAAGCGATCTCGAATCCTGCGGATCTCTATCTTCTTTTCATGTGGATGAATCAGCACGATCTGGCGCTGATGGTGTCGGAGTGGGCGCGCACCCTGCCGACGGATGCCATCAGTGAGCCGCCGGTCTGTGTGGCTGTGGCGGATGCCTATTGCCGGACTTTGGAATGGAAGCGCCTTGGGGATTACGTGGACGAACATTCATGGGGTGAGACGGATTACCTGCGCAGGGCGTTTCGCGCCAGGGCGCTGGAAAAGCTGGGTGAAGCTGAGGAATCCGCAAAGGAGTGGAAGGATGGCATCGCTGCAGCCCGCAGTCAGGGCGGATCAAGCGACAGGCTTGAAAAGATGGTTCGCCTTGCAATCGCCTGGGGCTGGACGCAGCAGGCGCAGGAGGTGATTTGGAGCATGGCGGCCGCCCCGAGTTGCCCGCGGTGGATGCTGGATGCGCTGTGGGCGATAGCGTTCGAAAACCGGGACGCCTCGCAGTTGCAGACTTTGGCGGGAATCCTTGCGAAGGCAGACACGAAGTCCGTCGTATTTCGCAACAACTACGCATTCTTTTCCCTGCTCTCCCGCTCGGGCGTGGGCAATCCGCACCGCGATGCGGAAAGGCTCATCCAGGAAAATCCCCACGATGTCGCCGTGGTGAGGACGCGCGGGCTCTCGCTCTTCCTACAGGGCAAAATCGCCGAGGCGGCGGCTCTGACTTCCGGCCTCTTGGCAGAGGAACTGAAGGAACCGCAGACCGCGCTCTACCACGCGATCTTCCTCACCGCTGCGGGAGAGGGGGCGAAGGCGGCTGAATTTTTCGACATGGCCCGCGATTGGAAAATGTTCCCGGAAGAACGGTCGCTCATCGAGCGTGCCAGACAGACTTCAGAGAAGACCGCCCATGAACGCGAAATTGCGACGGAGGCGAAAGCCGCTCGCGATGCAAAGGCCGCGCGCGATGCAGAAACCGAAAAAGCGGTCGAAGCAGCACGTCTTGCAAGGTCGCGGGCTCCACATTCCGCGGATGCCGAAAAGTAAAAGGCCGCCCAGGCACCACGCCCCACACGCGCTGGTGATAAGAAGGTGACGGATGCTGTCGTGCTTGAATCGAGCGCAACGAAATGATTCTGAATTCTGCGGCGGGCATCTGAAGCTTATCCGCCACAGCGGGATTGAGGAGAGTTATCCGAGGCCGGAGAGCAAAGCCACCGGGCAGCGGTGCATGCCCCGGGGACGCAGAGGATCTGTGATGGGCGTGGCCCGTGGAAGTGAGGAGGCAGAATCGAGAGATTGCAGCACTTACAGCATTGAGCGCGCGCTCCTCATTCCCCCTCCACCACGAAGCCTGCCTCGGGTCCTCGGCTTATTCCGTCTCGGGCAAGCCGCTTATTCTCTGCTTATCCGGTTGCCTGGCACAGACAGGCTCTGCGAGGGCCTTGATAATAGCCCAGCACTTCAGTGCTGGGTACAAGGATGGGAACAACGGGCAAAGTCCCGACAGGTGGATGGCTTTGCCTGTGAATTGCCAGCACCCTCCGGTGCTGCCCTCCGGGCAAAAGGCTCACGCCTTTTGGCATCTCGCTCCGCTCGATTCAGGGCCGTTGTCGGTGGTGATGGT
>CAIRYQ010000046.1 GCA_903882875.1 uncultured Spartobacteria bacterium | reverse complement strand
TCTGGTGCATGCCTCGCTCGATGAGGCGGGCACCGCACCGTTCATCCAGTCGCGCGAGCAACTCGTCGCGCCGCCGCCGGAGAGCGAGGCGGCGGGTGCGCTGCTCTTTGCACTGCTCGATGAGCTTGCGCGCACCGTACATGGTGGCGTGGTCTGAGAATTTTGAGCTGACCGAAATCCGTCCGCCCGTTTTTCACGAGTCTTCTGTGTTCCAACAGGACACGGACGCAGCCTTACGAGATCGCACTTGTACAATCGCTCCGATGTGTGGGCGCGAAATGCCATTCGGGAAATGGCGTTTGCTGATGCGGCGCCGATCTCGGTTTCGGCTGTAGGGCTTATAGGGTTTTGCCCTGCTAACTAAGCGGCGAAGGCGGCGGCGACGGTGACCTCGGTGTCGGGACAGGAGTGGTACCCGAGACCGGGTTCTGCGATTGTGTGCCGGCACCGGACGTGGATGAGCCTCCTCCGCCGTTCCCTGGGGTGATGACGGTCTGCTCGCGGTGCGAGCGCCAGACCTGCTCGCCGAGACGCTCGCGGAATTCGCGGCGCTTGCCGAATTTGAGGGCGTCGCCCGTGCCGGCGAACGGATTTTTTCCGGCGAAAAGATTGCCGATATCAAAGGGCAGGCTCACGCGCACGCTGGCGATCCAGTTGCCGCCGTTGACGGCATTGGCCTTGCCGGTGTTGCCGCCCCAGTATTCGAGATCCGTGATGATCGCCGGGGTCCAGCGGATTTCCGCGCGCGCCTTCCATCCCTCGAATTTCGGGGCGACGCGGCTGTAATACTGGTAGTAGCCGGCGAAGAGGCGCGCCTCGACGTATTTGTCGAGGCCGGGAATGAGGAAGCCCGCCTCGACGTTAAATCCCTCGAGCGCGCTTTCATTCACGAGGAAGCCGGGGCCGAAGACGGCGGGGTGGACGCCGTTGTCGGGGTGGTACCAGTTGAACCGCGCGTCGAACCAGCGCGTGAGCAGCTCCGCGCCGAGGCCGAGCTGGTCGAAGTGGTTGTTGTACTGCGAGTCAATGTAGTCGTAGTACACATTGCCGCCGATGATGATATCGTGACCGGGCACGAGGTAGCGCGCGCCGAGGCCGGTGCTGAGGAGGAGCTGGTGGTTGTCGTCCCACGTCGCACGCAGATCGCCGAAAAGTGTGACATTTCCCGCCTGCGCAAAGGGCACCGTCGCGTCGAGAAACCCGCTCTCGATGTGGTTGCTGAATTTTCCACCCAAGGTGAACGTGCCCGCGGGCAGCGAGTCGTCGGCGGGCTCGGGCTTGTCTGCTATTTTTTGACCGGCAAATGCCGAGAGCGCGACGGCTGCGGCGAGCAGGGCGGGCATGAGAGGTGTGTATTTCATGGCAGTCGGGTAACACATCCAAGCATCCGCTTTCAATCCTTTTTGCGCACCGTCGTGCTTTTTCCCTTCCACCGCGCCGCCGTTCAGGGCAGCGTGCAGCCTCTATGAAGCTCATCCTACGCCTCGTCCCGCTCTTCGTCGCTGCCGTGTTCGCGCGTGCAGACATCATCATCGAGCAGAAAATGGAATCCGCGATGATCAACGGCAACGTCACCATGAAGCTGAAGGGCGAACGCGCCAGACCCCCTCACTCCCCAACGCCCGTCCACGTTCTGACCGTCTCCGGTGCGGCGGGCGCGAAAGCAAATTCCTAGCAGTTAAACAACTTCATATCATCAAACGCATTACTCACTAAAAACCAGTTAAGGAAATGAGAAAAATATTACTCGCCGTCATCGTTACTTGTTCTTTTGTTTTTGCAAAAGATACATTGTATGCACAAAAGTCAGAAGACCAATCAGCCTATACATATCTAGGCCCATCTATCAAGTATAAACTCATAGGCACC
>CAIRYQ010000045.1 GCA_903882875.1 uncultured Spartobacteria bacterium | reverse complement strand
TCACATTTTTGAAGCCGATGCACACGCTCCTGCTTCAACCGTGCCGGTTGTGGCCGAAAGATTTTGAAGGCTGGGCGCAGGAGCGCGGCGCGTATTTTCCGAAGAAATGGGCGGACGAATACACGGCACTTTTGACGTGCCACGATCCCAGCGAAAAGCCGTTGGACGGCGGTCTGCTTGTTGCCGACGTCGGGCAGGGTGCGTTCATTTACACGAGCTATTTTTTGCACCATCAATTCCGCACCGGTGTTCCGGGCGCGTATCGATTGATGGCGAATATGTTGAGTTATTCGCGCTTGAAACGCGCGGAGAGGAAGTAACGATTGATGGGTGCGGTGGATGCCGTAGATTAATCCGGACGCGTGGGATTAATCAGCGTTTACCCCTCACCCCGCGAGACGGAACAGCTGTCTCGTCGGCCCTCTCCCTCAAGGCAATGGCACTAACTTAAGATCGTAAAATGAAAATGTCTCCGAATGCCGATGGATTAGTGAAAGCGGGGTTGCAGCCCTGCCTTCCCATTCGGCATTCAGGAGACACAGTCATGTCTACTATCGGCTCTCCAATTGGAGCGACTGCACGTCTTTTTTTGGAGTTCGGCTTGGCCCCGTTTCGCTCGATTCTCCGTCCCGACGATTTCAGATCCGTGGCCGCAGCGACCGGTTGCGCACCCATTCGCGTTCGGTTGTTGACCCCCGAAATCGTTTTCTGGTTGATGTGCTCGACGGCCATCCAAACCACATCCATGACACAAGGCCTTGCCATCGCGTGGGGTTGGTTTCTGCTGGCCGGATTTGCCGTACGTCCCAAGCCGGTGACGGAGGAAGCGTTCTGCCTGGCGCGCGAAAAGCTCTCGCTGCGATTCTGGCGCGGCTTATGGAAACTGCTCTGCGCCCGGTACGAGGAGCGCTTCGGCAGGGCCATGCTGTGGAAAGGACTTCGCGTGCTGGCTCTCGACGGCTCCGAGGTGGATGTCCCCAACGTTCCCGCGAATGTCACCTTCTTCACGCGCCCCCGCACTCAGAACGGTGAAAGCAAATCGCCCCAGGGCCGGCTCATCGCCGTCTGTTCCGTACTCACGGGTTTCTGTGTCGATTTCACGTTCATCAGCCGCCGCTTCTCCGAACATCTGGCCTTGAGACACCTCATCCGCAACCTGCGAGCCCTGGATTTGGTGCTGATGGACCGCGGCTTTTTTTCCCTATGCCGCCATCCATCGCATTCCGCTTCAGAACGCGCATTTCCTGCTGCGCGCACAATACGTCGTTAAAAAATACTCGCGCATCATCAGCACGTTTGGACCCGGCGATTACCTTGTCGAATTCCATACGTCGTGCAAAACCCGCAAAGAGACTCCCGGCCTGCCGGCGGTGCTGACCTGCCGGCTGATTCATTTCGAGATTCGCGGCTTCCGCCCATCCATGCTGTTGACCTCGCTGCTCGACCCGATTCAGTTTCCCGCCGAAGAACTGGTCCGTCTGTACCATCGCCGCTGGCGGATTGAAACCATCTATCGTGAATGGAAACACGCGCTCAACATCACCGGCCTGCGTTCGCACACGCCGGCGGGCATCGTCAAGGAAATGCATGCGCATCTGCTGCTCAGCAACCTCGTGCGCTGGGTCATGACCGATGCCGCAGAAGGCACGGGCAAAACGCCCGTGGAGTTCAGTTTTCTGCAGGCCCTCACCGCGCTGAAAAACGCCATCCTTCAGATGAGCGCGACGATCGCGCCCGTTCCAAAACTCTATGCCGAACTCCTGGCCACAATCCGCCGTTTCCCGATTCGGCAACGTCCCGGACGCCGCTATCCCAGGCGAGGAGAAAAAATGAAAGCCACACCTGCCACGACCGAAGGCCTTTCCGTTAGACTCCTTTCCTTAACTTAGTGCCATTGCCCGGGGGGAGAGGGGAACGGCGACCATCGGCCTGTGGCTTGCGGTGTAGTCGTATACGTTTACATGTGTCTTGAATTCCAACGAACTGGCACTCCCATGAGAAAGTCAAGATGAAGAATCCCTCTCGGATCGTCGCAATTTCCATCATGTTGCTCGGAGCGCTGGCACATCAGACTGGGCGT